>JAGYJW010000014.1 GCA_018401435.1 Deltaproteobacteria bacterium | reverse complement strand
GCCGATCGCCGCTGCACCGGCGGACCCGGCCCCCGAATTGCTGCCGCCCGCCTTCGACAACGACGCGACCGAAGAGCTGCCCCGGCCTCCGGGCCTGGGTGCCGCCACGCTGCTGCCCCTTGAAGAGGAGCCCGAGCCCACCGCTGCCCTTCCGGCCGAGCCCGAGCCGGTCATTGCCGGCCTGCTTGGCGATGACGCAGTCGAGTCCTCCTTTTTCGCGGATTCCTGGGAGGATGAGGCCCTGGCGGCAGGTGACGAGGACGACGTCCCGGTGTCGGCCATCGCCACCGCGGCGGTGGTGGGCGGGAGCGCCGCCGCTGCCGATGCGTCGGTGGGTGCCTTCTCCTGGTCCGAAGGCGATGACGCAGAGGTCCCGGCCAGCAGCCTACGGGGCCAGCCCGAGCTCGACGCCGGGGTGATGGACGAGGGCTATGGCGACCCGGCTCCGCTCCCGGCTGCCTCCGCCGACCTCCCCGACACGGCGCCGCAACCGCCCCGCAGCCAGCCCGCCGCCGAGCAGCTCTTCGAGGATGGACCCGCCGCCGGCGACGACAGCTATGCCGACACCGGGGCCCTGGGCATCCTCGATGCCGCCACGGAAGAGTACCGTCCCGACGGCCAGTTCGACTTCGGGGACCTGGACGCCCTCAGCCCGGCCGCGCCCGCACCCGCGCCGGTGGTCAACCCTGCGCTGGCCGAGCCCGCCCCCTTGTCTGTCGAGCCCAGCGCCCCACGCCTGCGCTACGAGGCCGCGTCGGCAGAGGGCGACCTCTGGCGCGAGGCCGCCACCTCTCTGGAGCGCGAGGCGCGCTCTGCCGATGATCCCGCCCAGCGGGGCGCCTTGTTGGGCGCTGCTGGCGCCATCCGCTTCCGGCACCTCGGCGAGTGGGAGCAGGCCGAAGCCCTCTTTGAGCAGGCCATCCAGGCCGGCGCCGGGACCCCCGACCTGCTGCGGGCCTATGCCGACGCCGCCGCCAGCCGCGGCGACTTCGAGCGCATGCGCAGCCTGCTCGAAAAGCGGGTGCGCCTGACGCGGGGCACCCAGGCCACCGAGGCCCTGCACGACATCGCCCTGGTCGAACGCAACAGCCTGCGCCGCCCCGAAGAGGCCGTGGGCGCCCTGGAGCAGGCCCTTGAGCTCGATGGCCAGGACTGGTTCGCCCTGCGCCTGCTGCAAGAGATGCACTTCCGCTCCCAGAGCTGGGAGTCCCTGGTGGGCGTGCTCGAGCGCATGGCCGAGGTGGCCTGGCCGGCCGCTGCAGCCCGTCTGCTGGTGGAGCGCGGCCGGATCCTGGCCGAAGAGCTGCACCGCAGCGAAGAAGCCCTGGAGAGCTGGCGCCGGGCCCACACGATGGACCCCACCGCGGCCCCGGCCTTCCTCGCCCTCGAAAACGGCCTGGAACAAGCCGGCGCCCACGCCGAGCTGGTCGCCCTCTACCAGCGCGAGGCCGACCGCATGGGCGGGGCCGACGCCAGCTTCTACCTGGCCCGCGCCGCCCGTCTCGCCGTCTCCGCCGGTCTGCCGGGCGAGCACGTGTCCGCAGTCTACGACGCCCTCTTCGCATCGGCCGAGGGCAGCGCCAGCCGCGAGCTTCGCCACGAGCACCAGGCCTGGCTGGCCCAGACCGGCCAGTGGCAGGCTGTGGCCGACAGCCTCGCCGCCGAGGCCGCAGCCCTGTCTGCGCCGGATGACGCCCTGCCCCTCTACCGGCTGGCCCGCATCCAAGAGAACCAGCTTGGCGCAACCGATCTCGCGCTGGAGAGCTACCAGCGCGTGGTCGCCTCCGACCCTAGCGCCGGGCCCGCGGCAGAGGCCGCCGTGCGCCTGCTTCAGCGTGAAGGCCGCCACGCCGACACCCTGACCTTCCTGAAGGCCCATGTGGCCCACCTCACGGACCCCAACCTCGTCGTGACCACCCTCTACCGGATGGGTGAGATCTGCGAGGGGCCGCTGGCCGACCTCGCGGGCGCGCGCAGCTGGTTCGAGCGCATCCTCGACACCGCGCCGGGCTACCTGCCCGCCTTGGAGGGCCTGGAGCGCGTCTACACCCGCCTGGCTGCCTGGCCCGAGCTGGCCGCGGTCTACGAGCAGCGCTCCACCCTGGCCGAGGCTCCCGCGGCCGTGGCCCTCTTCTTGCACCGGGCCGGCTCCACCCACGAGAACCGCCTGCAGGACACCCAGCGCGCCCGGGAATTCTACCGGCGGGCCCTCGACGCCGTCGCCGACTTCCCCCCCAGCCTGGACGCCTATGCGCGCCTGCTGGCCGATACCGACGAGTGGGCCTCGCTGGCCCGCGTGCTGGCCGACGCCGCAGACGCCAGCGACGACCCCAACGAGGTCGTGAGCCTGCGCTACCGGTCGGCCCGCATCTACGCCGACCGCACCGACGCCCTGGACATGGCCACGGTCCAGCTCCGCATGTGCCTGGAGCTGTCGCCGGGCTTCTTGCCGGCCATCGGCCTGATGCGCAGCCTGGCCCACCAGCAGGGCGACCAGGCCGCCGTCTACCAGCTCCATATGCAAGAGGCCGGCTCCACCGGTGATCTCGACCGGCGCCACTGGCAGATGCTGGCCGCCGCCGAGGCCGCACAGACGGTCGAAGGTGCTGACCCGGCCGCCGTCGTACAGCAGGTGCTCGCACAAGATCCGCAGCACCGCGGCGCCATCGGGCAGCTCGAAGACCTCGCCCTGCGGTCGGGCGATGGACGCAGCTTGATCAGCCTCTATGGCGCGCTGGCGGGCAACCCCCGCAGCGAGGCCGAGGCCGCCAGCCTGGCGACGCGCATCGCCGATGTCGCCGGCACCGAGGGCGATGTGGCCCGCTCCATGCAGGCCCTCTCCGATGTGCTCGCCGCCGAGGGCCCCCGTCCGCTGCGGGCCCTCGCCCGCCTCGCCGAGGGTTTCGGCTACTGGGAGGAGGCCCTGCGCGCCCTGGAGGTGCTGGCTGCCGCCGACAGGGAGGCTCGCCTGCACGGCGAGGTGGCCCGTATCCGCGAGGCCTGGCAGGAAGACCCGGCAGCGGCCCTGGAAGCCTGGCAGGCCGCCGCGCAGCAGGATCCGAAGGATGTGGAGGCCGCGTCCGGCCTGGAGCGCGCCTTGGCCCGCCTGGGCGAACGCGGGGGCCTCGCCGCCGCCCACGAGCAGATCGCCCGCGGCGTCGAAGGCCAGCCATCCGGTCGGTACGCCGTCCTGGCCGCCCACCTCTACAGCGCCGCCGAGGATGCCGCCGCCGCAGAGGCCGCCTACCGCCTGGCCTTTGAAGCCCGCCCCGAGCGCGGCCGGGCCTTTGACGCCCTGGTGGACCTGCTCGGCCGCCGCAAGGACGCCGCTGGCATGCAGGCGCTCTTCGATCAGCTGGGCGACGCCACCCTGGACGAGCGCCTGGCTGCTGAAGAGTCCGCCGGACTGGCCGCCGAAGCCGCTTTGCGCCTGCGTCAGGCCATCGCCGACAGCGACTCCCAGGGTGAGGTCCCCAGCATCGACCTGCTGGTGCGGGCCGAGCGCGCCGCCGCCGCCACGGGCGACTGGCGGGCTGCATTCGACACCCTGGCCCTGCGCCGCAGCCAGAGCATCGACCCCGAAGAGCGGGCCGCCATCGACGCCAAGCGCCGGTGGATCCTGGCCGAGAAGCTGGCCGAGACCGACGAGGCCTGGGACTTCTACCGGCAGCTGCACGAAGAGACCCCCGAAGACGCCGAGGTGCTGGAGGCCCTGGCCCGCATCGCCGGCGCCCGCGGCGAGAGCGGTCTGGCGATTCAGTACCTGGACGGCCTGGCCGCCGTGACCGCCGATCCGGCAGACGCGGCCCGCTACCGGCGCCGGGTCGCCGAGGTGCACCTCGCCAATGGCGACCAGGACGCGGCCCGCGCCGCCTTCCTCGCCGCCCTCGACCACAACCCCGAGGACCTGGAGTCCCTGACCGGGCTCAAGGCCCTGGCAGAGGCGGCAGAGGACTGGCGGGCCCTGGTGGGCGTGCTGGCCCGCGAGGCTACGGTGGTGAACGGCGAAGAGCAGATCCTCCGCTACCGCGCCATCGCGACCACCTGGGAGGAGCGCATCGGCGAAGCCCAGGTGGCCATGGACGCCTGGCGCAAGGTGCTGGACCTGCGTCCTGAAGACCCCGCCGCCTTGGAGCACCTGGTGGCCCTCGCCCGGCAGCGCGAGGACTGGCAGACCTTCGTGGATGTGGGCCAGGCCCGACTGCGGCAGCTGGACGGGCGCGACCGCACCCGCCTGCAGGCCGAGCTGGGCCGGGTCTTCTTCAAGCGCCTCTACCGCGAAGACGAGGCCGTGCGCTTCCTGGACGCGGCCACCGGCGGCGAACACCCCGACCCCGAGGCCGCCGAGCTGCTCGAGCGCGTCTACGCCGCCCGCGGCCAGTGGGACCTGGTGGTCGAGGCCATCCAGAACCACGCCCGCGCGGTGCAGGGCCAGGAGCGGGTGGACCTGCTGCTGCGGGCAGCCCAGACCCGCAGCGAGACCCTGCACGACCGGGACGGCGCCGCCGGCATCTACGCCAAGGTCCTCGAAGAGCAGCCCCTGAACAGCGAGGCCCTGCGCTTCCGCGGCGACTGGCTCTACAACGCCGGCGAGCTCGCGGGGGCCGTCGCCGTATTCGAGGCCATGGAGCCCGCCGAAAACGAGCGCGACATCGACGATTTCGATGTCCGGATCGAGGTTGCGCTCTACTACTACCGCTTCGCCGAGGCCCTCCGGAAGCTCAAGCGCACCACCGACGCCCTGGGCCGCTACGAGCAGGGGCTCAAGCTCAACCCCAGCCACCTGCCCAGCCTCGAGGCCGTCGGCCCGCTCTACATGGACGAGGAGCGCTGGGACGAGGCTGGCAATGTCTACCGGCAGATCCTCCAGCTCACCGGCGGCCAGGGCGACCCCCTGCGCCTGGCCCGCACCTATGTGAACCTCGGCCGGGTCGAGCTTCACCAGGGCAACCTGGACAAGGCCAAGAAGCGCTTCAACAAGGCGCTGGACCTGCGGGCCAACGACATCAAGGCCCTGCAGGGCATCGCCGCGGTGCTGTTCGCCCGAAAGGACTGGAACAACCTGCTGAATGTGCACAACAACATCATCTACCACGCCCAGGAGCCGAGCGAGGTGGTCGAGGCCTACCTGACCAAGGGCTATGTGCTGGACGCCCGCCTGGACCTCGCCGACAAGGCCCAGCAGCACTACGAAAAGAGCCTCGCATTCGACCCCGCCCAGCCCAAGGCCCTGCTGCGCCTGGCCGAGCTGGCCCTGCGCAAGCAGGACTGGCCCGAGGCCGCCAGCCTCGCGGATCGCGGGCTCTCCTTGGAGGTCGAAGAGAAGGCCGTGGAGGCCGGGCTGCACCTCGTGCGCTGCGTGGCCTATGCGGCCTGCGGCGACGAGGCCGCGGCCTCGGCGGCCTTCGCCCTGGCCATGGCGGCCGATGTGACCCTGACCGACAAGCTCGGGGCCAGCATGCCGCCTTGGGACCAGATGCACGCCGTGCTCAAGGAGCGCCTGCAGGCGCGCCTCTAAGGCCTGGGGGCCGCCTGTACCTCGATCACAACGCCACCGCGCCCCTGCTCGCTGGGGCCCTGGCCGCCCAGCGGGACGCCGAGGCCCGGGCCTGGGCCAACCCCAGCTCGCCCCACAGCCTGGGACGGGCGGCAGCGGCGGTCCTGGACCAGGCGCGCAAGGCGGTGGCCGCCTTGGCCGGCTGGGACGCCCGCGGGGTCGTCTTCACCAGCGGCGCCAGCGAGGCCAACGCCCTGGCCCTCAATGGCCTGCTGCGGCCCGACCGGCCCCTGCGCCTGGTATCGGCGGTCGAGCACCCCTCGGTGCTGGCCTGGGGCGACCTCTTCATCCCGGTGGACGGGGAGGGGCAGGTGGACCTCGCCGCCCTCGACCGCCTATTTGAGGCCCACGGCCCCCACGTCGGGCTGGTCAGCGTCATGGCCGCCAACAACGAGACAGGCGTGCTGCAGCCCATCGCCGCCATCGCGGCCCGCTGCGCCCACCATGGCCTGCCCCTGCACTGCGACGCCAGCCAGCTCCCCGGGCGGCTGCCGGTGGACCTGCCGGTGGACCTGCTCACCCTGTCCAGCCACAAGATGGGGGGGCCCCGCGGCGCAGGCGCCTTGCTGCTGCGCCCGGCGCGCATGGCTGGCCTTGTGGCCCGAATCCGGGGCGGCCCCCAAGAGCGCGGCCTGCGGGGAGGCACCGAGAACGTGCCGGCAATCGCCGGAATGGGCGAGGCGGCCCGCCTTGCTGGCCGCACCGACCCTGGCCCCCGGGACCAGCTTGAGGCGGCCTGCAAGCGCCTGGGCGGGCGAATCCTGGGCGAGGGTGCGCCCCGGCTGCCCAATACCACCGCCGTGCTCTTTGATCAGCCCGGCGACTTGATCGTGATGGGCCTGGATCTTGAAGGCGTCTGCGCCTCCACCGGTTCGGCCTGCGCATCCGGCGCGGCCGAGCCCAGCCATGTGCTGGCAGCCATGGGCCTGCAGGGCGTTCCGGTGCGCTTCTCCTTCGGAGCCGATGCCACCGACCCCGCAGAGGCGATAGCGGCCCTGGAGCGGGTCCTGGCCCGCATGGAGGTCGCGTGAGGGTGGTGGCAGCGATGAGTGGGGGAGTGGACTCCTCGGTGGTGGCGGGCCTGCTGGTGGAGCAGGGCCACGAGGTCATCGGCGTGCACATGAAGCTGCACGACGCCCCCAGCCACCCCTCCACCGCGGGGGGCAAGCACTGTTGTGGTCTGGACGACGCCTTGGACGCCCGCCGGGTGGCCGATCGCCTGGGCATCCCCTTCTATGTGATGGACCTGCGGCAGGCCTTTCAACAGGCCGTGATGGACGACTTCGTGGCCACCTACGCCGCTGGGGCCACGCCCAACCCCTGCATCCAGTGCAATGGGGTGCTCAAGTTCAAGGTGCTGCTGCAGCGGGCCCGCGCCTTGGGCGCCAGCCACCTGGCCACCGGCCACTACGCCCGCATCGGCCCCGGCCCCACCTTGCAGCGGGCCGCCGACCTGGACAAGGACCAGAGCTACTTCCTCTTTCCCGTCACCCCCGCCGCCCTGGCCCAGACCCTCTTCCCCCTGGGCGGCATGACCAAGGATGAGGTGCGCGGCCACGCCCGGCGCCTGGGCCTGGTCAATGCCGACAAGCCCGAAAGCCAGGAGGTCTGCTTCATCCCCGATGACGACCATGCGCGCTTTGTCCAGGAACAACGCCCCGACTTGGACGGATCGGGCGATATCGTGCACCAGGACGGGCGCCTGCTGGGACAGCACGACGGCTACTGGCGCTACACGGTGGGCCAGCGGCGGGGCCTGGGGGTGGCCACCGGCGAGCCCCTCTATGTGCTGTCCATCGACGCTCCCAGCCGGCGCGTGGTGGTGGGTCCCGACGACGCCCTGCTGCACCAGGCGGTGCGGGCCACCGGCATGAGCTGGTCCCGGGACCCCGCCGACCTCGCCCAGCTGGACGGCCTCTCTGCCCGCATCCGCCACCGGGGCGGCCTGGTGCCCGCCCGGGTGCAGGCCAGCGACGACGGGCGCAGCGCCTGGGTGCACTTTCGGGCCCCCGCCCGCGCCGCCGCCAAGGGCCAGGCGGTGGTGCTCTACCAGGGCGATGACGTGCTGGGCGGCGGCTGGATCCGCGAGGTCCAGGCATGAGCGACCCCTTCGCCCTCTACCGCCAGGCCCTCACCCACCGGTCCTGGGCGGCCGAAAACGGGGGCGCGTGGTACGAACGCCTCGAATTCCTCGGGGACGCGGTGCTGCAGCTCACCATCAGCGAGCTGCTCTATGCGCGCTTCCCCCAAGACGACCCCGGCACCCTGACCCGCAAGCGGCAGCAGCTGGTCCAGAATGAAGCTCTGGCCGAGATCGCACAAGAGCTGGACCTGATCTCGCTCGTGCGCCTGGGCAAGGGGGAGGCCCTGTCCCGCCCCGAAGAGCGGGTGAAGCTGCAGGCCGACCTGGTGGAGGCCCTGCTGGGGGCCATCCTGCTGGACCAAGGGGTGGAGGTGGCCCGGGCGGTGGTACAGGCCCGGTGGGCGCGGCGCATCCAAGATGCCCGCGCCGACCCGGTCAATCCCAAGATCGCCCTGCAAGAGCTGCTCCAGAAGCGCCATGGCACGGTGCCGGACTACCGCGACATCCAGCAGTCCGGCCCCGACCACCGCCCCCAGATGGAGGTGGCCGTCTTCCTGGGCGACGAAGAGCTGGCCCGGGGCCAGGGAAGCAGCAAGAAGGCCGCCCAGAACGACGCCGCCCGGCGGGCCCTGGTGGTCCTGCGCGCCGACCGCGCCCGGATGGCCTGAGGGTGGGCCGGCGGGTCCCCATCGACCTGGGCGGCAGCCCCAGCCGCTGCGCCTTGCAGCCGCCCCCCGGTCCTCGCCCCAGCCCCGCGCTGGTATCCGCGATGATCGCCCACTACGCCGAGCGTTTCGGCGAGTCCAGCCCCTTTGAGGTGGCCTTCTTTCGCGGCGGGCTGCCCGATGATGCGCTGCTGCAGGCCGCGGGCGGCCGCCCCCTGCGCCTCGCGGCCTCCCCCGCCGACCTCAACCCCGACGCCTTGCGCCCGCTGCTGGCCGCGGGCCTGCAGGCGGTCGAGGTCGAGGTGCTCACCCTGGACGACGGGATCCTGCGGGCCTGCCGCCGCGGCTACCGGGCCAGCGCCTTGCAGCCCATGCTGGCGGGGCTGCGCCGCATGGGCCTGCAGGTGGGCCTGGTCCTGACCCCCGGGCTGCCCGGAAGCAGCCACGCCAGCAGCCTGGCCGAGGCCCGTTGGCTCTGTGACGACGGCCAGGGCCGCCCGCGCATCGATTTTGTCCGCCTGAGCCCGGCGGTGGCCTGGCGGGGGGCCGAGAGCGCGAGCTGGGTGGCCGAGGGCCGCTGGAGCCCCATGACCCTGGGCCAGGCCGTGACCACCTTGCGGGCGCTGGTGGAGGTCTTCGACCAGGCCGAGGTGCCCGTCATCCGGGTGGGCATCCAGCCCGGCCAGGACCAGCCCCACCGCATCTCGGCCGGCCCGCAGCACCCCAACCTGCGGGGCCTGGTCGAGGTGCGCCGCTTCCGCAGCCGCATGCGCCGCGCCTTGATGGCGGCGGCGGTGGGCCCGGGCCTGGCCTTGCGGGTGCACCCCAAGGATCTGAGCTGGGCCAAGGGCACCGCCAACGAGAACCTGCGGGCCATGCGGGCCGCCTTTGCGCTGCCAGACCTCATCCTCAATGCAGACGACGCCGTGCCGCGGGGCACGGTGCGGGTCAGCGCGGCGACTTGAGGATGCCCGGAAAGCGCACACCCGCCCGGGGATCGACGCCCATATAGGGGGCCCGCGCCTGGCCCAGGTTCACCACAAAGCCCATCTCGGGGAGGTAGACCCGGCCGTCCTTGGCGATGAGCTGTTCGGGGGGGTTGGGGAAGGGCCCCGCGATGCGAAAGGCCTGCACCACGGCGTTGTCCAGGGGGTCCGACCCCGACCGGCTGATCACCTCCAGGCTCTCCAGGGCGCCGTTGCCGTCCAGCACCACCATCACCACCGTCGAATAGGACGGCCGGGCGTAGCGCACCGACGACGGCAGGTTGTTGAGGTTCTGATCCCAGTAGAAATTCACCAGGCGCCGGATGCGGTTGATGTAGGTGGCGCCGATCAGCTCGCGGGTGTTCAGGCGCACGGCGTCTCCGCGCTCCTCGTCCAGCAGATCGTTGTTGGGGGCGCCAGCCAGCCGTGAGGACGCGCTGGATGCGGGAACGGGCTTCTGCAGCCCGTCCTTGTTGCTCAGGCTGTAGGGGGAGGGCAGGGCGGCCAGGCGGCCATCCCGGTCGGGATCGAAGCGGTCATTGCCCACCTGGGCCCCGGTGGAGGGCTCGGTGACGTTGAGGTCGAAGGCCTCCTCGAACTGGACCTGGTCATCCTCGCTATAGGCCTCAGCCAGAATCTCGGGGTTGATCCGATACTTTTCGGTCTTGGTCTCCTTCTCGACCGTCCGGTCGTGTTCGGCCAGGTAGTCGTAGTCTTCGGGCCGCTCCTCCTCTTCGGGGGGGGGCGTGTCCACCAGCTGCCCGTCCAGCTCGGGCTCGTCGGGCTCCTCCTCCACCGGTGGCTCGGGCAGCTCCGGCTCCTCCACCAGCAGGTGAACGGGCATGGAGCGCAGGGGAGGGGGATCGGGCTGCAAACAGGGCCATAGCGGGTGTAGCAGGCCCACGATCAGGACGTGCAGAACCAGCGAGAGGCCCAGCCAGGTGACGAGGGCCGGCAGCAAGGGCCGGCGGCGTGAATCCCGCCTCGGTGGCAAGGGGTCGTACCTCCACGCTCAGGGTAGACAGGCGCCGGTCCGAGTGCAAACCGCTTCTGCCTGCGGCAGCTTCGGACAACACCTCAGGACACCCAGCGGGTCCCCAGCCGATGCGCTCAGGCCCGCCGGCGCCAGGCCGCCATCACCGCCGCGTCCAGCTCGGCCTGCAGCGCGGCGTCAACCTCGACCGCCAGGGCGGCCCGCACCAGGGGGGCGACCTCGTCCTGGGTGCGCAAGAATGCCTCGCAGGCAGCACACGAGGCCAGGTGCTCTCCGATCTCGGCCTGGTCCGCGGCCGGCAGGGACGGCACCGGGCCCTCGGCGATCAGCTCCAGGACCTCGTCGCAGCTCTTCATGGGACCCTCGGCCGGGGGGATAGCGCGGGCACACCAGGTCCAGACGCCACGGCGTCGCGCAGGTTTCGCCTATTCCGTTCCGGCCAGGTAGCCCTGCAAGGCGGCCCGCACCGCCAGCCGGGCCCGGTGCAGGCGCGTCTTGACGTTGGGAACGGTGATCTCGAGGATCTCTGCGATCTCGCGCATCGACAGCTCCTGGTAGTCCGCCAGCACCAGCACCTCGCGGTAGCTGTCGGAGAGGCCGTCCACGGCGAGGCGGATCCGCTGGCCCAGCTCGGCGTCCTGTTGCAGCTTATCGGATAAGGGGCCGGAATCGACCAGATCGCGCTCGCGGCGCTCACCGCTGCCGTCGGTGGCGGGCAGCTCCAAGGAGGTCTCGGGCTTGCGCCGACGGCGGCGCAGCTTCATCAGGGCGCTGTTGGTGGCGATGCGCTTGAGCCAGCTGCTGAAGGGGGCGTCGCCGCGGAAGCCGTCGAGCTTGCGGAAGGCGTTGAGAAAGGTCTCCTGGACCACATCCCGGGCGTCTTGCTCGTTGCGCAGCATCGACATGCCGATGGCGAAGATGCGCCCCGAATGCAGGTGCACCACCTCGGCATAGGCGTCGTCGTCCCCCGCGCGCAGCCGCTCCAGCAGGGCGCTGTCATCAAAGTCGGGCAGGGCGTCAGCGGACCGTTCTGAGCTCACCGGCCCAACGTAGACGACCCACCGAAGCCGGGCAAGCACCCCGGCCACCATCGGGCTAGTCCTCTGGGCCCCCTGCGGAGGTGGACGAGATGGCAGGTGACCGGCGCGACGGCTCTCTGGCGGGCAGCTTGCTGCGGCGGGGCCTTCGGCGCGCCCGCTCGGCGACCGACCGTGTGCTCGGGCGAGAAGGGCAGGGGACGGGCACCGCCCGGGTGCGCTTCGAGCTCCCCGATGGCCAGAGCATCGACGCCGACGTCGCCGCTGGCACCCGCCTGCTGCACGCGGCCATGGCCGAAGGCATCGACCTGAGCCACTACTGTGGCGGCACCTGCAGCTGCGGCACCTGCCGCGTCGAGATCCGGGGCGACGCCCGCGGCCTCAGCCCCCTCGAAGGGCGCGAGCAGCTGGTGCTGGGCTTTGAGGCCATGCAGCGCGGTGACCGCCTGGCCTGCCAGGCCCGGGTGCTGGGACCGGTGTCCGTGCGCATTCCGAAGGATTTCTGAGGCCATCCTTCAAGCCTCGTCTGATAGTTGATATTTCAACTCTCCGTCAGCTTTTCAACTTCTCTTCGGTGGATTCATGGGTGGAGCGGGGGCGGCCGGGGCGCTAGACTCGCTCCTGAGTCCCGCGGCCTCCGGCCCGGAAGGGAGCCCGCTTGACCGCTGCCTCGCCCCGCTATGTGCTGCTGCAGGCCCGCAACCCCGGCGATCCCGCCCGCACCGACGAGCACCGCTGCTTTGCCGAGCGCCTGGGGGTGGACGTGTGGCATATCGACGCCATGGACGTGCTGGCGGGGCGGCCGGACCGGGGTGCTTTGGCCGAGGCCGACGCCGTGCTGGTGGGGGGCTCGGGCGACTACTCGGTCTTGGACGACAGCCCCGCCATCGCCGACTTCATCGACGCTGTGGCCTGGGTGGCCGAATCCGGGCCGCCCATGTTCGCCTCCTGCTTCGGCTTTCAGGCGCTGGTGCTGGGGCTGGGCGGCGAGGTCATCCACGACGAGCAGAACGCCGAGGTGGGCAGCTATGACCTGGTGCTGACCGAGGATGGAGCCCTGGACGAGATCTTCGGCGCATTGCCCGCCACCTTCATCGCCCAGCTGGGCCACAAGGATCGGGCCAGCCGCCTGCCCACCTCCCTGGTGAACCTCGCCCGCAGCGTGCGGGCCCCCTACCAGGCGGTGGTGATGCGCGACCGGCCGGTCTATGCCACGCAATTCCACCCCGAGATGACCTGGCAGGACAACCGCGCCCGCTTCCTTCGCTATATGGCGCAGTATGGTGGGCTCTTCGGCAAAGAGGCCGCCCAACGCCAGCTGGACAGCCACCGGGCCGGGCCCGAGGCCAACCAGCTGCTGGCACGCTTCGCGGCGCGCTTTGTGGCCGGACCCGGCGCGGGGCTTCAGCCATGACCAGCGGCGCGGTGGCCGCGGGCAGCCCGCTCACGGTGGAGGCGGGCCTGGCGGCCTTGCGGGCCGGGGGCAATGCCGCCGACGCCGCCATCGCCGCCTCCTTGATGGCCGGCGTGGCCGAGGCCCTGCTGACCGGCCTGGGGGGCGGCGGCATCGCCACCCTGCGCATGGGCGGCCAGGTCGAGGTCCTCGACCTCTTCTCGGATGTGCCGGGACGGGGCGGGCCGGCCGAGGGTCGGCCCGCGCTTCGCCATATCGACGTGGACTTCGGGCCCGCCGTGCAGCGCTTCCACTTCGGCCCGGCCTCGGTGGCAGTGCCCGCCCTGCCCGGCGGCTTGTGGGCCTTGCACCAGAAATATGGGCGCCTGGACATGGCGCGCCTGGTGGAGCCCGCCGCGCGCGCCGCCGAACAGGGCGTGCCGGTGACCCCTGGCTTCGCCCAGGTTTGCGGCTTGCTCTGGCCCATCCTTGGGACCGATGACGCCCTCCGCGCCTTGTTTTCGCGCGAGGGGCGGCCCTTGCGCGCCGGCGATGTCTTCACCAACCCCGACCTCGCCGGAACCCTGCGGGCCTATGCCGAGCAGGGCCCCGCGCTCTTCTCCACCGGCGCCGTGGGCCAGGCCATCCTGGCGGCCCTGGGCGCCGAGGCCCGGCTCAACGCCACCGATCTCGCGGCCTGGCAGCCCGTCTTTCGTGCGCCGATCTGCTACCACTACCGCGACGCGACGGTCTGGCTGCCGCCCCCCAGCTCGGTGGCGGGCCTGCTGGTGGCCCAGGCCTTGCGAGCCCTGGAGGACCACGGCCCCATGCCCGAGCCCCTGGGCGCCGCCCAGGTGCGCTCTCTGGCCCACGCCTTGCGCCGGGTCGAAGGGAGCCGCGGTCCCACCTTGCATGGCAAGCTCTTCCAGGACGGCTTCGTGGACGGCTTTCTGCTGGCCCTGGCCCCGCAAGAGGACTTCGAGGCCGAGGCCCACGGCCAGGCGCCCACAGGGGAGGGCAGGGGAGGCCGCCCCCGCCTGCCCCGCCAGCCCGGCAATACCACCCACATCTCGGTGGTGGACGCCGATGGCAACGCCGTCGCCATCACCCACAGCCTGGGCGAGACCGCGGGCCTGGTCGTGCCCGGCACCGGCCTGCTGCTGAACAACTTCCTGGGTGAGAGCGACGTCTACCCCGAAGACGCCGCCCTGCCCCCGGGCAGCCGCCTGCTCACCATGTGCTGCCCCAGCCTGCTCGAGATTGGTGACCAGATCTACGCTCTTGGATCGGGGGGCTCCAGCCGCATCCGGTCGGCCCTGCTGCACGGCATCGTCTACCTGACCGACCACGGCCTGGATCCCCGTCGGGCGGTGACCGCCCCGCGCTGCCATGTCGAGGGCGGGCGGCTCTATGTCGAGGCCGATCGCCGGCCGCCGGGCACCCTGGAGGCCCTCGCTGCCGGCTACCCGAATATGAACCGTTTTGATAGTTTGAACTTGTTCTTTGGCGGCCTCCACATCGCGGGATCGGCCGGTGGGCACTTCTCTGGCGCCGGTGATCCGCGCCGGTCGGGCACCTTTGGCACCACCGACTGAGGCCCCGGCCGGCACCGCTCAGGGGCAATCGGGGTTCAACGCGCCGGGGCTGCCCGCGGGCCCGTCCGCCCACGGAGTCGGGGCAGCACACCAGGCCAGCGGGCTGTCGTTGCGGGTCGGGTCCAAGGGGGCTTCGCCAACCAGCCAGCGCCCATCCACCTGCAGGCTGGCGTCCTCTGGCAGCTCCCAGCCCGCGTCCCAGGGGAGGCCGTCCACGGGCATGCCCGGAGGGCCCAGCTCCAAGGGGCCATCCCCAGGCAGGATCGGCGCCAGGCCAACCTGATCGCAGCGTACGCCCAGGGCCTCCGCCGCCGCGACGTCCACGCAGAGCACAAAGCGGCCCCCGGCTGGCAGCACGCCGCCATCCAGAGGCACCACCGGGCCGGCGTCGCCTTGGGTCAGGGTCCAGCCCTCCAGCCGCCAGGCGCGAGGGTCGATGCCCTGAAGCTCGACAAAGCCCGCCCCAGGGGCGCCCGGAGGGCCAAAGACCTCGCTGATGAGCACGGCGCCCGGCTCCAGGTCATCCTCGTCGAAGATGCCGTCGCAGTCGTTGTCCACGGCGTCATGGCCGTCGGGCTGATCGGGGTGCACCTCGGGGTCGCCATCGTCGCAGTCCTCACCACCCGCCCGCAAGGCGGCGTGGCCATCGCCGTCGGCATCGTCGTCATTGCCGTCGCAGTCGGCATCTACGCCATCATAGAAGACCTCGACCGCGCCGGGGTTCACCAATGGGTCCGAGTCGTCACAGTCGTCGCCGCCGGCGGCCGGGTGCGGGTAGCCATCGCCGTCAAAATCAACCCGCACCTCGACCTGGACCGCGACCTCCACCGGCGCCATGCGGCTATCGCCGACGGGCGTCACGCCGAGGGTGGCCGCATGGGGCCCAGCGACGCCGGACCGATCATGGGCCAGGGCGTCAAAGCCCAGCGCGACATGGCGGAGCTGTCCCGGCACCAGGTCCAGGGCTTCTGGGCTCACGAAGAAGCCCTCGGACTCCAGGACCAGGTGAAAGGAGAGGCCGGCGTCGCTGTCCAGCAGGAGGGGCAGGTCGGCCTGGGCCCGGCCGTCCATTGGAATCGCGCCGAGGTCTACAAAGGCGGGCGCATCGAGCGCCGGTGCCGGCAACCACCACAGCAGGCCGTCGGCCATGCAGCCGGTCGACAAGCTGCTCAGGGCCAGGCCCAGCAGGCCCCCCAGGCTTGCCCCCGTGAACTTCTGATAATGTATATTATGTAAAGTCGGATGCTGGATCTGGAGCTGGGCCTGGAGCTGGCGCCGGCCCCAGGGCCGCCACCACCGCCGCTCCCGCGCGCTGCCGCTCATGGGCCGCCCCGCGGATGAAAGCGCGTGCATGCGCTGCAGCTGGGCGCGCGCGACATGGGTGTAGATCTCGGTGGTCGAGATGTCGGCGTGCCGAGCATCGCCTGCACCGCCCGCAGGTCGGCCCCGTGGTTCACCAGGTGGGTCGCGAAGGCGTGGCGCAGCACATGAGGCGACAGCTTGCCGGCGATGCCCACCTGCAGCGCGTATTTGCGCACGCGCTGCCAGAAGTTCTGGCGGGTCATGGGCCCACCCCGCGGCGTGGGAAAGACCCAGGCCGGCCCCTTGCGCGGCGGCTGGCCCGCCCGGTCGGCGGCCCACAGGGCCAGCGCCGCCGCCGCCTGGTCGCCAAAGGGGGCACCAGGCGCTCCTTGCCGCCTTTGCCCCGCACCACCAGCCAGCCATCGTGCAGGCTCTCGGCCCGAAGGCCCACCAGCTCGCTGACCCGCAGCCCCGTGGCGTAGATCAGCTCCAGCATGGCCCCGTCGCGGCGGCCCAGGGCCGTGGACCGGTCCGGCGCGGCCAGCAGCGCCTCCACCTGCGCCTCGGACAGGGTCACCGGCAGGTGCCGCTGCACGCCCGGGCCCTCGATGCGGTCGGCCGGGCTCTGCTCCAGGACGCCTTCGCCCACCAGGAAACGAAAGAGCTGCCGCATGGCCACCCGCTGGCGGGCCACCGTGCTGCGGGCCAGGCCCCGGTCCACCAGGGAGAGCATCCAGGCCGACAGGTCCTCAGCCTGCACATCCTCTGGCCTGCGCCGCCCCCGCTCGGCCAGAAAGCCCACCAGCCCGATCAGGTCCGCGCGGTAGGCCTCGATCGTGTGGGCCGCGAGGCCGCGCTCGACCCGCGCGACAAAGAGGTAGGCGTCTACCGCCGCGTCGAGATCGGGCGCCAGAGCTTCATTCTCAAGGGTCATGGCGGGCTCGCCTTCGGGCCCAGGCCGGCGGCATCCAGCGCCCGGCTGCGGCTGTCGGCGGACTCGAACCAGCGCTGCACGGCGTCGGCCAAGGCGTCGGCCACGGCCTGCTGGTAGTGCGGCGTGCGCAGCCTGCGCTCGTCTTCGGGGTTGCTGACGAAGCCCGACTCAAAGAGGATGGCCGGCATCCGGGTGGAGACCAGCACATAGAAGAGCGCGGTCTTGGACCCGAGATCCCGGATCTGGTCGGCGCCATAGTCCTGCTGGAGCGTCTGCACGACCACGGCCTGCACCTCGCGGGACAGGCGCCGGCTGAGGGCGTTGGTGCCGGCCACCAGCATGCGGGCCAGCAGCGGGTCGGTCTCGCCTTCTACCCGCTGCTCCCGCAGGATGGCGTTCTCGCGGCGGGCCACACGAGCGGCGCCGCCGTCGCTGGCGCTGTCAAAGGAGTAGGTCTCGATGCCCCAGGCGGTGGGTCCGGGGGCGGCGTTGGCGTGAATGCTGAGGAAGAGGTCGGCGTCGCGCTGGTTGGCCAGCGCCGCGCGGTCCTTGAGGGTGACGAAGACGTCGCTGTCGCGGGTGAGCACCACCTCGACGCCGGCTGCCCGAAGGCTGTGGGCGGTGCGCAAGGCGATCTGCAAGGCGATGTCGGCCTCGCGGGTGCCCGTCGTGCCCACGGCGCCGTGATCCCAGCCCCCATGACCGGCGTCCACCACCACCAGGCGCCGGCTGCGGGGCCGGCTGTTGGCGACGGGGCGGCTCAAGCCCACGCCATCCAGCCAGGCCTCCAGCTGCGCGGGCGAAGGCAAGGCGGGGTCTTCTCCCCTGCCCTGCTCGATCAGGTCCACCAGCACCGCCGACCGGCCCACAAAGCGGGTCGACAGCGCACGTTCTTCGCCCAGTTCGACGATGAGATCGAGATCATCACCGACTGTGACCAGGCGCAAGGCCCCGATGCCCGCGTCGTCCACAGGGATGGTGCGGTCGCCCTCCGGGCCTGGGCCCACCCCACCCAGCTGGATGAGAATATGCGCCGGACGCCCATCTTCGGTGCTCAGGCTGCGGCCTTCGACGCTGCCGGGAGCCCCGCTGAAGACCAGCAACAAGCGGGCGTGGCCCGCCCCGGTGAAGACCCGCAGCTCTTGCAAGGCGACCTCGGCGCCGCAGGCGGTCGCCAGCAGGTGGAGCAGCAGCAGCACGGGGGTCATCACGGCCTTGGGATAGCTCCTCGTTCGTCGCCTGGGCAAGGGCCCCGGCCCGCGCGGGTGGCTGGCTCACTCAACCAACGATCGAATCCTGAACAGTGCGTCTAAAGCCTGACGTGGAGTCAGATCGTTGGGATCCAGCGCCCGCAGGGCCACCCGCAAGGGATCGGGGGCCAGCACCGCTGCCGGGACGGGGGGCCGCGGGTCAAAGAGGCCGACCTGGCGCGTCGGGGGCCCGTGGCGCGGCCGGGCCTCCAGCTCGGTCAGCAGCTCGCGGGCGCGTCCCACCACGGCCTCGGGCATGCCCGCCAGGCGCGCGCATTGCAGGCCATAGCTGCGGCTGGCCCCCTCCCGCAGGCAGCGCAGAAAGACGATGCGCCCCTCACTCTCGCTCACCGCGACGTGAAGGTTGACCACGCGTGCCTTCTCATCGGCCAGGCTGACCAGCTCGTGGTAGTGCGTCGCGAAGATGGCCCGGCTGCGCAGGCGGTCGTGTACCGCCTCGGCCACCGCCCAGGCGATGGCCAGCCCGTCATAGGTGCTGGTGCCACGCCCGATCTCGTCCAGCAGCAGCAGGCTGCGGCTGCTGGCCTGGTTGAGGATGAGGGCGGTCTCTGACATCTCCACCATGAAGGTGCTGCGGCCGCTCGACAGATCGTCGCTGGCGCCCACCCGCACGAAGATGCGGTCGCAGAGCCCGATGCGCGCGCTGTCGGCGGGCACGAAGCTGCCCACCTGGGCCATCAGCGCGATCAGCGCGACCTGGCGCATCACCGTGCTCTTACCGGCCATATTCGGGCCCGTGAGCACCACCAGCCTCCGACCGGCGTCCAGGCTGAGATCGTTGGGAACGAAGCGTTCATCGAGATCCATGGCCTCGACAACCGGGTGGCGCCCCCCCACGATCTCCAGATCGGGGCTGTTGTCCACGGTGGGGCAGACATAGCGGCGGTCCACGGCCACCTCGGCCAGGGCGGCGATGGCGTCCACCCAGGCCACGGCGTCGGCGAGGCGCTGCAGGCGGGGGATGTGCTCGGCCGCCCGGCTGCGCAGGCCGCAGAACAGCTCGTATTCCAGCTCGCGGCGGCGTTCGTCGGCCCCAAGCACCTTCTCCTCGAATTCCTTCAGCTCCGAGGTGATGAAGCGCTCGCAGTTGGCCAGGGTCTGCTTGCGGTACCAGCGATCGGGCACCCGGTCCAGGTTGGCGTTGGTGACCTCCAGGAAGTAGCCAAAGACCTTGTTGTACTTGATCTTGAGCGAGTTGATACCGGTGGCCTCGCGCTCCCGGGCCTCGATGCGGGCGATGGCGCCCTTGCCCTCTCGGGCCAGATCGGCGACCTCGTCCAGGTCGGGCCAGACCCCGCGCGCGATCAGGCCGCCCTCGGTCAAGCTGGCGGGGGGCTCGGGAAGCAGCCAGGTGTCGATGTCTTCGGCCACATCCAGCACCGGGTCGTCCGGCAGGCGGCCGGCAAAGGCGGCGTCCTGGCGCAGATCGGCGAAGACGCCGGGCAAGGCGTGCAAGGACGCCGACAGGGCCACCAGGTCGCGTGCGTTGGCGCTGCCCTGGGCGATGCGGGTGGCCAGGCGCTCGATGTCGGCCACCGCGCGCAAGCCGGCCCGCACCCCCTCTCTGCGGCGGCCGGGCAGCGGGCGGTGACCGCCGCCTGCCGGGCCCGGATGCGGGCCACCTCGACCAGGGGCCCCGCCAGCCAGCTGCGCAGCCGACGGCTGCCCATGGGCGTATTGCAGCGGTCCAACAGGCCCAGCAGCGTGCCCTTGCGGCCAGTCCCGTGCAGGGGCCGCAGGATCTCCAGGTTTCGCCGGGTGCTCTCGTCCAGCACCATGGCCCGGTCCACCGCATAGGGCACCAGGCGCCGCACGCTGGAGAGGTCCACCCGCGCCTGCTCTCGGGCATAGGCGATGAGCGCGCCCGCAGCGCCCAGGGCCGGCCCCAGGCCCTCGGCCCCAAAGCCGCGCAGATCCGCCGTGCCCAGCAGGCCGCGCAGGGCCCGGTCGCCGGCCTCCGCATCAAAGCGCCCCGCCTCGGCCCGGCTGAGGGCGCGACCCTGGACAACGCGCTCCATGGCTTCATTCTCAACGAGGTCGGGCGGAAGCAGCAGCTCGCGGGGGTCCATGCGGGACAGCTCGGCGGCGGCGGCATGGGGGCCCTCCACCTCGGTGACGCGCAGTCCGCCGGTGGTCACATCCAGAAAGGCCAGGCCCATCCGGCCATCTCGCCCAGCGCAGGCCGCGGCCAGCCAGCAGGGCTCGCGGCCCTCCAGGGCGGCAGAGTCCCAGGGCAGGCCCGGCGTGACCACCCGCACCAGCTCGCGCTCAAGGATCTTGGTGCTGCCCGGGGCCGCCCGCTGCTCGGCGATGGCCACCTTGTGTCCGGCATCCACCAGGCGCCGCAGGTAGCCATCCAAGGCGTGGTAGGGCACGCCCGCCATGGGAATGGGGTCGGGGTCGGCCTTGTTGCGGCTGGTGAGGGTGAGTTCGAGGGTGGCGGCCGCCACCTCAGCATCTTCAAAGAAGAGCTCGTAGAAGTCGCCCATCCGGTAGAGCAGCAGGGCGTCGGGCACCTGGGCCTTGAGGTCCAGGTATTGCCGCATCATGGGCGTTTCGGCGGCGCCGGCCATGGGGTCCTCGGGGATGGGGCAGCCCGCGGTGCGGGCCTTCTCAGGCGATGTCGGAGGTGCGGCGCAGCACGAAGGCCTGGAAGGCGTCTTCGTCGCCGCTGGGGGGGACCGCCGCCCAGCGGCGCGTCACGGTCCACTCCGCCAGGCTGGCCACCACCGCCTCGCCCTCTTCGGGCATCGGGGAGCACACCGCGTAGACCAAGGCGCCGCCCGGCGCGACATGCCGGGCCGCATTGGCCAGAATGGGCCGCTGGCGCAGGGCCATGGCCGCCGGGTCCGAGGGCAGCCGCCGCCACTTGATCTCGGGGTGGCGCCGCAAGGTGCCCAGCCCCGTGCAGGGGGCGTCCACCAGCACCGCGTCGAAGCGGGCCAGGTCAGGACAGGGGCCATCCAGCCAGTCCCACGCCAGGACGCGGTCCGCGACCAGCCCGGTGCGGCCCAGGTTCTCGCGGATTCGGCCCAGGCGGGCCGCGCTCTCGTCGGTGGCGGTGACCCGGGCGCCGCCGGCAGCGAGGCGCAGGGTCTTGCCGCCGGGGGCCGCGCAGGCGTCGAGCACCGTGGGGCCGCGTCCCCTGCCCTGCCCCGGGCCGCGTCCAGGGCGAGATCGGCCACGACGGCGGCGGAGGGTCCATCACCCACCAGCGGCCCTCGGCAAAGCCGGGCAGATCGGTGACCAGGCCGCTGCTGTCGGGCAGGCTGAAGCAGCCGGGCACCGGGGCACCCCGGCCGCCGCTGGCTGGGCTTCGAGCTGCGCCAGCGGGGCATCCCGCCAGGCCCCCGACAGCGGGGCGGCCTGCTGAAGACAGCGCAGCCAGTCGCCATGGTCCCGCCAGCGGCCCACCAGCCAGGGCGGCAGATCCAGGGTGGGGTCGTCGGGCAAGCCGTCTTCGGGCAGGCGCCGCAGGACGGCGTTGATCAGCCCGCTGGCCCGCGCGCCGCCCATGGACCGCACCAGCTCGACCGCCTGGCTGACCGCGGCGTGGCGCGGCGTGCGGCTGAGCAGGAGCTCGAAGGCGCCCACCCGCAAGGCCACCCGCACCTCGGCATCCAGCTCGGCGACGGTGCCTCGGTTGAGCAGCGGACGCAGCGCAGCGTCCAGGCTGCCCCGGCGGCGCAGCACCCCCAGCACCAGGTGCCAGGCGAGGCCACGGTCGGCGCCACCCGGCGGAGCGACCTCCGCCAGGATCTGCTCTGCGTGTGCACCTTCATCGATTGCCAACAAGGCCCTGCCCGCGGCCATGCGGCCGGGGTTCAAGCTGATCTGGCCCCGGGCCGACGGCCCGGAGCGCCCTTGGAAGCGCCGAGGTCCCGTCATGGTGTGGCTCCAGCCGGCGCGGTATCCCAGCCCCGGGCCTCGGACTGCAAGGCGATGAGCCGACTGACCGCAAGGTCAGACTGGGCCCCCCGCAGCCGGTAGCCATCCACGAACCAGGTGGGCACTGCGCGCACGCCGGCATCCTCTGCGAGCTGGGCGTCCTGCTGGATTCGCTGCACCGCAGCATCCGAGGCGCGATCCGCATTCCATCGGTTGAGATCCAGCCCCTTGTCCACCAGGGCGCCGCCCAGGGCTGCCGTGGCCCCCTGACCAAAGGGATCGCCACCCCGGCGCAGGACCTCGCGCTGGCCTTCTCGCCACAAGCGGGCTTGCAACAGGAATTCCAGGCCCATGCCCTGGGCCTCGGCCGCGATGGCCCCCTTGGCGACCTCGGCCCCGCTGGGGTTGTTGGGGTCCACCAGGAAGCGCGTGACGATGTTGGCGCGGTCCAGGGGAAGGCGCCGCAAGACCTCGACCGCGGGGGTCAAAAAGGCGCTGGCCGGATCCAACCACACCTCCACCCGAACGGGCCCGGTGGTGGTGGGCCAGGGCTTCCGGTTGTCGGGCAGGGGCACCCAGATGTCGGAGTAGAGGATGGTCTCGCGCACCCGCATGGGGGCCTCACCCCGCTGGAGCAGCGCCTGGGCGCGGGCCACCAGGCCGGGCACATTCTCGCAGCGCGGGGCGGGCTGGACCGCGCAGCGCCCCAGGGACTGGCCCTCGCAGGGCCCGCAGGGGGCCGGCACCGAGTTGAGCACCGCCACCAGCAGCTTCTTGTCGGGGGGCGTCAGGAGAAGGGCCGCCGGATAGCCGGCCTCCAGCTCTGCCACGGTCATGGGATCCGGGTAGACCAGCTCGGCCCCGGGCATGATGACCACGCCCACCTCGGGGTTCTCAGGCACCGGAACCGTCGGGACGGTCGGGGTGGCCTGCGGCCCGGCGGGGACAGGCGCGGCGGCGGCCTCGGGGTCAGCCGGAGGCGGATCGCCGCCACAGGCCAGGAGCAGGGCCAGCAGCAGCGACAGGGCGCCGCGACGGCCCGGGGCAGCGAGGAGGAGCCGGTTCATTCAGGTCCAGTCGTCGTCGTCCGCGCGACCGAAGTCGGTGCGGGCAGAGGCCGCCCCGCCCACAGCCGGCGCGGCGCGCCGCCGGGAGCGGCCCAACAGGCCCCAGCCGCCGCCAATCACCAGCCCGGACCCAAAGGCGATCCAGACCAGAACGGGCACAGCGACAGGCTTCTGCAGGTGGGTGGCGAAGAAGTAGAGATCCAGGGACAGATCCGTCATGCGGCTGCTGTTCTGGAGCGTGAACAGGGTCGCGGCCCCTCCGATGAGGAGGAGAAGGACCAAGGTGACGCCGATGCGGACCTTGCGTGCTGGGGTCATCGCGACTCCGAGGTGGGCCCATGCGGCGGGCTCAAGCGAAACGGGCCGAACCCCGGAGGGTCCGGCCCGTGGCCATTAACCCGATGGGCGGGCCGACTATTCTTCGGCGCTGGCTTCGGAGATCTTCCGACCCAGGTGGCCCATCACATCGCCCAGCGTGGCGCCACTGTCGCCCTGCTTGGCCATATAATCGCGCACGTCGCCTTCGTTCTCGCCGCGCTCGGTCGCGCCCTTCTCGCTCAGGCTGATCTTGCGATCGTGCTGGTCGATGCGGCGGACCTCGACGTTGATCTCCTTGCCGTCGGGGTAGGCCTCGTTCCAGTCCGCCTCGCCCAGGGCGAGCTCGGACATGTGAACCAGACCTTCCACGCCCTGCTCCACCTCGACGAAGACGCCGAAGTCGGTGCGGCTGACCACGCGGGCCTTGACGACCTGGCCCAGGAAGTAGCGGGCCTGGACGCTATACCAGGGGTCGTCGCGGAGCTGCTTGATGCCGAGGCTGAAGCGCTCGTTCTCGCGGTCGATGTTGAGGACGCGGGCCTCGACGTCGTCACCCTTCTGGTAGACCTCGGAGGGGTGCTTGACGCGCTGCGACCAGGACAGGTCCGAGATGTGCACCAGGCCGTCGATGCCCTCTTCGATGCCCACGAAGAGGCCGAAGTCGGTGATGTTGCGCACCTTGCCGTTGACGATGGAGCCGATGGGGTAGCGCTCTTCGACCACATCCCAGGGGTTGGCCTCGAGCTCGCGCATGCTCAGGGAGATGCGCTTGTTCTCGGCGTCCACGCCGATGACCTTGGCCTCGACCAGGTCGCCGATGTTGACCAGCTTGCTGGGGTGCTTGACCCGCTTGTTCCAGGTCATCTCGGAGATGTGGACCAGGCCCTCGATGCCGTCTTCCAGCTCGACGAAGATGCCGTAGTCGGGCATGGACACGACCTTGCCGCGGACGATGGCGCCCACCGGGTACTTGAGGTCCACCTCCTCCCAGGGGTCGGGGCGGATCTGCTTGTAGCCCAGGCTGACGCGCTGGCTGTCGGGGTCGAACTTGAGGATCTTGACCTCGAGGCTCTGGCCCACGTCCACCATCTCGGAGGGGTGGTTGATGCGCCCATAGGTCATGTCGGTGATGTGGAGCAGGCCGTCGATGCCGCCCAGGTCGATGAAGGCGCCGTAGTCGGTGATATTCTTGACCACGCCCTGCATGACCACGCCGACCGTGAGATCCTTGAGGGTCTCCTTGCGCTGGCGCAGGCGCTCCTCTTCGAGGAGGACCCTGCGGGACAGCACGATGTTGCCGCGGCGCTTGTTGAACTTGATGATCTTGAAGTCGAGGGTCTCGTTGATGAGCTTCTCGAGGTTCTTGACCGGGCGCAGGTCCACCTGGGAGCCAGGGAGGAAGGCCTTGACGCCGATGTCCACGCTGAGGCCGCCCTTGACCCGCTGGATGACGATGCCGCTGACGACCTCGTCGGCCTCATAGGCCTTGGAGATCTCGTCCCAGGCCTTCATCTCGTCGGCGCGGCGCTTGGAGAGGTGGAGGTGACCATCCTCTTCGTTCATGTTGCCGAGGTAGACGTCGACCTTGTCGCCGACCTGAATGCTGATGCGGCCGTCTTCGTCCGCGAACTCGTGCAGAGGGATGACGCCCTCTGCCTTGTAGCCGACATCGACAACGACCCAGTCGCCGTCGATGTTGATGATGTTCCCCGTCACGACGGTCTGTTCGCGGATGGACTTCTCGTTGAGGTAGCCGTCGAAGAGTTCGGAGAACTCGGCGTCCGAGAAGTCGGCGATGTTGGTGTCGAGGGAGAGGTTCATGTTGGCGTCAGGCATCAGGTGGGTTCGCTCTCGACCACGCCAGAGCGGCGCGGCAGTGTTGATGGAAGGGAAGGAAGCTCTCGCCGACTCCCGGACGATTCCAGGGTCGGATGGTCGGCCGCGTTCCCATCGCGGACCGCCGAATCCAGGGGGCTGCAGGCGTGCAGGCCCCTCGGACGCGCAAAGGTAGCGCGAGGCCCGGGGGGCGGCAAGGGACAAGCCGCAGCCCCACCCTGCCTCGCGCGCCGCGGAGTGGCCCTGGATCAGCTTGCGGCGAGGCGCGCCTGAACCAGCGCGAGCAGCCGCGTCAGCACGGCCGAGGGCGGCAGCCCCGTGGTGTCGAGCAGGATCGCGTCGTCGGCCTGGCGCAAGGGGGCGGTGGCCCGGGTGCGATCCTGGTGGTCGCGGGCGCTGATCTCTGAAAAGACCTGGTCGAGATCGGCAGATCCGCCCCGGCGCCGAAGCTCGTCGGTTCGGCGCCGGGCCCGCTCCCGTGGCGAGGCGTCCAGGTAGACCTTGAGATCGGCCTGAGGCAGCACCACGGTGCCGATGTCCCGCCCGTCCATCACCACGCCGCCATCCTGGGCCAGCGCCCGCTGCTGGTCGAGCAGGGCCGCGCGCACGGCGGGCAAGGTGGCCACCGCCGAAGCGTCCTGGCCCGCCGCCTCCGCCCGAATGGCGCCGGTCAGATCCCGTCCATCCACGAAGATCCGCAGGTGGTCGCCATCCCAATGAAAGGCGAAGCGCAGCCGGGCCGCCAGGGCCCCCACGGCCCCCCCATCAAAGCAGTCCAGGCCGGATTGCCGGGCCAACAGCCCCACCGCCCGGTACATGGCGCCGGTGTCAATATAGGCGTAGTCCAGCTTCTGGGCGAGCATCCGCGCGGCGGTGCCCTTGCCCGAGGCTGCCGGGCCGTCGATGGCGATGGTGAGTCGGCGGGTCATCGGTCAGCCTGTCCAGCAGTCCCGCGCGGCCTATCGCCCGCGGGCCTTGGTTTCCACCGCCGGGCCGCTCAGGCGCGGCGCTCGGCCTGGTCGCCGACCACCCGCTCCTCCACCGGACCCAGGTTGCGGAAGCGGGCGTAGCGATCCGCCCGCAAGGCGTCCGGGGAGAGGGCCAGCAGCTCCAGCAGGTGGCGCTCCAAGGCGTCGCCGACGCGCTTCACGGTGCGCTCGGGGTCGCGGTGTGCGCCGCCGGAGGGCTCCTCCACCACCTCGTCCACCACGCCCAGGCGCAAGCAGTCGGCCGCCGTGATGCGCAGGGCCTCGGCGGCCCGGGGGGCCTCGGCGCGGTCCCGCCACAGGATCGCGGCGCAGCCCTCGGGCGAGATCACCGAGTAGATGCTGTTCTCCAGCATGAGCACCCGGTTGCCGACGCCGATGGCCAGGGCGCCGCCCGACCCGCCTTCGCCGATGACACAGCAGAGCACGGGCACCTCGAAGGCGGCCATCTCCATGATGTTGCGGGCGATGGCCTCGGCCTGCCCGCGCTCTTCGGCGTCGATGCCGGGAAAGGCCCCGGGGGTGTCGATAAAGGCCAGGATGGGGCGCTTGAAGCGGTTGGCCAGCTGCATCAGGCGCAGCGCCTTGCGATAGCCCTCTGGCCGCGGCATTCCGAAGTTTCGCCGTATATTTTCGCGGGTGTTGCGGCCCTTCTGCTGGCCCACCACCACCACGGGGTGGCCCCGAAAACGCCCCATGCCCCCGACGATGGCGGCGTCATCGTGGCCGGCGCGGTCGCCGTGCAGCTCCATCCAATCGGTCAGCAGGCCCTCGACATAGTCCAGGGTGAAGGGCCGGGCGGGATGGCGGGACAGCTGCGCCTGTTGCCAGGGGCTCAGCGCGCTGAAGATGCGGTCGCGCAGCTTGTCGGACTGGGTCCGAAGCTGGGCGATGGAGGCGCTGAGATCGGCGCCGGTGGCCACCTCGATCTCTTGAAGCGTCTCGATGCGCTTCTGGAGCTCGATGATGGGGTGTTCGAATTCGAGGACGAAGTCCACGGGGATCCTCCGCGCAGCGGCAGGAGGCGGGCGAGGCTCAGCCTGAAACCCGCCCTACCACTGGTAGGTGGCAGCGAAGAAGAGACCGCCAGAGACCGCCAGCATCGGGTAGACCAGGGTCTGGTTCCGATTGGTGGAGCGGCGGAGCTGTTCCAGGTCCGAGGCGCTCTGGTAGTCGGGGTTGTTGATGTCGTTGTAGGCGGCGTTCTGCTTGAGGGCGATGACCTGGAAGGTGCCGGCCACCGCCGCGGCGCCGACGCCGGCGGCAAAGGCGGGCCACAGCACCTTCTTGCGGACCACCTGCACCGGGGCCTCGCTGGTGGGCAGGGGCTCGGTGGTGGCCTCGCTGGTGGCGGTCGTGCCGCTCTCGCCGCCCCCAAAGCTCGGGCCGATGTCGCCCCACTCGTCCTCTTCGCCGCTGTCGTCGGCCACCACCACAGAGGTGTCCACGCCGCCGGGGCAGAGCTTGAACCACTTGGGGCTCTTCTTGAAGTCGGTCCAGAGGCCATGCACCTGGCCATCGGGGCACTGGATCTGGCCGAGGTGGGTGCCCAGGGTGACGGTTTCGCCGGCGCGTACGCGGGTGCCATCTACGAAGATCTTGGCCTCGCCCGTCTTTTCGGGCACGCCTGGGTCCACCTTGGGGCGGTCTCGAACCTCGCTGCGCAGGGCCTCGAAGAGGTTCCAGGCGTTGCCATCGGCCACCAGGGCCTCGTCCCAGGGGAAGTCGTTCTGCACGATGAGGCTGTGGCGCCAGGCGTCCATGTCCTGGCCCTTCTGGTCCTTCAGGAGGTGCCAGGCGGCGCCCCGGTAATACCAGAGGGTGGCGAGCTGGCTGGGCACCGCGACCTGGGCGCTGCTGGCCGCGGCGGCCTCGGCGGCATCCAGCCGGGCCTGGGCGGCCTTGGCGTCGCCGGCCTTGAGCGCGTCGAGGGCCCCGGTGAGCTCTGTCGGCAGATCGGCGGCGGCGGCGGGGCCGCCCCAGGCCAGGGCGCCGAGCAGCAGGACCACCAGGGTGGGAGCGGCGGGGACGTGCGGGCTGCGCATCTTCGCGACCGGGGTGACGGGACAGGGCTTCCAGCGTAGCACGGACGCCGCCGCTGCGGCGGGCCGCTGTGGCCCCTCAGCGGTTGGCGAGGGGCCTCGCCCGCGCAGGTGGACCGCACCCCCGGGCGCGATCAGCTGCAGCCGGCCCAGGGCCTCGTCGTCGGGCTGGATGCCGCTGGCCTCGACCGTGGCCGCGCTGGTATCGACCTGCCAGGGGCCCGTGGGCACGGTCACGTCGATATTGCCCTTGGCCACGGTGATTCGGGCTTGGGCCCCCTCCCCCAGCCGCGCCTGGACCCGGCCGGTGCCCACCTGCGCAGACAGGCGGTCGTGAATGTCGAGGTCGGCGCTGCCATCGGCGATGGACAGATCGAGCTGGCTGAGACCGGTGGCCCAGACCTCCCCATCGGCCAGGCTGACCTGCACGGGCAGGCCATCGGGCACATCCACCCGCGTGTCCACCGCGCAGGGCACGATGCTGCGGCAGCGCGCGCTGAGCACCAGGGTCTGGCCTTCGACGTGGTGGCTGAGGTCGAGGGCGCCTTCGGGGGCGCGAATGGACCGCTCGACCCGGAGCACGTCCCCGGCCACCAGCTCGATGTTGCCGTCGTCCACTTCGATGCGCACGGCGGTGATGCCCGCGTCGGGGACGAAGGCCTCGGTGTAGCGGACCGAATCGCAGCCCGCCGAGAGGACCAGCAGCAGGGTGGCCAGGCTGAGGCGGCGACCCCGGGGGGGTTGGATGTGCAGCATAGGTCCTCCACCGAGCCCAACCCGCCGACGCAGCAAGCGCGGCCCCATTCACCGGAATCGCGCGTGACGCGAGGGCCCACAGTCTACGGTTGACGTGTCAATGTGAAGGAGAGAATTCTTCGAGCTATGGCCAGGACTCCCCTTGGACCCCAGCTTCTCCGGGTGATCAATCCACCAGCGCCCGCCGCGCGGCAGCGATCAGGTCGGCGCGGGGGGCTGCTTGCCAGCCCATGGAGCGCCCCCAGGTGCGCTGCTTGCGGGCGAAGCGCCAGGTGTCTCGGGCGCTGCGCCGCAAGGCCTCGTCGAGATCGAGCCCCTCCAGCAGGTGTTGCACGATGTGGCGGTAGGCGAAGGAGCGCAGGGGCTTGGCTACGGGGCCGGCCAGGGCCAGGGCCCGGCGGGTCTCGTCCACATAGCCCGCCGCCACCATGGCCTGGATGCGCAGGTCGATGCGCTCCCGCAAGTCGTCGCGATCCAGCCAACCAACGGCGATGTCGCCGGGCTGGCAGCGCGGCCCTTCGGCGTGCAGGGCGCTCATGGGGCGCCCGGTCAGCGCCGCCACCTCCAGGGCCCGCACGATGCGCACCCGATCGTTTGGGTGCAGGCGGGCGGCCGTGGGCGGATCCACCTCGGCCAGGCGGGCCATGGGATCCGCCAGGGCCTCCAGCTCGGCGCGCAGGGCCGGGTCGGCGGGGGGCAAGGCGGCCAGGGGGGCCACCAGGCCGCGCAGGTAGAAGGGCGTGCCCCCCACCACCAGCACCCTTGGGTGGGCGGCGCGGGCCGCCTCGACCGCCTGAACGAAGTCCGCGACGCTGAAGTCCTCCTGCAGCGAGCGCACGTCGATGCAGCGGTGGGGGACGCGGGCCTGGTCCTGGGCGCTGGGCTTGGCGGTGCCCACATCCAGGCCCCGGTAGACCGTCATGGCGTCGGCGCTCACCAGCACGGCGTCCAAGGACTCGGCCAGCAGCAGGCCCAGCTCGGACTTGCCTGCCGCCGTGGGCCCGCCCAATACGAAGATCCGCCCTGGCTCGGCCATCCCCTGCCCTCTCAGCTTCGGTGGAAGCGGCGTTCGAGCTCTGCGGGGCTGACGCGGATGCAGACGGGCCGGCCATGGGCGCAGACCGAGAAGTCCACCTGGTCCAGCGCCCGCAGCAGCTCGCGCATCTCGTAGGGAGAGAGGGTCTGGCCCGCCCGCACGCTGCTGTGGCAGGCCATGGTGGCCAGCACCTTCTCGCTGAGGTTCCGGGCGGCCTCGCCGCTGCCACCATCAGCGAGATCGTCGGCCACGTCTTCAATCAGGCGTTGGGGGTCAGCACCGGACAGGGCCTTGGGCAGCTGCTTGATGGCGATGGCGCTGCCGCCAAAGGGCGCGATCTCCAGACCCACCTTGTGCAGGGCCTCGACGTGGCCGGCCAGGGTCAAGGCCCGGGCCACGCTCAGCTCAACCACCACGGGATGCAGCAGGCGCTGCCCGGGGCCGAGGTGTTCGGCCTCGGCCTGCATCAGGCGGTGCAGGGTGACCCGCTCATGGGCGGCGTGCTGGTCGAGGATCACCAGCTCTCCCTGCCCTTCGCAGAGAATGTAGGTGCGATCGAGCTGACCGAGCACCCGCAGATCGATGAAGCGGGGGACGGGCAGCAGGCCCCGGGCAGGGCCGCGGCCGCTGTCTTCGGGCGGCGGGGCCGCCGGCCAGGAGGGGGTCCACGCCTCTGCCAGGGTGTCGGGCGGCGGGGCGGAGGAACCGGAGGGATCGGCGGCGGGCTGCGGCATGGGCGGCAAGCTGAGCTGACCGCGCCCCCCCAGGGTCGGCCGAAGCTCGGCGCCGAAGCGGGGCCGGGGGGCGACCGGCTGCTGGATGCCGTGGCGCTGCAGGGCCTCCCGGATGCCCGCCGCCACCGCCGCCGACAGCTCTCGCCCATGTTGAAAGCGCACCTCGGTCTTGGAGGGGTGCACATTGACGTCCACATGCTCAGGCGGCACCTTCACATGCAGCACCACCGTCGGGTGGCGCCCCACCGGCACAATGCCCCGGTAGGCCTCGCGCACCGCCCGCCTCAAGACGGGATCAGCGACGTAGCGCCCGTTCACATAGAGATAGGTGCAGCCCTGGGCGCTGGCGCGGTGCACCCCGACCGGGCTCAACAGGCCCTCCACCTCGAGGGTGCCCCGGGCGAAGGAGACCGGCACCAGGGCCCGGCCGTGGGGCCCCAGCAGATCGCCGGCGCGGGTGGCGAGGTCGGCCACCACGGGCGCCCGCAGCGGCGTCTTGCCGTCGTGCTCGACGGTGATGTCCAGCTCCGGGCGCAGCAGGACCTCGCGCACCACCGCCTCCAGGCAGTGGGCCAGCTCGGTGGGGACCGTGCGCAGGAATTTGCGCCGGGCCGGCACATTGAAGAAGAGGTTGCGGGCCGAGACCTGGGTGCCGGGCGGACCACCGGCGTCTTCGATGCGAACCAGGGTGCCGCCGTCCATCACCAGCCGGGTGCCCACCGGCGCCGCGGCGGGCCGGGTGAGCAGCTCGAAGCGGCTCACGGCGGCGATGCTGGGCATGGCCTCCCCCCGAAAGCCCAGGGTGGTGATGGCGAAGAGGTCCGCATCCGTGCGGATCTTGCTGGTGGCGTGCCGCTCGATGCAGAGGGTGGCGTCGGCGCGGTTCATGCCGCAGCCATCGTCGGAGACCTGCACCAGGTTGCGGCCGCCCGAGCGCAGCTCCACCCGCAGGGTGCGGGCGCCGGCATCCAGCGCGTTCTCCACCAGCTCCTTGACCACGCTGGCGGGTCGCTCCACCACCTCGCCGGCGGCGATCTTGTTGACGACGCCGTCTTGAAGGACCCGGATCACATCCCGCCCTGCTTGGCCTCGCCGGGACGTCGCTTCTGGCGGATCTTCAGGCGGATGGGGCTGCCCGCGAAGCCGAAGCTCTCTCGCAGCTTGTTTTCAAGGTAGCGCTTGTAGGACTCCTTCAGGCCATCGGGGCTGTTGGCCCAGATGATGAAGGTGGGCGGCCGCACCCGCGCCTGGGTCATATAGTTCAGGCGCACCGGGTGGTGGTGCTTCTGGGGCGGGCTGTGGGCCAGCACGGCCTCGGCCAGGAATTTGTTGAGGCGGGCGGTGGACACCCGGCGCTCGAATTCGGCGTAGACGGCCTCCACCATGGGGAGGATGCGCTGGCAGCCCTTTCCGGTGAGGGCGGAGATGTAGAGCTCCGGCGCCCAGACCATATGGGGCATGCTGCGCTCGAGCTCGTCCTTGAGCACCTGCACATTGCGTTCGGGGTCCAGGCGCACCGCGTCCCACTTGTTGATGAGCAGGACGCAGGCGCGGCCGCGATCGACGATCAGCGAGGCCAGCCGGGCGTCCTGGGTGGTGATGCCCTCTGCGCCGTCGATCATGAGGATCGTGACGTGGCAGCGCTCGATGGTGCGAATGGCCTGCAGGGTGGCGAAGGTCTCCAGGCGGTCGTCGATGCGGGCCTTTCGCCGCACGCCGGCGGTGTCGACGATGCGGAAGGTGCGCCCATTGGCCACAAAGACGGTGTCCACGGCGTCCATGGTGGTGCCGGGCATATCGTGCACCACCTGCCGCTCTTCGCCCACCAGGCGGTTTACCAGGGTGGATTTGCCGATGTTGGGGCGCCCGATGACCGCGATGCGGATCTCGTCGTCCGGGCTGCGGCTATGACCGGGAATGGGCCCCGCGACTTCGTCTTCGTCGCTCTCGACCGAATCACCGTCCCCGTCGGCATCTTCGTCGTCGAAGTTGTCTGTGTCGAGGTCGGCCAGGGCCTCCTCTTCCAGGGCGTCCTCGTCCACGACCTCGGCCCAGGGCTCGATCTCGGGAGGGGGCAGGCGGTCCACGATGGTGGCCCACAGATCGTAGCTGTTGCGCCCATGCTCGGCCGAGATGCAGAGCAGGTCAGGGAAGCCCAGGGCCCAGAACTCCGCGGCGTCGTCGTCATGGCCCGGCCCGTCGCACTTGTTGACCACAATCAGGATGCGGCGCTCGTCTTCGGCGGTGCCGATGCGCTGCCGCAAGATGGTGGCGGTCAGCTTGTCGGCGGGGGTGAGTCCGGCCTGCCGATCGACGACGAAGAGCACCACGTCGGCCTCGGCGATGGCCGCCTCTGCCGAGCGCCGCACGGCGAGGAACATGTCGCCTTCGGCCAGGGCGGAGGGGTCGGGCTCGAAGCCGCCGGTGTCGACGATGACGAACTCACGGCCCTCCCAGTGGGCGGTGCCGTAGTGGCGGTCGCGGGTGACGCCCGGCCGGTCATCGACCAGCGCGGTGCGGCGCCCCACGAGGCGGTTGAACAGGGTGGACTTGCCGACGTTGGGGCGGCCCACGATGGCGATGACGGGGAGCATGAGTGCGTTCCTGTGGGGGGCCCGGCCTGGGCTGCCCTGCGGGCTATTCGATGCCAAGCTCGTGGAGCATGCGCGGATTGCTGGACCAGTCCTTCTTGACGCTGACGTGCAATTCAAGGTGCACATGGGCGTCGAGCAGGGCCTGGATGTCCTGGCGGGCCTCGGATCCGATCAGCTTGAGCATCTGGCCGCCCTTGCCGATCAAGATGCCCCGCTGGGTGTCGCGCTCCACATAGATGCGGGCGTGGATGTGCACGATACCGCGCGGGTCACCGCCCTCTTCGACCGGTACGGGCTCTTCGAAGCGCTCGATCTCCACCGCCGTGCCATAGGGCACCTCCTCGCGGGTGTGGTGGAAGATCTTCTCGCGGATGAGCTCACCCACGATGAAGCGCTCGCTCTGCTCGGTGACCTGGTCGAGGGGGTAGAGGGGCGGCCCCTCGGGCAGAAGCTCGCGCCAGGCGCCCTTGAGGCGGTCGAGCCCGTCCTCCTTGAGGGCGGAGATGGGCACGAAGACGGCCTTGGGCAGCTGCTCGGCAAAGGCGGCCGTGATGGGCAGCAGCTGGGGCCGAGGCACCTTGTCGATCTTGTTGAGGGCGATGACGATGTCGCCGTCGTGCCGTTCTTCGATGAGCTGCGCGATGGCGGCATGGCCCTTGTGAAAGGGGCGCCCGCCGTCCCGCAGGTGCTCGAAGACCCGGCGCGCATCCACCACCCAGGTGATGAGATCCACGTCCATCAGGCTGTTTCGGGCGGTCTCCACCATGTTGCGGTTCATGCGGTCCCGGGCCTCGTGCAGGCCGGGGGTGTCCACCAGCACCGCCTGCATGGTCGGCTCGCTGAAGATGCCCACGATGCGGTTGCGCGTGGTCTGCGGCCGGTGGGACACGATGGACAGCTTCTGGCCCAGGATGGCGTTGAGCAGAGTGCTCTTGCCGGCGTTGGGACGGCCCACCAGGGCGATGGTGCCAGATTTGTGGGGTCGATCTTCGGGAGCGCTCACGCCTCACCTCCGGGGCCGAGCAGGGGATCGAATTCCGGCAGATCTGCCGCCTCGTCCGCCTGTTCTTGTGCGCCGGCATGGAGGTTGAAGCTCCAATGGTCGGCATGGGCATTGGTCGGGTCCAAGGCGGCGGACTTGGCAAAGGCCGACCGCGCCCTGCCCATCAAGGTCGCAAAGACGGCGGGGTCACCAAAGACCACCTCGTCGCTGTCGGCGCGGCGCCGCAGGGCCTCGCCCAGGTAGTTCCAGGCCAGGGAGCGCAGGGTGTCCGCGGGCACCTCGTCGGTCCAGGGCTCGCCGGTCTCGAGCATGCGAATCGCCTCTTCGGCGTGCTGTTCCGCCTCTTCGAGCTGGCCGGTCTCCAACAGGATGCTGGACAGCTCCAGATGGGGTTCGGACAGGCGCGGTTCGGCGCGCAGGATGCCCCGCAGCAGCTCGGCCGCGCTGTCCACATCCCCACGCCGCCGGGCTTCGAGCGCCGCCAGGAAGCGTTCCGGAAGGCCCACAAGGTGGACGGCTTCGTCGTCTTCGCTGATTGCGGGCGGGGCGTTGGGCGGCTGCGCAGGGCTCATCGGAGTCGGGGGCTCGGGTGGAGCGGCCTCCCTACCCCGGTGATGGCCGTTGCGGCGAGCCCAGCGCTCAGCCGGCAGGCCGCAATGCGACGGGCCCGCCCGCGGGATCCAGGGGGAAGCGCACGCTGAAGACGGTGCCGGCGGAGCTGCTGGCGCAGGCCAGGTGCCCCCCCGAGGCCTGCACGAGGTGGTGGGTGATGGCCAGCCCCAAGCCGGTGCCCGCACCCGGGGCCTTGGTGGAGAAGAAGGGTTCGAAGATGCGGTCGCGGTGTTCTTCGGGGATGCCCGGGCCGTCGTCTTCTACGCGAAGCAGGTCACCGTCCACCCGCACATCCACCCGCCGCCGCGCCGCATCCAGCGCGTTGGCCACCAGATTTGCCGTGATCTGCTGGATGGCGACCGGGTCCCCCGAGATGCTGCGGCTATTCGCGCCGACCTGCACATGGAGCTGCTTGCGGACCTGGCGGGCGCGGTGCCGGAGCAGGGCCACCCCCGCCTCGACCGGTGGCGCGAGGGGCAGAAGCTGCAGGACGGGCCCCGGGCGCCGGCTGCTGGCGGCGTGGCGGTCCAGCAGCAAGGCGGCATGGCTGAGCTGGTCGAGCATGGCCTGGAGCTGGGCCCGCTGCTCGTCGTCCACCAGGCGGCGCTCCAAGAGCTGGCCCATGGCGCGCACCGCGAAGATGGGCTGCCGAAGCTCGTGGACGAGCTCTGCGCTCAGCAGGCCCAGCTCTGCGAGGCGCCCCAGCTCCAACAAGCGATCCGGTTCGTGATCCACCCGACTACTCCAAGGGGTGCACGCGGTTGGCCACCGCGACATCCACAGTACAAGAGGCCCCAGCATTCCACCGAGCGTCAAGTGCGGTGATCGTCAACCGGTAAAGTCCGTTCTCGACAATCGCGCCCTGCTGGTCGCGGCCATCCCACAACAGGTTGGCCGAAGCCGCGCTGCCGGCCTCGCGCCAAAGCAGCACATCGTCGCCGCTGGCATCCACCACCCACAGCTCCCACCAAGTGGGCGCGGCCGCGGCCACGGCCTGCAGGCCCAGGGTGTCGGCCGCGACGCCCACGCCGGGGTCGCCATCGGGCTGGAAGCTGCTGGTGCTGGCCACACAGGAGGTCAGGGACGGAGCGCTATCGGCCACCGAACCAAAACGCAGGGAGAACGGCGATGCGCTGCGGCTGAAGCTGCCGTCCAGGCGGTTGCCCGCGCGGTCGCGCGCGGTGGACTCGACGGTCAAGGTCCAGGCTCCCGCCCCCGCGTCCCGCGTCGCGGCCAGCCCGACGGTCAGGCTGCGGCCATCGGCCGAGAGGGTGGTGCTGGTGGCCGCTTCAATCCCGAAGGGGTCCAGCAGGGACACGGTGCTGGCATTGAGCGTGGAGGCCAGCATGGGCTCTGAGAAGAGCAGGTCCACGCTGCTGAACAGGACGCTGGTGCTGCCAACCGGGCTGACGTCGAGCACCACCGGCAGGTCGGCGTCACCGGTGACCGTGGCCTGGATGGCGCCATAGGCCTCTGTGCCATTGCGACCGACATGCACCGTCGGGCTGCCCGCGTGGGTCTCGGCTCTCACCGACCACAGCAGGTTGGCCCGACCGCTGCTGTTGAGCACCGCCGCGAGACCGCCGCCCGTGCTGTTGAGGGCGGTGAGGCCGCTGGCCAGGCCACCCAACTCCGTGCGGAGGAAGACCGTGGCCCCGGCGGCCGGGTCGCCGGCACAGTCCACCGCGTCCACCTGCAGCACGGCCTGCCCCCGGGTGCTGGAGCCAGCGACCAGCTCGGTGCTGGAGAGGCCGAGGCTGATGGGACCGGCGGCCTCGCCGTCGTTGTCGGCCACCCACAAGGTGGCCTCTGCCAGGTCGGCGCAGCCGTTGCTATCGATCACCAGGGCCGACAGGCGCCGGCCGCCGGTGTCGGTCCAGGTGGTGGTGGTGCTGGTGCCCGACACCCGGGTCCAGACATCGGGCGCCGTGGAGAACCAGCTCGCCGAGAAGGCCGCGGCGCCCATGGTGCTGCCCGCGGTGGACAAGGCGGTCAGGGGGGTCAGGCCCGCGATGCGGCAGAGGGTGAGTTCGGCGCTGCCGCCGACGGTGAGGTCGGCCTCGGGGCCATTGGCGCAGGCCGCCACCGCGTCGATGGCGGCGCTGCTGCCGGTCAGGCCCCCGCCGGTGGCGTTGAGCTGGTCCTGGAGGGCCGGCGCATCAAAGACCCAGTCCGTGGTGGCCGTCCCTGCCGAAACAGGCGTGACCACCACCGGGGGCCCGGCCCCGGCGACCGAGCTGAGGCTGACCGGGCTGGTGAATCCAGGGCTGGTATTGCCATAGGCGTCCACCGCCCGGATCTCGACCGCGAGCGGCGCATCCACCCAGGACCACCCCCGCTCGGCCTCCACCTCCAAGCCGACGGCATCGGCCGCAGCCACCGAGAAGCTGCTGCTGCGGCCCAGGACCTGAGAGGCGCTGCGGGCCTCGATCCAGTCGGCGGTGGCGGCGGTGGTGAGCTGGACCCGCAAGCTGCCACGGCCGTCGCGGCCCAGGCTGAGGCTGCGTCCTTGCAGGTCGCCCGCCAGATCCCAGAGGGCCACCGAGGTCACGACCTGGGTGAGGTAGGGGTTGTTCCAAGCGTCGAGGGCCGTGACGGCCACATCGACCGAGTCGCCGGCCACCAGTCCGACCGTGGGGCTGACCGCCACCGTGGCATGGTGCAGCGGTCCATTGTGCAGCTCGAATGGAGCAGCGGCGGCGATCAGCCCCCGAGAGGGAATCGCGGCGTCGAGGGTCTTGCTGACCTCTGCGCGGGTGGCCACGCAGGCGTGGCGTTCCGTACCCAGCGGCGCGACCGGGCTGAGGTGGCTGCAGTCGATGCTGCCAGCGCCATCGGTGAACTGGGGCAGGTCGGCGCCGAGGATGTCCAGCTCGACCCCGTTGCCAAAGGCGTCTTCCGCGCGCAGATCGAGGGAGAAGACCGTGCCCGCCGCCACCGGACCCGCCGGGCCCTCCAATACCAAGGACTCTGGCGCGGCCGGCCGCACCCGCAGGCCCACGGCCGACCCCGCCTTGCCCGCCTCATCCGTCGCGGTGATGGCCACCGACAGCGCCGCGTGAACCGGCCAGGCCACGCAGTCGGCCGAGCCCCCCGCAAAAGCATCGCAGGCCCAGGCGTCGGGGCCCCAGGCGAGCCCCCCGGCGCTGTCGCTGAGCTGCAGGCTGGCGCTGTGGTCGAGCAGGCGGTTCCCCCAGGGGTCCTCTGCGACATAGCGGACGAAGACCGGGCGTTCTCCGGCGACGATGTCCAGCGGCCAGGCCTCGCCTTTGTAGTGGTCGAGTTCGCCGGGGGCGATGGCGAGGGGCTCGCTCTGCCCGTTGATCGCGGTGCCCAGCACATTGCCGATGGCCGCGATGCGGTTCTCAACGCAGGTGTCGCCGCCGCCTTCGGGGGTCGCCCCATAGACGGCCGCCCCCGGAATGAGCACGCTGCCGACAAAGATGGCGTCGCCCAGGTAGCGTGCCGTCGCGGTGCCGCAGGTCTCGTAGAGGGCGACCCCCGCCGTGGCGTCCGTGGCCACATTGCCGAAGTCGTCTACCAGGGTCACCCGCAGATCGAAGGGGGCCCCCGCCACCAGCCCGCCTTCGGGCAGCTCGGGCTCGATGCGGATCTGCGTGGCGGCGGCCGGCACAAAGGACAAGAACTGGGTCGCCCCCGCCACCACCGATGCGCGGTCGGCGGGCGCGACATCCATCCAGAGGTCGGCGGGCCGCAGGCTGGTGAAGGTCACAAAGCCGTGCCCCGTGGGGTCCAGGCGCCCTCGGATGCCCACCAGGTCATCCTCCAGATCCAGCAGCAGGGACTGGTTCTGCAGGGTGTCTTCGAAGTGCACGCTGCTGGGGTCGTCCAGGCCGCGCAAGGTGACGATGACGGCAGCGTCTTCGGGCACGTCGGCCCCCGAGGGGTCCAGGAGCTGCACGTCGATGCGGGCGAGGCTGCTCACGGGCCAGGTGAGGTCCGAGGCCGAGACCTCGATGTGGTCGGCCCGGCTGTCGGTGACGGTGAACGCGGCCCGGAGGCGGCCGATATCGCCGGCAGGGCCCACGATCTCGAGGTCGTAAAGGCCCGGATCCACCCCCGCGGGCACCACCGCCTGCAAGGTGTCGCTGCCTTCGAAGCGGACCGCGCTCAGCTCTTGCCGGTGCGTACCCACCAGGAAGGCGCGAAACTGGCGGTCCAAGGTCAAGGAGTCGGCGCCCGAGGCCAGGAAGCGCGGGTAGAAGTCCCGCCCTCGCAGCACCACGGGCGTGCTGTCGCCATTCCAACCCCAGGCGGGCTCGACCGATTGCGGCACGGGCGCGGGCAGCCCCTCGGCGCAGCCCCACACAGCCGCCACTGGCAGCACGGCGATCAGCGTGCGCAGGGTCCTGTCCATCACCCCTGACTCTATCCCAAAGCGGCCCTGCCCCTCCAACTTCCCGGTCTCGCTTCGTCAGAAGAGCAGGCGGTAGCCCCCGGTGAGCACCAGCCCACCCACCGCCCCCGTCCAGCCCACATCGGGGCTGCTGCCCGATACCAGCAGGTAGCCGGCTTCCAGGGTCAGCTCGCTGTCCTTCAGGCGCCAACCTCCGCCGGTGAAGAGCTCGGCCCCTGGCGGCGCGAGGCGGAAGCCCCGGGAGGCCACCGCGTCGCCGTAGCGGGCCACCAGGTGGTAGGGCACCCCCAGCAGCGAGGCCCCGAACCAGCCGCCCAGGCGCCCGCGATCCTGGCGAAGGACCAGGCCCAAGCCCACCGGCAACAGGTCGATGTCCAGGCTGAGATCCTGGCCGCTCACGGCGTCGACGCTGGCCACCTGCTCGCCGTAGAAGCCCATGGATGCGCGCAGGCGCAGGCGCCGACCAAAGCCCTTCAGGGCGACCTCTCCGTGAAGTCCCAGGTAGGGGCTCGACAATCCCCGCTGCCCGAAGATCCAGCCCGCCGTCACGCCCGGGGAGCGTCGCACCACCCGCGGCACCAGCTCGAGTTCGGTGCTCGTTGCGGCAAAGGTGCCTTTTCGAGAGGTGGCGGTGATGCGCACGGTGCCGTAGGCCAGGGTGGGCGGGGGCGCCCAGGTGGCCTCGTAGCTGCCATCGGCCTTGCGCCGGGGACGGGTGACCACGCCCTCAGAGGCCACCAGATCGATGTCCTCGTCCACCACGGGCACGCCCTCGGCGTCCACCAGGCGCACGGTCACCCGCGCCGTCTCGCCGGGAGTGGCCTGGACCGTGCGGGGCTCGGTGCTGAGAAAGACCGCCCGCACCCGCCCCGACCGGATGGGCAGCTCCAGGCGGGCCTCGAGATCGGGCGCGCCTTCGGGGGCGCCGATGAAGGCGCCGGGGGACAGCAGGGTCTCGCGGCTGAGATCGGCCAGGCGGAGGGTGGCCCGCAGGGGCCCCGGACCCGGCGCACGGAAGCGGTGTCCGGCCCAGCCCGCGTCATCGGTGAGGGCCGTCTGCTCCTCATCGCCCAGCCGCAGCAGGACGGGTTGCCCTGGCAGCGGCCGCCCGCGGGCGTCAGGGCCCGGGCCTGCAGCAAGACCGGCGCGTCGGCCACGGGCACTGCGCGGCCAGGATGAGCCCCTGGGGCGCGCCTTCGCCGACTGCAGCCCGCCAGCGGGCCTGCAGGGTGTCGCCCCCGAAGGCGATGGCGTCGCTGCCGTCGTATTCGGCGCGAAGGGCGGCGGCGTCTGCGCCCGCCTCGAGCGCAGGCTGCACGCTCCGCCTGCAGGACGATGCCATCGGCGGGCGAGCGCTCGCCGGTCGCGGCCTCCAGGAAGGCCTGGATCTGGGCGCGGGGGGCCTCGCTGGACAGCTCTGGCGGCCAGGCCAGCAGCTTCAGGCGATCGGGCCGGGCGCGCCCACCGGCAGGCGGGCGCTGCTGCTCACCCGGCCCTCCAGGTTGCAATCCACCCGCAGGTCGAAGAAGGCCCCACCCGGCGGGGGGGCAGAAGCCCGAAAGCGCCCCTCCCCCAAGGCGGTCACGGCGACGGGCTGCCCGACGCTGGTGACGCAGGCGGGCGGCGGCCCTTCCAAGGCCCGCCCTGGTCGGTGATCGCAAAGAGGTCCACCACCGCCGCCCGCGCGCTGCCCGGCCCCGCCGGTCGCGCCACGGCGAGCAAGGCGGGGCGGCGGTCGCCACCCAGGGCCACCACGGTGCTCTGGCTGTTGCCGGCTGGATCCTCCAGGATGACCTCGGCGGTGGATTCGCCCGGGCGCACCTCGGCGCTGGCCTGGGCGATCTTGTCGGAACCCGCGATGAACGGACCGTATCGCCGCCCTCCCACCCGCAGGCTCACCGAGGTGCCCACCTCGGTCACCTGGATGGGGATGCGGGGCCGCCCCGACAGGCGCAAGACGCTGAAGCTGGGCGGCCGAAGGGGGCGATCGCGGTCCCACAGGGCCACGGGCACCGCCCGGGGGAAGGGCTCGGGGCCTGGGGTCCACAGCAGCTCGACCCCGCCCGAGGCGGCAGCCCGCAGCAAGACGACGCCCTCGGGCACCGCGGCTTCAAACCGCTCCACGGCGGCGGGGTCGAGATCGGGCAGGGGCAGGCTGAGGGGCCGCCCGGTCTGCCCAATGGCCGAGGCCGGCAGGGGGACCGCCACCACCGGATCGAGGCCCAGGGGCAGGGTCAGCTCTATCGACTGATCGCCCAGGCTGAGCAGCAGGCGATCGCTGCTGCCCTCGGCCGGCGCGCGGTAGCGCAAGGACCAGCGCCCCTCCCCCAGGGCCGACACCCGGCCGACCTGGCCGCGGCGGGCCTCTGCACGCAGCTCCGAATCCGCCGAAAGGCCGGCGCCGTCCAAGAGCAGGACCTCGACCGGCACCTCGGCCCCCGGCGCGGTCGCCCCCTCGGTGAGCACCAGGCGGGCGTCCAGCGCCCAGGCGCTGGGGCAGAGCCAGGCGAGCAGCAGCTGGAGGAGCAGGACCGGCACCACCACTCAATTCTCCCAGGAGATCTGGACAGCCCGCGCGGCCGGCGCCTCGGAGTCCCGCGCCACCTGGCCCTGCACCGACACCCGCCGGCCCAACGCGTCGAAGGCCTCGACCAGCAGCTCATTTTCACCCTGCGATAGCGGCAGGGTGATGCGGAAGTCGCCTGCCCCGTCCGCCCGTCCCGACCGGGGCTCGGACCCCCCGGTCACCTGGATTCGCGCGCCGGGGGCCGAGCGGCCGGTCAAGGTCAGGCTGGCGGCCCGCGCGTCGCGCTCGCCGCCGGGCCAGGCCACATCCAGCAGCAGGTCGGCGTCGGCGGCTTCGACGAAGGGCAAGTCCCCCGCCGTGGCGCTGGCACGCTGCCCGGCGATCAGGCTGCGCGCGCCTTCGGGCCGGGCAGGGTCCTCCAGGGAGACCGCGCCTTGGCCAACCTCGACCACCACGGCGTCTTCATCCACGCCCACGGTGAAGTCGGCGTCCTGGGCGCGCAAGGTGCGGCCGGCCGCGCCAATGGCCAGGGCCGGACCCGAGGGTCGCACCCGGGCCTCGATGCGCCCGTCCTCCAGCTCGATGCGAACACCGGCCCGGTCCACCTCGACCACCTCGATGACGCTGCCTGGATCCAACCGCAGCTGCGTGTCTTCTCCGAGTCCCAGCAGGGCCGATCCACCTTGCCCCACCACCAGGCGCTCGCGCTGCAGCAGGATGTCGCCGGCTTGGGCCGGGGTCATGCCGCCAGGGCCACCGCTGCGGTCCACCTCGCCCGAGACGGCCTCCACCTGCACCACAAGGGGCCGGCCTCGGTCAAAGACGAGGAAGTAGGTCACCCATCCCGCGACCAGGACCAGCGCGACGGCAGAGATGACCTGGATGTGGGTGCGCAAGGGCGCGGCCTCCGGGGATCAAGCGCGGGGGAGCGCTACGGTCCAGGTAGCGCGACCCGAGGCCGGCGGGCCATCGGGCTCGCCCAGGTGACCGCGGTGCCGGGCCAGGGTGTGGCGGGCGGCCCAGAATCCCAGGCCAGAGGCCATCCAGTCATCGCCGCCCACATCGATGACCGGTGCGTCCAGAATGAGCTCACAGAGCACATCTTCGTCGCGCAGCCCCAGCTGGATCACCAGCGTGCCGCCCTGGCGCGCCGCCGCCCGCAGGCTGAGCAGCACCTGGGCCAGGGCCCGCAGCAGCTCTGCCCGATCCCCTTGCACCACCAGGCCCCGGAGCCCCGCGCGCTGCACCCCCAGGCCCCGCTGCCGCAGGGGTCCCGCCACCAGGGCCAGCGCGTTGTCCAGCAAGGCGTCCAGGTCGATGGGGCCGACCTCTGCGGTGGGGGCGTCGGGGCCTTCCAGGGTGCCTTGGGACAGGCCCACCAGCCGCCCCACGATGTCCTTGCAGCGCACCGCCAGCTCCTCGATGGTGCGCAGCATGGGCTGCTCTGCGCCGTCGGATCGGCGCCGCAACAACACCTGCACCATGCCCAGGATGCCCGCCACGGGGTTGTTCAGCTCGTGGGCCATGCCCGCGCCCAGCTCGCCGACCGCCGCCAGCCGCGCGCTCTGCACCAGGCGGTCCTGGGTCTGGCGCAGCTCCAGGGTCCGGGCCTCCACCCGCTCTTGCAAGACCCGGTTGAAAGCCTCGATCTCGTCGCGTTGGGCCGAGATCTCCTGGGCGTTGCGGGCCAGGCTCTGGCTCATGAAGTTGAAGGCCTGGGCCAGCTCTGTGATCTCATCGCCGCCGGTCGGGCGCACGCGGCGCCCCAGCTCGCCCTCGGCGACGGCCAGGGCGGCGTCCTTGAGGTCGATCACCGGACCCGACAGCCGCCGCGAGAAGAGCACCCCCAGCACCAGCGACAAGGCCGAGGCGACCACCGCGACAAAGGTGGTGCGGTCGCGAATATCCCGGGTGGCGGCGGTGGAGACCTCGTCGGGTTCGGCCACCACCACGGTCCAGCCCGCGCGCTGCACCGGCGAGCTGCTGGACAGCACCCGGCGCCCGTCGTCCAGGTTGTAGCGGATGCCGTCGGCGCGGGTGCGCCCCAGGAAGGCCCGGTAGGCGCTGGGGTCCACCAGGCCCACGTCCCCGCCCACCACGATCTGCCCCTGGCCATCCAGGAGCGCGACATCGACCTGTGGGCCGGACTGGCCGGACAGGCGCGCGGTCAGGGGGTCCAGCACCAGCTCCACCGCCACCCAGAGCCCGGGGCTGCGGCTGGCGACCCGGACCAGGATGACCGGCCCCCCGCGCCCAGGCGGCACATAGGGGGCGCCGAGGACCGCCGCGGGCTCCCTGGGCCAGGGCCGGCTCGGCCCGCAGGCGCTGCTCGAAGCGGGCCAGCCGCTCTGCATCGACGCGATCGCGCTGCTTCAGACCATCCTGGGAATCCAACACCAGCTCGGGCGGCAAGAAGACCGGGGGCGAGACCAGCCGCCCTTCGGCGTCCACCAAGGCCACCACGGCTGCCTCGGGGCTCTGTCGATAGACCAGGCGCAAGAAACCCCGTTGCCCGTCCGCATCCAGATCGCCCGGATCGATGCTTTGCACCTGCTGTTCCAGGAGGAGCAGCCGAGAATCCATCCAGGTCTCGACATAGACCGCGAGGCTGTCGGCGCTCCGGGCCTGCAGATCCTGCACCCGGGCGTCCAGCCGCGCGCCGGCGATGCCCACGGCCGCCACGCCCAGCACCGCCACCGGCAGCAGGGCGGCGATCGCGATGTAGAGGACCAGCCGGACGCGCAGCCGCACGATCGCCCCGGGGCAGGAGGTGGGGCTTCAGCCCATCAGGAGGGGGGCAGCCATCCGCGCGGCCGGCAGCCAGAGCTGAAAGACCGTGCCCTTGCCCGGCTCGCTCTCGACGCTGATGCCACCCCGGCACTTGCTGAGGATGCGGTAGACGACATTGAGCCCCAGGCCGGTGCCCTGGCCCGGCGCCTTGGTGGTGTAGAAGGGGTCGAAGACCTCCTTGATGCCGTCGGCTGCGATGCCCACGCCGTCGTCGGTCACCGTGGCCCACACCCGCTCGCCGTCCCGCCATGCGCGCACATCGACCCGTCCGCCGCCGTCGCCGTGGCGGGCTTGGGCGGCCTCGACGCCGTTCTTGAGCAGGTTGACGAAGACCTGCTGCAGCTCGCCGGACTTGCCCGGCGCCGACAGGTCGGCTTCGACGTTGAGGTGCAGGGTCACCGCCTGCATGGGCACCGCGCGCTCCACCAGGCGCACGGCGTCCATCAGCACCTTGCGCAGGTCCACCGCCACCCAGTCGTCGCGATCCGCTGCCCGGGAGTAGCTGGACAGCTCCACCACGATGTCGCGAATCGCCCGGCAATAGCCGACGATCTCGGCGGCATGTTCCTGGGCGGTGGCCAGCTGCTCCTCGTCCTTGATGGCCTCGGCGAGGCCCATGATGCCAAAGAGGGGGCTGCTGATCTCGTGGGCCACACCCGCCGCCAGGGTGCCGATGCCCGCCAGCTTCTCGGACTGAATCAGCTCGTCCTGAAGCGCCCGGGACTCCCCCAAAGCGCGCTCCAGGGCGGCGTTGCGCTCGGACAGGTGCCTGAGCAGGCGCGCGTTCTCGCGGGCCATGTCGCGCCGTTCCAGCGCGCGGCCCACCTTGCGCTTCAAATCGAAGACGTCATCGAGGGGTTTGAGCACATAGTCGAAGGCGCCCAGCTCCAAGGCGGCCAAGGCCGTCTCAAGTGAGGCATAGCCGGTGACGATGAGGACCTCGATGGTGGGGTCGCGCTCCTTGGCGGCCTTGAGCAGATCCATGCCGCTGCAGTCGGGGAGATTCTTGTCGGTGATGAGCACATCGCAGCCCTCGTCCGCCAGCACCCGCAAGGCGTCGCTGCCGGTGCCCACCGTGCTCAGCCGGTACGGGTCGTCTTCGAAGACGGCGCGCAGAATCTGCAGGATGACCGGCTCGTCATCGACGATCAGCAGGTGCCGCGGGCCGGTAGGCGCGTCTGGTTCCATCGACTCCCCGAAGAAAAGCGAGGCTACCACAGCACCCCGCCCTTCGGTTCTGGCACGGCAACCCTTGTTATGGGTGCGGTGACGGCAGGTTTGACGTTATCGCCACGTTGACTAAGAGACCGCGGGCCCGGCGTCGACGGGCCGAGCAGGAGCCCTTCGATGCAGACCCGCCTACCCGCCGCCCTGGTGGCCCTCGCCTTCACCGCAGGCTGCCCCAAGCAGGGGGACTCCGAAACCAACCCCGTCACCGTCGGCGTCCTGTCTGAACGGCCCGCCGACGACGGCCTGACCGAACAGCAGATCGACCTCGACGGCGACGGCAAGGCCGACGTCTGGAACTTCTGGCAGGAGCGCGCCGATGGCCCCCGCGCCCTGGTCCGCAAAGAGTCCGACCTCAACCGCGACGGCAAGATCGACGTGCGCACGTGGTTCGACAGCACCGGTCGCATCGAAAAAGAAGAGATGGACGGCGATTTTGACGGACGGGTGGACTGGGTCGACCACTACCAGGGTGGCAAGCGCGTGCTGACGGAAGTGGACACCGACTACAGCGGCGAGGTCGATCTCTTCAAGATCTACGAGTCCGGCGTGGTGCGCCGCAAAGAGCGCGACACCAACGGTGACGGTCGGGTGGACTTCTGGGAATATCTCGACGAGCAGGGCAATGTCGTCAAGGTCGGCCGCGATGTCGATGGTGACGGCGTGATGGATGTCCGCGAGGACTGAGTCCCCTGCCCTGCCGGCGCGCTTCCCAGCGCGACAGCCTCAGACCTGCCCGCGGGCATAGCCGGCGGCCAGGTCCGCCAGGCTCTGCTGCAGGCTGCGCGTGGGGATCCAGCCCAAGGCCCGGGCCCGGGATGGGTCGCCCCGAAGCTCCTTGGGATCGCTGTCCCGCAGGCGCGCCGCGTCCACCACCACCCGCGGCGGGCTGCCGCCGTTGATCAGGCGCAGCAGGGTGGCCAGGGTGGGGGCATCGCCGCTGCACAGGTTGAGGACGGCGCCGGGTGCGGCGTGGTCCACGATGCGCAGGTATCCGGCGACAATATCGCGCACATCGCTATAGTCGCGACGCAGTGTCAGGTCGCCCACCACCAGGGGATCGGCCCCCCGGGCCAGCTGCTGGGCCCAGTCGGCCAGGGCAAAGTCGGGGGCCTGCCCGGGTCCGCTGTGGTGGAAGGCCCGGGCGATGCGCAGCTCCGGGCGGACCTGTTGGCCCAGCTGCTCGGCCTGCAGCTTGGTGCGCGCATAGACGCCTTCGGGGCGCAGCGGGTGCGATTCGGCGATGGGAAGCCACTCCGGGCGGCCGTAGACATGCACCGTGCTGGCCAGGACCACGGGGATGTCGGGCCGCAGGGCCTCCAGCAGGTTGACGGTGCCCCCTACATTCACGGCTTCGGCGCGGGCGGGGTCGGCGGCGCAATCGGCCACGCGGGTGATGGCAGCCAGGTGGAAGACCCGGTGGGGGCGCCAGCCGGAGAGGCCGGCAGCCACCGCCACGGCGTCGGTCACGTCGATCACCTCGTAGCGCACGCTGCCGATGGGGCGCAGGGGCACACGCCGCACCCAGCCCACGACGGGCTCGCCCCGGGCCCGCAGCAGGCGGCAGAGCCAGCGCCCTGCGAAGCCGTCGGCCCCGGTCACCAGGCTGGCAGGCCGGTCGGCCGGCTGCGGCACCTCAGCGGCCTTCGCGGGCCAGGTCGGCCCGCACCATCCGCCGGACCAGCCCGTCGAAGTCGATCTCGGGCGCCCAGCCCAGGCGCCGGCGCGCCTCGCTGGCATCGCCGCAGAGGCGCTGAATCTCGGCCGGACGCAGCAGACCGGGGTCGTGGCGCACATGGTCCTGCCACCGCAGGCCCAGCTCGGCAAAGGCGCGCTCGGCGAAGTCCTGCACCGACCAGTCCTGGCCGGTGGCGATGACCAGGTCCTGGGGCTCGTCCTGCTCCAGCATCAGGCGCATGGCGCGCGTATAATCCCCTGCAAAGCCCCAATCTCGACGTACATCCATGGCGCCGAGTTGGAGATGCTGCTGCAAGCCCAGCTTGATGCGGGCGGCCGCCCGGCTGATCTTCCGGGTGACGAATTCCTCACCCCGCCGCTCGCTCTCGTGGTTGAACAGGATGCCGCCCACCACGAAGAGGCCGTGGCTCTCGCGGTAGTTGACCGCGAGGTGGTGGGCGTAGACCTTGGCCACCCCATAGGGGGAGCGGGGGTGAAAGGGGGTCTGCTCGTTCTGGGCGGACCCACGGGCGAGGCCGAACATCTCCGAGCTGCCGGCCTGGTAGACCCGGGCCTGGGGCCAGCCCAGGCGCACCGCCTCCAGCACCCGGGCCGCGCCCAGGGCCGTCACCTCGCCGGTGAGCAGGGGCTGCTCCCAGCTGGTGGGCACAAAGCTCTGGGCGGCGAGGTTATAGACGTGGTCGGGCCTGACCTGCTGAATCACGCTGAGCAGGCTGCCCAGGTCCAGCAGGTCGGCCGAGGCGCGCTCCAGGCGGTCGCCCAGGTGGGCGATGCGCCAGGGGTTGGGGCTCGCGCTGCGGCGCTGCACGCCCACCACCCGCCACCCGTCGGCCAGCAGCTGCTCGGCCAGGAAGCTGCCGTCCTGGCCCGTGACCCCGGTGACGAGGGCGGTGGGTCGACGCCCCACTCAGTCGACCTCGACCGTGACGTTGTCGTAGGCCAGGTCGGCATCTCCGACGAACCAGAAGACCTGGAACTTGCCCCGCGACGCCCCATCGAAGATCACCCGAGGCGAAAAGCAGAAGTCGTCCTCTTCACCCTCGGACCAGAACTCCCGGATCTCAACGGAGTTGCGCGCGATGCTGACCTGGGGGTCGAACTGAGCGTCGGCGGGCTGCAAGGACTGGGTCAGGGCCGCCGTGACGGTGCTGCCCTCCACCTGCACGTCCAGGTCCGCCTCGCCGGGGTTGTCGAAGTCGTAGTTCTCGCAGCCCACGATGTCGGAGCTCCACGAGAGCTCCGATGGGCCGCAGCCCACGGCCAGAACCATCAAGGGGAGGAGGCGGGAGGTGGCGCGCATGGCTGGCTCCGGAGTTGGCGTCCGCATCAGGTCAGCCCATCTTCGCCCGATGCTGCAAGCTGGCGCAGCACCTCGCGAAGATCCTGGGCACGCCGCCGGTCCATCACCAGCAGCGCATCGGGCGTATCCACCACCACCAGGTCTCGCAGCCCAACCAGTGCCACGGCCTTGTCAAGGGCGTGCACCACGCAGCCCTCGCTGTCTACCGACACAATTCGGCGGGCGCGGCCACGCCCCCCGGGCAATGCGGGCAGCTGATCGCCCACCTCGTCCCAGCTGCCCATATCCGACCAGCCCACGTCCGCTTCGACGGTGAGAATATGCCGCAGGCGCTCCATCACGCCAAAATCGATGCTGGTGGCGTCGGTGCGTCCCCACACGTCGGCGATGCGGCCGGGGTCACGGCCCAGCTCGATCATGGCCTGGGCGGTGGCCGGCAGGTGCGCGCGCAAGGCGTCCTCCATGGCGCCCACCTTGTAGACGAAGATGCCGGCATTCCACAGCTGCCGACCGGTGGCGATGAGCGCCTCTGCGGTGATCCGGTCTGGCTTCTCGGTGAAGCGCTGCACCAGGTGGAAGCGGCGCCCGCCCCATTCCCCCATCTCGGCACCCTGCTCGAGGTAGCCGAAGCCGGTGGCCGGCCGATCGGCCTTGATGCCCAGGGTGACGATGGCGCCAGTCTGCCGGGCGGCGTCGGTGGCGGAGGCCAGCAACGCGCGAAATCCAGGCGCATCCCGGATGGCATGGTCGGCGGGAAGCACGGCCACCACCGCGTCGTCGCCAGCCCCACGCCCGATGACCTGGGTGCCCCAGGCGATGCAGGGGGCGGTGTTGCGGCCCGAGGGCTCCACCAGAATGTGTTCGGGGGAGAGGCCGGGCAGCTCGGCCCGCACGGCGGCCTCCATGTCGCGCCCGGTCACCACCCAGATGCGCTCGGGCGGGATGAGCCCGTCGAGCCGCTGAAGGGTGCGCGCCAGGGGGCTGCCCTGCCCATCCAGGTCCAAGCACTGCTTGGGCCGGGCCTTTCGGCTGAGGGGCCAGAAGCGCGCGCCCCGCCCCCCCGCAAGGATCAGCGCGTGCAGCGCCTCGTCGTTTCGGGTCAAGCCGGCTCCTCAAAGAGGGCGGGCGCCACATCCATCAGGGCCCGGTAGGTGGCCACCGCAACGGCGTTGGCCAGGTTCAAGCTTCGGATCGGCCCATCCATCGGAATGCGCAGCCCGCCCCCGTGCGCTGCGACCAGGGCCGCAGGCAGGCCGACGGATTCGGGGCCAAAGACCAGCACATCCCCCGCCTGGTAGGTCGGGCGGTGAAAGGACTGGCGGCCATGGGACGAGAACAGGTGCAGGCGGCGGCCCGCCATCGCCGCGAAAAAGGCGTCCTGGTCAACATGTTCGACGACATCCACATGCTTCCAGTAGTCCAAGCCCGCTCGCCGGACCGCCTTGTCGTCGGTCTGGAAGCCCAGGGGGTGGACCAGGTGCAGGCGAGCCCCGATGCCCAGGCACAAGCGACCGGCGTTGCCGGCGTTGGGCCCGATCTCGGGGTGGATGAGCGCGATGTGCAGCCGGGGGTCGGCGGGGCTCATGCCTCGGCGGCGGACTCGGCCAGCCGGCCCACCACCACCCGCGCCGCCGTGACCAGGTGGCTGCCGATCCGGTAACCCGTGCTGAAAACGTCGATGACCACGTCGTCCAGGGCCGGGTCGGTGACGGGCACGGTGGTCAGGGCCTCGTGCAGGTTGGGGTCGAAGCGGGCGCCCTTGCCGGGCACCTCCTCCAGGCCCAGCTTGCGGAAGGCCTCCAAGAACTGGCCGTGCACGAGCTCGAGGCCCTTGGTGGTGTCTTCCATGGAGGCGCCTCTCTGGGCGGCCTCGATGGAGCGCTTGAGGTTCTGCACCGGGTCGAAGAGGTCCACCACGACCTCTCCCCGGCGCATCTCCTCTTTGATGGCGGCCTGGCGTTCGAGGCGCTGCCGCACCTGGTCCACCTCCTCCTGCTGCTTCTGGTAGGCGGCGCTCACGGCGCGCAGGCGGGCCTGCACCTCAGAGAGCTGCTGCTCGACCTCGGCCAGCCGCCCCTGGGCCGGATCGAAGTCAAAGAGTTCGGCGCCGCCCTCGGCGCTGGGGTCGCTGTCGACGGCATCGACGGGCTGCTGGACCGGTGCGCCGTCCAGGGAGTCCTGGCTGTCGCCGTTGTCGACCGGGTCGGCCGGGATGCTTTCGTCGGGCATGGTGCCTTCTCGCTCGGGGAGGGTGGGGAGGGCAACGGTAACCACAGGTCCCCATCCGTCAACGCCTGCCCGCCGCCCGCGTCGGCCTTGACCGCCGGCCTCTGGGTGCCTATCGCGGGTCCTCAACGGCCCGGAGCGCGCCCATGTTGGAAAAACAGACCCGGTTGATGCTGGTGCTGGCGGCCCTGCTGCTGGCCGTGGTGGGGGTGCTGGTGCTGGTCGAGCCCCCGGAAGCCACCCCCGAGGCGGGCGCGCCGGTGTGGACCCGCGCCTTCCCCGGGGTGGACGCCACAAAGCTGGTGCAGCTGGAGCTGTCGGGCCCGGCCGGCCTGCTGTCCCTCGCGCGCGCAGACGGCGTCTGGCGGCTGCAGGCGCCCCTTCAGGCCGAGGCCGACCCCGAGGCGGTGCAAGACGCCCTCGACGCCCTGGTGCATAGCGAGCTGGGCGAGCCCTTCTCCGGGCGCACCGCCGCGGATTACGGCCTGGAGACCCCGCGGATCACAGTGCAGGCCACCCTGGATTCCGGCGAGGTCCTGCGCCTGGACCTGGGCGACGACAGCCCCGCAGGCGGCGGCACCTATGTGCGGGACAGCGCCGGCGCCTTGCGCCTCAGCCGCAGCCCGCTGGCCGTGGCCTTGCCCCTGGACGCAGACGCCTGGCGCAACCGGGAACTGCTGCGCTTTGCCCGCTCCGCCGTCACCCGGCTGAGCCTGGATCGCCCGACGGGGCGCGTTGAGCTGGTCAAGGCCGAAGGCGGCTGGTGGTTGGGCACCGGAGCGCGCCGGGTGCGGGCCGACGCCGACCGGGTGGAGCAGCTGCTGGAGGCCCTGGCCAACCTGCGCGTGGAGCGCTTCGCCGACGCGCCCCTGGCCTTGGACGCGCCATGGACCTTCGCGCTTCAATCGGGCGACGATCCGCCAATGCAGCTCATTCTCGGCAGCTCCACCGACAGCTTGCGACCCGCCCTGGGCCCCCTGCAGGACCAGCCCGTCGAGGTGCGGGCCGACGCCTTGCTCGATGCCGTCGGTGCCGAAGGCGCCTTCGCCGACCGCTCCCTGCTGCCCTTTGACGGGGCCACGGCCCACCAGCTGGATCTGCGCATGGGCGCCGCCGAGTTCCACGCCCAGCGCAGCGGCTCGGGCTGGACGCCAGCCGGCGCAGAGGCCGTGATCGGGGCCCTGCAGGATGTGGCCGCCGACCGGCAGCGCAGCGATCTTCCCGGCCCCGAGGGCGAGCCCTGGGGCCGCATCGCCCTGGCCGGAAACGATGGAAAGGTGGCGGCCGTCTTGATCTACCAGGAGCTGCCCGGTGGGCGGCTCGCGGTCGAGGAGGCCGGCGGCGCCCCCTTCTTCCTCTCGTCCACGGCCCTGGGCCAGCTCGCGGTGGCCCTGCCGGTCGCCGACTGAAGGCGGCGGCGGGCTATTGGCCGGCGCTCTCCACCCGCAGGCTGCCGGCCGAGGCCAGGCGCAGCCCATCGGGGGCGGGGGCGCTGAGCAGGGTGCGGAAGCGCTGCCGCCACAGGTGGCCCGCCAGGGCAGCGCGGCGACGCCGGGCAGCAGCAGCGCGAGGCCGGCGGGCTGCCCTGTGCTGGCGAGGATGGCCCCCGCGGCGGCGATGGCCAGGCCGCTCAACCGGATCAGGCGGGCCGCGCCCAGCTGCAGCAGCAGCGCCCGGCTGGCCATCTGGGCCTCGGAGCCCGGGTCGCCGCGGCGCAGGGCCCGGGTGAGCAGGCGCCGGCCCTGGCGACCCCGCTTGCGGTGCAGGGCGATGATGCCCCGCAGCAGCAGCACCGACGGGTGGCTGGCCTCGGCCTCACCCAGCTGGTCCAGGTCGGCCTCGGCGAGGTCAGCGGCGCCGCCGCGCAGGCGGGCCACCGCCAGAAGGTAGCGCAGCAGCGCGTCTTCGGGGAAATGCAGGGTGCCCATCAAGGCCGCCGTCTCGGCCCGTCCGTGCAGGCCCAGCTGGTCTGCCACCAGCAACGCACCCAAGAGCGCCGCCCGCCGGTAGGGGTTGTCCTCATAGGCCCGCTCATAGACATCCAAGGCCTGCTCGCGCTTGCCCTGGCGCAGCAGGACCGCCGCGTCCCGCAAGGGCTCCTCGGCCTGTTCGGCCTCTTCGGACCAGTCCTCGCCGCTGGGGTCCTCGGCCGGCGGGGGCTCGACATCGGCCGGGTCCTGGCCCTGGCGGGTGAGGATCAGCCCGACGTCGGCGGTGTGATGAAAGGCGACCAGGCTCTCGACCCCGGGCCCGGCCCGGCGCACCCCCTGCAAGACCTTGAGGTAGTCAAAGAAGCCCTCGCGACCGGGGCAGCTGCCGCCGCTCTCGAAGCGGTAGACATAGAGCAGGCCACCGCCCCGGGTGAGCAGGCGCCCGTCGGCCCCCACGAAGTAGGTGCGGTGGGTGGGAACATCGTCCAGAAAGGACAGCTCGACGGCGTCCAGGGCGTCGCTCGACCCGCCGGCACCAAAGCAGCGCCGCAAGAAGGCCGCGACCTCGCCAGCCTGTTCGCCGTCGAGGTGCCCGGCAGAGCCCGGGGCCTGCAGGGCCGACCAGCCATAGCGGGCAAAATAGCTCTTGCGAAGCTGCTCAATCCGGCGCCGGCAGTGGCGGACCTCGGCCTTGACCACCTCGCCGTCGTCATAGCGCATGCCGGCCGACGCGATGCGGCGCTGGTAGAGCCGGACCGACTCTTCGAAGGTGTAGCGGCGCACGACGCCGTCCCTCCCGACGATCTCGACTGGGAAGTCGACAACCTGGGAGTACTCCTTCCGGCTATAGCGACGCAGCTTGCGGCCCTTGTCCATTCCACCGCCTCAAGGGGATGTCTGGAGGCTACCACCCGCTCCCCGAAGGCGACAACCGCTGCTGCCGCGCGGCCCCGCTGAAATAAGGCCCCGGCCTGTCGCGTCCGGGCCACAGGCGCGCTCTGCTGCGCTCCCCTCCCCGCTCGACCCGGCCGACGATTGACCCTGCACCTGCACGAGCACCCCGATCGCGAGATGGATCGCATCGCTGCGGCCGCCCAAGGGGACGCGCTGGCGCGGGACTGGCTGGTGCGCACCTATACGCCGGCCATCTACCGCTGCTGCCTCGCGATGCTGAAAGAGGAGGGTGCAGCCCGCGACGCCACCCAGGACAGCCTGATCAAGGCCCTGCGCGCCCTCCAGAGTTTTGATGGGCGCGGGCGTTTCCAGGGCTGGCTGCTCACCATCGCCCGCAACACCTGCCGCAGCGAGTTTCGCCGCCGCAGGGTGCACGCCACGCCCATGGGCGAGGATTTCACCGACACCATCGCCGATCCCCGCCCGGGGCCCGATCCCATCGAGCGCCTGCACAGCGAACAGGTGGCCGACCGCATGCACCTCGCGCTGGACAGCCTGCCGCCGGCCTACCGCGAGGTCATTGAACTCTACCACTACCAGAACCTCAAGTATCGCGAGATAGCCGACGTGCTCGCCCTTCCCATGGGTACAGTCATGAACCGCATCTTTCGGGCCCGCCGCAAGCTCAAGGACGCCTGGGAGGCCCTGGAGGCGGCCGACGCCAGCGAGGTCACCCAAGCCCGCAGCACCGGGAGCCCCGCATGAGGACCGCGCACCCCGACGACAGCCTGCTGTCGGCCTTCGCCCTGGGCGAGATGGACCTGGACGAGGCGGTCGCCCTGGCCGACCACATCGACGCCTGCCCCCGCTGCGCCAACCGCGCGGCGGAGCTGGACCCGATGGCCTTGCTGCTGGCCGCTGCTCCGGCGCCGTCGGTGCCGGCCGACCTCGCCGATGCCATCCTGGCCGCCGCCGCGGCCGACCGCCTGCGCCCGCCGGCCCGGTTGCGGGTGGAGCCCTTGGTCGCCGTGGGCCTGATGGCTGCCTCGGCCCTGCTGATGGTGGGCCTGGGCCGCCCGGCCGAGCTGCTCACCGGCGCCGTCTCGGTGGCCCGGGCCGCCGAGGCCCTAGTGGGCCCCGCCTGGCGGCTCGCCGGGGCCGCGCCGGGCGCCGGGGCGGTGGTGGGCCTCTTTGGCCTGGCCTTTGCCGTGGTGGTGGCCCAGCGCCGAGACGCGGACGGGGATCGGCCATGAACGCGCTACAGACCTTCATTCTCAGCATGCTCACCCTGGGGCTGTCCGGCGCGCCGGCCTGGGCCCAGGAGCCCGCGCCCGAGGCGGCGCTGGCCTTGCCGCTGCAGGCGCCCGTCGCGGCGCCGCCCCAAGAAGAAGGCGACCTGCAGCGCGCCTGGAGGCGCTGGAGGACCGGGTCCGCCGCATCGAGGATCAGGCCGAGGCCGCCCAGGCCGCGACCGCCTCCGACAGCCACAGCGCCATCGTGGTGGGCCCCCGCCGCGCCGGGGCCGACCCCCAGGTGGGCGGCACCACCGTCGAAGCCGGAGAGACGGTGGACGAGGCGGTCGCCATGGCCGGCCCTGTCGATGTCTACGGGACGGTCCTGGGCAATGCCACCGGCATCGGCGGCGATGTGCGCGTGCACGAGGGCGGGCGCGTCCTGGGCGACGCCGTGGCCATCGGCGGGCAGGTGTCGGTGGACCCCGGGGGCGAGGTCCTGGGCGATCGGGTGGCCCTGGCCGATGGCATCGGTCGCCCCGCCATCGTGGACGACAGCTCCGTCGTCGGGAACCTGCTCGAACGCACGATCCGCCGCCTCGCCAGCCTGCTCAGCCTCGCCGCCGCCGGTGTGCTGGTGGTGGCCTTCTGGCCCGGGCAGGTGGAGCAGGTGGCCCTGGCGGTGCGCCGCCGTCCGGCCCTGCACGCCCTGGCTGGCTTCATCTTGGTTGGGGTGCTGGGCGTGAGCGCGGCCGTGCTCACCCTGACCATCGTGGGCGCCCCCCTGGCGGTCGCCTTGCTGGTCTTGCTGGGTGTGGCCTGGCTGCTGGGCTTTGTCGGGGTCTGCTCGGCCATTGGCCAGCGCCTGCCCCTGCCCACGCCCCACAAGGGCTGGGTCACCTTCCTGGCTGGGGCGGCGCTGGTGGCCTGCGTGTCCATGGTGCCCTGGGTGGGCTCCCTCTTCCTGATCGCGGTGGGCCTCTCTGCCGTCGGGGCCGCCTTGATCAGCAAGCTGGGCAACCGCCAGGACCCCGACGCCTGGTGACCGGGCCGGGGCCGCGCCCTACTTGTCCTTGAAGCCCGGCAGCTTGGCCCCGCGCCAACCATTGCCGGGGTCGAAGCTGGCCTTGTAGACGTCGGCAAAGACGCCGTCCATGCGGCGCTGGTGGAAGATGAGCGAGGCGGTCGGGCCGTTGAGGCTCACCGTCCACCAGCCATGAATGGGGTAGTGCTTGGGGTCGAAGCCGCCGGTGAAGCCCTCGTAGCTGCCGCGGGCCTTGGCCTGGTCGATGACGGTGTCGGGCACCTCGTGATCGGCCACCCAGCGGTCCAGCCCGTCGATCAGGGCCAGGTCGAACATGGGGTCGAGCTGCACGTCGATGGCCCGTTCGGCGGCGTCGGCCCCACCCCAGCGCCGCAGCAGCTCGGCGGGGGCGCCCGCCCCGCCCGCGCCCACGTGGATGGCGCCAAAGGGGCCGTCGGGCAGCATCACCTGGTTGCTGTGGTGGCCTGCGCTGAAGACCCCGCGCAGCTTCTGCAGGCCAACGGCATCTTCAAGGGTCTCGATCAGCTCGGCCGGCCCGCCGCCGCGGTTCATATCGCTGGTGGCACCGGCGAGGTCAAAGACCGGGTCGTGCATGAAGACCAGCACGCCGTCGAAGTCTCCGCCCACCGAACGCTGGATCCAGGCCAGCTGTTCGGTCCAACGCGACCCCAGGGTGGCCTTGGCGCTGTCCAGCACCATGATGCGCCAGCGGGTGCCATTGGCGTTGAAGTCGAAGGCATACCAGGTGGCGACGCGGTTGTGGCCGATATCGGCGCCGATCCCCGGCCAGGCGCCCTCCATGCCCTCGTAGCGGGAATCGCCCGCGGCCTCGCGGTCGCCGGCCACCGGCACCCCCCGCATCCGGGGCGGATCCCCCGCCGGGGCGGGGCTGCCGCCCAGCAACACCGGGGCGAAGCGCTGGTCGAACCAGGACCACTCCTTGGCGCTGCTGGCCCGCACCATATCCCCCGTCAACACCATGAAGCCCGGACCACCCGGCTGGCCCACCTGCGACGCGATATTGGATACGATGTCCTGAAGCACCGCGTCGCCGTGGTAGACCCCGCCACTCACCCGCTCGATGGCGGGGATGGCCCGGCGGGCATTGCCCAGCACCGCGAAGATGACCGGGCCGTCATTGCCCACCCGCGCCCCATCATCGGCGAGCAGCACGTGGTTGCTGACCTTGTCGGGATCCAGGGCCCACGCGGAGCCCGAGGCCCCCAGCAAGGCGAGCACAAGGGCGGCACGCGAGGCAAATGCGGACATGGGGGCTCCTGGGCGCGGGGGGCCGACGTAGCCGCCAGCCCAGCGGCCTGTCCAGCACCCGCGGCTGGCCCGGCCTTCCCCCTCTGCGATAGTCCCCGCAGATGCGCCTCTCCTCCTCGCGGTCCATGCTGCTCCTCGCCGCCCTCGCGGGCTGCGCCCCCCAGCGGGACACGCGCCGATCCGTGCAGCTGGTTGGGATCCCCGATCCCACCGCAGCGCCAATCCAGCCCTCCAGCCTGCACGCGGCCGGGCCCTGGTATGAGCGCCGGGGCAGCTATGACGCGGACGGCCCCGCAGAGCGCCCCGTCGAGCGCTGGCGCGTGCCGCTGGGTCAGCCCATCCTCGAGGCCCTCACCACCGATGGTCAGACCCTTTACGCCGTGTCCGACGGCCGGGTGCATGCCATCGACGCCTCCGGCCACCTGCTGTGGGCCAGCGAGAGCCGCGCGGTGGGGCCGGTGGCCACCCTTCAGGTCGGTCCGGCCGTGGCCACCGCCGATGGCGTGGTGCTGGCCCTGGATCCCAGCACCGGGCGCCACCAGACCGCCTGGGTCTCGGGCAAGGTGCTGGGCCTCGCAGTCCCCCTCGACGGCGACATCGCCTGGATCACCGAGGCGGGCGCCTTGATGGGAGGCGAAGGCTGGAGCGTCGCCGCACCCGAAGGCGACCGCGGACAGGGCGGTCCCGCCAGCAATGGCCGCGAGGTCGCCTGGTCCACCCGGGACGGCGCCCTGGTGGTGGCCAATCGCTCGGGCATCCGGTGGACGGCCAGCCTGCCCGGCCCGGGGGTGGGCCACCCCGCCATCGATGGCGAACTCCTGGTGACCGCCTATGGCGCCGGCCAGGGCCACGCCGGCGGAGTCGCCGCTTTCAACCTGAAAGATGGCCAAGAGCTGTGGCGTTGGCCCCTGGGCCTCGAACCCTCGGCCTCCCCTGCCCTCTCTCGGGTGGTATTGGTTCCGGATCTGGGCGGAGATCTGCACGCCTTGGACCGCAGCACCGGCGCCCTGCTGTGGAAGACCTCGGGTGAGGCCGCCTGGTCCAGCACGCCGGCCATCGGGCGCCGGGGGGCCTTCGCCACCGAGGTGCACGGCCGGGTCTCCCGCCTGGACCTGGACGATGGCGGCGAGGTCTGGAGCCTGGACCTGGCCTCTGCCATCGCCGCCGATCCGGTGCTGCTAGGCGATCTCTTGATCGTCGGGCTGGCCAATGGCGATGTGGTGGCCCTGGGCCCGCGCCCCACCCGGGCGGTGTCGCCATGACCATGCCGGGGCGCCGCTTGGAGCGCGGCCCGGGGCCCGGCGACCGCTTGATCAGCGCCGGCCTGCCCGATGGCTTCCTGGTGGAGCGCGGGCGCCTGGGCTGGTATGGCGCCACGGGGCTCTTTGTCGAAGAGGCGGGCGCGCTGCGCTGGCTGCCCCTCGGCCCGGTCAGCGAGGGTCGGGTCACCCCCGAAGGCTGGCTGCTGCTGCTGGAGGGCGAATCGGGCGCCGAGATCGCGCTGTTGGGCCGCCAGGGCAGCCTGGCCCAGGGGCCGCTGCCCGGCTTTGCCGTCGAGCAGGTGGGCCTGGGCGCCGGACAGGTCGTACAACGAAAGGCCGGGCTCAACCGGATCGAGCCCCTGGACGACCGCCCCGCCCCCCCGCTGGTCCTCGGCGCGGCCCGCGGTCGGCTGGCCGCCTGGACCGGCCCGCCGGGCCTGAGCTGGGTGGATGGCGCCGTCCTCTACCGGCAGGCCCAAGGCGGGCGCCCCCACCGCCGGCGCCACCCGCCCGGGGCTGAGCGGCCTGGTGGCGGGCGCCCGCGGCGCGACCGTCCTGCTCTACGAGGACGCCTTCGCCTTCGCGGCCCCGGGCGCTCGGCTGCTGGAGCGACCGGGCGCGGTGGAGGACCTCTGCCTGAGCCCCGACGGCGAGCAGCTCCTGGTCGATCTCGGCGAGGAGCTCCTGCTGTTGCGCACCCGCGACGGGCAAGAGCTGCGGCGCTGGCCGGGGCCCCGCAGCCTGGTGGGCTTCAACCCGGCCGCCCTCAGCCTGGACCTGTCTACCGGGCTCGTCGAAGATGAAGCCGGGGCGCCCATTTACGCTGGATTCAGGCCCTGGAGCGCCGCGGCCGCGGGCCCGCGGGTCTACGGGCCCGAAGGCGCCGCCTGGTGCTTGCAGACCGGTCAGCCCCTGTGGTCCCATGCAGGCCTGGAGGCCGAAGCCCTGGTGGCCGACGCTGCGCAGATCATCGCCCTGCGCGAGGGTGTGCTCAGCCGCCTGCACCCCGATGGCCACGACCTGGGGGGCGGCCCCCTGCCCGAGGTGCTGGTGGACGATGACGCGCTGCACCTGCGGGCGCTGGCAGGCGGCCGCCTGTGGTGGACCGGCACCCGCGCGGCCTGGTCCACCAATGTGGACGGGGGCGACCTGCAGGAGGTGGACGAGGCGACGCTCCCCGCCGAGCGCCCGGCAGGCGCGACGATCCAGGCGGGCGGACGCACCTGGACCTGGACCGCCGACGGGCTGCTGCTGGCCCTTCAGGCCTGAGCGGCCCTACTCGACCGTGACCGACTTTGCGAGGTTGCGGGGCCGGTCGATGTCCCGACCGAGGGCCAGGCCCGCCTGGTAGGCCAGCAGCTGCAAGGGCAGCACGGTCAAGAGGGGACTCAGCAGCTCGTGGGTGCGGGGCACCACGATGTTGACGTCGCCCATCTCGCTGTATTCGTCGCCTTCGCTGGTGATCAACACGATGAAGGCGCCGCGGGCGCGGGACTCCTGCAGGTTGGACAGCGTCTTGTCCTTCAGGGCGTCGTCGGGGGCGATGACGATGACGGGGCTGCCGGGCTCGAGCAGGGCGATGGGGCCGTGCTTCATCTCGCCCGAGGGGTAGGCGATGCAGGGCACATAGGCGACCTCCATCAGCTTCAAGGCGCCCTCGGCCGCCACCGCCGCAGAGACGCCGCGCCCCAGGAAGAGCACGTTCTTGGCCTTGATCACGGCAGTGACCGCCGCATCGATGGGGCCGGGGTCCTTGAGGTAGCGCTCGACCAGGTCGGGCACGGCCCGCAAGGCCTCGGCGAATTCCCGGCCCTGACTGGGCGAGAGCGCGCGCGTGCGGCCCATTTGCAGCGCGAACAGGTACATCGCCGCGATCATATTGGTGAAGGCCTTGGTGGAGGCCACCGCCATCTCGGGCCCGCTGTGGATGTAGACCCCCTTGCCACAGGTGCGGGCGATGCTGGAGCCCACCACATTGACGATGCCCATGATCTCGCCGCCCTTGAGCTCGATCTCGCGGGTGGCGCCCAGGGTGTCGGCGGTCTCGCCGGACTGGCTGACGGCGAAGTGCAGGGACCGGGGGTCGATGACGGGGTTGCGGTAGCGGTACTCGCTGGCGATCTCGGCGGTGGCAGGCACCCGGGCCAGCTGCTCCACCGCCGCCGCCCCCACCATGCAGGCGTGGTAGGCCGTGCCGCAGCCGATGAAGCCCACCCGGCTGACCTCCATCACGCGGCGCGGGCTGAGGTCGAGCCCACCCAGCTTGGCCGTGCCCTCCTCCGCCAGGATGCGACCCCCCAGGCACTGGCGCAAGGCGTCGGGCTGGTCGTGGATCTCCTTGAGCATGAAGTTGGGGAAGTCCCCCTTCTCGGAGTCGCCCCACTCCTCTTCCAGCTCGTGCACGGTGGGGTTGGCCTCGCCCCCGTCCAGCAGGAAGGTCTGCACGCCTTCGCGGCTGAGCAGCGCCAGCTCGCGATCCTGCAGGTAGACCACCCGGCGGGTGTAGGGGGTCAAGGCGTGGCTGTCGCTGGCCAGGAAGGTCTCGCCTTCGCCCAGGCCCACCACCAGCGGGGACCCGTTGCGGGCCGCCACGATGATGTCGGGCTGGTCTGCAAAGACCACCGCCACGCCCCAGGTTCCCCGCACCCTGGCCATCGCCGTGCGCACGGCGGCCACGGGATCGCCCGCCACATCGGGCATGATGCTGTCGCCCAGGGGCCCGAAGCCGTCGTAGAAGTGGGCGATGAGGTGGGCGATCACCTCGGAGTCGGTCTCGGAGCGGAAGACCGCGCCTTCGGCCACCAGCCGGGCCTTCAGCGCCGCCATATTCTCCACGATGCCGTTGTGGACCACCGCGATGCGGCCCAGGCTGTCGGTGTGGGGGTGGGCGTTGGCCTGGGTGACGCCGCCATGGGTGGCCCAGCGGGTGTGGGCGATGCCCGTGGCGCCGGCCAGATCGGCGGGCACCGCAGAGGCCAGCTCCGACACCCGGCCCACCCGGCGGTGAACCAGCAGGCGCCCCTCGCTCAGGGTGGCGAGGCCCGCAGAGTCGTAGCCCCGGTATTCCAGGCGTCGAAGGCCATCAATCAGGATGGGTCGAGCCTGGCGGAGGCCAACGAAACCAATGATTCCACACATTCTTCCACCTCGATTGACAGCGCGGCCCAAGGATCGGTCGCAGGCCCGAGCCAACCCTCATCGGCCGCTCATGCAAGAAGCTGCAGGGGGTTATCCTGCAGGGGTCGGAGGCACACATGACCCTGTACCGCCTGACCCGGGGGACCGGGTCCGAATTGCTGCAGCTGCCCGAGGCCATGGAGGCGGCGGCCTGGACCGACGCCCTGTCCGAGGTGCTGGAGCAGCTCGGCGCCGGCGGCATCGACGATGTGGTCTGCCACCTGCAGCCAGGTGGCGGCTTCCGCCTGGGCGCGGCCGGCGCCCGCACCCTGGTGGAGCTGACGCCAACCCAGGGCCTGGCCGAGCTGCCCAGCATCGACATCACCGGCGCCTTGGCCCCATCGAGCCCCGCGGGCGCCGATCAGCTGCCCGAGCCCAGCTTGTCTCGGGACGCCCAGGGCATCGGCGCGGCCGCCCTGGACCGTTTGCGCCTTCGGCTGGCCGACCTGCCCCCGCAGGGCATGGACGGTCGGGCCGCAGCCGCCCTCGACCACCTGCTGGCCGTCGTTCCAGCCGAGAGCGGGTCGATCCTGGTGCACCAGCCTGCCATCCGGCAGCTGCGCTTTGCCGCCGCCCGGGGCCCCGGGCGGCCAGCCTGCTGGGCCAGCGGCTGCCCGAAGGCGCGGGCATCGCCGGGGTCGTGTTGCGCAGCGGGCGCAGCATCGATGTGCGGGACGCCCGAAGCTCGACGCTGCACGATGCCCGGGTCGACCAACGGACCGGCTACCAGACCCGAGATCTGCTCGCCGTGCCCATTCTGCGCGGCAGCATGGTGCTGGGTGTGGTGGAGCTGCTCAACGCCTTTGGCGCGGCGGGCTTCGCCGGCTGGCACCGCGAGGCCGCCTGGCTCACCGCAGCAGCACTCTCGGACCCGCCCGAGGCCTGAGCCCTCCCTCAGCCCTTGCCCAAGGCCTTGAGCAGCTCGCGTTCGGCCGCCGGGGGCAGGTATCGGGAGACCGCCCCACCATGGCTCGCGATCTCCCGCACCAGGCTGCTGGCCACGAAGATGTTGCGGGGCTCACTCAGCAGAAAGACCGTCTGCACGGCAGGCGCCATATCCATATTGGCCAGGCCGATCTGGAACTCGAATTCGAAGTCGGTGACCGCCCGCAGCCCTCGCAAGATGGCCACTGCGCCCACCTTTCGGCAGTAGTCCACCAGCAGGCCCTCGAAGTGGTCCACCTCGACGCCCTCCAGGTCGGCGGTGACCTCGCGCAGCACGGCCAGGCGGGTCTGAAGGTCCAGGGTGCTGCGCTTGGCGGGGTTGTAGCCCACCGACAGGATCACCCGGTCAAAGAGGCTGCGCGCCCGCTTCACCAGGTCCAGGTGACCATTGGTGATCGGGTCGAAAGAGCCAGCATAAACGGCGATACGGGCAGGCATGGGGGGCCGGGCAGCGGGTTCAGCGCGCAGGTCGAGGGCCGGCGGCGCCCAGGTGGCGGTGGACCAGGCCCCGCAGGCGACGGTCCTTGCGCAACGAGGAAAAGGCGGGGTCCAACGCCAGGTCCCGCCGCAATTCCAGCTGAAGCTCCTGGCTGAGCTGTTCGCGGCTGGCAAAGGCGCGATCCAGGGCCTCGATGGCGGACTTGTCGTGGCCCTGCAGGGCCTCCACCCGGGCCACGGTCAGCTCGGTGAGCGGCGACATGGGGGCGACCGCCTGCAGCTCGTCCAGCAGCACCAGGGCCTCGTCCAGGCGGTGCAGCCGGGCCAGCGCCGTCGCCAGCCCGCTCAAGGCAAGCAGGTTGTCGGGGTCCTCGTCCAGCAAGGCGCGGTAGATTTCGGCCTCCACCCGGTGGTTTCCCCGCCTCCGCTCGGATCGGGCCAGCCGCAAGCGGGCGTCGCGGTCGCCAGGGTAGCGCTGCAGGATCCAGCGGAAGTGCCAGGAGGCCAGATCGTAGTCGTCCTTGTCATAGGCGCTGCGGGCCAGCAGCCGACGGGCAGAGGCGTCGTCGGGCACCTGGGTGAGGCGCTCCAGCGCCTCGATCTCTTGGTCATCCCGGGGCACCTCGTTGCGGTACCAGGCCCACCAGCCCAGGGACTCGCTGGTCTCGTCGGGCCGGTGGCGAGGGCCATCCGTCATGGCCGGGGCCTCGGCCTGGGCGCTGCCCCGCGCCGGGTCGGGCGTCGGGTGCATGGCTGCGGCGCGCTGGCGCAAGGCCGAGCTGGGGCCCCCCGAGAGCAGGTTGTGGAGCTGCGACACGGCCACGGGCGTGTCGCGGGGCAGGCGGTCCAGCCACATCTCGGCCGCGTCGAACCAGGTGCCCACCGCCGTCACCAGCAAGGCGGCGGCGAAGAAGCGCCCGTCCCACAGCCCCACCCACTCGTGGGGCAGGCGGGCCCGCAAGGTGTGCTCGACGGCGACCTCGACCGGGCCCAAGGAGATGTGGACCTCCTCGCCCTCTTCGAGGCTGCGGCCCCGCACGGCGAGGCGATCGCCCATGCGCACCACGGCCACGTCGGCGCCGGGAAAGCTGACCGCCGACCCCGCACCTTCGCCGATGCGGACGACCCGGTTCACCCGCAACACCTGCTCTTCGACGATCTGGCCGTTGAGGCGCACCGTTACAGAGAGGTCACCCACGGGGCCTCCCCATGTAGCGCCCGTCGGGGCCCGTGGTCAGGTAGCCGGCGTCGTCGCCATAGGTGCGCTCGAGGGCCTTGCGGAAGCGGGGCTGGTCCCGTAGCGCGCGAAAGGCGGGGTCGATGCGCAGGTCCTGGCGGAACTCGATGTGGTGCATCGTGTCGAGCTCGCCCACACGGTCGAGGGCCAGCTCCAAGCTGCGCAGGGCCTTGTTCTTCTTGCCCATGGACGCGTAGATCTTGGCGCGGTGCAGCTCGGCATAGGGGTCGCCGGGTGTCAGCTCCTCCAGCAGCGCCATCAGATCCAACGCCTCGTCAAAGCGCCCCTGGTGGGCGAGATTGACGGCGAGATTGTTGATGACGTGGGTGTCGAGCGGATCCATGGCTAGCGCCTTTCGATAGAGTGCTTCCTCCTGCTCGTAGTCGCCGCTGCGCTTGTAGGTCAGGGCCAGATTATTGTACCCGACAGGGTCGTCTGGATACAACTCGACATAGCGTTGATAGGTCTCTTTCGAGAGATCGCCATTCTCGGCCAGGTAGGCGTAGTAGCCCAGGATGTTGAGCGCCCCGGGGTCGTTGGGGTCAATCTTGAGCCGCTGGCGCACGATCTCGAGGTGCCGAGCGATCTGACGCTCGCTCTCTGGGCGGGCGTCCCGAACATCGAACCAGTCCCGAAAGCCCCAGCCCACGAAGCGCTCCATGGCCTCGGGCAGGGCGGCACCCGGGTCCTCGTCGGGAGTGGGGGGCTCTTCTTCGCCCAGCAGCTCGCGCTCCGGTGTGGCATCCTCCCCGGGAAATGGCTCCAGCTCGGGCAGATCGCCGTCCAGCAAGCTGTCGGGCGTCGGCTCGTCCAAGGCGTCGGCGACCGGCTCTTCGGGCTCCTCGGCCTCGCGGCGCTGCACCTGCTCGCCAGCCTGCTCCCCTCCCCCGCTGCGCTCCAGGCTGCCCTGGCTGCCCGAGGGCATGTAGAAGCTGCGGTTGCCTTCGACATATTCGGGACGCTCGGCCCGCTCCTCGTAGCCCTCGTCGGCGCCGTCCAGATCCCGCTGCAGCAGGCGGGCGATATATTCCGGCGAGGGCTCGGCATAAGAATCCATGCCCCCCGAGGCCCCCTCCACCAGCAGCTGCTGCAAGAAGCGCAGCTGGAAGGCGCCCACCATCAGGGTGAGCACGATGGCGATGAAGGCCACATCGCCCTGGCCGCCCACCCAGCGCCGGGCCCGCTGCAAGGGCACCAGGTCGAGGTCCACGCGGATGCCATGGGCACCCTGCCAGCTCCAGGTCTCGCCGGCCGCGAGGGTGGCCCGCCCGGCCCCCACCGGCGCGGCATCCAGGGCCACCGCGTCGGGGCCGGTCCACCGGAAGCCGGCCAAGGCGCCACCGTCGTCGGTGGGGATGGACCCGCGGTCGATGGTGCCCGAGCGCGAGCGCCAGCGCATGAACAGGGCCACCGCCAGGCAGAGGGGCGAGAGGCCCAAGACCACCACGCCGCCCCAGAACAGGCCCACGGCGAGGCCGGTGAGCATGCCGCCCTCCAGCACCCACAAGGTGCCCGACGACAGCAGGAGGATCACGGTCATCGCCCAGTAGATGCCCGCCGGGTCCCAGCGCCAGTAGGTGCCTTGATCCACGACATCACCGTCCCGACGGACGGTCACGCGGAGGCCATGGGTGGCGGGGCGACGGCTCATCCCTCTCCTTGGCCTGTGGACAACGCGGCGCCGACGCGGTTCCACCGCCGCAACACCGGCCTATTGTAGCGTTGATGGGGCCGCATCGAGGCTCGGATCTCCGCGGGAAGGGGCCGGGGCGCCTGCGCGTTCAAGGCCAGGCTCCCCCTCTGTACCCGACCCGGCGGCGCACACCGCCATTCCCGCCCGCGCGGGGCCCGGCGCGGCGGGCAGCCGGCGTTAGACAGGTCAGATGCCAAGTGCCGCGGTCCTGATCATCGGCGATGAGATCCTGTCGGGTAAATTCCGCGACGAGAATTCGCCATGGTTGGCCACCCGGCTGCGGTCCATCGGGGTGGACCTCAAGCGGGTGCTGACCATCCCCGACGACATTGACGTCATCGCGCGGTCGGTCGCCGAGCTGTCGGCGGCCTTCGACCATGTCTTCACCACGGGCGGTGTGGGGCCCACCCACGATGATCTCACCATGGCGGGGGTCTCCCGCGCCTTTGGGGTGCGCCTGGTGCGTCACCCCACCTTGGAGGCGCTGCTGCGGGGCCACCTGGGCGACCGCGCAAATGACGCCGCCTTGCGCATGGCCGAGGTGCCCGAAGGTGCCGTGTTGTGGGAGGGGCCGGGCCTGCGTTTCCCCCAGGTGGTCATGCGCAACGTGCTGATCTTCCCCGGGGTGCCCGCCCTGCTGCGCCTCAAATTCGACGCGGTGGCCCACCGCTTCAGCGGACGGGTGGTGCTGGGGGAGCGCCTGCACACCACCGCCGCCGAATCCGACATCGCCGACCTGCTGACCGAGGCCCAGGACCGCTTCCCCGACGTGGCCATCGGGTCCTACCCGAAGTTCGATTCCAAGCCCTATACGGTCACCCTCACCCTGGACTCGCGGGAGCCGGGCCCCCTCGCCGCCTGCCTCGCCTGGCTGCGCGCGCGCTTGCCCGAGCAGATCCCCGCGCCATTCGATCAGTCAGCAATCTGACTTTGGGTCAGAAAATCGACACCTGGGGAGTGGTCGCCACCGACAGGGCCTTGCGGGCCAGGGTGGAGAGGCCCAGCGCGTCCAGCTCCTCGGGCTTGCCGGGGTCGGCCCAGACCAGGGCCGTATAGTGGCGGAGGTCCGGCGAGCCGGAGCTGGTGATGGCGATGACCTCGACCTCCAGCCGCATATGGGTCAGGGTGTGCCGGACGGCGCCCAGGCGGCGGCTGCTGTCCACCCTCAGGCCGAGCTTGTCGGAAATCAGTCCAGCAAGCTCGTTTTCGGCGATCTGACCCGCCTCCAGCAAGGCGCCGGGCAGCTCGTAGAGGCCGCCGAAGAGGCCCTCGGCCGGGCGTCGGGCCAGCAGCAGCCGGCCGTCTCGCCACAGGGCCGCGGCCACCCCCTTGCGCTCGGGCACCACCCGCCTGGCTTTGGGGCTGGGGAAGTCGGTGGGGCGTCCCAGGGCCCATCCCGCGCAATGCGCGGCCACCGGGCAGGCGCCGCAGCCTGGCGCCCGGGGGGTGCAGATCTGGCTGCCCAGGTCCATCATCGCCTGGTTGAAGTCACCGGGACGGTCGGGATCGATGCGGTCCCGGCCCAGGGCGAGCACCGCCTTGCGCCCCCCCGAATGGGCCGCACAGCGCGCCAGCACCCGCTCCAGGTTGCCGTCAATCGCGGGCTCGACCACGCCGAATGCGATGGAGCCCACCGCAGCGGACACATAGTCACCCACGCCGGGCAGGCTCTTGAGGCCGACGAGGTCTTGGGGAAAGCCGCCGCGCTCCACCACCAGCTGGGCGGCCCGGTGCAGGTTCCGGGCCCGGGAGTAATAGCCGAGGCCCGACCACATGGACAAGACCGCGTCCAGGGGGGCGGCCGCGAGGTCGTCCACCCGCGGAAAGCGCTCGATGAAGCGGTGAAAATAGGGGATCACCGTGTCCACCCGCGTCTGCTGGAGCATGATCTCCGACAGCCAGGTGTGGTAGGCGCTGACCCGGGGGCCGCGCCAGGGCAGGTCGCGCTTGTGGGCGTCATACCAGCGCAGCAGATCGGCGGAGAAAGCAGTCATGGCGGCGGGCTAACCCGGGCGCGGGCGCGGGCCGGCGGCTAGAGCCCAGGCGTGTACGGCCCTCCGCCAGACCCCCGCCAGATCCTGCTCGACGCCGGTCCCCTGGTGGAGCCGTGGGCCTGGGCCCTGTGCCTGCTGCTCTGCCTGCTGCTCTGGGCGCTGGCGGCCCCGCCCCGCCTGCCCGGCCCCCTGCGGGGCGGCCTCTTCATCGCTGGCGCGGTGGTCCTGCTCACGGCCCCGGCCCTGCCGCTGATCGACCGGGTGGTGCTGGGCAGCTTTCCCACCCTGGACAAGGAGGGCAGCCTGCTCTTCTACCTGGACGGGGTGCACTGGCGGCTGCTGGGCCATCCCATCGCCGCCACCGCAGACCCCGCCGTGCGCCTGATCGGCGTGCATGTGGGCCACCTGTGGGTGACCGAGCTCTTTGATCTCGTGCTCAGCCCGCTTGGGGCCTTCAACGCCCAGGGGCTGCTCAACCTCGCCCTGGGCTGGGGCTGCATGGCCCTGCTCTGTTCCCGCCTGGGGGCCTCCCCCGCCGTGGCCCTGGCCATGGCCCTGCCCTTCGGCATGGGCCTGCACGTGATGCGCGACCTGAACTGGGCCACGATCGAGAAGTCTGCTGTCTTCTGGCTGCCCCTCTTCGCCCTGGCGCTGCACCGGGCCTGGCAGGGGGGGACAGGTGGGGCCCGGCGGCTGGCCCCGGCGGTCGTATTCGGCCTGATGACCTGGATGAATCTTTATTTTGGACTGGTAGCGGCCGCCTTGGGCGCCTTGGCCTTGGTGGCGGAGGGAATGGCCAGCCTGCGCCAGCGGCAGCTGCGCCCACAGACCCGCGCCCTGGCCCTGGCCTGCCTGGCCTGCGCGCTGCCGGGCCTGCTGCTGGCCGGCTGGCAGGCCCAGGTCATGGCCAGCGGCCCGGCCCTGGCCAGCCCCGAGCGCTTCTTGTGGGAGCGGGCCGCCTTGGACGGCTTCTCCTTGTCACCCTTTCGCTGGAACCGGTTGGAGGTCTGGCGCGCCCTGGACCCGGTGTCGATGTCCCTCGCTGCTGTTGGACTTTGGCGGGCCCGGCGCGACAGCCGGGCAGTCTTTGCGGTGTGCGCCGCGCTGCTGCTCGCCTTGTTGAGCGTGGGGCCGGTGCTCTGGCCCCGAGGCCCCCTGCCCCAGGACGGCGTGCTCAACCCGTTCTACATGGCAGCCTGGACGCTGCTGCCCGGCTTCGACCGGGTGGCCAAGCCCGAGGTCTTCTTCGAGGCCAGCTGGCTGCTGCTGCTAGGGGCCGGCGCCTTGGGCCTGCGCGCCTGGCGGCCCGGCAAGGCCATCGGCATCGGCCTGGTCGCCGCGGCAATGCTGAGCTGGCTGCTGCTGGTGCGCAGCCACCCCGTCTACCCGCCGCTCAGCGCCATCCAGGGCTCCAGCCTGGACGCCGGCTGGCAGCAGCGGGTCTTTCCCGCCGAGGGCGGTCCTCAGAGCGCGCCACCCAGCCAGAGGTAGGCGGCGCCGGCGTTGACGGCGCTGCTGTCGGCGCCGCGGGCCCCACCGATGACATCGTCATAGCCGTCGCCGTCCACGTCTCCGGCGGACCGGCCCTGGCTCATGGCGTCGCTGGCGTTATTTCCGCCGAGTCGGGCGCCATAGTTGGCATTGGCCGTCAGGGCGCCCGTGACCGGCCCATAGAAGACCCAATTGGCACCCTCGTAGGAGGAGAGCCCCGTGTCGCCGCTCGAGCCGATGAGCAGGTCGGCGTTGCCGTCGCCATCGTAGTCCCCGCTCAGCTCGACCGATTCGCCGAAGTTGCCGTAGGAGGTGCGGCCCAGGATGCGGGCGTGGGCCAGGCTGCCCACGCTGCCCGAGGTCGTGACCGGACCCAATACAACATAAGCCCCGCCAACATAGGAGCCCGAGGTGCTCTGGCTGTTGGTGGCACCGATCAGCAGATCGTTGTAGCCGTCGCCATCGATATCCCCGCCGCTGAGGTCGCTGCCCAGGAACTGGCCGTCGGTCACCGCGGTGATGCGGGCGGTGGCCGTGCTGGTTCCCGCGGTCAGATCGCCCGTGATGGGGCCGTCAAAGACATAGACCACGCCGCCATAGCTGAGCGTGCCCACGTTGGCATTGGGCGCAGAGAGCGCGACATCGGACTGCCCATCGCCCGTCAGGTCCACGCCCGCCGAGGCATAGCCCAGGTAGTCGTAGTCGCCGACTTCAGGGGATATCTCCGGGCTGCCGGCCAGGGACTCCACCCCGGTCAGCGGCCCCTGCACCACCCAAGCCCGACCCGAGTAGCTCCCATCCCAGCTGTCGTAGGGCGCGCCGACGATCAGATCAGCGTATCCATCGGCGTTGTGGTCACCCGCGGAGGAGAGATCATAGCCGGCATAGGAGCCGGCATATGCACCCCAATACATGCCGTCTGCCACATAGTCCACATAGTAGCCGGACAGGGAGACCGGACCGTAGACAATATAGGCGGCGCCGTCGTCGGTGTTGCTGATATTGGCAGAGTAGGAGCCCAATGCGAAGTCGTCGAAGCCGTCGCCATCGGTATCGCCCAGGCCCGTCAAGCCCCAGCCCAACAGATCGCTGGCCGCTTCCCCGTAGAGCGACGCATTTGCGCTGCTGAGCAGGCCCCCGGCGAGTCCCGGCCCATGCACCAGGTAGACCACGCCGGCGGAGCTGCCGGCGAGGTCATTGTAGGGCGCAGCCACAAGGTAATCATCCAGGCCGTCACCGTTGACGTCGCCGGCACCGGACACACGGTGGCCCGCGGCGTCGCCAGCGGTGGTGCCACGCCAGGACGCATCGGCATCCGAGCCGTTGAGCAGGCCTTCCAGCTGGTTTCCGTTGCTGTCGCCCGAGCAGTCGTCGTCCAGGCCGTTGCCTTCTATCTCGCGTTGGCCGACATTCACGCTTGCATTGGTATCCAGGCAGTCGCTGCCACCATAGGCATCGGAGCGCCAGCCATCGCCGTCCTGGTCGTAATCGTCGGCGCCGTCGCAGTTCTGGTCGAAGCCGTCATACCAGATCTCGGCCGCGCCGGGGTTGGTGGATGAGTCGAGGTCGTCGCAGTCGTCTCCGCCATAGTCTTCGGCCTGGTAGCCGTCGCCGTCCTGGTCGAAGTCGTCCTCTCCGCCACAGTCCGAGTCGATGCCGTCATACCAGTCGTCCACCGCGCCGGGATGCACCCGATCGGCCAGGTCGTCGCAGTCGCTGCCGGTGCAGTTGCCGCCATGACTGGAATCACAGTCGTAGCCGTCGTTGTCGCGATCGTAGTCGTCGTCGCCGCGGCAGTCCTGATCGGTGCCGTCATACCAGGTCTCGGCGGCGGCGCTGTTGACCCGGCTGGGGGCCAAGCCGGCCGGATTGGCGGCCTCTGCGTCGCAGGCGGCCGGGCAGGCCGCGCCCTCGCAGTCGCAGTCGATGCAGTCGCCGCCGGTGAGCCCGCTGGGATCCGCCCAGGTGGCGGAAGCATCGCCGTCCAGGTCCCAATCGAAGTCATCGAGGATGCCATCGACGTTGACGTCCTGCCCGCCGCAGTCCTGATCGACTCCATCATAGAAGGTCTCTGTTGCGTCGGGGTTCACATCGCCGGCGCTCAAGCGCGGGAAGCCGTTGATGCTGTCGAAGCCCAGGGGGGTGACGGACGGGTCGTCCCAGCAGTCACCCGCCGCCCCGGGCGGGATGGCCAGGGGCTCGCCGCCATTGGCGCGCACCAGGATCGCGTAGTCCGCCGCCCAGAAGCCGTCGCCATCGGCGTCGCCATCGCCGTCGCCGAGGAAGCAGTTGTCGTCGACCCCGTTGTAGGGGATCTCTGGCGCGTCGGGATCGGGCACCAGTGCCGCATTCTCGTCGTCACAGTCCTCGTCGATGCCATAACCGTCGCCGTCCTGATCATAGTCGTCGTTTCCGGCGCAGTCGGCATCCACGCCGTCATACCAGGCGTCGGGCGCGCCCGGATAGACCGCGGCGTCGGCGTCGTCGCAGTCATCCGAGGTCACGACGAAGCCCGCCGGAGGCAGGCAGGCGGTCTCTTCGGTGCCGGGATCGCCATGACCATCGCCGTCGGCATCGGCGAAGAAGGTCTGCGGCGCGCCGACCGCCCCGTCCTCGTCATCGCAGTCGGTGCCGATGGGCACGCCGTCGCCATCGGGGTCCAAGCGCCACTGCTCGTCCATATCCGAGAGGTAGGCGCAGCCCGTGCTGAAGGCGAGGAGGGTGCTGAGCAATCGGACGGGCCGCATCGGTGTCTCTCCTGCGCCAAGCCAGTGGCGCCCTGGGATTCTGGCCCGGAATGGCGGAGGGATCCAGCCGCCGGGGCAAGTTGCGGGTGCTGGGCTCAGGTCGAAGGCGCCTCGGCACCGGAGTCAATGCCGTCCAGGCGCATGGACAGGTCCACCCAGCGGGCCTGGTGGATGAGGCCGCCCATGCTGACCACATCCACGCCGAGCGCCTTCATCGCGGGCAGCCGCGCCGCGCTCATATTGCCGCTGGCCTCGAAGAGGGCGCGGCCGCGGTGCCGGGCGATGATGCGGGCCATGGTGGCATCATCCATATTGTCCAGCAGGAGCACCTCTGCCCCTGCTGCCACGGCTTCGTCGGCCTGGCCCTCGGTCTCGACCTCCACCTCGATCCGGAGCAGGTGGTGGGCCTGCGCCCGCGCCGCCTGGACTGCCTGGGCGATGCCCCCGGCGGCGACGATGTGGTTGTCCTTGATGAGGATGCCGTCGTAGAGCGCGAAACGATGGTTGGATCCGCCCCCGACCTTGACTGCCCGGCGCTGGGGCCCGCGCAGCAGCGGCGCCGTCTTGCGGGTGTCCACCAGGCGCAGGCCCGGCGCGGCCTCCACCGCGGCGCGGGTGTGGGTGGCGATCCCCGACAGCGACATCAAGAAGTTGAGGGCCACCCGCTCACCGGTGAGCAAGGACCGCAGCGGACCGCGGACGGCGGCCACGACCGTCCCGGGCTGCGCCCGGCTGCCTTCTGCGACCAGGGGCGCATAGGCCGCGCCCAGCTGGGCAAAGACCTCGGCGGCCTCGGCGTGGCCGCAGACCACCAGCGCCTGCTTGGCCGTGATGCGCCCGCTGCCCACCCGATCGGCCGGGACGCAGGACTCGGTGGTGATGTCGCCCTGGCCCACATCTTCAGCGAGGGCACGGGCGACGAGATCTTGAAGGCGCGGGTCGGAAATGGGAGCCATGCCGTGAGCCTATCACCGCCTGCGGGGCCGTCGCGCGCCCGCGGGCTGGCATGGGCCGCGTTGCCGGCTATGCTTGCAGAGAGGTCCTCTTCTCCGACCCTCGTCCTGCCTCCAAGCCCACACGGGAGACCCCATGATCCGCACCCTGACCGTCTTCGCCGCCACCTCCTTCCTCTCCGTCGCCCTCGCCTGTGGCGGCGAAAAGACCGCCGAAGGCAAGAGCGGCTGCCCCATGGCCGCCGCCGAGCAGGCCCAGGCCTCCCAGAAGTCCGTCCAGGACGCCGATGGAACCAAGGTCGCCCTGGCCGTCACCGGCCTGACCTGCGGCGGCTGCGCCAGCGGCGTGCAGGCCGCCCTGCTCAAGGTGGAGGGCGTGAAGGCCGCCTTCGTCAGCTTCGAGAGCGGCACTGCCGAGATCGCCTTTGACAGCGGCAAGACCAACCCCGACGCGCTGGTCAACGCCATCGCCGCCGCCGGCAACTACAGCGCCAAGAAGACCGAGACCGCCATCAACTGAGCGCGCCGCCGCTGTACACCTGCGCGGGTGGGGGGCAAGATGCTCTCCACCCGCGTCTGCGTCTGCCCGCCTCCGGGCGCGTGCAGCGCCCGTCGAGGAGCTTCCATGCGCCCCCTGGCCGCACTGATCGGATTGACCGCCCTCTCCGCCTGCAAGGCCGACAACCCCCTGGAAGAGACCGGGGCCACCCCCAAGGGCTATGCCTTCGCCGAGCCCGGCGACAGCCCGCCCTTGCGCGGCCCAGGCGGCCCCGAGCGGGTCTTTGACGACGCCGAGCTGTGGGTGAACTGCGCCCGGCTGCATGGCGACGAGGCGCGCGACTACATGCACCACAACCTAGTGATGCCCTATCGCGGCCACCTGGTGCTGCCCTGGTCACCGGAATTCGGCACCGGGGGCATCTCCTTCTTCGACATGACCGATCCCTGCAATCCCATCAAGGAGGGGGAAGGCTGGGTGCAGCAGATGCGGGAGAGCCACAGCCTGGGCTTCTTGCATTTGCCCGAGGGCGACGAACAGGCCGGCGACTATATGGTATCTACCGGCGCATTGGGTGTGCTGATCTGGGATATCACCGACGTCACCGCGCCGGAATCCATAGCCTACCTGACCCTGCCCGACGTGGTCTACCCCGACGCCTATGCGCGGGTGGTGCTGAGCGTGGCCTGGCAGTTCCCCTACCTCTACGTCGCCGCAGCAGACAACGGCGTCTATGTGTTGGATACAAGCGATCTCGACGCGCCGGTGCTGGTGGGGAGCTACAGCTTCGACCCGGTGCTGCGGGCGGGCGGGGTCTTTGCCATGGGCACCCGGCTGCTGGTCAGCTCGGCAGAAGGAAAGCGGGCGGCGATCCTCGACATCTCCGACCCCATCAACCCCCTGCCCATCCCCGGCGGGCTCTTCCAGACCGAGGACGCAGGGGGCGACTCCTGGGAGGCCTACCACGCCAATATCGCGGGCCCGTGGGCCTTCTTCGCCCGCAAGGAGGGCTCGGGCGGCATCATGGTGACCGACATCTCGGACCCCACTGCCCCCGCATATGCAGGCGACATCTCCATCGAAGGCAACGGCGGCTATGTCTTCTACGACGAGGGCCTGGTCTTCAGTGGGGAATCCAGCATCGCCCGCATCTATGACGTCTCTGCACTCCCGGACATCACGGTGGTCGGAGAGGCCCACCTGCCCGGCGATCTCGACACCTTCACCCCCTATGGCAATGTGGCGGTCTTGAGCGTGGATGAAGACGCCGAGGACGACATCGCCAGCGCGGTCCTCCCCTGGAGAAGCGAGCCCGACCACCAGGCGCCCGAGGTCCTGATGGTGGTGCCCACCGACGGAGAGACCGGCGTGGCCACCACCGCCCGCATCGGCGTCGGCTTCAACGAGATGGTGGACGCGGCCTCTGTCTTTGCGGGGAGCATCCGACTCTTCGACGACGAGGGCGAGCCGGTCGAGGGCTGGGGCAACGCCCAGGAGTCGGTGGCCCACTATGTGCCCAAGGCCCCATTGAAGCCCGGCACCACCTATACCATCGAGATCATGGCCGGCGGCATCATGGACCTCAACGGCAACCGGGTGGCGCAGACAACGCGCAGCAGCTTCAGCACCGCGGGCTCGCGGTGAGAGCCACCCCGCTCGCCTTGCTGCTGCTGGGCTGCAAGGGCGGCGGAGCCGACAGCGCCAGGCCCCGCGACGACAGCGGCGGCCCAGGGCCCTCTCTCGCCTGCACCGCCATCGCCGGCCCCGATCAGTCCGTCGTCCTGGGCCAGCCCCTGTCGTTGACTGCCGATGGTGACGGCGCCGAGCGAGCGACCTGGATCTGGGATCTGGGCGACGGCACGGTGATAGAAGGCCAGGCCGTGCAGCATGTCTATACGGAGCCCGGCGTCTATACGGCGGTGGTGCAATGCACCTCGCCCGACGGCCAACGCAGCAGCGACGCCACACGGGTCATCGCCCACCCGGCCCTATCGGAGATCCCCCCGCGCTGGTCGGCAACCATCGCCGTGAGTGATGATGGCAGGCAGATCTTCGTCGTAAACCCCGAGTCCCCTGCCCTCTCGGTCATCGACGCAGACAGCCGGGCGCTGCAAGAGTGGCCCGCCTGTGCCGGTCCCCGGGCGGTGGCCAATGATGGGGACGCCGTCGCCGTGGCCTGCGAAGCGGCGGGCCAGATCGCGGTCTTTGACCGTCACAGCGGGGCATCCCGCCTGTTGGACCTGCCCGGGGGCGGACGCCCCCAGGGCCTGGTGGGTCGGGACGGCCAGTGGTGGGTGAGCGTGGCCGACCCGCCGCAGCTGGTCCACTTCGGCCCGGACAGCGTCCGATCGGTGCCCACATTGCACGACCCGAGGGGCATCGCCCTGCTGCCCGATGGGCGCCTGGCCCTCAGCCGCAACCGCAGCCCCGATGGGGGGGGCCAGCTCGCGCTGATCAGCGCGGATCTCGACGAGCAGACCGTCTTCACCCTGGGACTGGATGGGGGGGGAGACAGCGACACCACCACGGGCGGTCTGCCCAACCTGCTGGAGCAGGTGGTCCCCTCCCCCGATGGACGCAGCCTCTACCTGCCCTTTGCCCATAGCAACAGCCTGCGGGGCAGCTACCTCTCCGGACAGCCCCTGACCCACGACAGCACGGTGCGGGCGGTGCTGGGCACCATGGATGCAGAGACGGGTGAAGAGACGCCTGCCGGGCGCAAGCAATTCGATGAGCGGGGGCGGGCCAACGCCGTCGCGCCTTCGCCCCTGGGCGAGCGCCTCTATGTGCTGCACACCGGCACCCGCACCATCAGCGTCCTGGACACCTGGAGCGGCGATCTGGCCGGCAGCATCCTGGATGTCGGCCACGCGCCCACCGGACTCGCCCTCAGCCCGGATGGCGACACGCTCTATGTGCAGGTCTGGTTGGACCGCAGCCTGCGCGCCTACGATGTGCGCGATCTGTCGCGGGTGCTCAGCCCGACCTGGACCGCCCCCACACTCACCGAAGAGCCGCTCAGCGAGACGATCCTGGCGGGCAAGCGCATCTTCTGGGATGCCGCGGACAAGCGCATCACCCGCGCCGGCTACATCTCTTGTGCCAACTGCCACCCCGACGGCGACCACGACGGCCGCACCTGGGACTTCAGCGACCGCGGAGAGGGCCTGCGCAATACGCCCAGCCTGCTGGGCCGGGCGGGAATGGGCATGGGTCCGGTCCACTGGTCGGCCAACTTCGACGAGATCCAGGACTTCGAGAACGATATGCGCGGGCCCTTCGGCGGGACGGGCTTCTTGTCGGATGCAGACTGGGCCGAGAGCGGCTCCAGCCTGGGTGCAACCAAGGCCGGGCGCAGCGCCGAGCTGGACGCCCTGGCCGCCTATGTGAGCAGCCTCACAGAGACGCCGCCTTCCCCCTGGCCTGAGCCCGCCGACGGGCGGGCCGCATTCGAAGACGCTGGCTGCGCCACCTGCCACAGCGGGCCGGCCTTCACCGACTCCGACCTGGGCAGCTTTCTGCGCCATGACGTCGGGACCCTCACCGAAGCCTCGGGGCAGCGCCTGGGGGCGGGCCCGCTGGATGGCCTGGACACGCCCACCTTGCTGGGAAGCCACGCGACGGCGCCCTATCTGCACGATGGATCGGCCCCCACCCTCGAAGCCGCCATCCGCGCCCATGACAGCGGCAGCGCCCTCTCGGACGAGGCGCTGGCCCGCATCGCGGCCTATGTCCGCGCCTTGTAGCGGGCCCGCTTGGGGGGGCGATGCCCGCGGACCGCGCGAAAACGGTATCCTGAGCGCCAACCTCGGAGGCCCCATGTTTCGGACCGCGCTGCTCACCCTCCCCCTGCTCGCCCTGGGCTGCACCCCTGGCGGGAGCTACCAGGGACGCCTGGTCGATGGCATGACGGGGCAGCCCCGCACCGGCTTCAAGGTGCTGGCCAAGGCCATGGCCATCCCCGACATGGCCTGCCAGGTGCGCGAGGCCGACGTGGGCCCGGACGGCAGCTTCAGCTTCGCAGAGACCTGCACGGGTGAATACACGATCACCCTGATGGACGACACCCTCTTCATGGACGGGCCCACCACCTTCCAGGGGGGCGAGACGCCCACCGCCCCCGTCGAGGCCAAGGTCTGGCGGGCCCCTTCGGGCGCGGGGGTCTTCAAGCTGTCCGGCGACGCCCTGGCCACGATTCGAAGCTACTCCGATGTCGAGACGGCGACCGTCTGGGGCAGCGACGCGACGGTGCGCTACCCCACCACCAAGCCCCTGCGCCTCGCGGGCAGCCAGATGCTGGCGCCGGGTGACTACCTCGTCCTGTCGGGCAAGAGCAATGCAGAGCGCCTGATGGTGCACCCGCTCATCGACGACACGGGCAAGCGGCGCTTCAAGGGTGCGGCAGAGGGCGCCTGGGTCGACATCCCCGAGCACACCTTCATTGGCGCCCGCTTTGACGCCGCCGGGGCCGTGACCGTCGAGACGGCCAGCTTCGACGCGGCGAAGGTCACCACGGTGGGCAGCGGCGACCGCGTCCTCCGCTATATCGCCGCGGACGCCTTGCCCCAGGGCCGCTACGCCCTGCTGGCGGACAACGACAAGCGCACCTACATCCTGGACTTTGGCACAGCACCTCCCGCTGCGGAATAGGGCATCACCGCGGGGCGGCGGCGCCGGGCGAGACCTGGAAGCCACCGCCCGCCAGGGGCCGCAAGGCCAGCCCCTCGGCCTGAAGGACGGCGAAGAGGGCGTGGTTCCAGGCCACCCGCTGCAGGCGCACGGTGACCCGGGCGCGCACCGCGCCATCGACCACGAAGTCCAGGCCCGACACCTCGCTGATCAAGCGCAGAAAGCCGTGCAGATCGGCGTCTACCAGCTCGATGTCCAGGAGCGGGCCCAGCGGGGGCGCGCTGCCGCCCTCTGCCGCGTCGGCCGCACGAAGCTGCCCCGACGCGTCGATGCGCAGCGCGGGCGGCGCGGGGCGCGCCGGAGGGCTGCCGCCAAAGGCCACGCCGGACTCTGCACCTTCGGGCGTTGGACCCACCGGGATGGCCAGGGGCGCCGACTGGCGCGGGGCGCAAGCGCCCGTGCAGCCCAGCAGCAGGACCCGGGGCAGCAGGCGTCTCAACGGTAATTCCCCGCGGCCAGGGCCTGCTGCAGGGCCTCCGCCGACAGGGGGGCCTGCTCCACCGGCTCATCCTTCAGATCACTCAAGAAGCGCCGCCCCCGCGCCGGACCGCGGGTGAGCAGCACCTCCACCTCGATGGCGCGGCCGGTGGGCGAGAAGGGCAGGATTCGGGTGGCCGTATACCAGCGGCAGGGGCTCTCGGGCGCCCAATCCAAGACCCGGATATCGTCGGTGAACTCCCCACTCAAGGCCTCATGGGCATAGAGGGCGCGCAAGGACTGGCTGGTGACCTCCACCACGCAACCCAGCACCTGCGCCTCGTCGAGGACCTGCACCAGCACCCCCGTCTCGGGGTCGATGACCGCCGTGGTGGGGCCCGGGTCGAAACGGGCCTCCAGGGCAGCTACCCGGGCCGACAGGGCGTCTACCCGGGGGTCGGCGCAGGCCAGGGCCAGCAGCGGGATCAGTATTCGATGCGCCGCCACGCCCCATCCTCGCCCCGTTGCAGCTCGAAGGCCGGCCAGAAGCGGTTGTCGAGCTTCAGGGTGATCACGTCCTCGTTGTCGTCGAGGTCGCGGGTGGTCAGGCGCACCGCGGAGCGGTCTGCGCGGCCCTTCACCGCCGCCAGCAGGGCGTCGAGATCGGGCGTGGCCACGCCGTCGATGGCGACGATGCGCCGGGTGGGCCGCAGGCCATAGCGGGCGGCCGGAGAGCCATACCAATACCAGGCCACATAGACGCCCACCTGGGGCAGGCCGCGCTGCGCGGCCAGGGCGTCGGGGCTCTCCTGCAGCAGGGTGCCGGCAAAACCCAGGACCCGTCGGGTGCCCAGGCCGCTCAGCCCGTGGGGGGCCACCTCGACATCGACCGGCGCCCCCTGCCGCAGCACGCGCAGCCGCAGGGGCCCGTCCTGGATGGCGGCATCGAAATCGGCGTAATGCACGACGGAGCGCCCATTCAGCGAGAGAATCAGGTCGCCTTCCTGCAGGGAGGCAGCCGCCGGAGATCCGCGGGTGAGGCGCTGCACGCCCAGCACCCGGCGCTCGTCGCTCAAGGCGCCCAGGGCGGCGGCATCGGCGTCGCCAAGCCCCAGATCGCGGGCATCGGTCATGGCGACGGGCACCAGCTCGGCCCCCAAGGCCGGCCACAGGGCGCTGGGGTCGGCCACCACATGGTCCAGGGCGTCCACCACCGTGCGGGCCGGCAAGCCAGCAAAGCGCCCCGATGGCTTGTCCCCGTCCAGCTCCACAAAGGAGGCCCACAGGGCCTGCACTTGGCCCGACCGGGACACCAGGGCGCCGCCGATGCTGGCCGCCGAGCCTTCGGTCTGCACGGTGGCCAGGTTGGTATCGCGGAAGAAGGGGGGCCGCGGCAGGGGCAGATCGACCGGACGCACGCGGGCCACCGCCGTCTTGCGCCCGGCCACCCGACCGGTCCCATCGATGCCCACCTGCCACACGCCGTCCCCGACCGAGAGGGGCCGGGGGTCGAAGCGCACGGCCGAGATGCCGCTGCTGGCCACCAAGGCGGGGTCGTAGCGCAAGAAGGCGAGGTTGTGTTCGGGGTGCAGCCAGGCGACCTGGGCGGGGATCTGCACCGACCCCCCAAAGGTCAGGCTGACATCGCCCAGGGCCACGGGAACCGTGTCGCGATCGACCACCACCAGGCCGCGCTCGGCATCCACCACCAGCCCCGCACCGCGAAAGGCGCTGGCATAGACCCCATCGGTGCGAAATGGAATATCAAAGTCCACTTCGACGATGGCGGGAGCCAGCTGCCGGGCCGGCCCCTTGGGGGCGACCAGGGGGCTGGAGCTGCCGCGGATGGCCGCCAAGGGCTGGGTGGGCGACGCGGAAGGCTCACAGGGCCAGTCGCCCGTGTCTGCGGACAGGCGGCAACGCTGCATCGGGTTCCATCGGCGATCGATGGGCACAATGGCCAGCTGGCTGTGGCGGGCATCATTCAGGGTGCTGTAGCGCACCGGCACGCGAGCACCATCGGGCCATGCCGAAAGCGCCGACTCGACGGCGTCCAGATCGGGAGTGTCCACCGCACCCACCTGGAGAATCAAGGCCCCTGCGGGTATGCCGGCGCGGCCGAAGGCATAGCCGGCGCTGGTGACGACGGCGCCCCGGGCGGGCAGGCCGTGGTTGCGGGCCTGTTGGTAGCCCACCGGGTTGAGGAGGCCGCCGCCGAACTCCAGGTAGTTGTCGGGGGTGATGGCGTCGAGATCCCCCACGGCAAGGACGACCTCGACGGGGGAGCCCCCGCGCAGCACCTTGAAGCCCAGCTCCTGGCCCACATTGTCATCGAGGAGGGCCTCGACGTCCACAAAGCCATTGATGGGCCGACCATCCAACTCAAGCAGAACATCGCCCGGCCGCAGCCAGCCGTCGGCTGGGCCGCCCGGCACCACCTCTTTCACGGTGAGCAGACCATTTCCAGCGGGGAAGGCCGCGCGGGTGCGGGCCTCGGTGGCCTCGTCCACCCCCAGGCGCCGCACCTCGTCATAGGTTGCGTGGCCCAGCACCACCTGCACGGTGCCGCGGCGCACCGGCTGACCGGCCTGCACCTGCCGCAGCGCCCGCACCACGCGGTGCAAGGGCAAGAAGTAGCTGGACGCCGCCTGCCGGCGCGCCCCCGCGTTGAGGGCCACCACCTGGCCGTCCACCTGCAAGACCGGCGACCCGGAGCTGCCCCCCGAGGTGCCCGCCGCGCTCTGGATATAGAAGGTGTTGAAGTCGTTGTAGACCTCGGGGCCATAGCCCGGCGCGTCGCGGTCCAGGCGGGCGATGGTGCCCGGCAGGATGGAGAGCTTCTCGCCGGCGTCGTTGCCTACCACCCGCACCTCCATGCCCACCGCGGCGCAGTCCGCGCACAGCGACAGGTCCACCGCCTTCATGAAGCGGAGCTGGGTGGGGTCAAAGCGCAGAATCGCAAAGTCGTGCACCGGGTCCCGATAGACCACCTGCACGGGCAGCTCTTCGTTGTCGAGGAAGACGGCCTCGATCACGCTGGGGCCTGGCCCCGCCACATGCCGATTCGTCAGGATGAGCCCACGGTCGGCGTCTACGATGAAGCCCGTCGCCACCGATGTGGCGGCCCCCACGGTGTCAAAGGCCCGGGTTGCGTTGGTCCGCAAGGAGACCACCGCAGGCACCACGCGGTCCAGGGTGGTGGGCCAGGTGGGCGCCGGCGCGATGGCGGGGGCCGCGGCCCGGGCCCCGCCCGGACCCTGCCCGAGGCCGATGAGAAGCGCGGTGGCGACCGCGCTCACAGCGTGAACTGCATCCAGAGGCGGACGCTGTCGTTGTCAAAGGAGCGGCCGCCCAGCTCGGCCCGCTTGATATAGCCCAGGCCGGCGCGGGCGGTGTCCTTGGGACCATGCAGGGTGGCCCCACCCATGACTTCGAGCACGTCGCCATTGTCGTCGATGTTGGCGTTGTCGTCGAACCAGGCCACCCGCACCGCGGGCTCCACCCGCCAGACGCTGTAGCCAATCTGCGAGACCACGCCGGTGCGGGGGGTCTCGGCCAGCACCGCCGGCAGGTTGAGGGTGGTGTCGTCGGGGCTCAAGGTGGCGCGGTTGGCCTCGACCATCAGGGCGAGACCGGCCACCCGCAGCATGAGGTCGCCGCCCAGGCCCAGGGTGTTGATCGCGAGATCGTCGTTGTAGTAGAAGTCGCCGGCCACCCCGAGGGTGAAGCCGTCCACCTTGCCAAAGGTCTTGTAGGTGTCGCCGGGGCCCACCTTGCCCTCGAGCCGCGCGGCGTAAAGCAGCCCGGGCGCGTCATTTCCGGCAAGGCTGCCGTTGCCGTTGAACACGCCCACCCGCATGCGGCCCAGGGCCTTGTCCTTGTCACCCAGGGTGCCATCGACCTGCAAGCCCACGTCCCGACCGGGCACCATCCACTGGCTGACCAGGCTGCGGTCTGCGAAGACCATATTGGCCGTGGCCATCAGGAATTCGCGGCCGACGGGCACCTTCATGACGCCGCCGTCGATCCAGAGGCCCTTGACCGGCCGGAAGCCGCCGCTGGCGTCCACCACCTCGATGATGGGCCCCCGATCCGGTGCAGAGACGGCATCAAAAGGCGCGCTATAGCCAAAATCGATGTCGTAGCGGACCTTGGCGCCCTCACCCTGGATGCCCATGCGGGCCCGGCGGATCTTGAAGCCGGGATCATCTTCGGGGTCGCCATAGCCGGCGGGGTCTGCCAGGGGGTCCACGTCCTGGTCCCAGGCCGTGATCCACATCTGCACGAAGCCCGTCAGTTCGGGCTTGGGCAGCATGCTGTCCAGACCGCCCTTGTCGCCGCCCTTGGCGGGGTCGGCGGCCTGCGCGTTGGCGCCCAGGAGCAGGGCGCAGAGCAGGCCGAAAAACAGGGGAGCAGCACTTCGCATGGACCTTCCTCGGATGCCCCAATAGGGAGGCGGCAATGCCTATCCAGTCCTCCCGCCTTCCGCTTCTCCTGGGGCCCGGTCTCCTGGCCCTCCACGCCTGCGCACCCGAAGGCGGCTACGCCCGCGCCTTCCAGATCGCGCGCATGGACCAGACCATCGGGGGGCCCAAGGCGCTCGCCCAACCCGGGGACTACATCCTCGAGAACGATCGGATCCGCGTGGCCATCCTGGGGCCCCGCAACAGCATGGGGCCGCACACCTCCGGCGCCAGCCTCATCGACGCCGACCTGCAGCGCCCCGATCCCCGCTACAGCCAGGGCAAGGGCCTCGATCAGCTCGCCGAGGTCTTTCCCACGGTCAACCTGAATGTGACCCGCGCCGACGACGAGGTGGGCACGGTCGAGGTCATCGCCGACGGCAGCGACGGTGGCGCGGCCATTATCTGCACCGAGGGCCCCGAACAATCCTTCATCACCCTGCTGGACTCCTTGTGGGCCTTGCAGTGGCCCGGGCAGCGGCCCTACTTCCGAATGCGCACGGACTACATCCTGGAACCGGGGGCCGGCGCGGTGCTCATCCGCACTTATGCGGTCTTTGCCGAGGAGGCCGGCTGCCAGGAGGATCTCGAAGCGACCGAGGCCACCTATAGCGACGACGGGCTGGCCCTGCTGGACCTCGCCCTGAACAAGGACGCCGGCGGCCTGGTCTTTGGTGACTTCTACCTGCAAGGCGGCAGCACCGATGTCTTCACCCCCGGGGTGGGCTTCGATGAGACCAGCTTTGTCGATGGGCTGCTGTCCACCGGGGTCAACACCTTCACCGACCCCATCCAGGTGGACTTCCTGGCCGGCACCGCCGACCGCGTGAGCTACGGCCTGACTCCGGCCCAGGGCGACATCTTCGTGCCCATGTTCACCAGCAGCCAGACCGTCGCGGTGGGAGCGGGGGTCGAAGGCGACGGCAGCTCGGCCCGCTTCCCGGCCGGCGCCCGCTACTTCTACGACCGCTACTTCGCCATTGGCCGCGGGGATGTGGGCAGCGTGGTGGACGCGCTGCTGCAAGCCCGCGGCGACGTCACCGGCCGGGTCCAGGGCTTCGTGGTGGAGCAGAGCGATGGCCGGCCCCTGAGCGGCGTGCGGGTCTTCGCCTACCGGATCGACCCCGACACCGGCGAAGCGGACCCCGGCCCCTGGCTGGAGTGGACCACCGATGTCGGCGACGACACCCAGCCCGACGGCAGCTTTGGCGGCAACCTGCCCCCCGGCGACTACGAGCTGCTGGTGCATGGTCTGGGCCGCCCCGACAGCGAGCGGTCGCGGGTGCGGGTCAACGCCGGCAGCACCGTGAAGCTGGTCCTGGAGTCCCCGCGGCCGGGCCGCGTGGAATTCGAGGTCTGGGACCAGACCGGCCAGCGGGTGCCCTCCAAGATCACGCTCTTTGCCGTGGGTGCCAGCCCCCGGGACCCGGATCTGGGGGATGGCTTCATCGCCGATGATCCCGCCCACGTGGTCTTCACCACCGACGGCACCGCCGCGGTCGAGGTGCCACCGGGTCGCTACTATGCCGTGGCCAGCCGCGGCCTGGAATATGACCTGGGCATCAGCGAGGTCTTTGCGATCTCCGCCAACCAGACGGCCGCGCTCGACCTGACGGTGGTGCGCAGCGTGGACACCCAGGGTTGGATCAGCGCCGACTTCCATGTGCACAGCAACCCCTCCCACGACTCCGGCGTGTCCTTGACGGACCGGGTGGCCACCATGGCGGCCGAGGGCGTGGAATTCTTCACCAGCACCGACCACGACGTGATCACCGACTATGCGCCATCGGTGATGGCGCTGGGACTGGAAGACTGGGTGGGCACCGCCATCGGGCTGGAGGTCACCACCATCGAGATCGGCCACTTCCTGGGCTTCCCCCTGGTCAAGGACTACCTAGCCGACGCGGGCGGGGCCCTGGACTGGACGGGGCTGACCCCCGACGAGATCATCGGCGGCATCCGCGATCTGGGCGATCCCAACGGCGGGCGTGACCCCCTGGTCTTCGTCGGCCACCCCCGGGACGGCATCCTCGGCTATTACGACCAATACGGGATGGACCCCTACCAGACCAGCACCACGGGCGACCTCTTCGTGTCCCAGAGCACGCTCACGCTCACCAACACGCTGCTCACGCCCCCCAACTTCAGCAAGGACTTCGACGCGCTGGAGGTGCTCAACGGCAAGCGCCAGGAGATGATTCGCACCCCCACCTGGGACGAGCTCACGGAGCTCACCGAAGACCCCGACAGCGTGTCCATCTACGACATCATGGCGCGCACCATGGAGGAGCAGGACGCCCTGTCCAAGAGCGCCACCGCCGATGGGGCGATGAGCCTCGCCCCGGATTGGGAGGGTGTGCTGGACGACTGGTTCCACACCTTGAACCTCGGTTATCGCTACTCTGTCCTGGGCAACTCCGACACCCATGACAAGACCTCGACCGAGTCCGGCTGCCCCCGCACCTATGTGATGGCCGAGACCGACGACCCCGGCTTTCTGGACGACCAGCTGGTCGCCGACGCCGTCAAGGCCGGGCGCGTGGTGGCCAGCAGCGGGCCCTTTGTGCGCTTCTGGGCCAACAACCCCGACATCGGACCGGGCAGCGAGCTGTCCACCGACCAGCCCGTCACCCTGCACATCGAGGTGCAGACCCCCAACTGGTTCGACGTGAACCGGGTCGAGCTCTACGAGAACGGCACGCTGATTCGCGAGTGGGCCGACGACGAGGTGCAGCAGGGCGTGACCTACAACCTCGAGGCCACCCACGAGGTCCAGCCCGACAAGGACAGCTGGTATGTGCTGATCGCCCTGGGCGACGACGACCTGTCGCCGGTCTTCACGCCCGTGGCCATCGCCCCCATCCAGCTCGAAGACGTCGTGAGCGGCGCGCTCTCTGGCCTGGGCGGCATCTTTGACAGCCTGCTGGGCGCGCCGCTGCCCATCCCCCGCACCTTCCCCATGCACCCCTATGCCGTCACCAACCCCATCTGGGTAGATGCCGACGCCGACGGGGTCTTCGACCCACCCGGTCCCCAGCCCTGGATGCGCGCGCCCGCGCCCCTGGCCGAAGGCACGGAGGAGTGAGCGCGGCGCCGCAGCCGACCGATCTCGCCCCTCCGGCAGAGATCGGGTCGCTGCCCCTGAACCAGGTGCCGGTGGCCTACCTCGACTTCGAGACCACGGGCCTCTATGCCGCCAGCGGGGACCGCGTCTGCGAGGTCGCCGTGCTGAGGGTCGAGCCCGGTCGCAAGCAGCCCCGCAGCCTCAGCCAGCTCATCGACCCGGGCATGGCCATGCCCGCCCTGGCCCAGAGCATCCACCACATCTCGGATGACATGCTGGAGGGCCAGCCCGACTTTGCCGCGGTGCTGCCCCGCATCGCCGCCTTGCTGGACGGGGCGGTGGTGGTGGCCCACAACGCCCCCTTCGACATCGGCTTCCTTCACAACGAGTGCCACCGGGCGGGGCTCGCCGTGCCGGCCCACGGTCCGGTGATCTGCACCCTGGACCTGTCGCGCCATGTCTTTGGCTTGAACAAGTGCAGCCTGGCGGCGCTGGCCCGCCGCTTCGACATCCCCCAGGACAACGCCCACCGCGCCCTGGATGACTGCCGCACGACCCGGCGCATCTTCGAGGTCTTCTTTCAGTCCCTCGGGGGGCCTCCCCTGCCCTCTGCCCAGGCCCTGCTGGCCAAGGTGGCGGCCCTGCGAAAGGGCGGCGCCCAGCGCAAGGCCATCGATCTGCGGCTGGCCCGGGCCGCTCGCACCGGCGAGACCCTGGACGTGGATTACACCGCCCGCAATGGCACGGGCCCCCTGGTGAACCGCCGGCGCATCACCGTGCGAGAGCTGCGGGCCCCCTATGTGGACGCCCTCTGCCACCTGCGGGGGGATGAGCGGGTCTTCCATACACGGCGTATCGTCGATATTATCGAAGATTCCGCAACATAGCTGACGCGGGGGCGGCGGCGCGCTGGCATGGGTGCGGCGCGGGGATAGGGTGCAACTCCTACCAACTTGGTGGGAGTTCAATCCCGACCGGGGCCAGCGCCCCGAGGAGCCCCCATGTCCCTTCGTTTGGGCGATACCGCCCCCGACTTCACCGCCGAATCCACGGCGGGTCCCATTCACCTGCACGCCTGGCTGGGCGAGAGCTGGGGCCTGCTGTTCAGCCACCCCAAGGACTTCACGCCGGTCTGCACCACGGAGCTGGGCGCAGTGGCCGCCCTGAAGCCCGAGTGGGATCGCCGCGGCGTGAAGGTGCTGGGCTTGTCGGTGGATTCGGTGGCCGAGCACCGGGCCTGGGCCGGCGACATCGAAGATGTGACCGGTCACGCCCTCAACTTCCCGCTGCTGGCCGACCCGGATCGGGTGGTGGCCGGCCTCTACGACATGATCCACCCCAATGCCAATGACACCCTGACCGTGCGCAGCGTCTTTGTCATCGGCCCGGACAAGAAGATCAAGCTCACCCTGACCTATCCGGCGTCCACCGGTCGCAACTTCGACGAGCTGCTGCGGGTCATCGACAGCCTGCAGCGCACCAGCGCCCACAAGGTGGCCACGCCGGCGGACTGGCGCCCCGGCCAGCCGGTCATCGTGGTGCCCTCGCTCACCGACGACCAGGCGCAGGCGCTCTTCCCCGGATTCGAGACGGTCAAGCCCTACCTGCGCCGCACGCCGGATCCGGTGGGCTGAGCCGACCCGCGAAGGTCGGCGCGCGGGGTCTCAGCCCCCGTCGCCGGCCTCCTGGGCCTCCAACCACCGCTCGGCGTCCAAGGCCGCCATGCAGCCCGAACCTGCCGCCGTGACCGCCTGTCGGTAGGTGTGGTCCTGGATGTCGCCGGCGGCAAAGACGCCGGGCAGGTTGGTGCGGGTGGACCCCGGCTGGGTGACCAGGTAGCCCGTCTCGTCGTGATCGAGCTGCCCGACGAAGGGATCGCTATTGGGCTTGTGGCCGATGGCCAGGAAGAGGCCCTTGATGTGGCCCCAATCGGTCTCGGCGCCGGTCTGGGTGTCGCGCACCCGGATGCCCTCGACCTCCTTTGCGCCGAGGACGTCGGCCACCTCGGTGTTCCAGTGGATGGTCACCTTGGGGTTCTTCATGACGCGGTCGGCCATGATCTTGGAGGCGCGCAGGGCGTCGCGCCGGACCAGCAGGTGCACCCGGCTGGCGAATTTGGTGAGGAAGTTCGCCTCTTCTGCGGCGGAGTCGCCTCCGCCCACCACCGCGATCTCGACGCCCTGGAAGAAGAAGCCGTCGCAGGTGGCGCAGGCGCTGACGCCGTGGCCCTGCAGCCGGATCTCGTTGGGCAGGCCCAGGTAGCGGGCCGTCGCGCCGGTCGCGATGACCAGGGCGCGGGTGCGCAGGGTCTGGCCGTTGGCGGTGCGCAGCACGATGGGCTGGGCGCTGAGATCGGCCTCGGTCACCTCGTCGAGCAGCATGCGGGTGCCGAAGCGCTCGACCTGCTTCTTCATGGTGTCCATGAGGGTGGGGCCCATGATGCCCTCTTCGAAGCCGGGGAAGTTCTCGACATCGGTGGTGATGGTGAGCTGGCCACCGGGCTGCATGCCTTCGAGCACCAGGGGGCGCAGGTTCGCGCGGGCCGCGTAGAGGGCGGCGGTGAGCCCGGCGGGGCCAGAGCCGCAGATGATGATGTCTTCGACGCGGTCGGCGGATTCGGTGGACACGGGGGACCTCGGGATCGATGGGGTGCAAGGCGCGCGGGGGCGCCCTGGGCTGCCCCTGCTTAAGGCCGGAGGGGGGCTGGGACAAGCGGCCCTCCGCCCCGAGGAGGGCCCTTGGCCACCGATCCCCGCGCCTTGATTCAGGAGCAGGCCCGCGAGCTGGGCTTTGATCGCGTGCGCTTCGCAGCCGTGCATGGATCGCCCGGGATCGAGCACTACGACCGCTTTATCGAGGAGGGTCGCCACGCCGACATGGGCTGGATGGTGGGCGGCCGCGACAAGCGCGCAAGCCCCGATCTGCTGCTGGCCGGGGCCCGCACCGCCGTGGTGCTGGGGGTGTCCTATGGCTGGCCACGCCCGCCCGACCCGGGCGGATTGACGGGCAAGGTGGCCTGTTATGCCTGGGGACGCGACTACCACAACCTCATCGGCAAGCGCCTGACCAAGCTGCGGCGGCGCCTGGACGAGGCCGGCATCGACAGCACCTGGGGGGTGGACAGCCGCCCCTTCATTGAGCGGGCCTGGGCGGTCGAGGCCGGCATGGGCTTCGCCGGGCGCAATTGCTGCACCATCGTGCCGGGACAGGGCTCCTACCTCTTCCTGGCCGTGGGCCTCCTCACCCTGGACCTCGCGCCCGACCCCCGGCGGGCGGGGCTGGAGCGGCACTGCGGCGCCTGCACCCGCTGCTTGACCGCCTGCCCCACCAACGCCTTCTTGGGCTCCGGCAAGCTGGACGCCGGGCGCTGCATCTCGTGGATGACCATCGAGAACCGCGGCGCCATCGACGAGGCCATGCGACCGTCCCTGGGGCGCTGGGTCTTTGGATGCGACGACTGCCAAGAGGTCTGTCCCCACAACCACAAGCCACCCACGCCGCTGCAGGCGGACCTGCGCCCCCTGCCGGGCCGGGCCTGGCTGGACCTGGAGTGGGTGCTGCGCACGCCCGATTCGGCGCTGGACAAGGCCCTCAACGGCAGCCCCCTCCGGCGCTGCAAGGCCTGGGGCCTCAAACGCAACGCCGCCGTGGTGCTGGGCAACCTGGGCGATGCCGCCGCCCGGCCCGCCCTGCACCACGCGCTCACCCACGATCACGTCGAGGTGCGGACTCACGCGCGATGGGCCCTGGATCGTATCTAGTCTGGGAGTGCGCACATGGCGCAGCCCAGAACCCCGACGGGGGTTGCGGGGGCCTCGCCCTCGACCGCGCCCATAGGACGCTCCCCAAGGGCGTCCGCCTGAGTTGCCGCCGGGCGACCCGCGCATGCGCCGGCCGCGTCCATCGAATTGGGAGCCGATTCGATGAATTAGCGCGGGGGCCCAATCGGTGGCAGCGCCGCACCCGGGCCCATGAAGTTCGGGCCCGGCAGGGGCCGGCCATCGGGCCGTTGCCCGGGCGCCATCGGCGCATATTGGGGCCGCGGCCCGGCAGCCGCCCGCAGGCGCTCCCGACTCAGGCGGTAGACCTCGACCCGACGCTCGGTGGTGACATGGCTGAAGACCATCGGGGACCCCGCCAGCACGAAGCTCTCAAAGAGCTGGCTGCGGACGTCTCCGGGGCCCGATACCAGGGTGATCTCGCGCACAAAGGGCAGATCGCCGCTGCCAGGGCAACCATCGAGCACGGCGTGCAGGCACTCGCCCAGCTCGGACTCCAGCCGCGCCTCGCAAGGACGGTCGGGACAGCGTGGCAGCGCCGCGAGGAAGGCCAGGTTTTGTGAGCGCGTGAGCAGGCCCCCAGCCGATGGAAAGGTCTCCCCCAGCTGCCGCGCCACCCACACATCCTGGGCGGGCCGCACGGGGCGTTCGGGGCGCGGCCGCTGGCGCAACAAGGTCGGCAGGAACAGGGCCAGGAAGACCAAGGCCAGCAGCAGGCGGGCGGTGCCAGAGGGCCAGCGCCGCAGCAGCATGCGCCCCAGAAACTCCAGGGGCGCGGCCAGAAGCCCCACCGCCCGCCCAAGGGCCAGAAAGCCAAAAGGCAGGGCATACCTCGAATAACGCTCCGGACCCTGCGCGGCTTCGAGCAGCAGGGCCGGGGCCAGAACCAAGGTCAGCAGCGCCGGAGCGCGGAAGTCCCAGCGCCCCCTTCGCCGATTCGGGGCCAGGATGCCGATACCCAGCAAGGCTGCGAGGACCACCGGGGGCAGGCCCGCAAAGCGCAGGCTGCGCAGGATGCGATCGGTGGCCTGCTGCAAAGCGGGCCCCAGCCCCTCGCTCACGGCCAGAACCGCTGCTTCGAAGACCCCCACCTGGCTCTGGGGCGTGGCCAGCAGGCCGGTCACCCCCGTGCCGTAGATGCCTTGGATGAAGGCGAGATCGGAGCTCAGCGTGGGGTTGTGGAAGAGCAAGCGAAAGATCCCGATGGCGATGGCCGCGGTCACCACCGGGCTCAGCCAGCGGTGCCAGGGCCCCCGACGGGACAGCAGGCCCAGGGCCAACAACGGGGCGAGAATGGCGAAGCCCAGGAAGTGGGTGGCCAGGGTCAAGCCCCCCACCAGGCCCAGGACCGGGGCCAGCGCCGTCCCCTTCTGCAGGCTGAGCCATGCCAGGAGCGCCGTGAGCACCACCATCATCTGAAAGGCGGGGTCGGCGCCATAGAGCCCCGCCGCCGTCATCAGGGCGGGGTTGAGGGCCACCAGCACCCCCGCCACCAACCCCGCAGAAGGCGCGCCCATGGCCAGGCCCAAGGCCCAGATGAGGGCCGGCACCGTGGCCGATGCGAGGTGGTTGACAGCGTGACCGGCAAAGACGACGTCTCCGGGCTGCCCGGCCGCCCAGGCCGTGAGCGTGGGGTAGACCGGCAGGCGGTTGGGGTCCAAGGGGGCGCCCTGCAAGCGGGCCACCGCGGCCTCGGCCCAGGCGCCCGCGTCCGGGCCCACCAGCAGCCAGTCCTGGACCACGCCCCAGCGCTGCCAACCCTCGGGGAGGGCGGGGCCCAGGGTTTCGATGGCCCCTGCATCATCGGGGCCTGGGCCCACCGGGCGCAGCCACAGGCGCAGCAGCACGAGGCCGACGGCGACGCCCCAGTTTCGAAGCTTCCGGATCCGACGCCGCGCCTGGCCACCCATGGTCAGCCGGCCCTCGCAGGAAGGGGCGGGGACCGCGGGGCCAGAGCTGCAGCGACCATGGGTCAGCTCCCGGTGGGATCGCCCCGGACGCTGTCATAGTCGAAGAGCTCGATCACCTGCACCCGAGCCCCCGGGCCGACGACCTTGGCGTGACAGGCCAGGCGGGTGCTGGGCTTGAGGGCTTCGCCGGGCTCGCGCTTGCGGCCCTCGTGCTCGTCCCCGCGCACCATGGCGTCCAAAGAGTCCTGTTCGGCCTGAACCATGGGCGTGAGCCCGCTGGCAGACAGGATCTCCACCCGGCAGAGGCCGCAGCCGCCGTCGGGGCAGGTGCCCCCGGCACGGCGACCGGTGCTGATGGGAGCCGGCAGGGCCTGGCTGGCCATCAACAAGGAGTAGTGCTCTTCGACCTGGACCACCTGCTCGCTGCCATCGGGCAGCACATAGGTGACGGGGAAGCGCACGATCTGAGACGGCTTCGCGCCGATTCCGACCATCTGCTTCAGGCGGCGACGAAGGTGAAGCGGGCTCTGAAAGGCCATGCGGACAACCGGGGTCAGGGGATCGTGGGGCTCTTCATGGGCGAGGCGAGATCATCTTCCCGCTCGACGGCTTCGATGCTCTCGACCAGGTAGTCGAAGGCGTCGCCCACAGAGTCGGTGCGGTGGAAGAGCAGCAGGTCGCTTTCGGCGATGACCCCCCAGTCCACCATGCTCTGCACATCGAAGATCGAGTCCCAGAAGTCCGCCCCGAAGAGCACCGTGGGCACGGGCTTCTTGATCTTGCCCGTCTGGCGGAGGGTGAGGGTCTCGAAGAGCTCGTCCATGGTGCCGAAGCCGCCGGGCATGAGCACCATGGCCTTCACCAGGTAGAGGAACCAGTACTTGCGGGTGAAGAAGTAGTGGAACTCGAAGGCGAGTTCGGGGGGCACGAAGGGGTTGACCTTGCCTTCGAAGGGCAAGGAGATGCCCAGGCCGACGCTGCGACCGCCCGGAACGTCGGCGGCGCCGCGGTTGGCGGCCTCCATGATGCCGGGACCGCCCCCGGTGCAGACCAGGTAGCTGCGCTTGGGGTTGCGCTGCATGTCCCACTCGGTCAGCCGGCGGGCGAGCTCGCGGGTCTCGTCGTAGTAGCGGCTGAGCTTGACCATGCGCTCGCACTGCTTGACGAGGTGGCCCAAGCGGCGGACCTCTTCGTCGGTCTTGGCGCCGGCGAGCTCGCGATGGGCGTGGCTCAGGCGTTCGGCGGCGACCTCGGGCGGGCGGGCGCGGGCCGAGCCAAAGAAGACGATGGTGTCCTTGACCTTCTGGTTCAAGAAGCGCTGCCGGGGCTCTTCGTATTCGCACATGATGCGGATGTGACGGGCGGCAGGGCTATTGAGAAAGTCGAGGTTCTTGTAGGCTTTTTCGGGATGGGTCATCGAAGTTCCGGAAGAAGGCGGCGCGGACCGGGGGGCCTGGAGGGGGGCGCACCGAGGGGGGCGCGGGCGGCACCGCGCCAACGTGCCCCTCCCGCTAATCCAACGCGGCCGGCCTCGCACCGAAAGTGTCGGCTGCCGGTGACACCGCCGGGGCGAGGGGTGTTGAAGCCAAAGAAGGGGCCCGCGGCCCCGACGGGGGGCCACGGCGGCCCCCGCTCACACCCACCCGAGGAGGAGACGATGAACCTGGTGACCCTGCGCACCCTGATCCTGGCCAGCGCGGCCAGCGGCTGCATCATCTACGACGACAAGTGTGGTCCCAACCAGGGCCGGGACGGCATGTCCGAGGACGGCGAGGACGGCGAGGACGGCGAGGACGGCGAGGACACCGGCGCCGACGACGACGCGGACGCGCCGGAGTTCTGGCTCACTCCCGCATCGGCGCGGGTGGGGGACACCCTCATCGTGAGCCTGCAATCGGACCAGGCCATGGACTACGCGGCGGTCGAGGACCTGGTCTTCACCGGCGGCATCTCGATCTGCTCCCAGACCGCCCGCGAGGATGAGCTGCTGCTGACCCTCGTGGTGCATGACGACGCCGTGCTGGGCATGGTGGACCTGGTCATCGACTTTGGCAGCGCGGACCGGTACTTCGTCGAAGACGCCTTCCTGGTGCTGGATGCCGACGGGTCGGACGGCGGGTCGGACGGCGGGTCGGACGGCGGGTCGGGCGGGGGCGACACCGGCGGCGACCCGGCCCCCGGGGGCGGCTGCTAAGCCGACAGCAGGCCCTGGGCGAGCTGCGGCCCCCAGCAGCTGCGGGTGGGGATGCAGCACCAGGCGCACCGGCACCCGCTCCAGCAAGGCGCTGTGGGCGCCGTCGTCTACGAAGGCATCGTGGAAGGCGGCGCGCCAGGTGGCCACCGGGATGCGCAGGGGCATGCCCCCCAGGATCCAGACGCCCCCCAGGGCGAGGATCTGCAGGGCCTGCCCCCGCGCCTCGGCCACGCAGATCCGCACATAGAGGTCTACCGCCGCGTCCGCCGAGGGGTCCAGCCCCAGGTTGGCCGTGGCCCGCCGGGCCAGCTCACCCAGGCCCAGATCGTCGCGGGTGGGCCCCGGTGCCGGCCCGCGCCGGTGCATGAAGTCCAGCGCCCGGCCCAAGCCATCGCCAGAGAGCACATGCTCCCAGGTGGTCTGCCGGCCTTCAATGCGGCGGAGATCGTCGGCAAAGCGCCGCTGCAGGTCATCGTCGGGGGCAAAGCAGCGGTGACCGCCCTCTCCGGCGACGACACGGTCGCCGATACAGTAGGCCTCCCCCAGGCCCGTGCCAAGGCCCAGCACCACAGCCGGGGCCCCAGGCGCCACCTCGGGGCCGCGCAAGGAGGTCGAGTCTTCGGGCCTCAAGCTGGACAGGCCGGTGGCTGCGGCCACCAGATCGTTCACAAAGCAGATTGGACCGTCAAAGTCATCGGCCGACCCGGTCCAGTCCACATTGGTCAAGGACACCGATGGACCCTGAACGGGGCCCGCGATGGCCACGCCGGCGGCCGCGACGGGCTCGGGGTGCAGGCTTCGATAGTGCTGCAAGGCCGCCCGCAGCGAAGGCGTCTGCGCCGTGGGCCAGGTCTCCACCTGCCGGAGGGCGCCATCAAAGCGGCCCACCCGGGTGTGCGTGCCGCCGACATCGGCGACCAGGACCGCCCCCGGCTTCATCGGGCGGCCATGGCACGCCCACGGCGCACGCCCACGGCGGCCTCGAGATCGGCGATGGTCTTGGGAATGGGTGCTGTGAGCACATCGGGCGCGTCGGCGGTCACATGCACATCGTCTTCGATGCGGATGCCGACGCCTCGGAAGCGGGCGGGCGCGGCCTCGTCGCCTTCGGGGATGTAGAGCCCGGGTTCGATGGTGAGCACCATGCCGGCCTGCAACAGGCGGCTCTGGCCCTCTCGGTTGTAGACGCCGACATCGTGCACATCCAGCCCCAGCCAGTGGCTGGTGCCGTGCATATAGTAGCGCTTGAAGGTCTCGTCTTCGATGTGCTGGTCGATGCAGGCGGCGTCTTCGGCGTCGCCCTCGAGCAGGCCCAGGCGCACCATGGCGGTGGTCAGGCCGCGAATGGCCATGTCGTGGATGTCCAGGAAGCGCCGGCCCGGACGACAGGCGTCGATACAGGCGACCTGGACGTCGAGGACCGCCTGGTAGAGCTCGCGCTGGGCGTCGGTGAAGACGCCGTTGATGGGCCAGGTGCGGGTGACATCGGCCGTGTAGCCTTCGTATTCGCAGCCGGCGTCCACGCAGAGCAGATCCCCGTCGCGCAGGTGCTGGTCGTTGTTGACGTAGTGCAGGATGGTGGCGTTGACCCCGCCGCCCACGATGGTGCCATAGCCGGGCCCCCAGCCGCCCTGGCGCCGGAAGCCGTGTTCGAGCAGGGTCTCGATCTCGTATTCGGGCACGCCGGGGGCAGTGTGGCCCATGGCGTCGGTGAAGGCCTCGGCGGTGATCTGGGCCGCCCGCCGCATCAGCGCGATCTCCTCTTCGCTCTTGAAGAGCCGCAGCTCGTGCAGGACCCGCGCGGGGTCGATGAAGGCGTCGGGCACGTCCATGCCGTTGCGCCGGGCGGCGCGGCGGGCGGCGGCGACCGCCCGGGCCACCCGCGCGTCTCGATCGGCGTCCACGGCGAAGCGGTAGTGCAGGGTGCGGTAGCCCTGGAGCAGCTCGGGCAGGCGCTTGTCGAGGTCGGTGATGGGGAAGGCCTCATCGGCGCCAAAGGCGGCCTTTGCGCCTTCGGGCCCCGCCCGACGGCCCGTCCAGACCTCGCGCTCGGGATCCTTGGGCTGCACGAACATGATGAAGGGCTGCTCGGCACCCGGCCGGAAGAGCAGGGCGCAGTCGCCCTCGCGCCAGCCCGTCAGGTAGAGCACGTCGCTGTCCTGGCGGTAGCGGAACTCGGCGTCGCCGTTGCGCAGATGGTGCGGCGCGCCGAAGAGCAGCGCTGCGTCGCTGCCCAAGGCGTCCAAGAAGGCCGCCCGGTGACGGGCGTGCAGATCGGGATGGGTGGGTTGGCTCATGCCGGGAGTCCTAACGGTTCAGGGAGGCAGGGTCCGCATCCGAAGAGGGATCCGAGCGTGTTGGCTGCACCCTTCATGCCCGACCCCCCGGATGGTGGTAGACCTGGATTCCGATCGAGGTGTGAAGTGGCAGGAAACAACCCGGTCTCCGTGTACTCCGGACCTGTGGTCGTCGTCGGCGCCGGCGTGGCCGGGCTGGTCTCGGCCCACCTGCTGGCCGAGGCTGGCGTGGACGTGGTCGTCATCGAAAAACTCGATGACGTGGGCGGTCTCGCCCGGTCCTTCACCTATGACGACGGCTTCGTCTTCGACTGCGGCCCCCACCGCTTCGACACGGGCAACCCCAACGTCAAGGCCTACCTCAACCGGGTGATGGAGCGAGAAGGCACCTTCTTCCCGCGCAAGAGCGAGGTCTTCTTCAAGGGCGACTACTACGCCTGGCCGATCAAGCCCCAGAACCTGGTCCAGCTGCCGCCCGCGCTGGCGGGCAAGGCCTTCGTGGACCTCGCGGTCAACGGCATGAAGACCTATGGCGAGGACAACTTCGAGAACTACATCCTGCGGCAATACGGCCCCACCCTCTTCAAGCACTTCTTCGAGGGCTACTCGCAGAAGTTCCTGGGCCTGCACCCCCGCGAGACCCACTCGGACTGGGCCAAGGTGGGCATCAACCGCGCGATCATCGACGACAACGCCCAGATGCAGAACCTGTTTCAGCTGCTCAAGAGCACGCTGCTGCAGTTCAACAAGCAGTCCCAGTCCTTCCTCTATCCCCGCGGGGGAATGTCGGAGTCCTGGGAGAATGTGGCCGCCAAGCTGCGGGCAGCGGGCGGGCGCATCATCACCGGCGTGGGGGCAGAGCTGGAGGGCAGCAACGGCGAGATCACCGCGGTGCGGGCCGGCGAGGAGGTCTTTGAGCCCTCCATGGTCATCTGGACCGCCCCCATCACCCTGGCCTGCCAGCAGCTCAAGCTGCAGGTGCCCAAGCTCGACTACCTCGGCCTGCTGCTCTACAATGTGATGGTGCGGGAGGAGTGCCCCCGGGACTACCAGTGGTGCTACTACGGCGCCCCCGAACTGCTGATCAACCGGGTGAGCATCCCGCGCTTCTTCTCGCCCGAGACCGCCCCCGCCGGCACCACCGGCTACTGCTGCGAGGTCACCTGCCGGGTGGACGACACCCGGTGGAAACACGCCGAGCGGCTGAGCGACTGGGTGGTGGACGACCTGATGCGCGTGGGGCTGATTCACGATCGCCGCCACATCATCGACATCCGGGTGGAGCGCATCCCCGAGAGCTACCCGATCTACCGGCAGGACTACCCCCAAGAGCTGGACCGGGCGCGAACCCAGCTCAGCGGCTTCAAGAACCTGCGCCTGGCCGGACGGACGGGCCTGTTCTGGTATAACAACATGGACCACTCGATGGAGAACGCCATGCAGCTGGTCAAGCGGCTGCTGCGGGACTCGGGCCGGGCCGACGCCGAAGAGAGCGCGCTGGCCCAGGGCGCCTTGAGCGCCTAGGGTCTCCCTCCGTGGGGGCTGGGGCCACAGAGCCGCTCCCAGCTGGACGTGACGGTGGCGTGCATCTCCGGGTCCCAGGTGGGCAGGCCCAAGGCCGCGGCGCGCCCGGGGGACACGGGGGGCGGGCAGGCAGCCAGCCAGGGCGGACCATCGGGGAAAGCGTGGGCGCCGCCGGCGAGGGCCCGGCCGGCGATCTGCACCCGCTGGGCGTAGACCTGGGCGCAGCGATCGGCATCCAGGGCGCCGCAGTGGCTGCGGCCGAAGGGCTGCTCGGGGAAGCGCCCGGCGAGGTGTTCCACCAGCAGCAGGCTGGCGCGGTCGGGTCCACCCTGCGGGGCCCAGGCCGCCACCAGGGCCTCCATCGCCGCCAGGGCCTCTGCCTCCTGCCCGATACCAAAGGCGGGCAGGGCCTCCCCTGCCAGCTTGCGCAACACATGGCCGCAGCAGCGATCGGCGAAGGCGCCGGCCTGCGCGCAGCCCGACCGGGCGGCCTCCCCCCGAAGATCTCCGAGATCCACCACGGCAAAGACGCACTCATCCTGCCAGCGCCCGGTCTGCAAGCCGCGGCAGGCCGCCAACCCTGCCGCCACCTCGCCCTGGCGGGCCAGCTCACCGGCCGCCAGGGCCACGCACTCCCGGCCCAGGGCCGCATCTTGGATGGCGGAGCAGCGCCCCACCTCGCCGGGGTGGCGGGCAGCGCGGACATAGGCCTGTCGGTCGGCCTGTCGGGCGGAGGCCACGCCGGTGGGCTCCCCTGAACAAGCCCACAAGGCGCCCAGCAACAGGGGCAGGGCCCGTCGGCGGAGGTCAGAACTCGAGTCGCAGCCCCACGGCATGGGCGCTCCGGAAGGCTTCGGTCGTCCCGGGCACCGGGGTCTGGAAAGTGTAGCGCAAGGCAGCCTTTTCGCTGCCCACACCCACGCCGGCGCTGAGCAGGTCGGTGCCTGCAGCCCCATCGTGGGCATAGCCCGCCGCCACCGGCACCTTCTCGGCGATCCACAAGGTCCCGCCGGCATGAAGCACCAGGGCCGGCCCCCCCGCCGCGTCCAGATCCGCCAGGGCGTCCACCTCGATGCCCGATCGGGATGTGGGGGCCCAGCGCAGGCCGCCGCCAACGCGCAGGGGCGCATCATCAAAGGACTGGTGTGGGAGCACGTTCTCGGCCGACAGACCCAGGTGCACATGGTCGGCCAGCATCAGGCCCAGGCCGGCGCCGAAGTCCACCGCATCCCCGCTGGCCCCATAGGTGCTGGCGGTGCGGTGATAGAAGCCGTTCACGCCAAAGGTGAATTTGCGGTCGAGCAACGCGCCGCCAATGGCCCCGCCCACCGACATGCGCTGCCGGCGCACCTCGGTCTCGTCGCCCGGGATCTTCCATTCGGGCAGCTCGCTGGCCGAGGGCGAGGTGGGGATGGTGCGGTTGTAGGCAAAGAGCAGGCCCAGGCCCACCGGGCCGGTCATGGAGTCCAGGATGGCGCCCTGCCAGGTCTGCTCTCCTTCGGAGCCAAAGCGCCCGGCCACTTCAACGCTGTAGCGCCGTGCCGCCGCCACCATCGCCGGAGAGGTGGCGATGGCCGTCAAGGACATGGGGTCGGCGCGGCTGGTGCCGCCTGCCGCAAGCTCGCCCGGAAGCGTGGTCTCTGCCGCCTGCGTCGGCCGACCCAGGCCCAGCAGACCCAGGACGATCCCGATCGAGGGCAGGGCTCGTGTTCCCCTCGGCTTCATCCGTACTCCATGGGTGGACGGCGGACCCCTCGCCCAGCCGGGGTGGTCCCGGACGGGGCGAACAGGGTGCCGCCACACGGGTCCGCCGTCCACAACCCCACCTGCTGGAGCCCGTGTCCGCCGACCGCCGACAACGCTGGCCGGTAACACAGCGGCCTGGCCAGCGGATCGGGTAGGGCGCCGGCCCTCGGACGGACTATCGGAGAGCCGAGAAACCCCGAGGTCCCCATGTCCCCTGCCCTGCGCACCGCTGTCATCCCGGTCGCCGGCCGCGGAACCCGCTTCCTGCCGGTCACCAAGTCCGTCCCCAAGGAGCTGCTGCCCATCGGTGAGCGCCCCTGCATCGAGTATGTGGTGGCCGAAGCGGTCGAGGCCGGGCTCGAGAATGTGGTCTTCGTGACCTCGCGGGGCAAGGACGCGCTGCTCGACTATTTCGACAGCAACCCCGATCTCGAGGCCCACCTGGACGCCGCGGGCAAGGCCGACACCCTCAAGGAGGTGCGGCGGGTCGCCGCCCTCGCCCAGGTGGTGGGCGTGCGCCAGCAGGTCACCCTGGGCCTGGGGCACGCCGTGCTCTGCGCCCGCCCTGCCGTGGGCAACCAGCCCTTCGCCGTGCTGCTGGGCGATGACATCGTCGATGCCCGGGTGCCGGCCATCGGCCAGCTCGCCGAGGCCTGGCGGGCGGCGGGCGGCGACAGCGCCGTGCTCGCCTTGATGGAGGTTCCCCGCGAACAGACCCGCAGCTACGGCGTCTGCGCCGGCGAATTCGAGCAGCCCGGCCTGATGCGCGTCTCTGCGATGGTCGAGAAGCCCGACCCCGCCGAAGCCCCCAGCAATTTCGCCATTGTCGGCCGCTATGTGCTGCCCGGGCAGATCTTCGACATCCTGGAGACCACCCCGCGGGGCAAGGGCGACGAGATTCAGCTCACCGACGCCATCGCGGTGCTGGCCCAGCAGGGCCGGGTGCTGGGCCGGGTCTTTGAAGGCCAGCGATTCGACACGGGCAATCCGCTGGGCCTGTTGCGGGCCGCCTTGCACTTCATGGGCAAAGACCCCGCCCACGCCGCCGGGGTCGCGGCCCTGATCCGGGAATTCGCAGCGGGCTGAGCCCGATCCGACCGGCCCGCGCGCAAGTCGGACGTTTTATGTCCGCGTCGATCGTGCGCCGGGGGTTAGGCCAGCGGCCGTGCCAGACTCCCCTGCCCTCCCCTACGCCGAGATCGCCGTCGCCTTGCCGGTTGACGGCCTCTTCACCTATGCCATCCCACCGGGGATGGACCTGCAGGTGGGCCAGGCCGTGCTGGTGCCCTTTGGTCCCCAGCAGATCACCGGCTATGTGATCGGCTTGCGGGCCGACAGCCCGGTGGACAAGGTCCGCCCCATCAGCCGGCTGCTGGACGAAGCGCCCGCGGTGACCCCGGCACAGCTGAACTTCTGCCAGTGGGCCGCCGACTACTACCTGGCCGGCTTGGGCGAGATGCTGGCGACGGCGCTGCCCGGCGACTACCGCAAGAAGGCCCGCAAGGTCTACCACTGCACCGATCCGGGCCTGGATGCCATCGCCGCAGGGGCCGGGGACGAGAGCCTGCGCATGACCGTGCTGCGCGATGTCGCCGCCCGGCCTGGACGCACCCGCCGCGGGGTGGCCCGGAGCTTGGATGGCGAGGCCGACGCCGCGGCCGCCGGGCGCTGCTTGGACGCCTTGGCCCGGGGCGGGCTCATCCGGGTGGAAGAGCAGGAGGTCAAGGCGCCCGGCCACCAGGTGAAGACCGTGCAGCTCGCCCTCTCGGTCGAGGACCTGCCGCAGCCGGTCGGCGCCCGCATGCGGGGCGTCCTGTCCCGGCTGGTCGAGGCCGGCGGCGCGCTCGACCTGCCCGCCTTGATCGATCTGGAGGGCCCCGGCGCACGCTCGGCCATCTCCCGGCTGCAGGCCAGGGGGGTGCTCATCCTGGGAGAACGCGAGGACCGCAGCGCGGTGGACCCCATGGCGGGCTCCTTGGACCTGCGACCGCCTCCGGCCCTCAACCCCGACCAGCAGCGCGCCGTAGACGCCATTGTCGGCGCAACCGACCAGAGCTTCCTGCTGCATGGGGTCACCGGATCGGGCAAGACCGAGGTCTACCTGCGGGCGGCCGCCCAGGTGCTGGAGCGGGGCCGCCAGGTGCTGGTGCTGGTGCCCGAGATCGCGCTGACACCCTTGCTGGTGGGTCGTTTTGCCGGGCGCTTCGGCGATCGGGTGGCGGTGCTTCATTCCGGGCTCACCGGGGGCGAACGCCTGCGAGAGTGGCGCCGCATCCGCGCCGGCGAGGCCGATGTGGCGGTGGGCGCCCGGTCCTGCCTCTTTGCGCCCTTTGCCGATCTGGGGCTGGTCATCGTCGATGAGGAGCACGACGACTCCTACAAGCAGGACGACGGGGTGCGCTACCACGCCCGGGATCTCGCCGTCCTGCGGGCCCGCCAGGCCGGCTGCCCCGCGGTCCTGGGCTCGGCCACCCCCAGCCTGGAGTCCTGGCAGAACGCAAGGGACGGCCGCTATGGCCTGCTCCGCCTGCCCGAACGGGCGACCCGGCGCACGGTGCCCCGCATCGAGCTGCTCGACATGCGGGGCCGCCCCGGCAAGGAGCCGCTGGCACCCGAGCTGGTCGAGGCGCTGCGCGGGGTCTTCGACAAGGGCGGCAAGGCCATCGTGCTCTTCAACCGGCGCGGCTATGCGCCGGTGGTCGAGTGCCCGGGCTGCGGGTCCAGCTATGACTGCCCCAGCTGCGGCGTGGCCATGGTCCTGCACCAGCGGCGGGGCAAGGTGCTCTGCCATTATTGCGGTTTCCACCGACCTTTCCAGCGAGATTGCAGCATTTGCGGCGAGCAGCTCGAGGTGCTCGGTCACGGGACGGAGCGGGTGGAAGAGGCCCTGCAGGCGGCCTTTCCCGATGTACCCACCGCCCGCATGGACGCCGATACCACCCAGCAGCGGGGCGCTCACCAGGTCATCCTCGACCGCTTCGCCCGGGGGGAGGCCCGCCTGCTGGTGGGCACCCAGGTGGTGGCCAAGGGGCACGACTTTCCCGATGTGCACCTCGCCGCGGTGGTGGGCGTGGACCACATCCTCACCATGCCGGACTTTCGAAGCGCCGAGCGCACCTTCGCCCTGGTCAGCCAGCTCGCCGGGCGGGCGGGGCGCGGCGACGAGGCCGGCCGGGTGCTGGTGCAGACCCGCCACGCCGATCACTTCGTCTTTCAGCTGCTGGCCGAGCAAGGGCCAGAAGGTGACCTGGACGCCTTCTACACCGAAGAGGCCCGCCAGCGCCGCACTCTGGGCTATCCGCCCTTCGCGCGGCTGGTCATGGTGCGGGTGGAGGGCGCCGACCGCGAGGCCGCCTGGCAGCGGGTGGGCGAGATCGCCCGGGCAGCGCGCCAGCTCGCCGAGCGCTACCGCGACCCCGCCGCCCCCCGGGCCATCGACGTGCTGGGGCCCGTCAGCGCCCCCCTGGGGCGCCTGGTGGGGCGCTGGCGCTTCCAGATCGTGCTCCGCGGGCGCGACCTCAGCCGCTTCCGCCGCTGGCTGGCTGCCTGTCGGCCCATGCTGCGCGAAGCGCATCGGGGAGGCGTGCGGGTCATCGTGGACGTCGATCCCCGCAACCTGCTGTAGTGGCGCCGATGCGCCTGCCTCGCCCCCTGATCTGGCTCCTCTTGACCCTCGCCTTTGGCCTGGTGGCCGCCTGGCAGCTGCGGCTGGCCTGGGCCCCCCCCCCTATCCGCGGCGCGCCGCTGCCCCTGCTGGGCGGCGGAGAGCAGCCCGACTGGGCCGGCACCATCTGGACCTGGTGGTGGGTCTGGGAGGCGCTGCTGTCGGGGGAGTCTCCTCTGCGGGCTGCCCGCAACTACCTGCCCATGGGCCAGGCCCCGCTGGCCTGGTACAATCTGGTAGACGCCCTCTTCTTTGGGCCCCTGCTGCGGATCTTCGGCCCGCGCGCCGGCTATAATCTGGCCGGTGCGCTGGCCCTGTGCACGACGGCGCTGGGCGCCACCGGCCTCTGCCGGCTGGCGGGAGCGTCGCTGGGCGCCGCTGCGGTGGCGGGCCTCTGGGTGCAGCTCAGCGCCTTCGTCGCCACCGAACTCTTCCAGGGCCGGGTCACCCAGGCCTGGCTGCTGCTGCCCCTGCTGGCCCTGGGCGCCCTCGCCCGCCTGCGGGAGGCCCCGGGTCGGCGGCGCGCCCTGCTCTGCGGCCTGCTGGTGGCCCTATCGGGCTACACCTACTGGTTCTATGGTCTCTTCCTGGCCTTTGCCGCGGTGCCCTTGATGGGTTGGCCCCGGTCCGACCCGACCCGCGCCCGCCGGAAGGCCTTTGCCCTGGCCGGCCTGCTCTGCCTGATCTGCGTGGCCCCTGCCGCTATCGCCCTGGCGGCCCACTGGGCCGATCAGCCGGGCGTCACGGCCGCGGACGCCGGCCTGGTGGCGGAGCTGCCGCTGGCCCGGGGACAGCAGAGCCTCGCCCTGGCCATCACCACCAGCCACTGGCCCTTGTGGCCCCTGCTGGAGGCTCCGGGGGACCTCTCGGATCGGCGCTTGCACCTTGGTTTCCTGGGCTTCGCGCTGTTGGGGGTGCTGCTGCCCGCCCGCCTGGCGCCCCTGAAGCGGGCGCCCTGGCTGGCCATCGCCGGCATCGGCTGGGTGCTCACCCTGGGGCCCTATCTGCACGGCTGGTCGGGGCTCACCCGCATCCCCCTGCCCTGGCTGCTCCTGCACGACCACCTGCCCTTCTTCTCGCGCCTGTGGTGGCCCGAGCGGGCAGAGCTGCTGGTTCTGGCGGGGCTGGCGGGTGGGCGCCCGGGGCTGCAGGCCCTCGTCGCCGGGCTCGGCCGCTGGCCCGGGGGCGGTCCTGGTCCTTGGGGCGCTGGCCCTGCTCGCCTCCCGGCCCCAGGCGCTGCCCGCCGCGCCGGCGGCCCAAGTGGACCTCAGCCTCTATGCGGGCCTGGACGGCCAGCTGGTCACGCTGCCCATCATGGGCGACGACCCCCACGGTCGCAAGCTGCTGTGGGCGCAAGCCCACCACGGCCTGCCCATCCTGGCCGGCCTGGGCGACCACCTGCCGGGGCACCGCCCCCCGGGCTACGCCGAGAGCATCGACCAGAACGAATTCCTGCGCGCGCTTCAGCAGCTGTCCGTGGGCGACCAGCCCCAGACCACCGTGCCCCCCGAGGCCTTCGCGGCCCTGCGCGACCAGGGCTTCACCTGGGTGGTGCTCGACCGGGTCGCCTTTCGGCCCGGACTGGAACGGCAATGGACGGCGGCCTGGACCCTCACCCTCAGCTCCGCCCTGGGTGCACCCGAGAAGCAGACCCCGGGCGGCGCCGCCTGGCGCATCCGCGTGCCCGATGGGCCGGTCGTGCTGCCGGCCATCCGGTCGGTGGAGGCCGGCATCCAGAATGAAGGACTGCGGCCCATTCACAGCAGGCCTGGACCTACTCGTCCCTGATGGCGAGGGTCGCGCAGGTCGTGCCCGAGCCCACCCGGCCGACCTCGGGCCAGGCCACCACAAATCCGTCGAAGCGAGCCACCAGCCGCTCGATGACCGTGCCGTCCAGCTCCCGCAGCTCGGCCAGGCTGTCGCCCCGATGAAAGTCCTGACCGGGCCGCAGCAAGGGCACCAGCAGGCCCGCGCGGGTGGTGCGGGGCCCGCCTTCGCGGCGCCAGGGCCCGCCGCCCTTCCGCGAGCCATGGGGCGGCGCCGCGCCCGCGCAGAGCCCCGCCGCGGCCAGCACCCCGATGGTGGCCTGGGTGCCCAGGTCCACGGCCTCGGCGTCGATGCAGCGCCGCGGACCGACCTCGATGGTCAGGGCGGCGACGCCCCGCTGGTTCACCAGGGCGCCCGGCAGGCTGCGGTGCAGGTCAAAGCGCAGGTAGCGGTCGGCCGGGTACTCCCGGAGCACGGTCAGGCCCGTGCCCTCCGCCAGCCGCACGCAGCGTTCGGCCAGGGCGCGGGCGTCGCTGCCCTGCACCACCCGATCGACGATGGCATAGGGCATGGCCCCGGTCGCGTCGGTGTGTAGATCGATGTAGAGCTGCGTCCCGCGTGCGCGCAGCTCCTGCCACACGCGCCAGGCCAGGCGCTCGGCCGGGCTGCCTGCGGCATTGCCGGGGTAGGCGCGGTTGGGGTCCAGATCATCGCCGGGAATGCGCCGCTGGCCTTCATCCAAGCCGCGCGGGTTGAGGCTGGGCATCAGGTGCACCACCCCCCGCGCCAGCTGCTGGGGGAGCCAGGCCGCCAGCCGATGCACGACGGCCACTCCGTTGACCTCGTCGCCATGGATATTGGCGCCGATGGCCACCACCGGCCCCGGGGCCGCCGACCGCACCGTCAACAGGGGCAGCGCCACGCCGACCCCGTCCACAAAGCCCGGCTCGACCCAGGCCGCTGGCCCCGTCCGCGGCGACAGCGGGCTCACGCCTGCATCACCCAGCACTTGAGGTAGCGCGACTCGGGAAAGTCCAAGGCGGCCGGAAAGTCGATGGGGGTGCTGCCTTCGTGCACCACCCGCAAGGAGCGACCGACCTTCTGGGCGCCTTTCTGCAGGGCGTGCTGGAAGTCTTTGGGCGACATGGTGCCCAGGTTGGAGGCCATGAGCAGCCAGCCGCCGGGCTCCAGCACCCGCAAGCAGGCCGCGACCAGGCGAGGCAGGTCCCGACCGATGGACCAGGTGCCCGCGTCGCTGTGGGAGAAGGCGGGCGGGTCGGCCACCACCAGGTCGAAGAGCTCGCCCTTGCGCCGCCGGGCATCCAGGGCCTTGAAGCTGTCGTTCTGTTCAAAGACGTGGGCGTCGGGGTCCAGGTCGTTGTAGCGGAAGTTGTCCTTGGCCCGGTCCAGGCTGCCCCCCGCCAGGTCCACCGTGTGCACCTCGATGGCCCCGTGCAGGGCGGCACAGACGCTGAACATGCCGGTATAGGCGAAGAGGTTGAGCACCCGCCGGCCTCTCCAGTGGGGCTCCAGCCACGCCCGCACATCGCGCATATCGCTATACAGACCGGTGTCGGGGCCATCCCAAGGGCGCACCCCCACCGCGACCCCGCGCTCCAACACCCGCACATCTTCTGGGGGCAGGCTTGGACCATAGAGCAGGCGCCGCTCGAGAACAGGCGCGGGGGCTTCATCTTCGGAGCTTTGCAGGCGCCAGGCCAGCCAGATGCAGCGGGTCTCCCACTCATCCACCAGCACCGACACCAGGTCGTCGAGCAAGACCTCCAGGGAGGGGCTGTCCAGGGTGATGACCAGGTCCTGCCCGAGCACATCCACGCGGATGCCCGGCAGGTCGTCGTTCTCGCCATGGATCCAGCGCCAGGCCGTCGTCTGGGGGGGCAAGGGCCGGCGCACCCGCGCGGCCACCACGCGCTCCCGCAGCAGGTCCGCGTCCAGGGGCCCATCGTCGGTGCGGAAGCGCCGCACCTCGACCTTGCCGCCATCCCAGATGCCCGTGCCCAGCACCTTGCCCTCTCGGCTGCGGATGGACACCACCCGACCGGGGTGCAGCTCGCGGGTGCGCCCGGTCACCTCGTTGTCGTAGACCCAGGGGAAGCCCTGGCCCAGCCAGCGCTCCGAATAGCCGTTGACCACCACGCTGTCGGGGGCGTCGGCGGGCGAGCCCGGGCGCTTGGGCGGGCTGGCGGGCGCGCGGGGCCCGCGGGCGGGCGCTGGCGCGCCGCGGTTGAAGCTTCGGGGCATCAGGCCAGGCTCCCATAGATGTCATCGACCTGGACCAGGGCCAGGTCCTGGTCGGGCAGGGCCACCAGCTCTGCGAGGCGCCCGTTGGTGGCGCGCAGATCTTTATAAAGATCGCGCAGCACGCCAATCTGGAAGCGCATCGCAACCGGCGTGCGCCCCTCCATCAAGGCCATGAATTCGAGGCGCGGCATCACCGCCACCAGGCACTCGCCCTTGGCGACGCAGCTGGCGGCGCGGGGGCCCCCATCCAAGGCGGCCAATACGCCAAAGAGGGCGCCGGGCCCAAGGGTGACGAGGTCTACCGTGGCACCATCGGGCAGCAGGCGCATCACGCGCACAAGGCCCTCCAGCAGCACAAAGACCCCGCCCATGCGCAGGCCCTGTTCGAGGATCACGGCGCCGTCGGGGTAGCTGCGCTCGTGCATGACCGCAGCCACGGCCAGCAGCCCGCGCTCGTCCAGGCCCACAAAGGCCGGGACCTGGGAGACCCGCTGCACGTCGATCATGGTTCGCCTCCGCCGCTTTCGCCCAGCAGCTCTCCAAGGTTGGCGCGCAGATAGGCGGCGGAGCGCTCTTCGGTGGGGGCCTCCAGGACCGCATCCACCCGCTCGTCCACCGCCCGCAGCCGCTCGACCAGCTGCTCGCGCATCGCCCGAAGCAGCGGCCAGGCGGCCGGATGGGCGTCGTTGATCAAGGCGCCGAAGTGGGCTCCCGGCATGCGCAGCACCACGGCGCCGCCTTGGGCCCGCACGGTCGCGCTGCGGGGCGCATGCGAGATCAGGCCCATCTCGCCGATGACCGCCCCCGGCGCGGCCACGCCCACCACCACCTCGTCGCCGGCGGGCGTGAGACAGGTGACCCGCAGCCGGCCCGACAGCAGCAGGTAGAGGTCGTCGGAGCGCTCTCCCTGGCCCACCAGGACCTGGCCGTCCCCGTAGCGGACGCCCCTGCACCCCTGCACGAGGGCGGCGGCATCCTCCTCGGTCAAACCCGCGAAGACGGGCAGGTGAAGCACGTTCTGCACGAGCAGGTCGGGGCTGGTGGCATCAGCGCTATACATGGGCGGGCTCCCTGGGCTGGCGCCGGCGACGGCAGCCGCCCCTTCAGCCGCTGGGCTCGCGCACAGCGATGACGGTGGTGCCCACGATGATGAGGTCGCCCGGCCGAACCAGCCGCGGGCTGTTGACCTGTTCGGGTCCATCGGGGCCAAGGACCCAGGTGGGGCAGCGCATATGCTGACCCACCAGGCGCACGCCATCCGAGCCGGGCAGGATGGCACACTGCTGGCGGCCTGCCAGGGCGCGATCCAGGGTGAAGCCGCTCTCTCGGGCCCGCGCTGCGCGAGAGCCCAGGCACCAGCGGATATTCTCCTGGCCCCGGCGATCGGGCAGGGCCAGGCCGGGGTAGTTGGGCTCCCGGCCCACCTCGGCCTGCTGACCGGGGGCGACGCTCAGGCGGGCCATGCTGTCGGCCAGCATCAGCCCGGAATAGGCGCGGCCTTCGGTCTCGCGGTAGATGACCACGCCCGCGGCTGTGCCGATCTCGTCACCATCCTGCAGGGCCACCGCATGGCCCGGCACCGCCTGCCGATCGCCCACCCGCACGCCGGGAGCCTGGGCCACCAGCTTGACGCCTTCGGCCGAGACATCGACCCGGGCGATTGCCGCGTCGCTGCGGTTCACCCAGCGGCCATCCGAGAGCAGATCATAGGTATAGCCCGCCACCACCTCGCTCATGGGCACGCGGGGCAGGGCCAGCCCCGCCATCACCAGCTCGATCACCGCCGTGGCGCTGACATCGAGGATGATGGTGTCGGTGCCGGTCTGGGACGAGGGCCGGTTGGTCTCGCGCAGGGCCTCGTCCACCGCGATGGGTTCGCCGATCACCAGGCCGCGGCCGGCGGTGAGCCACTCGATGCGATCCGCCGGCGGGATGATGAAGGTGGACAACCACAAGCAGGCGGGATCGACCACGGGCAGGCGATCGACGAAGCTGCGCAAGGCCTCGGTGCCTGGGGTGAAGCCTTCAAGCAGCAGCACCGGGCGCGGCGGCAGCTTGGGCAGGGGGTCGCCCCGCTGAATTCGCACCAGCCGGCCGGTGCGCGAGGCCTCCACCACCACCTCGGGCAGCCAGGCCCGGCGGCGGGGCACGGCCCGGGTGATCTCCACCTCGCCCGGGATGCCCTTGAGCTGGAAGCGGCCCACCTGCTCCCAGGCAATCTCGGATTGGTTCATGCAAAGCAAGGTGGCCTGGCTGAACCAGACCTCGGCATCCAGCGCCTTGGAGAGGATCCGGCTGGCCAGGTTCACCGCGTCGCCGAAGGCGTCCCCGTCGATCTCTTCGACATCGCCCGTCGCAAGGCCGGCGCGAATGGAGAATTGACCGTCCTCGGGGATGGTCTCGACCAGCTCGAGGCAGGCCCGCACCGCGTCGGTCGCGGCGCTGAACAGCGCCATATAGGAGTCGCCGATATTCTTGACGACACGCCCGCCGTAGCGCTCCAAAACGGGCGGGACGAGCTTCTCGTGCGTCGCAATCAGGTTGCGAAGGCCTTCGCGGTCGGACCGACGGGTCGAGGCGGTGTAATTCGCCAGATCCGTGAACACGACGGTGAGTGTCTTGGTCGCCAACCGGCCTCCGACCGCACATGAACAAGGAGATAGCGGAGCTTAACCATCCTGGACTCGGCCCGTCGAGGCAGGGGGCCGGAGCAGCGGGGTCGCGGGGCCGGCGGCCCGCCCAGATGACCGACCCCGGCCGCGTGACAGGCTGTCATGCCAGATCGGGCCCATCCTCGCCATCGTGACAGCTTGTCGCATCTGAGGGGGGTGCGAGGCCCCGCAGCGCCGCTTATGAGCGGCACGGATCTTGCTCCAATCCGTGCCGAGGGCTCCTGCCCCGCCACCCAACCCGAGCCGCCCACCCCGATGGTTTCTCCCACCAGCCGCGCACGATGGACCGTCGCCGGACTCCTGATCGGAGTGGGCCTCGTGTCTTGGATCGGCGCCATGGCGACCTCTCGGGTCCTTGGCGGCCTGCTTGAGATGCCTGAAGGCGCCACCCTCGCCACCCTCGAAAAGGTCGACGCCCCCCGCGCGATCCCCTCCGGGGACGCCGATGAAGACGCCGGCGCAGACAGCGAAGACGACGGGCCCGTCACCCCCCGGCGCAACCGCCGCAAGGACAAAGCCACCTACTCCGAGCCCATCCTCGCGCGGAATATCTTCGACTCCTCGGGCCTGGCCTCCAGCGGCGAAGACGGGCCCCAAGACGGCGATCGCAAGAGCGACCTCAAGGTGGTCCTGCTGGCCACCATGGTGGCAGAGCCCGCCGAATACTCCTCGGCGCTGATCGCCGAAGAGGGCGGCGACAAGGCCCGTGGCTACGGCATCGGCGACGTCCTGATGGGCGAGGCCACCGTCGTCAAGATCGAGCAGAAGAAGGTCCACGTCCGCCGCACCGACGGCAGCGTGGAATTCATCACCATCGACGACGCCACACCCGTGGCCAAGCGCCCCGGGGCCACGGTGGTGGGCGGCCGCAAGGGCAAGCCCGAAGACGATGGCGGCGTGACCAAAGAAGGCGAGAACAAGTACATCATCGAGCAGGAAGTCATCGACAAGCTGCTCGAAAACCCCGAACAGCTGTACTCCCAGGTGCGCGCGGTGCCCCACAAGGGCCCCGACGGCCAGGTGGATGGCTACCGCCTCAGTGGCATTCGCCGGAACTCATTCTTCAACAAGCTGGGCATCAAGAACGGCGACATCGTGCACGCAGCCAATGGCAAAGAGCTGAGCAGCATGTCGAGCGCCATGGATGCCTACAACTCGCTTCAGAGCGAGAAGACCTTCAACTTCGAAATTACGCGGCGCACCAAGCGCCAGACCTTCGAGTACGAGGTCCGCTAGTCGGCCCTTGATTTGCTGCCGCACGCGGCGCCCCCACCCGGGGAGCGCGCGCCGCCCGCTGGAGAGGAAGCCCTCGATGACAATTCGTCCCCCCCGGTCCCTGCTGCTCCTGGTCGCGCTCACCGCCGGCCTGTCCGCCGGAGGCGCCGCCTTCGCCCAGGACGACGAAGACGCGCCCGCAACGGGCGAGGATGTCGTCGTCGCCCCCACGCCGGACCGGCAGCGCCCCCCGCAGGTGCCCAATAACGCCCAGATTTCCATTGATTTCGTCGATACGCCCATCACCGACGTCATCAAGTATTTCGCCGAGACCATGGGGCGGAATTTCATCCTGACCGACGATCTCAAGGGCGAGATCACGATCATCAGCCACAGCAAGGTCAGCCGATCGGCCGCCTGGGAGGCCTTCGTGTCGGCCCTCGCCGCCGAGGGCTACACCCTGGTGACCACGGGCAGCATGACCAAGGTGGTGCCGATCACCGACGCGGTCGGATCGCCCATCGGCGTCTACGAGGGGAGCAACATCCCCTACACCGACAATTTCGTCACCCAGATCATCCAGCTCGAGAATGTCAACGTCTCGGATGTGAGCGGGGTGGTCAAGGAGCTTGCGGGCAAGGGCGCCAACATCATCGCCTATGCCCCCAGCAACACCCTGATCATCACGGGCTCGGCCCACAACATCCGCCGGGTCTACCGGATCATCAGCCAGCTCGATGTGGCCGCCCCCAAGGCCAAGCTGGCGCTGATCACCCTGCAACATGCCGAAGCCACCGAGATCCAGCAGGTCATCGAGAAGATCTACGGGGGGTCGACTGGGGGGGAGTCCGCCCAGCCCGAGACCGCCGCCCGCACCTCCGCTGCGGCCCGACGGCGGAACCGCCGCACCCCCGAGCCCGCCCCCTCCGCAGAGGCCTCGGCATCGAAGGTCGGCGCCGAAGGCAGCTATATCGAGCGCATCATCGCCGATGAGCGCACCAACTCCCTGCTGATCATGGCCAACGAGGAGGCGCTCAAGAACGTCGTCGCCCTCATCAACGAGCTGGACGTAGACGTCGATCCCACCAGCCGGGCCCGCATCAATGTGGTCTACCTGGAGCACGCCAAGGCCGACGACGTGGCCACCGTGCTGCAGAATCTGTCCAGCGGCGGCAGCGGCTCGGGTTCATCCAAGAGCGGCAGCGCCACCCGCGGCCGCGTGGGCCAGGCCGGCGTGCCCCCGGGGGGCCGCGCGCCGCCCGAGGGCCCCGACGGCCCCGGCAAGACCTCCGCCGTGGCGGCCTTCGACTCGGGCATGCGCATCGCCAGCGACGAGAACACCAACTCGCTGGTGATCATCGCCACCAAGGACGAATTCGACATCATCTCGGAGGTCATCGAGAAGCTGGATCGGCGTCGGCAGCAGGTCTTCGTCGAGGCCGTGATCCTCGAGCTGTCCACCTCCGATGACGCCAGCTTCGGCATGGCGGTGCATGGGGGCGCGGCAAATGAAGATGGCAGCGCCAAGGTGGGTTCGGCCCAGCTCGGCGCCAGCTCCATCCTGGGCCTCGGCGGCTTCACCTCGGATGTGCTGAGCGGCCTCGCCGTCGGCGTCTTCGGGCCCAGCTTCGAGATTGACAGCCCCCTGGGCGAAGGCACGATCAGCATCCCCGCCTTTGGCGTCGTGCTCAATGCCCTGCAGTCCTCGTCCTCCGTCAACATCCTTTCAACGCCCAATATCCTGGCCCTGGACAATGAAGAGGCCAAGATCATCGTGGGTCGGAACGTGCCCTTCCCCGTGGGTACCAGCTCCAACAACCTGGGCCAGCCCATCATCAGCTTTCAACGCGAAGATGTGGCCATCACCTTGCGGGTGACCCCCCAGATCAACGAGTCCGACTACGTCACCCTCGAGGTCTTCCAAGAGGTGCAGGAGCTGGAGGGCGACCCCAGCAGCCTGGACACCCAGAGCAGCGGCGGTCCGGTGACGTCCAAGCGCTCCATCGAGAACACGGTGGTGGTGAAGGACAACCAGACCATCGTGCTGGGCGGGCTCATCGGCGAGACCGACAGCTCGGTCGAGACCAAGGTGCCCATTCTGGGCGACATCCCGCTGGTCGGCCGCCTCTTCCGGGGGCAGTCCAGCACCGTGCGCCGCACCAACCTGCTGATCTTCCTCACCCCGCACATCATCAACGAGCCCGCCGACCTCGAAGAGGTCTACCGCGTGAAGTGGGAGCAGCGGCGCGAGTTCATCCGGCGCTTCTACGGCAAGAGCCGCGAGGAGCAGGAGGCCGAGATGCGCAACCTGCTGTCCTACTCGATGAACCAGGTGGACCGTCCCAGCCGCTTCCGCGGTCCCACGGTGGATGACGGCAAGTACACGGTCATCGGCGACCCGATGGCCCCCGAGGAGCTGAGCAGCAAGCCGGCCCCCGACGCCCCCACGCCCGCCATGCGTCCAGGCAAGCGCGTCGCCGGCCGCGCGCTGCTCATCGGCGCCCCCGAGGATGAGGCCCCGACCCCCGACGAGCCCGCCAGCCCCGATGACGCCGGCTCTGGCAGCGTCGGCGGCAGCGTCGGCGGCAGCGTCGGCGGCAGCGACGACGGCACCGATGACGGCGACCCGCCGAAGCAGGACTGAGCCCATGGGCATTCGCCGCGAACCGATCGACCAGCTCCTCCTCGCCCGCGGGCTCCCGCTCAACCAGCTGGAGCTGGGGCGGGCCCAGGCCGAGAAGGCCGGCACCGATCTGGTCGAAGGCGTCCGCGCGGTGGACGGCATCGACGGCGAGGTCGTCGCGCGGGCCATCGCCGACGCCGCGGGGCTGTCCTACCTGGCCCGCATCGACATCGACCAGGTGAGCGACCACCTCGTGCGCCCCATTCCCCTGGGCATGTCGCGGGAACAGGGCGTGTTGCCGCTGTGGGAGCGCAATGGCGTGGTCGAGGTCGCCATCTCCTCGCACAAGGCCATGCCCGCCCTCGACGACCTGCGCATCCTCTTCGAGCGTCCCGTGCGCCCGGTGGTGGTGAGCGCCGAACACCTGCGCGAGGCCACCAACAAGGCCTACGACAAGGCCAGCCGCTCGGCCACCGACGTGATGGAGGAGATCGACGAGGAGCTGGGCACCGACATCGACGCCGACCTCAAGCTCGACGAGGATCTGCTCGACGACCCCAACCAGGCCCCCATCATCCGCTTCGTGAACTCGCTCTTCACCGAGGCCATCAAGGAGCGGGCCTCGGACATTCACATCGAGCCCTTCGAAAAAGAGCTGTCCGTGCGCTTTCGCATCGACGGTGTGCTCTATGAGCGGGTCAAGCCCCCGGCCCGGCTGCACGCCTCCATCGTCAGCCGCGTGAAGATCATGGCGGGGCTCAACATCGCCGAGAAGCGCATCCCCCAGGACGGCCGCATTCGCACCCGCATGGCGGGCCGCGAGATCGACGTGCGGGTGTCCACCATGCCGGTCCGCCACGGCGAACGCGTGGTGATGCGTCTGCTGGAGAAGGGCGGCGTCTTCAACCTCGAAGGCGTCGGCATGAATGTCGACGTGATGCGCCACTTCCGCAAGCTCATCCAGCTTCCCCACGGCATCATCATCGTCTGCGGGCCGACGGGTTCGGGCAAGACCACCACCTTGTATTCGGCCCTCTCCGAGATCAACAAGCCCGACCTGAACATCCTCACCATCGAGGATCCCATCGAGTACGAGCTGCGGGGCATCGGCCAGACCCAGGTCAACCCCAAGATCGACCTCAGCTTTGCGAGCGTGCTGCGGGCCCACCTGCGCCAGGACCCCGACGTCATCCTGGTGGGAGAGACCCGCGACCGCGAGACCGCCGAGAACGCGATCCAGGCCTCGCTGACGGGCCACCTGGTGTTCACGACCCTGCACACCAACGACGCCCCCACGGCCTTCACCCGCCTCATCGACATGAATATCGAGCCCTTCCTGGTGGCGTCCTCGCTGCTGGCGGTGCTCGGGCAGCGCCTGGTGCGGCGCCTCTGCCCGGTCTGCCGCGAGCCCTACCACCCCTCCGCGGTCGAGCTGCGCGAGGTGGGCATCACCCCCGATCGCGTCACCGGCCCCCTCTACCGGGCCGTGGGCTGCCCCGAATGCAATGGCAAGGGCTACCAGGGCCGAACCGGAATCTACGAGCTGCTCGTCGTGTCCGAGGAGCTGCGCTCGGTTGTCACCAGCGGCGCCGACGCTGGCGTCATCAAGCGGCAGGCCATCGCCGAAGGCATGCGGACGCTGCGGGATGACGGCATCGCCAAGGCCATTGCCGGCGACACCACCTTGGACGAGATCATGCGTGTCACGCAGGATGACGTCATCAACCTCGACTGAAGTCCCCGGAGTCCTTCCCCGCCATGGCCGTCTTCGAGTACAAGGCTTTCGACGCCGCAGGTGGCCCTGTCACCGGGGTCATCGACGCCGAGAGCCCCAAGTCCGCCCGTGCGAAGCTGCGCCGACAGGCCGTCTTCCCGACGGATGTATGGGAGCAGAAGGCCGGCAAGGCCACGCGGGGCAAGGGTATCAACGTCGAGATCGACTTCAGCCGCTTCTTGCAGCGGGTGAAGGTCCAGGATCTCGCGGCCATGACCAGCCAGCTCGCCACGCTGATCGGGGCGGGCATCCCCATGGTGGAGGCCCTGTCCGCCTTGGTGGATCAGGTTGACAATCCCGCGCTCAAGCTTGTTCTGGTCGAGGTCCGCGAGGATGTGAACCAGGGGGATGGCCTGGCCAAGGCCATGCGCAAACACCCCAAGGTCTTTGGCAACCTCTACGTCAACATGGTGGCCGCCGGTGAACAATCCGGCGCGCTGGACACCGTGCTGTCGCGGCTCACCGACTACACCGAGAGCCAGGTCAAGCTGCGGGGCAAGGTCACCAGCGCCTTGATGTACCCCCTGCTCATGGGCGGCGTCAGCGGGCTCATCGTGGTGGGCCTCTTCGTGGGGGTCATCCCGCGCATCCGGCGCATCTTCGACAGCTTCGACGCGGTGCTGCCCCTCATCACCCGCATCCTGCTGTGGGTGAGCGACAGCATCATCGGCTACTGGTGGGCCCTGCTCATCTTGGGAGCGGGCGCCGCCTATGGCGCCTGGCGCTATGTGCGCACCCCCAGGGGCCGGCGCCGCTGGCACCAGGCCAAGCTCACCTTGCCCCTCTTTGGCAAGGTCAACCGCCTGGTCGCGGTCAGCCGCTTCTGCCGCACCTTGTCCACCCTGCTCGACAGCGGCGTTCCCATCCTCACCGCGGTCGGAATCGTCAAGACCGTCGTAGAGAACGACATCCTGGCCGAGGCCATCGAGAATGCCGGCCGCAATATCCGCGAGGGCCAGAGCATCGCGGGCCCGCTGAAGGCGTCGGGGCAATTTCCGCCCCTGGTCACCCATATGATCGCCATCGGCGAAAAGACCGGCGAGCTCGAGCCCATGCTCAGCAAGGTCGCCGACTCTTACGACCAGCAGGTCGACAACATCATCGGCGCGCTGACCAGCTTGATGGAGCCCATCCTCATCCTGGTCATGGGCGGCGTGGTCACCATCGTGGCCCTCGCCATCCTGCTGCCGATGCTCAACCTCTCCCACGTCGCCGTCTAAGCATCGAAAGGAGCCCCCATGCCGAAGTTCTCCGCCTCCCGTCTGGTCGCCCGCGCCCGCCTCGCCCGCGCTGGCAGCAACCGCGGCCGCCTGGGCCTCACCCTCGTCGAGATCATGGTTGTGATCGCCATCCTCGGCGTGCTGATGACCGTGGTCGCCGTCAACGTCGTGAGCAGCCTGCAGGATGGCTATGTCGACACGACGAAGCTGCAAATCAAGAAGGTGGAAGGCTCGCTGCAGATGTATGCGGCCAAGCACCGGGGCAAGTACCCGACCACCTCCGAAGGCCTGCAGGCCGCGTCCAAGCACTTCGAAGGCAACCGCATCCCCACCGACTCCTGGGGCAATGAATTCCAGTACTTCAGCCCCGGGACCCATGGCGAGCACCCCTACGAGATCATCTCGCTGGGCCGCGATGGTGCCGAGGGCGGTGAAGACTACGACGCCGACATCAAGAGCTGGGAGATCGGCGACCTCTCTGAGTAGGAGCGCCCCCCTGTGAACGCCAACCCCGCGAGAACCCGCCTCCGCACAGGCATGACCCTCATCGAGATCATGGTTGTGGTGGCTGTGCTCGGCCTCTTGGCCGGCGTGGGAATCCCAGCCCTGTCGGGGATTCTCGACCTGCAGCAGCGGGGGGCGGCCAAGGAGATCGCCCAGACCTACACCATGCTGGTGGACGAGGCGGCCCTGCGCAACCAGACCTTCCGCATCGCCTATGACCTGGACGCAGGGACCTGGCAGGTGGAGATGGGCGACCCCAACACCCTGGTCTTCGGCTCTCCCGAAGAGCGCGAGAAGGTCGAACGGGAGCTCAAAGACAAGATGGCCCGCTATACCGAGCGGGAGATCGCCGACGGGGTCGCCGCCGCCGACCTGGGGGACGAGGCCAGCCAGCAATTCGAGAATGTGGACGACCCGGCCTTCACCACCCGAAACAAGCTGCCGCCCGGTTCGGCCTTCGCATTTGTCTATACGCCCCAGTATGGCATCGAAGGCGCCCGCCCCAGCGTGCCCCTGGGCGAGGAGGCCCCCGAAGAGGCCGAAGAGCACAGCATGGCCTACACCTATGTCTTCCCCGATGGCTCGGCCGAACACACGGTGGTTCGGGTCGTGAAAATCGACGAGCCTGAAGACGGCTACACCATCGAGGTGGAGCCCCTCACCGGCAAGGTGAGCCTCACGACCGATGTGGTCGAGCCCGGCCAGAGCATGGCCTGGCTGCCCGTGGATGGGCCCACCCTGCCATGACCCCCTCCCGCTCCCATCGCCGCGCCGGCTTCACCTTGCTCGAGGTCATGGTCGCGCTGGGCATCCTCACCATCAGCTTGCTGGTGTTGGTGGACACCCAGGGCCTGGCCGTCTTGATGACCCGCGAGGCCCGCCTCATGGAGACAGGCACCGAGCTGGCCGACGAGAAGATGAAGGAGCTGATGCTCACCCTCGAACGAGAGGGCTGGTCCAGCGCCGACGTCGAAGAAGAAGGCGACTTCGAGGATTTCGGCGAAGAGGAATTCCGCGGAGACGGGCTTCAGGTGGATATGGCCGACGATCTGGCCGACTTTCATTTTGCCTATACGGTGCGTCGCATCGAGCTGGACCTGCCCACCAACCTGGGCGATGTGGCTGGCCAGCTGGGCGATGCAAACTATGGCAGCTTCGGCACCGCCCAGGAAGAAGGCGCGGACTTCGGCGGAATGCCCGATATGTCGGGCTTCATCCAGCCCGAGATGCTCACCGAGTACCTCAGCGACTATATCCGCGAGGTGCGGGTGGTGGTCTGGTGGGGCGACAACGAGGACGGCACCGACCAGGTCGAGCTGGTTCACCACGTCATCAACCCCAGCGGCGCCGTGGCCAGCGCGGGCCTCCAGCAATGACCCGCATCGCCCGACAGCGCAGCCGCGGCGGCTTCACCCTGATCGAGGTGCTGGTGGCCATGGGCGTGATGCTGGTCATCGCCATGCTCACTTGGGAGACCGTGGGCGCCGCCCTCAAGCTGCGCGACTACCTCGAACAGGAGGACGAGCTGGAGCGGTCGGCCCGGGTGGCCATGACCCGGGTGACCCGCGAGCTGTCCTTGGCCTTCCTCACCCCCAATACAAGCGCGGTGAACACCTACCGCACCGTCTTTGTGGGTCAGGACAACGACGAGACGGACACCGCCTGGTTTGCCACCAAGGCCCACCGGCGCACCTATGCCACGGCCCTGGAGTCCGACCAGGCCGAGATCACCCTCTGGACCGAGCCCGATCCCGACCACCCCGGGCGCTATGTCCTGCTGCACCGCGAGAGCCCACGCATCGATCAGGAGCCCGACCGGGACGGCGGGATCCAGCCCCTGGCCCGCAATGTCACCCGCTTCGACCTGAAATACCTCGACCCCACCACCTATGAGTGGCGGGACAGCTGGGACACCACCGGGGCCGAGACCCCCAACCGGCTGCCGCGCGCCATCACGGTGGTGCTGGGCATCATGGCGGGCGACCCGGATGACCCCGAAGACGAGGTTGAACGCACCTATATCCGAACCGTCATCCTAGGACCGCCGACGGATCAGCCGCTCCGCCCTGGCTGGAAACGGCGGCGCGGGCGGCGGCTTTGGCGGCCTGGGGGGGGCATGGGCGGCGGCGGCGCGGCCGGTGGCGGTGGTGCCGGCGGCAGCGGCGGCAAGAGCAGCGGCGGCGGCAAGAACAGCGGCGGCGGCAGAACAGCGGCGGCGGCAAGAACAGCGGTGGGGGCAAGAATGACCCCGGGTCCCCACCCAGCTCTGGCGTGTCTTGACCCGGCCCCGCAGCCTGCGACCGGGCAACGCCCGCCTGCAGGCCCGCCGCGGCCAGCGGGGCATCGCCATCCTGGTGGTCATCACCACCTTGATGGTCATGACCGTGGTGGTGACCGAGCTGGCCTATGGGTCGCGGGTGCGCTTCCTGGTGGCCGCCCACCAGAGCGACCGCGTGAAGGCCTACTGGGTGGCCCGCTCCGGCTTCAACCTCTACCGGATGCTGCTCATCGGCAGCAAGCAGCTTCAGGGCCAGATCTCGGGGATGATCCCCGAAGACTTCAAGGACATGGTGCCTGACAACCTCTGGCAGATGCTGCCGGTGGTCAACACCGGCCTGCTGCGCATGTTGCTGGGCGGCACCGATGTCAGCGACATCCAGACCGACGACCTGATGACCCTGAGCCAGGAGATGGACGAGGAGACCCGAGACGAGAGCCGCGAGGCCAGCCTCTTCTCCGACCGCAATTTCCTGGATTTCGAAGGGGACTTCACGGTTGAGGTCTTCGATCACGACAGCCGGATCAACATCAACGCCTTTGCCACAGACACCTCGGTCAACGCCATCGAATCCAGCACGGGCCAACAGCTCTTCGCCTTGCTGTCGGGCCAGGAGAACGACCAGTGGTTCTACGATCACGGGCTGGACCGCTGGGAGCTGATCGGCAACCTCAAGGACTGGGCCGACCCCGATGGCATGCGCTCGGGGGGCTCGGGGGGACAAGAGGACAGCCTCTACAACCGCAAGGACCCGCCCTACCTCGCCAAGAACGCCCCCTATGACACCATCGAAGAGATTCGCACGGTGGAGGGCTGGCAGGGCGAGGTCTTCGAGAAGTATGGCGAGTACCTCACGGTCTATGGCGACCCCAGCGGCAAGCTCAACATCCAGACCGCCGACCCCACCGTGGTCGAGACCCTGGTGCGGGCCTGCGCGACCCCCCGGCCGCAAGACGCCCAGCTCGCACAATGCCGCCAGACCATCTCCCAGAATATGATCTTCGGCTTCAACCCCGACAATGCCAAGGACTTCGCGGACACCTACCTGCAATACTGCGGGATCGAGATGGACCAGCAATGTCTTGGCGACAAGGTCGGAAACGAATCCAACACCTTCACCATCGTCTCTACCGGCCTGGTCGGCACCAGCTCGGTCACCATCACCGCCGTCCTGGACTTCCGGAGCAAGAGCACCGGGCAGCTCCTTCATTGGCGCGTGGACTGACGCGACCGCAGCGCGACCCCCCGTCGAAACTTCCCCGAGAACAGCATGGCCAGAATCATCGGCATCGACCTTGGAACCCACGCGGTCAAGCTCGCCCTCTTCCAGGGCGGCTTCGGGCGCTTTCAGCTCCAGGGATACCGCAGCGCTGCCGTGCCCCAGGACGGGGACGAGGCCCCCGATCTGGGCGCGCGCATCGAGACCCTGCGGGCGCTGCTCGACAGCATCCCGCCCGAGGGCCGCAGCATCAGCGCGGTGGGCTTTCCGGCAGAACACGCCAGCGTGCGCCTGGTCACCTTGCCCTTTGGCGACCGCGCCCAGGTCGAACAGACCCTGCCCTTCGAGGTGGAGAACCTCGTCCCCTTCGACCTTGAAAAGATGGTCATGGCCAGCCGCATCCTCAGCGTCGATCCCGGCGTGAGCAAGGTGCTGACGGCGATGGTCACCAAGCAGCGGCTGCGGCCCCTGCTGTCGGGCCTCACCGAAATCGGCGTCGACCCCAAGCTGCTGCTGCTCGACGCCGACATGCTCAGCGATGTGGCCGGCCCGGGGGTGGTGGCCGTCATCGACATCGGTCACACCCGCACCCTGGTCACCCTCTGCTCCGGCGGGCACGCCGTGGGGGCCCGGGCCATCGCCTTGGGCGGCCGGAACCTCACCCTCGCCCTGGCCAAGGCCCGCTCCCTGGACTTCGCCGATGCAGAGGCGCGCAAGCACCGCGCCGACATCTACGCCGACGAGCCCACCGACGAGATCTCCGAGGTGGTCGTTCAGGCCGACGACCAGACCAACGAGGTGACCGACGCCCACGGCCGGCCCGATGGCGCCCTGCTGCGCGAGGCCCTCACCCCCCTGCTCTCCGAGGTGCGCTCCAGCCTGGTCGCCTTCGAAGACGCCCACGGGGTCGAGGTTCAGTCCGTCGTATTGACCGGCGGCACCGCACAGCTGGGGGGCCTGCGGGAGTGGATCGCCGCCATCCTGGGCGTGCCCGTGCGTCGCGCCCAGGTGGGGGAGCCCGGCACCCAGGCCGACGAGGAGCCCATCTTCGCCATCGCCCATGCGCTGGCCACCAAGGCCGCGGGGGGCAAGGGGCGCAGCCTGGACTTCCGGCTGGGCGAGTTCGCCTTCCGGGGGGACCTGGCCTTCATGGGCACCCTCATCAAGGCCGGGGCCATCGCCGCCGCCGCCCTGATGCTGCTGGGTGTGGGGTGGTCGGGATGGCGCTATATCAGCGTGTCTTCGCAGCTCGCTGCGGTCAACGAGCGCATCGGCGCGACCGTGATCGAGAGCTTCCCCGACATCAGCGCCGACCGGGTCAAGGAGCCCAGCACCGCCCTGGCCATCATGCAGGAGCGCACCACCGAGACCACCACCCGGGTGGAGGTGTTGGGGGCCATCATCGCCGAAGAGCCGCCCACGCTGGCGATGATCAGCGAGATCTCCTCCAGCGTACCCCCACCGGAAGCGGCCCCCATCGACGTGCAAGAGCTGAGCATCTCGCCCACGAATATCGTGATCAAGGCCGAGACCAGCGGCTTTGAAGCCGCCGCCACCATCGAATCGTCGCTCAAGCAATCCAAGCAGTTGAAGCAGGCCCAGAAGGGCGACGAGCAGAAGAAGCGCGACAAGGTCCGCTTCACCATCACCATCCCCCTCGAGACCGAGGGTGGAATGACGGACGAGGGCTGAGATGTCCAACCTGAGCACCCGCATTCGCGGCGTCATCGACCGGGTCCAGGACCTGCTCGCCGACATGACCCCCCGGGACCGCAGCCTGCTGCTGGGCCTGGTGGCCTTTGGGGCCCTGCTATTGGTGGGCGGCAGCATCTGGGCCATGAGCAGCACCATCTCCAGCCTGGACAGCCGGCTTCGGGATCGCGAGCTGACGCTGACCCGGGTGCAGGCCATGGCCGCCCAGCAGGCCACCGCCGAGGGCGAGGCCGCCGCCATCGAAGAGCAGCTCAAGAAGTTCGCGGGCACCGACCTCAGCAGCTTCATGGAGCAGGCCGCGCGCAACGCCAGCGTGGGCGACCGCCTGGATTCGGTGCGCGAGAAGTCCAGCGCCAGCAGCGGCAACATCGAGGAGCGCCTCTACAGCGTCTCCCTCAATTCCCTCACCCTGCCCGAGATGACCGACTTCCTCTACGAGGTTGAAGGCACCGGATACCCGCTGCGCATCAAGACCTTCAAGGTCAAGACCCGCAAGCGGGGTGAGGTCAGCAGCCTGAGCGTCGAGATGGATGTCTCGGCCTACCGGCTGATCGAAGACGCCGACGCCGGAGAGGAGGGCTGATGCGCACCCTGATCTTCATCCTGGGCAGCAGCCTCTGGGGCCTCGTGGTCTTTGTGGTGGCCATGCACCTGCACTTCCCCGAGAAGGCCCTGCTGGAGCGCCTGAGCTTCGCGGTTCAAGAGGCGTCGGAGGGCGGCTGGGCCCTGGAATCGACGGCCGCGAGCCCCTGGCGCCTCACCGGCGTCGCGCTCGAGGACGTCACCCTCTTCAAGGTCGAGAAGCCCAAGCGCACGCGGCGGCTGCGCCGGGGGGCCAACGCCACCGACGAGGAGCCCGACGACGGCGCGGTCAGCCAGACGGCCTCGCCGCTGATCACCCTGGAGCACGCGCGGGCCCGCTTGGCCTTGTTGCCCCTGATCACCGGCAAGCGCACCGTGGTCTTCGACGCGGGGCTGATGGGCGGAAAGCTCGCCGGCGAATTCGGGCTGGGCAGCAGCAGCCGTCACATCGAGTTTGACGGCGAGGACCTCAATCTCGCGATGCTGCCCATCGGCGGCGACAGCTGGAGTGTGGACGCCGTCGGGGCCATGGCCCTGCGGGGGGACATGGACATCAAGGACGAGGCCCTGCGCGAGAGCACCGGAGAACTCCACCTCTCCATCGACAGCTTCGCCATCCGGTCTGCCCGCATGATGGGCATCGACCTGACGCCCATGAAGTTCACCGAGGCCGCCTTCGACATCAACATCGCCAATGGCAAGGCCGAGATCGCAAAGGGCGTGTTGAATGGCGACCTGCTGGATGCCACCTTCTCGGGCTACGCGACCCTCAACAAGCAGGACATGAGCCGCTGGCGGGTGCGGGTCGAGGTCAAGCTCGAGCTGGACGCCACCCTGGACCAGTTCGCCAAGTTCTCCCCCGACCTGAAGGACGCCCGGGACAGCCAGGGCGTCTACCACCTCATCTGCACCGGCGTGGTGGCTCGGCCCACCTGCAATGCCGACCGCAACGCCGCTGGCACCCAGAAGTCGGCGTCGCGGCGCAGCCCGCGGGCGACCACCTCCATGGACGATGGGGGCGAAGAAGACGTCCAGGTGGGCGCCAGCCTGTCGGGCGGCGAGCGGCCCAACGCCGTGGGCATCGCCAGCGACGAGGATCGCGAGGAGCGCCGCAAGAAGCGCCTCGAACGCATCCGCGAGCGCCGGGACCGCCTGCGCCAGGAGCGCAAAGCTCAGGACGAAGGCGAAGATTTCGACGAGGTCATGGACGAGGGCCCCGCACCGCCCGGCTTCATGGGCCCCGCGGGCAATGGCCGCAACCTGCGCGTGCCGCCCGGCATGGGCCCCGGCGAACCCTTCGAAGACTTCATCGATCCCAACGGCCCCGACGGTCTCGACGGCGACCCGATGCTGCCCGACGATCTGCCCATGGACGAGCCCGGCTTTGACGACGGCGAGCCCTACTGAGGGCGGGCTGGGACGGCCGCCGGGGGCCTCAGCCGACGAGGCTGCGGCACTCCTGCACCAGCAGCTGGGCCTCGGGGTCGCCAGGCGCGATGCGCAGGGCCCGGTCGGCCCGCATGAGCGCCCGCTTGGCATCGCCGCACATCACGTAGTAGCGAGCCAGGTAGAGCTGGCCCGTCAGGCAGCGGGGATCGAGCTGTTCGGTGAGCAGCAGCAGGTCCCGGCCCTCCAATCGGCGCTCGGCCTCGGGCCGCTCGGGGTTGTTCAGGCGGGCCCAGCCGTGATTGGCCAGCACCTCGGGGTTGGACAAGGACTGCTCGGCCGCCCGGGCCAGCGCGCGATCGGCCCGCACCCAGTCCCGGGCCGCGATCAGCCGCTTGCCGATCTCGAGCAGGCTCTCGCCCGCTCCTTGCAGCGAGTCGCTGCCGCCCTGGCTGAGCAGCGCTTCAGCGCGGTCCACCATGCCCTCGATCTCCCGGGCGATCTGGCGGCACTCGGGGTCGAGATCCGGTCGCGCGGCGAGGTGCCGGTAGCGACGGCGCATGCGGCTGCCGGCCTGGGCGATGAGGTCTGGGGGCGAGTTCTCGGGGATCCCCAGCACCACCCAGCCCGAGACGCCAACCAGGCGTGACTTTTCGACCTGAAGGCGCCGAAGGGTCTCTGCGCGGACCGCGGTGTTGCCCCGGCGCAAGCTGGTGCTGGCCCGGGAGATGTCGGAGTCGGTGGAGTCCGGGCTGCGGCTTTGGGCGACTGGCCGCCCGCCCCCCGAAGCCGACGGCAGCCCAGCAGCAGCACGCAGCCCAGCGTCAGAGCGCAGCCCGGCGGCAGCGCGCGGCCAGCGTCAGAGCGCAGCCCAGCGTCAGAGCGCAGCCCAGCGTCAGCGCGCGGGCTGGCGCCGGTCAAGGTGGGCGCGTCGCTGTCCAGCCGCTCCGGCGCCCGGGGGGCCGCCACAGGCGCTGGAGCTGGCAGGGCGGACTGCGCCGTGGGACGGGGAATGGGCTGCTGGAAGGCGATGAGGCCCAGCCCGAGCAGGCGGGCCAGGCCGTCGCTCACATCTTCAGGCCCCAGGCCCTGCTGCCGCTCCAGCACGCCGAGGGGCGTATAGGCATTCGCAGCCTCCACCAGCCGGCGAAGGGCCGCGGGCAGGGGCAGGACCAGCAGGGCGGAGGAGTCACAGCGGCGGTGCAAGGCGTCGAGTCGGTGGCCGGACAGGCGCCGGCCATCGGGCGTCATGCCGGCCAACAGCGCGGCCCCGAGCCCCACCCAGTCACCGCCCGCCACCGAGCCGCCGCTCTCAAATACCAGGGCGCCTTCGCCCGCTAGTGCGGCGCGCACCAGCTCCCAGGCCTCTGCGCCTTCGACGCCGCCCACGGACAAGGCGATGCCATCGCCCGCGCGTCCGGCCCGGCTGAGGCTCAGCCGCCCGCTGGAGCGCCGCGACCACAAGCGGCCCAACAGCAGCGCGTTGCGGGCCGCCGGACTGCTCGTCGGCGGGGCTGCTGGCCCCCGCCAGCCAACCGGCCAGTGCGCCCCCCCGTTGGCAGGCGCGAGGCTGGCAGAGGACTCGGCCGGAAGGGGCGCGTGGCGACGCACCACCGTTGGAAGATCCAATAGCGAGTAAGGCTTGCGCAGAGGAAGGCGGCGCACCGAGATCGTGCATCAGGCACCAGGCATCCGGCCTGCCACCCGAACCGCCGCTGAGCAGCAGGTGGCCGCACGTCCGGCAGGAGGCTGCGCAGCCCCGCCGCCCCATCGGAGGCCGCCAACACCTCGTCCACCAGCACCACATCCGATGCGAGGGCAGCCGGCAAGGAGCGCATCTGGGCGAGGCTTGCGGCGACGGTGACCTCGAAGCCTTCGGGCTCCAGCGTTGAACGCAGCAAGGCCGCCAGACGCGCGTCCGGCTCGAGCACCAGCAATCGCAAGGGCCGCCGTTCCATACAAACCTCTTCACACCGCGCGGCCCCTATATTGGCACCGTCGGTCTTCGCCATTTCAACGCCATTACCGCCTCGCCCATATCGGACGAAATACCGTATTCGAAAGGAAGAACATGTTGCCCAATGGACTCTATGGCATGGCAGACGCAAGCTTTGGTGACCCGGTGGTTCTGGGGCGCCACCTGATATTTGCGGGCGTTGGCGTCGTACAGTTGCGTGCGAAGGGAGCCACCGAAGCAGAGCTTCTGCAGATGGCCAGCGCGTTGATGCAGGCGGCCCTGCAGACGGGCGCCCGCCTGATCGTCAACGACAACCTCGCCGTGGCCAGCCGGGTGCGGGCCCACGGTCTGCACCTGGGACAGGACGATGGCCCCCCGGCCCGGGCGCGCCGCCGCTTGGGGCCCGGCTGCCTGATCGGCCTCAGCACCCATGATCCAGCACAGGTCCTGGCCGCGCGGGACGTGGACTACCTGGGCTTCGGGCCGGTCTTTGGCACAGAGACCAAGGACACCGGCTACGCCCCGCGTGGGCTGCAGGGCCTGGCCGAGGCGGTGGGCCTGGCCCGCCAGCCCGTGGTCGCCATCGGCGGCATCACGGTGGATCGCCTGCCCGCCGTGCAAAGGTGCGGGGTGGCGGGCTGGGCGGTGGGTGCGGGCCTCTGGCTGGCCCCAGACCCGGCGGCCGCCTTGGCCGCGCTCATGCACCCGGTCGGCCCGGTACCCGACGGTGGCGCTGCACCCGGCCGCCCTTGACGAAAGACCCAGCCGCGGACTACTCATGTCAAGAGAAACCCACCGAGGGCTCCGATCATGCGTGCCTCCCTGCTGCTCTTCGCGCTGGCCTTCCCCTCCCCTGCCCTCGCAGCCAAGGGCTTGTTGAAGCGGGACAAGGCCGCCAAGGCCCAGGCCGAGGCCGAGGTGCAGGCCGCCGACGCCCCCGCCCTCGAACCTGTGGACGGGTCCCTCTGGAATTATATCGAGCAGATCGAGGGCACGGTGCCGGCCGACGAGGCCGTCGCCCCCAGCGAAGAGCTGGACGATGAGCGCAGCGCCGAGCGGGAATTCCTGATCGGCAGCCTGCGCAGCGGCGATGGCACGGTGGACTTCTACAAGGACCCGGTGGGGGCCACCGACGCCGACCCGCTGCACCTTCGCAGCATCGACCCCTCGGAATTCGACATCCCCGTGGTGGTCAACGACGACGTCATCCGGTGGATGAAGTACTTCACCGGGTCGGGCCGCAAATACTACAGCCGCTGGCTGGAGCGCTCCACCCGCTACCGTCCCATGATGTACGAGAAGCTCGACGCGGCCGGCATGCCCCGCGATCTGGTCTACCTGTCCATGATCGAGTCCGGCTATGCCACCCACGCCTATAGCCGCGCGGCCGCCGTCGGCCTGTGGCAGTTCATCACCCCCACCGCCACGGAGTGGGGCATGCGGGTGGACTGGTGGGTGGACGACCGCCGCGACCCGGAGATGTCCACCGAGGCCGCCATCCGCTTCCTGGGCTACCTCAACAAGAAGTTCGGCCACTGGTACCTGGCCTGGGCCGCCTACAACGGCGGGCCCAGCCGTGTGCAGCGCGCCGTGGACCGGCACGGCACCAAGGACTTCTGGACCCTGGTGAAGAACAACGCCTTCCCCGAAGAGACCGACAACTACGTCCCCAAGCTGATCGCAGCCGCCATCATCGGCAAGCACCCCGAACGCTATGGCTTCACGGGCATCGAGTACCAGGACCGCATGGCCTATGACACCGTCGAGGTGGGCCCCAATGTCGGCATCGACGTGCTCGCCCGCTGTGCGGGACTCAGCCAGGAGGACTTCCAGGAGCTCAACCCCCACCTGCGGCGCTGGTCCTTGCCCCCCGATGGCGACAAGTACCTGATCCGCGTGCCGGTGGACAAAGGCGAGACCTTCCTGGCCGCCCTGGACAAGGTGCCGCCGAGCGAGCGCCTGTCCTACCGGCGCTACAAGGTGCAGCGCGGAGACACGCTGGGCGTGATCGCGGCCCGACATGGCGTCACCGTGGACGACATCCAGCGCTTCAACCGCATCAGCAACGCCAACAAGATCGTCGTGGGCATGGAGCTGGTCATCCCGATGGCGGG
>JAGYJW010000139.1 GCA_018401435.1 Deltaproteobacteria bacterium | reverse complement strand
GCGCACCCGCACGCCCGCCGTTGGGTCCCCTCCCAGCCCCAGGGCTGGGCCTCATTGAAGCCTGCTAAACCCGCCAGGGGCCACGCTGTTGATCACTGTCCCCTCCCAGCCCCAGGGCTGGGCCTCATTGAAGCCTCCCAATCAGTGCCTCGTGGACCTCACAAACCCAGTCCCCTCCCAGCCCCAGGGCTGGGCCTCATTGAAGCTTCGCGATCCCGAGCAGGGTCTTGGCGTCGAGGAGTCCCCTCCCAGCCCCAGGGCTGGGCCTCATTGAAGCGCCTCGATCTCGCCCTTCACGCCCACGCCGAGCAGGTCCCCTCCCAGCCCCAGGGCTGGGCCTCATTGAAGCCCCGTGGCCGCCCCCCTCGCCGACGAGTCCTTCTACTGTCCCCTCCCAGCCCCAGGGCTGGGCCTCATTGAAGCGCCCAGAGACACCAGCGCAGGGGTTACGGCGAATGCAGTCCCCTCCCAGCCCCAGGGCTGGGCCTCATTGAAGCCGACGGGGGCGCTCCTGGTCAGCCGTCGCGACGACGGTCCCCTCCCAGCCCCAGGGCTGGGCCTCATTGAAGCCGCTTCCTGGCAGCAGCGGGTCGGGCGGGCCTATAGGTCCCCTCCCAGCCCCAGGGCTGGGCCTCATTGAAGCACGCCCAACCGGGCCCTGCTCTGCTTCTGCAGGTCGTCCCCTCCCAGCCCCAGGGCTGGGCCTCATTGAAGCAGGTGGTGGACCGCACGACGCCCAACGTCGTCTCGTCCCCTCCCAGCCCCAGGGCTGGGCCTCATTGAAGCAACACGTGTCGATCGCCATAGTCCCACTCCTGTAGGTCCCCTCCCAGCCCCAGGGCTGGGCCTCATTGAAGCGCGGACTTCGAGACGCGCCTCAGCGAGACGTTCGCCGTCCCCTCCCAGCCCCAGGGCTGGGCCTCATTGAAGCAGCGCGTGTCGATCGCCATAGTCCCACTCCTGTAGCGGTCCCCTCCCAGCCCCAGGGCTGGGCCTCATTGAAGCACGCACCGGTTCAGGTCGTCGGCGGCGCGGGCCTGGTCCCCTCCCAGCCCCAGGGCTGGGCCTCATTGAAGCCCGGCGTCTTGGGCGGCATCTACACGGGCTCCCCCGGTCCCCTCCCAGCCCCAGGGCTGGGCCTCATTGAAGCAAATCAAGGTCGTCTTGCGGCCTGTGATTCACATGGGTCCCCTCCCAGCCCCAGGGCTGGGCCTCATTGAAGCATCGGCGTCAGGGTGATCCCAATCCCGCCGCCGGTGTCCCCTCCCAGCCCCAGGGCTGGGCCTCATTGAAGCGCGAGCACAGGGGCTACTCGCTCGGCCGCAAGTTGTCCCCTCCCAGCCCCAGGGCTGGGCCTCATTGAAGCTCGTCGCGGCTGACGCAGTGCGCCACCCGCGAGATCGCGTCCCCTCCCAGCCCCAGGGCTGGGCCTCATTGAAGCCACCTCAGCGGCCCAGGAGAGGAGCCGCGCGTGATCGTCCCCTCCCAGCCCCAGGGCTGGGCCTCATTGAAGCGGCGATGGTGGGGCCGGGCCCCGTGGACCCTTCCCTGTCCCCTCCCAGCCCCAGGGCTGGGCCTCATTGAAGCACCAGCCCGCGCAGACACGCGCGGGTCGCCAGGCCCAGTCCCCTCCCAGCCCCAGGGCTGGGCCTCATTGAAGCCTGGCGAAGGCTTCGGGCACGTCCCCCCTGGC
>JAGYJW010000138.1 GCA_018401435.1 Deltaproteobacteria bacterium | reverse complement strand
CCGGCACCGCGGCCGCCGCCCCCGGCGCCGCGACCGACAGGCGCCCGGCCAACCAATCCAAGGGGGGCGCCACCGGGCGGCTGAAGCTCAGGTCCACCCGCAGGTTGGCGGCATGGCCTCCCGCCGACATGGCGTCGATGGCCTCCACCCGCAGATCCAGCGGACCCCGGGCCAGGCCCGAAAGCAAGATGGGCAGCCCATAGGGGTCTCCCCGGAGCTGCAGGCTGAAGGGCAGGCGGGTCGACGCGCCTTCTACCCGGGGGCTGGCCCAGCTCAGGCCCGCGAGGCTCAGGCCCGCCGCCTGCGCAGCGGCCTCCAGGGCAGCCTCGGCGGCGGCCTCGTCCCCAGGCGCCAGCTGGCCGGGCACCGCAAGCTGGGCCAGGGCCGCCCCCACCGCGGCCTCGGAGGCAGGCAGGTCCAGGGCCTGCAGGCGCTGTTCGATGGGCGGGGCGGGGTCCAGGGCCCGCGGCGGGGCGAGCGTGAGCCCCACGGCCACAAAGGCCAGGGCGAGGGTGAGCTGAACCGCCAGCAGGGCGGGCCAGGCCGGCACGGCGACAGGTGCCTTCTCGTGCAGGACAGCAGACAGCGGGGGCTCCAGCCGCCCCGACCCGGGCCGGCAGAGGGCAGGATACACCCCTCGCCCGCCTCGATCCCACCGGGAGCCCCGCCATGACCACCCGCATGCTCGTGCCCATCGATGAGTCCACGTGGAGCCAGGCTGCCCTGGACACGGCGATCGACCTTGCGCAGCGGGCGCGGCTGCCGGTCAGCCTGCACCTGCTTCATGTCGTGAACGTGACCACCATCCAGGGGCGCCTGGTGGAGGACCTGTCGGCCCTGCTGGGGCTGGAGCCCGTGCTCGTCCCCCAGAAGGTCGCCGCGCTCTACCGCGCGCGGGGGCAGGCCCTGCTGGACGCCGCGCTGGCCAGGGCCGCCCACGCGGGGGTGAGCGCGACCGCCACCCTTGACCAGGGTGCCGTCGTAGACTGCATTGTCAAGCATGGCAACCCGGCCGACCTGGTGGTGATGGGCAGCCGCGGCGACACCGAGCAGCGCTTCCCGGGCCAAGGGGGGGGCACCGCGGACCGCATCCTCCGTCGCGGGCATTTTCCTACGCTCATCACCACCGACCGCGCCATTCAGCTCCGGCGGGTGGCCCTCGCCTATGACGGCAGCGTGGGGGCCGACCTCGCCCTCGCCCTCTGCCTGCGCCTGGCTTCGCTGGTCGAGCTCGAGGTGGTGGCCTTGCACATCGCGCCCAGCCCGCCCCAGCCCGACCCGCTGGCCCCCGCCCTCGCGCGCCTGACCGAGGCCGGCGTTGTGGTGCATGCACGACACGCCACCGGCGAAGCCCGCGACGCCTTGCCAGCCCAGGCCCTGGCCGCCGGCTGCGATGTGCTGGCCCTCGGCCATCGTGGGCACGCCGCGCTCAAAGACATCTTCCTGGGCCGCACGACGGAGTGGCTGGTGGGGGGGGTCAACCTGGGCCTGCTGGTGGCGCGCTGAGGTAGGTCAAGGCGCCTTCTGCATCGAAATCGCCTTGACGGTTGTGTAGGCGATCGCGGCGGAGTATGGTCGCCATCCACACCCGGCACGCTGCGCCCACTCCCACGGGCCACGCCGGGTCCGATACGACGCCCACCGGTCGGCCTCCGACCACCCCCTCCCCTCCCCGTCCGATTTCAAAACCCACTCTTCCACCTC
>JAGYJW010000137.1 GCA_018401435.1 Deltaproteobacteria bacterium | reverse complement strand
AGCGGCGGCGCCTTGCCCCGCGAGATCGCCTTTCCCCCTGGCGCCGAGGCCGGCCGCTGCGGGGTCGATGGCGTCGATGCCGCCGCCTTCCTCACCCCATGGGGCTGCAGCTTCCCGGCCCTGGCCGAGGGCGGCGACCACCGCCTGCGCTGGTCCTGGGAGGAGCCCCGCCTGGTCCTGGCCGACGAGCGTTGCCTGGCCACCCCCGCAGGCCCCGTGGCCCGCAGCCAGCTGCGCATCCACGTGGCGGGCGGCCGGGTGATCGCCGAGGGCACCGGTGGGGCCATCCTGCGCGAAGATGAAGCATTCATCGAGATCTCCGCCGAGGACGCAATGCCCGGCCACGGCGCCCCCGGCGCGCGCTTTCGGCTGGCCGAAGCCGACTCGGCCCCGGTCCTGCCCGACCGCGCCGCCGTGCTCAACGCGGTGGCCCGCCTCGCGGTGCATGCCAGCATGCCCGAACCCGCCCTGCCCCTCGAATTCAAGAACCTGAAGGGGGATGCGGCGGCCGTGCCCGAGGGGCTGCCGGCGGGCACCCTGAACACCGACCAGGTGCGGCGCGGCGGCCACAGCCTGGGCTCGGTGACAGCCAACCTGGGCATGAGCATCCACCCCGACAGCTGGGAGGCTGCCTTTGTCAGCGGCAGCGGCGGCCTGCTGACCCACTACTTCCTGGATACGGGACTCCTCGAAACCATCGACCCCGCGCTCATCTCCAGCCTGTTTGGCCTATTTGGGGCGCCAGAGCCCGAGACCCTGAGCACGGCGGCCATCCTGGGCGCGGCCCTGGACCTGCCCGAGCCCGCCTGGGCGCAGATCGACCGCCTGCACCCGGTTCTGGGCCTCTTCCAGTGGACCATGGATCCCGGCGACCCGATGACCGTCGCCCCCGCCATTGACCTGCCGGTGCACGTCTTTGTGGGTGTGGGCGACTACCAGGTGCCCAATTTCACGACCGATGGCCTGGTGGAGGCCCTGCCCGACGCGGACCGCTTCGATTGCCAGCCCCGCGGCGACTACGATCCGCACCTGTGCTTGCACCGCGAAGTCGAAGGCCCCACAGACCTGGGGGCCTGGCTGGAAGCCCCGGGTCGCTGAGCCCTGCGGGCCCTCAAAGGCGCTCGGGCAGCTCCCCCAGGGGGCCCAGCCAGCGCGCATAGCGCGCCCAGCGCTGGTGGCCGCCGGGCCGAATGCGATCGAAGATGGGGTGCTCGTCGTCAAAGGCCTGCAGGCCCAGGCTGTCGGTCAGGGCCCGAAGGGTGGCCTGGGGGCGGCAGAGCAGGTCGTCGAAGCTCAGCCGCAGGGGGCTGTCGGGCAGGTTGAGGCGCCAGTGGGCGGACAGCTCGGACAGGCGCGTGGTCGCCCGGGCGATATCCTCAAAGGAGCCGCTGTGTTCAAGGCCCTGGCCCCGCAGCGGTCGCCGGAAGAGGGACAGCCCCTGGTCCCAGCTGTTGCGCTCCACAAAGAGGATGCGCGCCCCGGGAAGCAGGCGCGCGACCGCCCCGACCTCGAGCAGACCGCGCGGGCCCAGGTGCAAGACGCTGCGGGCATGGGGGCTGGACTGCCGTTCCAGGCCCATCGCCCGTCGGGCGCTGGTGGCCACCCCCCGGCTGCCCAACCAGTCCAGGCAGTCCGGCCAGGGCCGCCCCACCCGGCGGGGCAAGGACTCGCGCACAGCCTCGACCGGATCGGCGAGCTGGGCCTGGCGCACCTGGGTGTGTTCGGCCAGGAGCTCCGCCACCAGCCCGG
>JAGYJW010000136.1 GCA_018401435.1 Deltaproteobacteria bacterium | reverse complement strand
CTGCCGGTGCTGGTGCTGGTGGGCCTGGGCCTGTGGTTGGCCCGGGCGCCAGAGTCCCCGGTCTCGCGGGGCCCCGTGGCCGGTCTGGCCGAGCTGGCCGATCGCAGCCCGCCCGAGGTCGCCCGCCTGGGGGATCTGCCCAGCGAGGTGCAATTCGCCGTGGCCGACCTCAGCCGGGGCGACTGCAAGACCGCGGCGGGTCGCTTCCGGTCGGCCCGAGGGCGGGCGCCCAAAGAGCTGCGCCTCTTCTTGCTGGAAGGGGCCTCCTTCATTTGCGCCAACGAGGGCAGCAAGGCCCTCAAGGTCTTTGCCGAACTCGAGGCCGAGCTGCCAGAAGGACAGGAGCCGCCCCGCGCCTTGCATTGGTACAAGGCCCAGGCCCACCTCCTGCAAGGCGAGGCCGATCCAGCGCTGGCGCAGCTTCAGCAGGCGGCCATCCACGATGCGGGGCATCGAAAGGCTGCCGACGAGCAGATCTCCCGGGTGCGGGCCTTGCTTCAGGCCCCTTGATCCGCGTCCGCGTCGTCGGGCCAGTCATCGAAGGGTCGCAGGGCGGGCCAACCCGGCCGGGCCAGCCAGGCGCCGAAGAAGCCGTCGCAGCGGTCGTCGGCCACACAGAAGCGGCAGCCGTCGTCTTTGTGGAAGGCCAGCAGATCCGGCAGGAAGAGCAGGGCCGCCCCCCCCTGGTGGTCTGCGTCCACATACCATCGGTTCTGGGTGCGGCGCATGCGCTGGGCATACCGGCCCAGGAAGCAGGCGGGCAGCCCCTTCACCCAGCAAGGCAGCCCGAGGGCCTGCAAGTGGGCCAGGGCAGGCATCAGGGCCCGCAGCGCCTCCTGGGGGGAGGGGACCCGGGCGGGGTCGAGGCCGGCATGGTGGAAGGGAAAGGTGAAGCCCAGGCCCGCCGGCCCGAGGGCAACGAGGCGGCGGCTGGCCCCTTCCAGCTGCGGCAGCGCGTCGTCCCACAGCACCAGGTTGAGCTGCAGCCGGCCGCGCGCGGGGTGGTCTGCCAAGGCGTCCAGGGCGCCCGAGAGCGCGTCGTCGGGCTGCACGGTGAGCGCCAGGCCGTCGATGCCCTGCAGCAGGTCCGCCGGCGCCCCCAGCAGGTCGGCGGCGTCGGTGTGCAGCACCACCCGCAGCAGGCCCTCCTGTCGACCCAGGGCCAGGGCGCCAGGCAGATCCGGCCGCGCCAGCAGCCCTGCTCCCGACAGCACCAGGCCCGAACAGGGCGCCGTCCGCGGGCCGCGCAATCCTGCTGTGAAGTGCAGGATATTCGCCCGCAATTCCGATTCGGTCAGGCTGCGGGAGGGGGCTGGGGCGCCGGCTTGCACCCGCCCGGCATGGGGCTGCTGGGCGCGGATCTGCACGGTGGTGGGCGTGGCCACGGCACCCTTGGTGGTCCAACGGATCATCGGGTGCTTCTAAGCTGCCGGGTGGCGCCGTGCCGGGGGCTCAGCAGCCGGTGGTGTCGAGCTGCGCGGCGGGGGCGACCAGGTCGCCGGGGGCGGCCAGGCGGCTGAGCAGGAGCTGGGTGCGGCTGCGGTTGCCTTCGACATCCAGCTCCAGGAGCAGGTCCGTCTCGCCGTCGCCGTCGAGGTCGCCGGCCCACAGCAGGTAGGGGCCGCCATCGGGGTCGGCCTGGGCCATCTGGGCCAGCTCTTGCACCCGCAGACCCCCTGCCGGGTCCTTCCGGTGCAGGGCGATGCGGATGCCGCTGTGGGGGTCGATGCGGTCGGGGTCGGTCATCCCGTCGCCGTCGGTGACCACCAGCCTCGTGCCCAGCGGGCCGCCGGGCAGGTCCCAGCGGCTGCC
>JAGYJW010000135.1 GCA_018401435.1 Deltaproteobacteria bacterium | reverse complement strand
TGTACCGCCCCAGCTGGAACTTGACTCTCCCCACCGCCGCGTAAAGAGCGGCAACCAGGAGAGCCCGTGCCCCGAAAACCCCGCCGCAACTTCACCACCGACCAGAAGGTCGCCATCCTCCGCCGCCACTTCGTGGACAAGGTAGCGATTTCAGATCTTTGCGTCGAGTACGACCTGCAACCCAGCGTCTTCTACTACTGGCAGAAGCAAGCCTTCGAGAACCTCGCCGGCGCGTTCCAGCCGGCGGTCACCACCAGCTCGCGGGAGAAGGACCTGGAGCGCGAAGTGGACGCGCTCAGGGCGAGGCTCACCAAGAAGGATGGCGTCATCGCCTCCATCAGCGAGGAGTACGTCTCGCTAAAAAAAACGCTTGGGGAGCCCTGAACAATCGTTGGGTCCCGCCCGACACGCGGGACTCCATCGTCGACTTCGTGCGCACCTTGTCCGAGATCACCGAGATCCCGGCCGCCCGCTTCATCACCTGGATCGGCGTCCAGCGCGGGAAGTTCTACGACTGGCAGAAGCGCTACGGCAAGGCCAACGAGCACAACGGCCTGGTCCCCCGAGACCACTGGCTCGAGCCGTGGGAGCGCGAGGCGATCCTCGCCTTCCAAGCCAAGCATCCACTGGAGGGCTACCGCCGGCTCACCTTCATGATGATCGACATCGGTATCGTCGCCGCGTCGCCCACCACGGTCTGGAGGGTCCTGAGCCAGGCCGGCGTCATCGACCGGTGGAACAAGCGGCCTTCGAAGAAGGGCACCGGCTTCGATCAGCCCCTGAAGCCACATGAACACTGGCACATCGACATCTCCTACATCAACATCTCCGGCACCTTCTACTATCTCTTCACCGTCCTCGACGGCTGCAGCCGGGCGGTCATCCACTGGGACATTCGCGAGTCCATGACCGAGAAGGAGGTCCAGGTCATCCTGCAGCAGGCCCGTGAGCTCTACCCAGAGGCCTCCCCACGCATCATCAGCGACAACGGGCCGCAGTTCATCGCCCGCGATTTCAAGGACTTCATCAAGCTCACCGGCATGACCCACGTGAGGACCTCGCCCTACTACCCGCAGTCCAACGGCAAGATCGAGCGCTACCATAGAACCATCAAGGGCGACGCGATCCGCGTCTCGCCGCCCTCCACCCTGGACGAGGCCCGACGCCTCGTCACCAACTTCGTCGAGCACTACAACACCAGCCGTCTTCACAGTGCCATCGGCTACATCACCCCCTACGACTTCCTCCAGGGCCGCCAGAAGGCCATCCACGCCGAGCGCGACCGCAGGCTCGAAGCCGCACGCGACCTTCGCGCACAGCACCGCCAGGCCGCACGACAGGCCCCATCGACAACGCCGCCCCCCCTGGCCCCAGAGCCGCAGCCCAGTCCCGGCTGAGCACCCCCTTCCGCCCGCATGCCGGCTGCCCCTTGACCGGGACAACCGGATCCTCAATCTCAATCGTCGCCGCAGCGCTGTGGGCGGCGTGGGCAACCCCCGACAGCCGCTGCGGCCCTGCAATGGTGGTCGCAGGGGTTGTCCAAGGGGCTGTGGGCAACCCTGGGTGACGTGGGCAGCCCCAACAACGGCTGATGGGTTGTCCATAGGCCCGGTGCCGTCCATAGCGCCCCCGAGGAGCCACTAAGGGGTCTACCCGGAAGGTTGAGAAGGTAGGGCGCTACGCGCCACGAGAGCCCCTTGGAGCGGGCGTGCAGCCAACCACTGAGGCAAGCGTGTCGACAACCCCTCGCCAGCCCTCCCCCGGTTTGTTACACCCACCACCCGAGAGTCGGATTCACGCTGGGCCAATACA
>JAGYJW010000134.1 GCA_018401435.1 Deltaproteobacteria bacterium | reverse complement strand
GATCTACTCACGAGGCACCTTGTTTCAAGAATGAAAGCAGAACTAAGGAAGATGCGCAAAAACCTATCAATAAAAGTAGCGTAGCGATGGGGAATACAGCCTTGGTATTGTTTTCGGGGGGTCAAGACTCAGCGACGTGCTTAGCTTGGGCTCTAGAACGTTTCGATCAAGTGGAAACTATTGGCTTTGACTACAAACAAAGGCATCGAATTGAACTAGATATTCGACAAGAGTTTATAACTGGTGTTCGAACATTAAACTCATCTTGGAATCAACGACTAGGTGCCGACCATTTAATTGATCTCTCAGTTTTAGGAGACATTAGTTCAACCGCGCTCACTGATAGTAGAAAAATTGAGTTCAGTACTTCAGGTCTCCCAAATACTTTCGTTCCGGGGCGAAACCTGCTTTTTTTTACTATGGCATCTGCCGTGGCCTACCGCAGAGATCTCAAGCATCTTGTAGGTGGGATGTGCGAGACAGACTTCTCAGGATACCCAGATTGTCGCGACGACACTTTAAAGTCGCTTCAAGTGAGCTTGAACTTGGGGATGGATAGTCGTTTTGTCATCGAAACCCCCTTGATGTGGTTGGATAAATCCCAGACATGGCAATTGGCGCAGGGTATTGGTGGTGCCAAGTTGGTTGATTTAATGATACGTGACACGCACACATGCTACTTAGGTGATCGAAGTGCCCTACATGAATGGGGCTTTGGTTGTGGGGATTGTCCCGCTTGTGGCCTCAGACGAGAGGGTTATCAAAAGTACTTGGGTGCAAAACAACTATGACCTACAGCGTTAAAGAAATCTTTCTGACTCTTCAAGGCGAGGGAATGAGGGCCGGACGGACGGCAGTCTTCTGTCGATTTTCAGGTTGCAATCTTTGGTCAGGCAAAGAGGAAGACCGTTCCAATGCAATTTGTAATTTCTGTGACACCGACTTTGTCGGAGTCGACGGCACCCTTGGAGGTAAGTATTCCACTGCAAGCGATCTTGCTTCTGCTATTAACCAGCAATGGCCGGCGAATAAGAAGAATAAGTACGTTGTGCTGACCGGTGGGGAACCTCTGTTACAAGTGGATTCTGAGTTAATTGATGCTTTACATGCTAGAGACTTCGAGATCGCCGTTGAGACCAACGGGACATTAGACCCCCCTTTCGGAATTGACTGGCTCACGGTTAGTCCGAAGTCTATAAGCACATGGAAGGTCAAGACAGGAAACGAGATGAAACTTGTCTTTCCACAAACTGGGGTAACGCCAGAGCATGTAGAGGGATCAAATTTTGATTTCTTCTACTTGCAACCACTTGACGGACCAGATGCTCAACAACACACGAAAGCCGTTATTAATTTTTGTCAAGAGAATCCCAACTGGCGACTGTCTATACAAACGCATAAGTTATTAGGAATAAGGTGACCGCATATGGATGTCTTTAGCTTGTCGCAGCGATTCTATTTTGAAGCCGCACATACACTCGACCGTGAGCACGAACGGGAGGGAAGCAAGCGTATTCACGGCCACACATACGAAGCAGAGGTGACTTTGACAGGCACGCCCGATAAAAAGACTGGAATGGTTGTTGATATAACGGTACTTCGCGATGAAATTGAACACGTTAGAAAGATGCTGGACCATCAATTTCTTGATGATGTCGACGGATTAGGGCCCGCGACATTAGAGAACCTGACTGTTTTTATACGGGACCGCATCAGAAAAAAACTACCTAACATCAGTTCAGTAATGGTAGAGAGGCGAGTTACCGGTGATCGCTGCACTTTGCATTGAGCAATGCCGAAGGTGGTAACTTAGTTTGATTATATCTTAAATGCGAGGTTACCTACGA
>JAGYJW010000133.1 GCA_018401435.1 Deltaproteobacteria bacterium | reverse complement strand
CCCGCACGGGCCAGGAGCGGTCCGACGCCGCGACCCGCCCCAAGGCGGCCAGCAGCCCCGGAATGGCGTTGGGCGGCCAGATCTGCTGGCTGAGCAGCAGGCAGGCCCCCGCCGCCGCCGGGTCCGAGCCCGACAGGGCGCCCAGGGCCAGGCGGGCGAAGTCGGGCTGGCCGATCAGCCCCCGCGCGGCCTCCATGCGGTGGGCGTCGGGCAAGGACCGGATGGCCTGGCCGATGGGGCTCTCGGGCACCTCGGTGTCGGGGTCCAGCAGCAGCAGGTCATCCCCGAGCAGGTCGTCCTCCCACTGGGGCCCCTCGCTGTCTCCGCCCGCGTCCAAGGAGGGCCGGGCCAGCAGGTCGGCGCCCAGGGCCTCCACCAGGGGCCAGGTGACGGCCCCGGGGGCGGGTTCGACCCAGGGGTCGGTCTTTTCGGCCACGGTCGAGCGCCGCAGCACCGCCATCAGGTCCCGGGCGGCCGCCCGCTCGGTGCGGTCGCCCGTCTCGATCAGGCGCTCGGCGATATCCTCCAGGGAGTCGCCCTCCACCAGCTCCCGGCGGGCCAGATCGGCGAGCAGGGACGCCGCGGCGCCGCCCAGCACCCCCGCGCTGGCCAGGGCCTCCAGGCGACCCAGGTGGCGCACGCCGGGCGCGGCCCCTGCGCGCAGCAGCCCCCGCTGGGGCCCCACCCGGGCGATCACCTGGAGCAGGTCGGCCAGCTCCCCCTCCGTGCGCGGCGCCGCCGCAGCATCGGCAGGCGCGGGCTCGGGGAGATCGGCGGGGGGCAGCAGGATCTCGCGGGGGTCGGGGCGCCAGGCCGGGTCCAGGGCCGGGAGGGCCTGCAGCGGGCTGCCATCGGTGCTGGGAAGCGCAAAGCGGCCATTCAACCTGCCCAAGAGCGCGGCAGGATCGTGCAGGCTGAGCCCGCAGCCGGGAACCTGCTGCTCCAGATCGTCGAGCAGGGCGAGCACCTGGGGCAATTCGACGAGATCGAGGTCGGGGTCGCCATAGGTGAGGAAGGCCGCGGCCACCTCGCCCGCGGGCCCGTCCAGGGCCATCACCCGCAGGCTGGCCACGCTGCGCCATCCCCGGTTCACCGCGCTGGCCGCGAGGGTGGCCAGGGCGCGGTGCTCCTCGGGGCGCAGGGGCTGGGGGCGCGTCAGCAGCAGCCGCAGCTGCTGTCCCCGCACCGGGTGCGGCACGCCAGGAATCAGGCCGGCTTCCTCGGACATTTGGGGCTCCGCGCTGGACTACCGGGGGGGCTGCACCACCGTCCATGGGCCGGGCACGGCGGCGGACAGGGGGGCCTGGATCTTGGAGAGATCGCCGCTGACCACGACAATGGCGCGATCCAGCGTGGGTCGGGCCAGGGTGGCCCCCACTGTCGCTGAAGTGGCCGCGGACAGGGCCTCCAGCTCGCGCTGCAGGCCATCGGGGGGCAGGCGTCTCTCGACCAGGTTGAGCAAGCTGTCCGCCAGGCTGGAGCGGGTGGACATGGCTTCGACCATCTCGGTGCGGCGCGCGCCCTGGGCTTTGCGCAGCTCGTCGTCGGTGATGCCGGCGGGCAGCTTCTTGAGCTCGGCCAGCAGGTCCACCAGGGCCGGACCGGTCACGTCGCGCTGCACATTGGTGCTGGCCACGATCACCCCAAAGCCCGGGGCGTCCAGGCTGCGGGCCCCCGCGCCATAGGTGTAGCCCTTCTCTTCGCGCAGCAGGCGGTTCAGGCGGCTGGTGAAGGTGCCGCCGAGCACCACCACCGCGAGGCTGCCGGGCACCGCCTCGGGCTGGTCGGCGGTCCACCCGGGAAGCAGGACCCGCAGCACGGACTGGCTGGCTTCGGGCTTGTCCACCAGGAAGTAGGCGGGGCCGCTGCCCCCCACCCGCTGGGCGGCGGGCAAGGCCACCGGGGTGGGCTCAGCCGGGTCGACCCAAT
>JAGYJW010000132.1 GCA_018401435.1 Deltaproteobacteria bacterium | reverse complement strand
CGGACACTCTCGCAGAAGAGCGCCAGATCGGGATCCTGGGGCACGGCGACCAGGCTGTCCGGCTGCTTGAGGCCCTCGGGGCGCAAGGCCCCCGACAAGCAGCCGAGCAGGGTGCTCTTGCCGGCGCCATTGGCCCCCACCAGGGCCACCCGCTCGCCCGCATGCAGGCGCAGATGGATGTCCTGGAGCGCGTCTTCGGTGGAACCCGGGTAGCGGAAACGCAGCTGCTGCACGTCAATGCGGGCGCCCCCGGGGGCCCTGCCGGGCGGGGGACTCCCCAGCGCGGCCTCGGCCTGCGCCGCAGCCTCCCGGGCCACCGCGTGGGTGGCCCGCTCGGGCAGCAGGCGCCCCTCCGCCATCTCCCGCACCCGGTCCACAAAGGGCAGGCAGGCGGCCACGCGGTGCTCCACCAGCAGCACGGCGGTGCCCCCATCGGCCAGGCGCCGCAAGCTGTGCAGCAAGGCCTGGGCCGCGGCGGGATCGAGCTGGGCCAGGGGCTCGTCCAGCAGCAGCGCGCCCGCACCCGCAGACAGGGCGGCGGCCACCACCAGGCGCTGGGTCTGTCCCCCGGAGAGGCGCTTCGGGTCGCGGTCCAGGTCGAGGTCCAGGCCGACCTGGGCCAGCAGCGCCCGGCTGCGGGCGTCCATGTCGGGGCCCGGCAGGCCCGCGCTCTCCATGGCGAATGCCAGCTCATCCCCCACCGTGCCCGCAACCAGCTGATCTCCGGGCACCTGGGCCACAAAGCCCAGCCGGCGCACCCGCTCGCTGGGGGCCAGGTCCGCGGGGGAGGCGTCACCCAGCCACAGCTCTCCCTCCAGGCGGCCCTGGCCATGGCGGCCCGCCAGGCCCGCGGCCACCCGCAGCAAGGTGCTCTTGCCGCAGCCCGTGGGGCCGGTCAGCAGCACAAGCTCTCCCGGCGCCACGGTGAGGCTGGCCCGCAGCAAGGAGGGGTGCTGCGCCGTTGGGTAGGTGTAGGACAGGTTGCAGAGACGAATCATCGCTGCACCTGTCGCATGGAGTCTGCGAATGGGACGGCGAAGGCGCAGGCCAACCCAACATAGGCCGCACCCGGTCCCGCCAGGAGCAGGGCCACGAACCAATCCGCGAAATAAAGCCGATACAGCACCATCTGCAGAACCAGCGAGCTGGCGGTCCCCAGTAGATTCGCTGAACCGAAGCCCAAGCTCAACCGAAGCCAGCGTCGGCGTGCAGACTCGGAGAGCCAGCCCCGACCGCGGGTGATGCCCGCCAACCACAGGCAGGTCTCTGCAAATCCAATCTGGCTGCCCAAGGACAGCAGATCGCCGGGCCCGAAGCTGCCAAAGACCAGCCCACCCAGCAGCCAGCTGGTGACCAGCGCCAGGCTGGCCGTGCCCACCCGCGGCAGCAGGCTGAGCAGGGTGGCCATCAGCGCATAGCGAAAGAGGTCGTCCACCAGGGAGGTGAGCAGCACCGAGAAGGGGCCGAGCAGGCCGCTCACCACGGTGGAGAGCAGGCGTCCCGCCGCGCTCACCATGAAGGTCATCGACCCGAAGAGGGCGATGGTCATCAAGCCGCTGGTGGGGATCTCGACCAGCCACCGTCGGCCCCGGACCAGCAGCAGCCCGCCGCCCAGGACCGCCGCCAGCAGGGTGCCCAGGAGGCCCAGGGCGGCGGCGGTGCTGCCCCGGCTGACCGTCAGGGGGACCTGCTCCCGGTAGAGGGGGGCGCTGGCCCCCAGCGGCGTGACCGTGATCCAGCGCATCCAGCGGCCTTCCGCAGCGGCGTCGGCGTCCAGCAGTGCGTCGTCGGCGAAGAGGGGCAAGGCGGCGCGGGCCCGACCGCGGGCGGGCACCTGAAGCAAGGCGCTGACCGCTCCATCGGTCGCGCTGCCTTCCCGAAGATGGGGTGCGAAGGCGGGCGCGGGCTGGCCATCGGCGTCGGTCACCCCCCCGCTCACCACGACGGTGATGGGCTCGTCGCCCTCATTCTCGAGTTCCACACCCACATAAGCCCAGGGCGACCAGCGGTCGCGGGGCCGCGCGCCCAGGCCCAGGCG
>JAGYJW010000131.1 GCA_018401435.1 Deltaproteobacteria bacterium | reverse complement strand
GTGGGCCGGAGGGACTACTGAGCAAGCCTGAGGTGCCATAAAGGTGCCAGGTGTCGCATGTTTACAGTTGTTAAAGGTGCCAGGTGTCGCATGTTGATTCCTGAGAAGAAAGTCGACCACAGACCCCGGGCATGTGATCAGAGAATATCTACCGACCGACCGATCGACAGGTGGCCCTCTTGCCTGCAGGGCACGGGCTTCCGGAAGAAGCGAGGGAGCGGCTTCGCGCCAGCTGGGCGAGTGTGTTCCATGAGCGGGTCTTTCCCATCCTGCTGGCCTGCGAGTCGGACTTTGCCGCGCTGTACGCGTCGGAGAAGGGTCGACCGAGCTGGTCCATCGCGCGCCGTCTCGGGATCTGCCTTCTCCAGGAGATGTTCGACCTGTCGGACCAGCATGCGCTCGACGCGCTGAGCTTCGACGCCCGGTGGCAGTTCGCGCTGGGGCTGGAGCCGGGCGAGTCCTACTTGTCTCGGCGGTCGCTGGTGGACTTCCGCAGCCGCCTGGTCCGGCTCGACCCTGAGATGCAGCTGCTTCACCGGCTCTTCGAGCATCTCCGTGACGCCCAGATCGAAGACCTGCGGCTCAGCACGGAGCTTCAGCGGATGGACTCGACCTTCGTGGTGTCGAATATCTGTCGTCGGGGCCGCACCGGCCTGTTCGGCCGCACGCTCGAGCTCTTCCTTCGAGATCTGCAGCGCAACCGAGAGGACGCCTTCGGCACGCTGTCGGAGTCGCTGCGGGCGTGGTCAGCGGAGCGGGCCGAGAAGCGCGGCTGGTTTGGCGACAACGGGCCGGCATCGCTGCTTCAGACGCTGGCGGAGTGGCTGGTGGAGGTGTGGCTGCGCTTCCGCGACGACGACGATGTCTCGTCGTGGGAGAGCTTCGAGCTGATCGTGCGTCTCGTGCAGGAGCAGTTGAAGGTGGTCGAGCCGGGGAAGGACGAAGGCGGTGGCGATAAGACCCCTCCAGCCTACGAGCCGGGACCAGTTCGTTTACGACGACCAGAACCGCATCGTCGCCTGTCCGCAGGGCCATGCCCAGGGCAATCGCATCTTGACGGGGCCAGCGCGATAGGGCGGGCAGATCACCCAAAGCCCCGCATCGGTGGGGATCAGGACAGATCTGCATGCCGACCCTCCTGGAGTCCTTCGACGACATCCCCGACCCGCGCATGGCGCGCACACGGCGCCACTCGCTGCGGGACATCTTGGTCCTGAGCGTTCTGGCGGTCATCTGTGGTGCCGATGGATTCGTGCAGATCGAGGACTTCGGGAAGGCCAAGGAGGAGTGGCTCCGCAAGATCCTGGACCTTCCGAACGGCATCCCGTCGCACGACACCATCGGGCGTGTCTTCTCGATGCTGAGCCCCGAGGCTTTCTCTGCCAGCTTCATGCGGTGGGTGGGGACAGTCGCCGAGCTGGTGGACGACGAAGTGGTCGCCATCGACGGCAAGACCGTTCGTCGGAGCAAGGACGGGGCGAGCAACCGAGGCCCCATCCACCTGGTCAACGCCTGGGCCACGGCGAACCGGCTGGTGCTCGGGCAGGTACCGACGAGCGAGAAGTCCAACGAGATCACCGCCATCCCCGAGCTCGTGGCGGCCCTCGAGTTGAAGGGCTGCATCGTCACCATCGACGCGATGGGCTGCCAGAAGTCCATCGCGGCCGTCATCATCAAGGCGGAGGCTGACTACGTTCTCGCGCTCAAGGACAACCACCCGACGCTGCACCAGGAGGTTCAGGGCTTCTTCGAGGACGGCGTCCTCACGGACTTCGACGGCATCCAGCACGACTTCCACGAGGAGTCCACCCAGGCCCACGACCGCGACGAGGTGCGGAAGGTCTGGACATCGAGCGAGCTCGACTGGCTGCCGGAGTCCGAAGACTGGGCGGGCATGAAGAGCCTCGCCTGCGTCGAAGCCCACCGCACGGCCCTCGGCAAGGACACCTCGGTCCACCGGCGCTACTTCCTCTCCAGCATCCCCGACCTCGCCGCCCAAGAGGCCGCGCGCATCGTCCGGGCGCACTGGCAGATCGAGAACGGACTGCACTGGGTGCTCGACATCGCCTTCCGAGAGGACGAGGCCAGAGCGAGGAAGGGCCATGCAGCCGAGAACCTCGCGACGGTCCGCAGCATCGCACTCAACCTCCTCAAGCAGGAGACCTCCTCCAAGCGGGGCATCAAGACCAAGAGGCTGCGTGCGGGCTGGGATCATCGATACCTATTGAAGATCCTCGGCGATTAGATGCGATCGCCCTG
>JAGYJW010000130.1 GCA_018401435.1 Deltaproteobacteria bacterium | reverse complement strand
GCCCATCTTCTTCAGCAGGATGGAGACCTGGGCCGGGGCCACCGTGATGCCCCGCTCTTCGAGCGTCCGCACGATTTCGACCGGGCGTGGCTTGTGGCCTGCGGCGATCAGCGCCTGGCGCGCACCGTGCGGGCGGCCACCATCGCCGCCCACGCGACCGAGCTGTCCCGGGCCGGGGCCAACCTGGGCGCGGTGGACCCCACGGCCGAAATCAGCGAGCTTGGCTTTGATCCGCTGCGGGCGCTGGATCGGGCCAGCGAGGTCATGGACACCTTGCATCGGGCTGCGGCACCCGAGGCCGCCGACGGCTGAGCGGCGCTCAGCCCAGGCGCCGGGCCTCGGCGAGGGCCAGGTTCGCCCGCTCCAAGGTGCGGCGAGCGTCGAAGAGGTAGCTGCCGGCCTGCTCCAGCTGGTGCAAGGCCTGTCCACCGTGGCCCGCCTGGGCGTCCTCCACCGCCAGGACTGCCAGTCGGGCGATCTGCAGAACCGTCGCGGCACCGCGGCTCTCGCGGGGGGCCAGGGCTGGATCAGGATAGAAGCCCATGGCGCCGATCACCGTCAGGCCCAGCCCCCAGGTGTCGCCCACCAGGATCGCAAGGCCGGCCTCCAGCTGCCGGGCCAGGCGCAGCACCGTATGGGCTTGGGGGGCGGGCTGGTTGCGGGGTGCCACCGCGGCCCGAAAGACCAGCAGGGCGCCAGAAGGGTGCAGCAGGCCGGCCAGGTAGGCGTCGCCGCGGCTGTCGTCGGCCAGCCAGCCCGCAACCTCGGCGGTGGCGACGCCTTGGGCGCGCAGACGCTGAAGGGCGACCTCATAGCCGGGCACCCGAAAGACCGGCCCATAGAAGCAGGCGGTCATGGAGATGCGCCACAAGGCGTCAAAGCCGATTCGGGCGATGGCGTGATCGAGGCTGGTGACGCCGCGGGCGTAGGACGCCGAGCTGGCCTCCAGCCAGACGCGCCGCACGAGATCGGGCTCGCGGCGCACGATCGCAGCGACCTCGGTGATGCTGGGCTGACCGCTCCGCAGCAGCCGATCCAGCCGGTTGGCCACATCGGGAAAGACGGGCAGCGCCAGGGTCTCGGAGCCGAGCGCACGCAGCAGGCGGTCGATCAGGGCGAGATCGCCGGGGTCCTGGGTTCCATCGCGCACCTCAAAGAGGGCCCGCACCAGGAAGGCCCGAACCTCACCCGGATCCACCGACGGCGGCGTGAGCACCGCGACCGCCGGGTGGGTGGCGAGGTCCACAGGCTGGGGCGGGCGCCGGGCTGGCCGCGCCGCCCGCGAGGGTGCCGGCTGCATCGGCTGCAGAATGCCGAGCCAACGCAAGACCTGTTGGAATGGGCCCTCCGAGGAGGCAGGGGCGGGCTCGATGGAGGGCAAGGCGAGGTGCTCCGGGTGGACCCGGCTTGGGCTCCCTGCGAGCGCCCTAACGCAGCCAGAATCGCTCGGGTCAGCGGGTGCCCCGCCGCAGGCGCTGCTTGCCTTCCAGGCTCGTGGTGACCTCCTCCATCTTCAAGGCGACATAGTAGTCGTGGGGGTCCATTCCACCCACCCAGTCGCGGTCCACGCTGGGCTTGAGGAAGATGTCGGGACGGCGATTGCGCCAGGCCCAGCCCCCTTCGATGGCGTAGAGGGCGTTGCCATCGACCAGCCAGCCGCTCTTGTCCACCAGGGCCATCACCTGGTAGCCGGTGATGAATTGGGGCGGGGGCGCCTGCGGATCCGAGCTGGGCGGGTCCACGCGGAACTCCAGCAGCATGTCGGCCTCCCCCCGCACCTGCCGTTCGACCAGCATGGTCACGACGGTGTGCGGGGGCTCCATGGGGCCGCTCTCGCGGGTGGTGAGCACCTGCCCGATGACCGCGATCCGGGTGGCCGCGTCATAGTGGCGCAGCAGCGCCTCGGCCTCCTCGGCGATGTCGGCGTGTCGGTCCGGCACGGTCGGGTCATAGGGCAGCCGAATTTCTTCGGGGCGTTGCGGTCCGGTCCGGTCCTTCGTCGCGACCGCGGCCGTGGCGATGGAGGGTAGGAGAACCAGGGCGAGCAGGGGGAGCGTGGTCTTCATGCCCCCTGGATCGGCAGCGGGGGAGACGGACCTTAGCCACTCAATACGATTGGTCGGATCAACGCGCCAGGAGAAGCCGAGAAAGCTCGGTTTCAACGGCGGTGACGTCCACGCCCCCCGCCTTCATGTCGTCGTAGAGCTCCAGCTCGCGGGTGAGAAGCACCACCACATCGGGCAAGGGTGGCGGGCGCTCACCCTGGGCGGGCACGCTCGCGGCCAGGGCTCGGGCCCGGGCCGCAAAGGGGGCGCCCTTGGCGTCGGCGGCC
>JAGYJW010000013.1 GCA_018401435.1 Deltaproteobacteria bacterium | reverse complement strand
CACAGAGGAGGACGGCGAGCATCGGCTTCATGGGGGCTCCAGGAGCATGCGGCAGCAGGGTCCTGTAGCCTCCCCCGGTCTCAGATCCAGAGTTCCAGGGGCGCCTCGTGCACCAGCGTGCGCATGACATCGCCGCGGGTGACGATGCCGTCCAGCCCTGGGCCCTGGTCGAAGATGGGCACAGCGCCGATATTCTCAGCGATCATCAGGCGAGCGAGATCGCGGATGGGGGCCTCGGGCCGGGCAGTGAAGACCCGGGTGCGCATGATCTCGGAGACGGGTCTACCCGCCACCGGCTGCAAGGGGTGGTGATCGGGGGTGCCGGCCTCGCGCAGCAGGTCGCGCTCGCTGAGAATGCCCACCAGGAAGCCGCCTTCGTTCACCACCGGCAGGTGGCGGAAGCGGGCGGCCTGAAGGATCTGCCAGGCCTGCAGCAGGGTGGTGTCCTGGCGAATCAGGCGCACCGGCGTGGTCATGATCTGGGAGGCGATCAAGGCGCGCTCGCGCCGGGGCTGGGCCGGCGGGGTCTGGCCCTCTTCGACGTCGAGGCGATCCGTGCCCCGGGCGCGGTACCAGGCGATCTCGCGGCACATCCCGGTCAGGCGGGCCTGCTGGCCCTCGGCGAGCAGGCCGCCAGGGCAGCCCGGCCAGCGGCTGAGCTCGTCCCACCAGCCGGATCCCAGCCCTGCGAGGCTGGACCAGGGGCTGGCGGCGTGGATCCGGATGCGGTCCAGGGCCAGCCTCTCGATGCCTTCAAAGGCGCGGCCCGGGCGCACCGTCAGGCCGGCGAGCACGCCATCGCGCACGATCCAGTCCTGAAAGGGCCAGTGCAGGCGCCAGGGGATGCGGTGGCGCCGCGCGGCCTTGATGCCCAGGCGCAAGGCGTCGATGTCCTCGGCCACGGCCCAGAGTTCGGCCGGACCTCCCACCCGCAGGGGGGTGTGTTGGGCCATGGGCTCATCGGGCCGCAGGCGCAGGCCCGGGACCTCGCCCAGCTCGCCGCGCAGCAGGTCAACGCTCACGGAGGGCCTCGGCCAGGCTGCTGCAGACCTGGTTGACATCGCCGGCGCCCAGCGTGATCACGACGTCGCCGGACGAGACGCAGCCGGCCAGCAGGGCCGAGGCGGCGTCCAGGTCGTCCACCACATCCACCCAGCGGTGGCCATGGTCGCGGATGGCCGCGCCCAGGCTGGCGTGGTCCAGGCCTTCGATGGGCTTCTCGCCGGCGCGGTAGATCGGGCAGACCACGACGTGTTCGGCCTCGTGGAAGCAGACCGCGAAGTCTTCGAAGAGGTCGCGTACGCGGCTGTAGCGGTGGGGTTGGAAGACCGCATGCAGGCGGCGTCGGGGCCAGGCCAGGCGCGCCCCCCGTAGGGTGGCGGCGATCTCGGTGGGGTGGTGGCCATAATCATCGACAATACTGACAGGCGCTTCATTGTCATCGAGCCTGATCTCGGCCCGCATGGAGAAGCGGCGGTCCACACCGGTGAAGCGCTCCAGGCCGGCCTGCAGGCGCTCGAAGGGGATGCCCAGCTCCAGCCCGGTGGCGATGGCGGCCAGCGCGTTGGAGATGTTGTGTTCCCCCGGCATGTGCAGGTGAACCTCGCCCAGGTGCTCGCGGTCGCGCCGCACGCTGAATCGGGAGGACACCCCATCGAAACGGAGTTCTACCGCGTGGATGTCTGCCTGGGGGGTCATGCCATAGGTGATGAAGCGGCGGTTGAGGCGCGGGATCAGGCGCTGGACGTTGGGGTGGTCCAGGCAGAGGGTCGCAAAGCCAAAGAAGGGCACCTTGTTGGCGAATTCTGCGAAGCCGTCCAGCAGGGCGTCCAGGGTGCCCCAATATTCCATATGTTCCGGATCGATGTTGGTGATCACGGCGACGGTGGGGTCCAGGCGCAAGAAGCTGCCGTCGCTCTCGTCGGCCTCGGCCACCAGGAAGTCGCCCTGGCCCAGGCGGGCCGAGCTGCCGATGGCGTCGAGCTTGCCGCCGATGACGATGGTGGGGTCCAGGCCACCCTGGTGCAGGCAGCGCGCCAACATGCTGGTGGTGGTGGTCTTGCCGTGGGTGCCGGCCACGGCCACGCCATACTTCATGCGCATCAGCTCGCCGAGCATTTCGGCCCGAGGAATCACGGGGATCTTGGCGGATTCTGCGGCGATGATCTCGGGGTTGGTGGCCGGCACGGCGGTGCTGCGCACCACCACATCCGCGCCCTGCACATGGGCGGCGGCGTGGCCGATCCGGATGTCGCCCCCCATGCTGCGCAGGCGGGTGACGGTGCCGCCCTCTTTGAGGTCGGAGCCGCTCACCTGGTAGCCCATGGTGAGCAGCACCTCCGCGATGCCGCTCATCCCGGCGCCACCGATGCCGACGAAGTGGATGCGCTGGACCTTTCCGCGGAACATGGGCCTCCCGGGCGCGGTGGTGGGGAGGCCCCCTTATGCCGTCTGCGGGCCATCGGGCAGGGCCCGGGCGCGTTGGATGGGTGGCGGGCGGTGACCGGGTCGTGGCGGATGGCCCCGGGGCCGGGTAGCCTCGCAGTGCGGATGTCGCGGAGGCCCCATGTTCCCTCGTTTTCAGGCTGGCCTGACCCTCGGTCTCGCCTTGCTCCTTGGCGGCGCCGGCTGCGGCAACGACCAGGGCTTCGTGAAAGGGGCCGGTGACAACAGCGCCGCCCCCGACATCGTCGTGACGCCCCAACAGCTGGTCTGGGACATGGTGCCCTTCGGCAGCAGCGAGGCGCGCTCCTTGACCATCCAGAACAACGGCGATGCCCGCTTGGACATCGACGGCATCAACCTGGGTGATGTCGGCGCCTTCGCCATCTTGGCCGACGGATTCCCCATTCCCATCGATCCGGGCGGCACCATCAACGTGGATGTGATCTACACCCCCACCACCGTGGACGACAGCTCGCGCGCCTATGTGCTCAGCAACGACCCCGACGAGGCCGAGGTGCAGGTGGAGCTGCTGGCCACGGCGGGCAGCCCGCGCTTGCAGATCACCCCGCCCACCCATGACTTCGAGTCCCTGCCCATCTACTGCCGCGACTCGGTCGAGCTGACCCTGGCCAATGTGGGGACTGCGCGCCTGGATGTCAGCAGCATGACCGTTGTGGGAGAGGGCTTTGTCATCGACCAGGCCCCCGATCTGCCCTTCGAGCTGATGCCCGGTGAATCCGAGGCGGTCTTTGTCACCTTCCAGCCCATCATCGCCGGGGAATTCGCCGGGGAGATCTGGGTGGAGAGCAACGACCCCGCCGGCCTGGCCCGCGCAAGCCAGTCGGGGCTGGGCTTTGACGACGGCTTCTGCGTGACGGTGAACGAGGGCGAAGACGTGGCCGTGGACCTGGAGTTCCCGGTCGAGTACCGCATCGCCGACGTCGCCTTCTTGCTGGATACCACCGGGTCCATGAGCGGCCTCGCCCAGGCCATGGCCGGCGAGTTTGCCAGCATCGCCGGGTCGCTGGCCGGCTTCATCCCCGACATCACCTTTGGGGTGGCCACCTACGAGGACTACAACTACTCGTCGATGGGCTCGGGCGCCGACAAGCCCTTCGTCCTGCGCCAGCAGCAGACCGATGATTTCGGCCTGGTGCAGGCCGCGCTCAACAGCACCCGCATCAACTCCGGCGACGACGCGCCCGAGAGCACCATCGAGGCCCTCTACCAGGGCGCGTCGGGCCGGGGCTATGACCAGGACTGCGACGGCAGCTACGACAGCGCCGACGACGTCCTGCCCTTCCTGGCCACCGGCAGCGACCCCTTCGGCGGCGCGGCCGGCGACTGGTATGACGCCGCCGTGCCCGGCACCGGCACGCTGGGTGGCTATGGCTTCCGCGAAGATGTGCTCCCCATCTTCATTTTCGCGACGGACAACGCTCTGCGGGACGCGGGCGACAGCAGCTACCGCACCCCGGGTGGCTGCCCGGGTGATGCGGCCATGGCCGACGCAATCGGCGCCATCGCGGCTCTGAATGGGCGCGTGGTGGGCATCGGCGTACAGCTGGCCAGCACGGCCGAGCCCATGGACCAGATGCGGGCCATCGCGGCAGGCACCGGGTCCTTCGGCGATATGGACGGCGACGGCATCTCCGAAGAGGCGGTCATCCGCTGGAGCGGCACCTCGGCCGAATTCCGCAACGCCGTGGTGCGGGCGGTCGAGGGCCTGGTGGGCGAGGGCACCTTTGCCGAGGTGCGGCTGGAGGTCGTGGGCGATGACTACGGCATGATCCGCAGCATCACCCCCGAGAGCTACTCCGACGTCGAGTCGGGGGAGAATGTGGACTTCCACATCGACCTGCGCGGCGAGGTGGCCTCGGGCCCGAGCGACCAGACCGTCACCATCGAGCTGCTGCTGATTGGCACCCTGCTCAATGGCGACGAGGTCACCTTGGACCGCATCCTGCTCTATGTGCTGGTGCCCGGGACCTGAGCCGGCCGGCCGGCCCCTGCGCCCTCAGCGGGCCGGCAGGGGCTGCACCGTCTCGCTGCTCATCAGCCCGCCCTTGCGGTTGGGCCAGCCTTCGGTGGCCGGGGCCCCATCGGCCTCGGCCGCGATGCTGAGCAGGATGCCGATGGCCCACAGGTGGCTGATCATGGCGGAGGAGCCGTAGGACACGAAGGGCAGCACCAGGCCCTTGGGCGGCACCATGCCCATGATGACGGCGAAGTTGAAGATGGCTTCCAGGCCGATCATGCCGGTGAGGGTGGCGGCCAGGAACATGCCGAAGGCATCCCGGGCGCGCCGAGCCACCAGCAGGCCCCGCCAGGCCAGCAGCCCATAGAGGCCGATCAGGAGGACAAAGCGCACCAGGCCCAGCTCCTCGGCGATGACCGACCCGATGAAGTCGGTCCAGGGCTCGGGCAGGTAGTGCAGCTTGGCCATGGAATTGCCCAGGCCCGACCCCCACAATCCGCCGGAGTGCATGGCGATCCAGCTCTGGATGACCTGGTGGCCCGAGCCATCGGCCACCTTCCAGGGGTCCAGGAAGCTCATCAAGCGCTCGACCCGGTAGGGCTCCATGATCATCAGGGGCACGCCGCCGGCCACCACGGCGGTGCCGCAGACCACCATGTGCAGGGGGCGCATGCCGGCCACGAAATACATCACCGCGCACAAGCCGCCGATGATCACCGTGGTGCCGAAGTCGGGCTGGAGCACCACCGCAATCAGCACCGGCACGGGGATGATCAGGGAGCGCACGATGACGCGGTAGTCGCCGATGAAGCCCCGCCAGCGGTCCAGGAAGTGGGCCAGGCTGAGCAGCACGGCGATCTTGGCGAATTCCGAGGGTTGCAGGTTGATCGAGCCAAAGCCGATCCAGCGCTCTGCGCCCTTGGCGGAGTGCTGAATGCCGGGCACGAAGGTGAGCACCAGGCCGATCGCGCAGGCGAAGTAGAAGACCGCCCGGTACTTGCGCATGACGCGGGTGGGGGTCACGGCGCTGGCCGCGCAGAGCACGCCCCCCACCACGATGGCGATGGCCTGGCGCTTGACATAGCGCATGGGGTCGCCGGTCCACTCCTCGGCCACCACGGCCGAGGCCGAGTAGATCATCACGAGGCCCAGGACGAGCAGCAGGGTGGTGAGGGCCAGAAGCCAAGGGTCGATGCGGCGATTCATGCGGGGTCCTCCCCGGGGGCGACGGTCTGCCCCCGCGCGAGGGCGCCAAAGACGCGCCCCCGGTGCTCAAAGTCGGTGAATTCGTCGAAGCTGGCGCAGGCGGGGCAGAGCAGGATGCAGCCGCCGTCCGCGGTGTCCTGGCGGGCGCGGTCGAGGGCCCCCGCCAGGTTGGGGGCCTGCTGCAGGTGGCCTTGGGGCAGGCGCCCTGTCAGCGCCGCTGCGATCTCGGGGCCGCTGGCGCCAAAGCAGATGGCGCGGGCGCGGCGCTCGTTAAGAACATCGACCAGTGGCTCATAGTCGGCGCCATCTTTGCCCGCACCCCCCAGCAGGACCACCGCACCGAGGGGGGCGCCCGCGATGTCCACCCGGGCGGCGTCTACATTGGTGGCCTTGGAGGCGTTGATGTAGACACGGCCCTGCGCCTCGTGCACCCGCTCCATGCGGTGGGGCAAGGGGCGCAGCGCGGCTACGTCCACCGCCGCGCGGCGCAGGCCGAGGGTCATGGCCAGCAGCATCGCCACCGCGAGGTTGTCCCGGTTGTGGGGGCCGGGCAGCGGAAAGCCGGCCAGGGCCAGATCGCCGTCGTCTTCGGTGCCTTCGAAGTGGATGTGGTCGGGGTCGTGGGTGGCCCCGGGCAAGGCGCCAAAGGTGAGCAGGCGGGGGGCCCGGCGCAGCGCGGTGACCGCGGCCAGGGGCAGCCAGGGGTCGGCGGCGGGCAGCACGGCGAGGGCGTCGGCGCCCATGCGGCGGAAGAGGCCCAGCTTGGTGGCGGCATAGGTGGCCATGTCGCCGTGGCGGCCCAGGTGGTCGGGGGTCAGGTTGAGGATGGCCGCGGCCTGGGGGCGCAGGGGGCCGGGGCCTTCGAGCTGGTAGCTGCTGATCTCGACCACGGCGCAGTCGTGCTGGGTGTCGCCGGAGAGGCGGGCGGGCGGCCTCGGCCAGGGGGCGGCCCAGGTTGCCGCCGACAAAGGGCCGGCGCCCTTGCTGCGCCAAGAGCTGGCCGGTGAGGGCGCAGGTGGAGGACTCTGCCGTTGGTGCCGGTCACGCAGAGCAGGGGCAGGGGGCCGCCGGGCAGGCTGGGATCCTGCAAGACGGCCGCAGCCAGCCCCAGCTCGCCCACAACAGGCACGCCATGGCCCCTTGCGGCCTCGAGGTGGGCCATGAAGCCCGGCACGCCGGGGCTCACCACCACCAGGTCGGCGTCGATGAAGTCGGCCCGGTCGTGGTGGCCATAGACGCTGCGGGTGCCCGGCACCGCCGCCGCGTCGGCGCGCAGATCGGTACAGACCACCTCGGCCACGCCCAGGTCCAGCAGCAGACGCGCGGCTTGTTGGCCGGAGCGGGCCATGCCCACCACCAGGGCGCGGCGCACCCTGCGCAGGGCGGCGAGATCCAGCGTTGCAGGCGGGATTCCTTTCATCGGATCTTGACCGTGGACAGGGCCACCAGGGCCAGCAGGATGCTGATGATCCAGAAGCGCACGATGATCTTGGGCTCGCTCCAGCCCAGCTTCTCGTAGTGGTGGTGAATCGGCGCCATGCGGAAGACGCGCTTGCCCGTGAGCTTGAAGCCAAAGACCTGGATCATCACCGACAGGGCCTCCAGCACGAAGACGCCGCCCACCAGGGCGAGCAGGATCTCGTGTTTGGAGAGCACGGCCATGGCACCCAAGGCGCCGCCCAAAGACAAGGAGCCCACATCGCCCATGAAGACCGAGGCGGGGTAGCTGTTGTACCAGAGGAAGCCCAGGCTTGCGCCCACGATGATCATGGCGAAGACCATCAGCTCGGCCGCGCCCGCGACATAGGGCACGGCGAGGTAGTCGGCGATGGTGACGGTGCCGGCGGCATAGGACAACAGGCCCAGGGTGAGGGCCGAGGTCATCACCGGCCCGATGGCCAGGCCGTCCAAGCCATCGGTGAGGTTGACGGCGTTGCTGGAGCCGTTGCATACCACCATGCCAAAGAGCACATAGGCCCAACCCAGCCAGGCCGCGCCGCTGATCAGCTCGTCAAAGTGGATGGTGCCCTCTTTGAGGAAGGGCAGGGCGAGGTCGGGGTCGAGGACCCCGGTGAGGTAGCCAGCACCCAGCACCGACCCGGCGATGCCGAACTGGCCCACCATCTTCCAGCGCCCGGCCAGGCCGTCGCTGGAGCGGTGCATCACCTTCTTCCAGTCGTCGACAAAGCCGATCAGGGCGTAGCCATTGAAGATGGCGAGCACCATCCAGACCACGGGCTGGTCCAGGCGGGCCCACAGCAAGGTGGACACGGTGATGCTGAAGACCATCACCAGGCCGCCCATGGTGGGGGTGCCCACCTTGGCCTCGATATGGGACTGGGGCCCGTCGTCGCGGATGATCTGCTCCATCTTCTTCTTCTTCAGCCACCGGATGAAGGCAGGGAAGAGCAGGTAGCAGATGGCCAGGGCCGTGATGGTGCCCCAGGCCGACCGAAAGGTGACATAGCGGAAGAGGTTGAAGAACTGGCTTCCCCCCGAGAGGGGGGTGAGGAGATGGTAGAGCATATCAGGCTTCTCCCGCCGACTTCGGGCGGGTGGAGAGGAGCGCATCGAGGGCGGTCAAGCAGCGCTCCATGGCCAGCCCGCGGCTGCCCTTGAGCAGGAGGAGGTCGCCCGGCGACAGGTCCGGCGCCAGCATGCCGGCCAGGGTCTGGGCGTCGGGGGCCAACAGGATGCGGTCGAGGCAACCCAGGCGGAGGGCCGATGCGGCGAAGCGGGGGCCCACACAAGCCACCCTGTCCAGGTCGAGATCGAGGGCGAGGCGCAGCACCTCGTCGTGGCACTCAGCCTCGCCCGCCCCAAGCTCCAGCATGTCGCCCATCAGGGCGTAGCGGTGGGGCGCGCGGATGGCTGCCAGCGTGCGCAAGGCGGCCGCCATGGACAGGGGGTTGGCGTTGTAGGCGTCGTTGATCACCTTGGTACCGCCGGGGCCGTCTTCGATGCGCTGGCGCATGCCCACGGGCTGGTAGGCGGCCAGGCGCTCGGCCATCTCGGCGGTGGGCACATGCAGGGCCACCCCGACCGCGACCGCGGACAGGGCGCACCATGCGAGGTGCACCCCCGGGCTGTTCAGGGTGATGCGCACGCTGCCCGTCGGCGTCTCGATGCGCATGCGGGTGCAGAGACGGTCGGGGTCCACCACCGCGTCGGTCAGGCGCACGGGACAGGCGGCGTCCGTGCCGAAACGCAGGACGCGCACACCCTCGGGCACCGGCAGCTCCCGGACGCGCGGGTCGGCGTCGTTGACCAGGCAGAGGTCGCCGGGTTGGGCGCCATCGAAGAGCTCGCCCTTGGCCCGCGCCACCCCTTCGATGCTGCCGCAGCCCTCCAGGTGGGCGGCGCCGACATTGGTGATCAGCCGCACGGTCGGGGCTGCGATCTCCTGCAGCAGCGCGATCTCGCCGAGGTGGTTCATGCCCATCTCGATCACCCAGCAGCGGGCGTCCACCGGTGCGCGCAGCAGGGTGAGGGGCACGCCGATGTGGTTGTTGAGGTTGCCTTCGGTGGCGTGTACGGGGCCGAGGGCCTCGAGGATGAGGGCGGTCATGGCGCGGGTGGTGGTCTTGCCCGCGCTGCCGGTGATGCCCACCACCGGGCCGGTAAAGGGGGCGCGCACCGCGCGTCCCAGGGCCTGCAAGGCCAACAATCCGTCCTCGACCTCGATGAAGCCGCCGGTCCAACCCTCGGGCATGCGCTGGGCGATGGCGCCGGCGCAACCCGCGGCCTGTGCATGGGGCAAGAAGGCGTTTCCGTCGAAATTGTCGCCGCTCAGGGCCAGGAACCAGTCGCCCGGCCGCAGTCGACGGCTGTCGGTGGTGAGGGGTCCGGGGGGACCCGGCGCGCGCAGTCGGCCGCCGGTGCCCTGGGCCAGCAGGTCGCAAGAGAGGATCATGGGTGGGCTCCAAGGGCGCCGGGCCGGGCCAGGTCGCGGGCCAGCTCGGCGGTCACGGCGCGATCATCAAAAGGAAGGACCCGGTCACCGATGATCTGGCCGGTCTCGTGGCCCTTGCCGGCCACCAGCACCACATCGCCCGGCCGGGCGCGGGAGAGGGCGGCGGCGATGGCCTCTCGGCGGTCGGGGATGATGGAATATTCGCCCGCCAGGCCGGGGCGAATCTCGTCGAGAATGGCGTTGGGGTCTTCGCTTCGGGGATTGTCGCTGGTGACGGCGACCCAGTCGCTGCCCGCCGATGCGGCGGCCCCCATCTCGGGGCGCTTGCCCCGGTCCCGGTCTCCGCCGCAGCCAAAGACGGTGAGGATGCGACCAGCCCCCACCAGCGGGCGCAGCGTCTCGAGGGCCCGCTTCAAGGCCTCGGCGCTATGTGCATAATCGACGACTGCAGTGACGCCGAGGGCCTGCTTGGCGGCGGCCACCTGCTCCAGGCGGCCCGGCACCGGCGGGCGGCGGAGGCCGCCAAGGCCCCGTCGAGGGCGCGCCCAGCGCCAGGCCCGCGCCCAGCGCCAGCAGCGCGTTCTCAATGTTGAAGGAGCCCAGCAGGGGCAGGTCCAACCAGCCGGCGCCGCGGGGGCTCTCCACCCAGGCCCGGCTGCCCCGCAGGTCTTGTTCGATGCGACGGGCCACGATGTCGCCCTCGCCGTCCACCCGGGTGCGCCAGGTGGTGGCGCAGCGCGGGCGCAGGCGGGCAGAGGCTGGATCGTCGCCATTGAGCACGGCGACCCCATCTTCGGCGACCAGATCTGAGAAGAGCCGCGCCTTGGCCGCGAAGTAGGCGTCCATGGTGCCGTGAAAGTCGAGGTGGTCCCGGCTGAAGCTGGTGAAGACCGCCACCCGGTAGGGGATGGCGTCGGCCCGGCGCAGGTGCAGGCCGATGCTCGACACCTCCATGGCCGCGAAGGCGCAGCCGGCGTCGGCGGCCTCGCGCAGGATGCCGTGAATGATCGGCGCTTCGGGGGTGGTGTGGGCGCTTGGGCGGTGATGGCCGGCGATGCGGTTGCCGGTGGTGCCCAGGATGGCGCTGGTCCAGCCCAGGCCCTGGCCGAGGGCCTCGAGCAGCAGCGTCGTGGTGGTCTTGCCGTTGCTGCCGGTGATGCCCACCACGGGCAGGGTCTGGGCGGGCCATCCGGCGAGGGCTGCCGCGGCCCGGGCCAGGGCCAGGCGGGCGTCGGGGACGGTGATGACGCAGGCGCCGGGCTCGGCCTGCACCGGACCCTCGCAGATTACGGCGGCGCAGCGCAGGCCGGGTACAAAGCGACGGCCATCCGATTGTGCACCTTGAATCGCGACGAAGATGTCGCTCTCTGTGATCTGCCGTGAGTCGTTGCTGATTCCGGCCACGACCCGGTCCACCTCACCCTGGACATGGTGGGGGCCGAGGTGAGGCAGCAGCGTTGGCAGACGCATGGGGCGGCGGGCCTGGGGGGGGAAGCGATGCCCCTGCGCGGGTGGGAGGGGAGATGGGGTGGGAGCCACAAGGGCATTGCCCGCGCAGGGCATCGTTGAAGGGGCGGGGTGGGAGGCGGGGTGCGTCGGCGGAGCCGGTGGAGGGGGGGCCCACGGGGTCCCGGTGCAGGGAGGATCAGCAGGGGGGTGCGACTTCTCGGGGAGAACCCGAGACGACCTCAGCGGGGTTTCTGCAGCGGGTGGCCTGAACGAGACGGCGTGGCGAGCGGAGAGCGGGGAAGGGTGACTGCGCGTCGGGTCCGGGGGGTGGACCTCCCGTGATGCAGCCAGGGTTGCGCTCCACAAGAATCGCCAGAGGAGGGGTCCGTCGCGCGGAACCGGAGAGTCGTGGTGGAGGACACCACAACCCGGCCGTTGCATGGGACACCCCCCGGCGCCGGGACCGGGTGGGAGAGGGGTTTTGGGGAGATCCATCGACCAGAGGTCGATGGGAGAAATGGCATCAGTACTTTATTCTCGTTGATCGCGACACAGGTGGTGGTCATTGCAGCACCACCGAGACCTGTTCGCCGGCTTGGATGGGTTGGCCCGGCGCAGGCGTCTGGCTGGCGACGGTGCCGCTGCCCAGGGTCTGCACGGTGAGACCGGCGCCCTGCAGGGTCACCAGGGCGTCCCGCAAGCTGAGGCCCGTGAGGTCGGGGGTGCGCAGGCTTCCGTCTGTCTGCCACTGAAGCTCGGGGTCGGCCGTGGGCGCGTTGCGGGCCAGCTCGGATTCGACGGAGCCCAGCTTGCTGCCGAATCGGGCGGCGACGCCCTCGGCGCCGGGTCGGCCCGGCACACCGGCGACCAGGGTGGGATCGCCCTCTACACCCAGGACCCGCAGCGCCGCGCCGCCAATCTCGGCGAATGCGGGGGCGGCCACGATGCCGCCATAAGACGAGCCGATGGTGGGGGTGTCCACCACCACCGCGATGGCCAGACGCGGCGCATCCGCAGGGATCAAGCCCACAAAGGACCCAATGCGCGCGGTGGCCGAGTAGCCGCCGTCGATGTGCTTCCAGGCCGTGCCGGTCTTGCCCGCGACCCGGAAGCCGTCCACCCGCGCTCGGGTGCCGGTGCCGCCGGTCTCGGTGACCGACTCCATCATCACCACCACCTGGCGGGCCACGGTCTCTGAGACCACGCGGCGGTCCACTTCGGGCTTGATCTCCCGGAGGACGTCGCCGCTCTCGTCGCGCAGCTCCTTGACGAGGTGGGGCTTCATGCGCACCCCGCCATTGCCCAGGGTGCCGATGGCCGCGGCGAGCTGCACCGCGTTGGCGGTCACACCGTGGCCGTAGGAGGTGGTGGCCAGCTCGATGGGCTTGATGTCTCCGGGCGAGCGCATGGCCCCACGGGTCTCACCCGGCAGGTTCAAACCGGACATCCGGGCAAAGCCAAAGTCCTTGAGGTAGTCCAGCGTGCGCTCGCCCCCCAGCAAGAAGGCCAGCTTGGCGGCGCCGATGTTGGAGCTGTACTTGATGACCTCGCTGACGGTCACCCGGCCGTGGGGGTGGTCGTCGTGGATGGTCTTGTTGCCGACCACCCAGTGTCCGCCCTCGCAGTCGATCATGGACTCCGGGATCACCAGCTCCTCTTCCAAGGCGGCGGCCGCCACAAAGGGCTTGAAGACGGATCCGGGCTCGAAAGCATCGACTGCAGCGTGGTTCTTGAAGAGCTCAAGGTCCAGCAGGCGGGTGTCGTTGGGGTTCTGGGTGGGCCGGTTGGCCAGGGCGAGGATCTCGCCGGTCTGCACATCGATGACCACCGCGTAGGCCTTGCCCGCGCCCGTCTGCACCAGCGTGGTCTCGAGCGCTTGTTCGACGATGTGTTGGATGCGGCGGTCGATGGTGAGCACGACGGTCTGGCCGGCGCCAGCGTCGGTCTCGTCGGGGGTCACGCGCCGGCCCTTGCGGTCGCGCCACAGCACGTACTTGAAGACCTCACCCCGCAGCTGGCGGTCCAGGCTGCGCTCCAGGCCGGCCAGGCCCGTGCCGTTGTGCCCGACCAGGCCCATCAAGGACGCGCCCTCCTCCCGCCCCGGGTAGAAGCGCCGGGGCACGTCTCGGGTCCACAGAACGCCGCGCAGGGACCGATCTTCGGAGGAGGCTGCGACCACGGCCGCCCGTGCCGCGGCGGCTTGCGCCGGGGTGAGATCCCGCGCCAGCAGCACGTCTCGGCGGCCTTCGCGGGCCATGCGTTGTTCCAGGTGGTCCGCCTCCAAAGCCAAGGGCGCCGCGAGGGCCAGGGCCAGGCTGCGGGTCATTCCCGGGTCCAGGCGCGAGGGATCCACGTGCAGCTCCTTGAGCTCCACCGTGGTGGCCAGCACCATGCCGTTGCGGTCGAGCAGATCGCCGCGGCGGCCCTCGATCTGGATGGACTCTTCGAATTGGACCTGGGCCTTCTCTTCCAGGCGCGGGTCGGCGAGCAGCATGAGGGTGGCGGCCCGCACTCCCAGCAGGATGAAGCCGAAGAGCAGCCCCGCGCCCACGAAGCCCACGCGCACCGACGCCCGGGTGCGCACCTGGGGATCGGGGTCGGCGGGACCCTTGCGATCCGGCACCAGCATCGACAGGTCGAGGCTGGGCCGGGTGGACCGCCGGGGCGGGCCCGCGATGGGACGCTTGGCAGCCATCAGCGGGCGGCCTCCGCTTCGCTTTCGGGCACCACGACGATCTTTACGGTGGCGTCCAGGCCCAGGGCCTCGGCCGCCCGGGACAGGCGCGCCGGGTCCGTCAGGGCCGCATATTCCAGCTCCAGGCGGGCGCGGTCGGCGTTGGCTGCGGACAGGCGCGCCTCTGCGCTGCCCAGGGCGGCGCTGGTCTCGACCAGGTCGATGCGCGACCAGGCCGAGAGCATGGCGCAGGCGGCCACCAGCCCGATGACGCCCACATAGCGCCACAGGTGGGTGACCTCGAGATCCCGGTCGCCATCGGCCACCAGCGGGGGCAACACGCCGGCGGAGGCCTGGACGAGCTCGGTGTCGTCGGGCTGGTTTCGGTTTCGGAAGGTGGGCAGGGTCAACCGCATGGGGGTCTCCGCCGGTGCGCGGGCGCGCGGTGAGGGCGGGTCAGGATGGACATGCCGGGCCGGGCGGCTCGACACGCGGGAGAGGGGAGGGGAGGGCGTCCGCGCGGCGCTCGAAGACCCGCAGGCGGGCAGAGCGGGAGCGGGGGTTCTGGGGGTCGGCTTCGGCGCCGCCCAGGCCCTTGCGCAGCAGGTCGATGCCCAGGACCGGGTCCAGGGGCTGGCCAAAGGCGTCCTTGGCGGAGTCCCGCGCGGTCCAGGCCCGAAAGCACTGCTTGACCATGCGGTCTTCGAGGCTGTGAAAGCTGATCACTGCCAGCCTCCCGCCGACAGCGAGCAGGGGCAGGGCGGCGGGCAGGGCCCGGGCGAGCTGGCCCAACTCGTCATTGACCGCGATGCGCAGCGCTTGGAAGCTGCGGGTGGCGGGATGAACCCGGCTGCCGTGGTAGCCGGAGGCCCGGCCGATGGCGTCGGCCAGGGCGAGGCTGCTGCGCCAGGGGCGGCCGGCGACCAGGGCGCGGGCGATGCGCCGGGAGCGGGGCTCCTCTCCGAGGTGGAAGAGCAGGTCAGCGAGGGCGTCGGCGTCCAGGCGATCGATGAGCTCGGCAGCGCTCTCGCCCTGGCTGGGGTCCATGCGCATATCGACCGGTCCGTCGGCCTGCAGCGAGAAGCCGCGGTCGGCGTGGTCGAGCTGGGGCGAGCTGACCCCGAGGTCCAGCAGGATGCCATCCAGTGGATCGAGGTGGGAGGCGAGGGTCGCCAGCTGGTCGAAGGTGCCTGCGCGCAGCTGGAAGCGGTCGCCGAAGGGCGCCAGCCGGGCGGCTGCGGCCTGGCGGGCGGCCGGGTCGCGATCGATGCCCAGGACGACGCCATCGGGCCCGCTGCCTTCCAGGAGGGCCTCGGTGTAGCCGCCGCCGCCGGGTGCCATCCACGAAGCGGCCACCGCCGGCTGCCCGAGAGGGCGCGGCGAGGAGCTGCTGAGCGACGGCGTCGCGCAGGACGGTCTGGTGGTGGAAGGGCTGGGCCAGGGGGTCACGCGCTTTCCTGCCCGGGGGTCGGGGCAGCGGAGGAGGAGAGGGCGCCGGGGGTCAGCGAAGCGAAGCCATAGAGGTCATCCACATCTGGGCGGCGGCCGGGTAGGCCTCGGCCTCCCAGCGGGCGCGGTCCCAGAGCTCGATCCAGCTGCCCGCGGTGAACAGGAAGAGCTCGCGCTCCAGGCCCAGAAGGGTCCGAAGCGGCGGCGGAATCAGCATGCGGCCGACATTGTCGATGGAGATGGTCTGGGCGGTGGAGGCGATGGCCAGGGCGAAGAGCCGAGAGCGGGGATCCATGAGATCGCCCTTCTGGTGCTGCTTCTGCATGGCTTGGAAGTCTTCGATGCGGCAGAGGGCCAGGCCCCGGCGCGGGCCCCCGTTGGCATAGGCCACCAGCTTGCTCACCCCCTGCAGGTCCAGGGCGTCCCGCAGCGCGCGGGGCACCATCACCCGACCTTTGGGGTCGAGGGTGAGCTCCGCGTTGAGGGAGGGCAAGAACAAGAGCACCAACCAGCGGGCAGACGGGGACGGCGCCGCGCGACGCGGGGTCGCCCAGCGGGTGGGGTGAGGGGCCAGGACCTCAGATCCACCTGATGACCCAATCCTCCCACTTTCTCTACTTCTCGATCCACCCTGTCGCTACAACTCGGGGAACAGAAGTTCTAACTAGCTGGAATTTCGAGATCACATCTGCTTTTGCAGGGGCTTCGGCGGCGCGCAGATGGCCTTGCCGGCAGGCGATCGCTTGCGCGGCCGACAAGGGGCCCCCGCCCACAGGGCAATCGCATCTTGACGGGGCCAGCGCGATAGGGCGGGCAGATCACCCAAAGCCCCGCATCGGTGGGGATCAGGACAGATCTGCATGCCGACCCTCCTGGAGTCCTTCGACGACATCCCCGACCGGCGCATGGCGCGCACCGCCACTTTCGCTGCGGACATCTTGGTCCTGAGCGTTCTGGGCGGTCATCTGTGGTGCCGATGGATTCGTGCAGATCGAGGACTTCGGGAAGGCCAAGGGAGGAGTGGCTCCGCAAGATCCTGGACCTTCAGAACGGCATCCCGTCGCACGACACCATCGGGCGTGTCTTCTCGATGCTGAGCCCCGAGGCTTTCTGCCAGCTTCATGCGGTGGGTGGGGACAGTCGCCGGAGCTGGTGGACGACGAAGTGGTCGCCATCGACGGCAAGACCGTTCGTCGGAGCAAGGACGGGGCGAGCAACCGAGGCCCCATCCACCTGGTCAACGCCTGGGCCACGGCGAACCGGCTGGTGCTCAGGCAGGTACCGACGAGCGAGAAGTCAACGAGATCTCGCCATCCCCGAGCTCGTGGCGGCCCTCGAGTTGAAGGGCTGCATCGTCACCATCGACGCGATGGGCTGCCAGAAGTCCATCGCGGCCGTCATCATCAAGGCGGAGGCTGACTACGTTCTCGCGCTCAAGGACAACCACCCGACGCTGCACCAGGAGGTTCAGGGCTTCTTCGAGGACGGCGTCCTCACGGACTTCGACGGCATCCAGCACGACTTCCACGAGAGTCCACCCAGGCCCACGACCGCGACGAGGTGCGGAAGGTCTGGACATCGAGCGAGCTCGACTGGCTGCCGGAGTCGAAGACTGGGCGGGCATGAAGAGCCTCGCCTGCGTCGAAGCCCACCGCACGGCCCTCGGCAAGGACACCTCGGTCCACCGGCGCTACTTCCTCTCCAGCATCCCCGACCTCGCCGCCCAAGAGGCCGCGCGCATCGTCGGGCGCACTGGCAGATCGAGAACGGACTGCACTGGGTGCTCGACATCGCCTTCCGAGAGGACGAGGCCAGAGCGAGGAAGGGCCATGCAGCCGAGAACCTCGCGACGGTCCGCAGCATCGCACTCAACCTCCTCAAGCAGGAGACCTCCTCCAAGCGGGCATCAAGACCAAGAGGCTGGGCGCGGGGCTGGGATCATCGATACCTATTGAAGATCCTCGGCGATTAGATGCGATCGCCCTGCCCCCGCCCACCCCTTTCTGCCGGGCCGAACTGAATAAATGCCTGAAAAACCGACGGATCCACTCTTGACATCCCAAACGCGATGAGTTGGGCCCCCGCCGTGGAACAGGTGGATCCGCCCCTGGTCGGCCTTCTGCCTGGGGTGGGCGCCCCGACGTGGAACGCGGGGGTCAGCAGGTGGATCCGAAGGCCCTGCGCACCCGCCCGGGGGCGCTCGCCGGCCCCTGGACCCGCCGCCCGGCAGCCCTGGCGCCGCCAACAGTGGAACGCGATAGCCGGAGGGCTTTGGAGGCCCGATGTCCACGCCGCAGGTCCGCATGAAGCTGGTGGCAGAGAACCGCCGCGCTCGGCACGACTACGACATCACCGACAAGCTGGAGGCGGGCCTCGCGCTGCAGGGCAGCGAGGTCAAGTCGCTGCGCGGCGGCCAGGGCAATATCGCCGAGGCCTATGTCCGCTTCGAAAACGACGAGGCCTGGCTGATCAACGCCGATATCCCGCCCTATCCCCACGCCCACCAGTTCAACCACGAGCCCCGGCGCCCGCGCAAGCTGCTGCTCAAGCGGGACGAGCTGGAGAAGTGGCAGCGCAAGGTGGCCGAGAAGGGCCTGACGGCGGTGCCGCTGCGCCTCTACTTTCAGGGGCCCTGGGTGAAATTGGAGATCGGCCTGGGCCGCGGCCGGCGCCTTCACGACAAGCGCAACGCGATGAAAGAGAAGGAAGGTCGCCGGGAGATCCAGATGGCCCGCCGCTCCTGACGCTCTGGGGTCGCCTGGGGAGGCCACGGGCGCAGTCGTGGGTTAGCCCGGGGGCCATGTCAAGCCCCCTCCTCAGCCCCGCTGTCCTTGGAACCCTGCCCCTGGGCACCCTCTCCATGGGCTCCTTGCTCGGCCTGATCGCAGCCGGATGGTTGCTGTCGGGCGGGCTCATCGCATGGCGGCGCTATGCCGGCGCCCTGGCGGCGGGTGCCATGGGCCTGGGGGTCAGCACCTACCTGGGCTTTCAGCACCACGCGGCGGCCGGCGCCAGCGTCTGCAATGTCTCCTCGGTCTTCAATTGCGATGTGGTCAACCGCAGCGCGTGGTCCGAGATTGCTGGTGTTCCGATTGCCTTCCTGGGTAGCGGCTTCTATGCGGCCGTGTTGGCTGTGGCCGCGCTGGCCCTGATGAAGCCCGCCGAGCACAAGCGTGCCGGTCACCTGATGGTCCTGGGCGGAGCCCTGTCCCTGGCCTACTCGGCGGTGCTCGCCTGGGCCTCTTGGGACATGGGGGTGGCCTGCCTGCTGTGCATCTCGCTCTATGGCGTCAACCTTCTGGTCTTCGTCGCGGGCCTGCTCGCGGTGCGCGAATCCGGCATCGGCCTGGGCGCGGGTCTGCTGCCCGGCCTGCTGGGCAAGGACGACAAGAGCATCGGCGCGATGACCACCGCCGGCCTGCTGGTGCTGGTGGCCAGCCTCTTCTTCTACCACCGCATGGGTCCGGCCACGCCGGGGGTCGAAGCCGTGGCCAAGGCGGCCGAAAACCCGCTGGATCCCGCGGCCCTGCAGGGGCTCTACAGCCTGCCCGATGGCGCCTTGGAGCTGGACGGCACCGAACCCCTGCTGGGCAGCCCCACCGCCCGCTTCCTGCTGGTGGAATTCGCAGACTTCGAGTGCCCCTACTGTGGGCTCTCCTTCCCCGAAGTCCACAAGCTTGTTGACGAGAATGCAGACCTACAGCTCATGTTCAAGCATTACCCCATCTCGTCGATCTGCAATGATCGGGTGACGGGCGAACGCCACGCCCTGGCCTGCGGCGCGGCTGCGGCGGCAGATTGTGCCCGCCAGCAGGGGCGCTTCTTTGAACTCGCCAGCTTGATGTTCAAGAACCAGAAGTACCTGGACCGCGAGAGCCTGGGCTTCATGGGCTCTCAGGCCGGCCTGGACCCGGCGGCCTTCAGCACCTGCCTGGACGACCCGCGCGCCCTCGACGGTGTGCGTGCCGATGTGGCCCACGCCCACAAGGTTGGCGTGCAAGGCACCCCCGCCTTCTTCTTGAAGGGGGTGGTGGGCGATGATTTCGTCCGGGTAGAGGGTGGCCCCGAACAGATCGCGCTGCTGCTCGCGGCGGCCCGGCAGGGTGTGGCGCTGCTTCCCGCCCAACCCCACGCCGAACACTGAGGGCTGCGGCCTGCAGCGCTCCGGTCCCCTTTGGAGAAGATCACGATGGCGAGCTGGACCGAGCTGCGGCTGGTGGTGCCGCGGGGCCTCGCAGATGCGGGCTCCGAGCTGCTGTGGGAGCTGGGGGCCTTGGGCGTGCAGGAGGACTACCTGCCCGGTGAGGCGCCGGCCCCCCGCCAGCCCTGGGACCGGGGCAGCCCGCCCCCCGAACCGCCGCGGGTGCTGCTGCGCGGCTGGTGGGAGGCGGACGCCGAGCTGGCCCAGCGCGAGCTGCGCGCCAAGGTGGCGACGTGGGACCAGGTGGATCCACCCAGCCTGCACCCGGTCGAAGAGGCTGACTGGGCCGAGACCTGGAAGCAAGGCATCACCCGGGTGGTCGTGGGCCGGCTGGCCGTCGCCCCCCCCTGGCTGGCCGAGCCCGGCGACCTGATCGTAGAACCCGGCATGGCCTTTGGCACCGGCGAGCACCCCACCACGCGGCGCTGCTTGGAGGCCATCGAGCGCCTGGCCCGTCCGGGTGGGCGCTGCCTGGATGTGGGCTGCGGGACGGGGGTGCTGGCGCTCGCGGCCGCGCGCCTGGGCATGCAGGCCCACGGCCTGGACATCGACCCCGAGGCGGTGCGCATCGCAATCGAAAATGCGGAATTGAACGAGGTGGAGGCCAGCTTTGATGGCGCCAGCCTGGACAGCCTGCCCGCGGGCTGGGACCTGGTGGTGGCCAATGTCTATGGCGAGGTGCTGGTCAAGCTCGCCCCCGAACTCCGCCGCCTGACCGGCGGACGCCTCGTGTTGGCCGGCATCCTCGCTGACCGCGAAGACCGTGTGCTGGCCGCCCTCGCGCCCATGACGGTCCAGCTGCGGCAGCAGGACGGCGACTGGGTCTGGGTCGATGTCAGTGACGAGTGCCTTGAGGATCCCGTACCCGAAGCCTTCCATGACCTGGGCAAGTTCGGTCTTGACGATGTCGGCGATCTCATCTTTTTTTGCGAACACATCATCCAGCTTCGCACCTGCTGCGGGTGACCGGGGTGGCGCCGGGTGAGGCGGTGGAGCTCTTCGACGGCGGCGGCCTGTCGGCCCTCGCCCGGCTGGACGGTGTTGAGGAGGGCGTCGCCCTGCTGCAGGCCGAGCCCGCGACCGTGGGCGAGGCGGGCCCCGAACGGTGGCTGCTGGTGGGCCTGCTCAAGGGCCCGGCCTTCGATCTCGCCCTGCGCATGGCCACCGAGCTGGGCGTTCACCAGGTGGTGCCCCTGCTGTCGGAGCGCGCCGTCGCCACCGGTGACCGCCATGACCGCTGGGCCCGCATCGTCGATGCGGCGGTGGCCCAATGTGGCCGCGCGCGGGGCCCGGAGCTGCACCCGCCCCTGCGCTTGGATGAAGCCCTCGACCTCGTTCCCGACGAGGTCCCCCTCTTTGTGGCCCTGCCCGACGCCCCCGATGCGCCGCCCGTTGGGCCCGGTCCGGCCGCAGTGCTGGTGGGGCCGGAAGGCGGCTTCAGCCCCGCCGAGGTGGACCGGTGCCTGGCCCGCGGCGCCCGGCCCCTTCGCCTGGGCCGCTGGGTGCTGCGCGCCGACACGGCGGTGGTGGCCGCCCTGGCGCGGCTGGGCTGAGGGTCGGGGCCCAAACGCAACGCGGGCGAGGAGCCGCAGCCCCTCGCCCTGTCGTACGATCGCCCGGGGCGCTCAGTCCTTGCGGCGGCGGCGCAGGGGCGAAACCACCCATCAGGGGCAGCGGGGAAGAGCAGGGCCGCGGTGGTGCCGCCGCTGCTGTCGCTGCTGTCGCTGCTGCCACAGCCGCTGGTGGGAGCCTGCTGCACCACCCGGTCGATGCCGGTGGTGACCGGGGCCGGGTAGACCCAGATCTCGCCGAAGGCCCAGGCCTGCTGGTCGTCCTCGTCGTTGACCAGCACCACGACCTCGTAGATCTGGCCGGGGTCTTCTTCTCCGCCGGGCAGCTCTTCGGGGGCGATCCAGGTGATGGTCTGGGCGCTGGGGGAGGAGATCGAGGTGTGGCCTTCGGAGCTGAGGCGGGGGTCTTCCTGCCAGGCGAACTCGAGGGCGTCCTCGTCGGCATCATAGACCACGACGCTCATGGTGACGCTCTCGCCCACCCCGATGGCCGTCTTGGACATCTGGATGCCGCCGATGATCACGGGGGCTGCCGTCAGCCTGATGCAGCCGGCCTCGTCCACGCGCCCATCGCAGTTGTTGTCGATGCCGTCGCAGTACTCGATGGCGGCGGGGTTCACCTGGTCGTTGTCGTCGTCGCAGTCGCGGTCGAGCTCGGTGAAGCCGTCGCCGTCGTCATCGAAGAGGCTGGTATTCTCGTCCACGATGCCGTTGCAGTTGTTGTCCTTCTGGTCCGGCCGCTCCATGGCCCCCGGGTAGGTGTTGGGGTCGTTGTCGTCGCAGTCGCCCTGGAGCTCGCTGACCGAGTCGCCATCGTCGTCGCCCGACAGGGTGCCCTCGTCCACAGCGCCGTCGCAGTCGTTGTCCTTGCCATCGGGCAGCTCGGCGGCACCCGGGTAGACCGTGACGTCTCGGTCGTCGCAGTCGATGTAGTCGTCGCCCGCCTCAGAACCCCAGCCGTCGCCGTCGTCGTCGGAGTCGGGGAAGCTGGTCTTGTAGAGCACCGTGGTGGAGGCATAGGCGCGGTTTTCGGCCTGGTCCGTGACCGTCACCAGCAGGGTGTCGTTGCCGTCTTCGAGCAGCTCGGCGTCGATGGTCACGAAGACATGGCCGCTGACGTCGGTGGGGGCGCAGTCGGCGATCTTGGTGGCGCCGCGCAAGCTGCGCACCTTGCAGATCAGCGTGTTGGCCGGCTGGTTGAGGTCGAACATGTCGATCTCGAGGGTCAGCGGGCCGCCGGAGGTGTGGATATAGCCAACCTCGGGCCACCGGATGGCGACTTCGGGGGCGCGGTTCTGCGGGTCCTCGCCCACATTGCCCTTGATGTCCACCTCGACCAGCGGGCTATCGGGATCGGTGGAGGCCACATAGGCCGTGCAGAAGGCCGGATCGATGTCCTGGGGGTCGAACTGGGCCTGGAAGAGCGTCGAGGTCTCGCGCTTCAGCTCGCCCGAGAAGCTGTCGGTGAGCAGGGTGAAGGCGTCGTCGCAGGGCGTCTGGCCGGGCTCACACTGGATGCACTCGTGAATGCCGCTGTAGGTGCTGCAGTCACGGCTGCGGCAGATTTCCGGCGCCGTCACGCTGAGCGCGCCGTCGCCGACGTTGTAGACGTAGACGAAGCTGCGGGCCGTTTCACCCGTGTAGTGGTGGCCCATGTCCACCGTGGGCGAGCGCACCACGATGTTGCCGACACCCTTGATGGCCGAACCCTGCAGCATCACGACCTTGCGGAACTGGTCGGGGTCGCGGAAGTAGGCGGGCTCCTCGGAGGCGTCGATCTGCTCCTGGGTGAGGGGCTCCGACACGGTGAGGATCTCGACGGCGGCGTGGAACTGGCCGATGGCGGTGGGCAGGAAGTTGACCGTGATGGGCAGCCGGCAACCGGGCGCCATGATCAGGGTCTCGCTGAGGGTGCTGCTGCTGCCCGCCCCGGCGCCATCGGTCCCGTCGGTGCCATCGCCCGGCTCGGCCGTGTCCACGGAGAGGTCCTTGGCTGCGGCCTCTGCGTCTGCGTCTTCGGTGGCGACCTCGGGGCAGTCCATCGCCGAGATGTCCCAGGTGACCGAATAGGCCAGCTCCATGTCGTCGCTGGGGGTCAGCGCGATGGAGGAGACGCCCATGGGCAGGTCGCCGCCGTTGCGCAGCGTGAAGGCGCGGGAGGAGCCTTCACCGAGGTCGAATTCGCCGAAGTCGATCTCGCCGGTGGAGAGGTCGGCCGAGGGAAGATTCTCGGTGATCGTCTGGATGCCCGTGTCTTCTGCGGCCCCACCGCAAGCGGCGAGGAGGAGCAGCAGAGAGAAGACGGGGCGCTGCGAGATGCGATTCATTGCTTCCTCGGTGCCGGACGGAGCGGCGGGCACACGCGGCCCACATGACGGCATCGTTGTAGCCGTTTCGTGCGCTCGATGTCAACGACCCGTGGGGACTGGTGCCCCGCCACGGGGCAGCTTTCGGCCGCGGAGCAGCTTCTAGAGCAGGTGGCCGCTCTTGAGCTTCTTGGTCTCGAGGTAGCCGCGGTTGTGGGGGTTGGGGAGCGCACGGATCGGGATCATCGAGCGCACCGGCACCCCGTTGGCTTCCAGGCCCTCGCGCTTGCGGGGGTTATTCGACAGCAGGCAGACGCTGCGCACGCCGAGCTGTCGGAGAATCTCGGCGGCGACTTCATAGCTCCGCAGGTCGTCGTCAAAGCCCAGGGCGTGGTTGGCCTGCACCGTGTCCATGCCGCCATCTTGCAGCGCATAGGCGCGGATCTTGTTGACCAGGCCGATGCCCCGACCCTCTTGCCGCAAATAAACGACCACGCCGCGGTCGGCGGCGCCGACATGGCGCAGGGCGGTCTCGAGCTGGTCGCGGCAGTCGCAACGCAGGCTGCCCATGATGTCGCCGGTGAAGCACTCGCTGTGAAGGCGGACGGGCACGGACTCTGCGCCCCGCACATCTCCGCGGACCACCGCGCCGTACTCCTGGCCGTCGATGGAGACATCGAAGGCGTGCACGGTGAAGTCACCGAAGCGACTGGGCAGGGCGGCCTGCGCTTGAAGGCGCACGACAGGGGCCGGATGGGCGATCTGGGGCTTCATGGGGCCTCCGGGAGTCTTGCGACTGCCGGCCGGCAGTCACGTGGGTTCGATGACCCTTTTCGCGGTTCTTCCGCGACGGCCACGCGATGTGCCGTAGGGGCGCTCCAGGGGGGAGCGGGGTAGCTCTAAGCCCCGCTTGGGCCGCGTCAAATGACGACGGCGCCGACGCAGCAGGAAAGCCGCGTCGGCGCCGAGGTTGCGGGCGGTGCAGCGACGCCGATCAGGCGACGTCGTTGAGGGCGACCTTGAGGCCCTTGCCCGCGCGGAAGACGGGGATCCGACGCTTGGGGACGCGGATCTCGCTGCCGTTCTTGGGGTTGTGACCCGTGAACTCGCGGCGCTGCGACACGGTGAAGGTGCCGAAGTCGGAGATGGTCACCTTCTCGCCGGCCAGGAGGGCCTCCTGGATGGAGGTGACGATGATGTTGATGTACTTCGCAGCGCGGACCTTGGGGATGTCGCCGCGTGCGGAGAGCTGCTCGGTCAGATCGGCCTTGTTCATGGTCTTCTCCGAATGGTGGGTGAGTTCAGCCACGGATGCGGGTACGTGGCTGCGGGTCTGGGGAACGAAATCGAAATAGTGCAAGAGATGGGAGAGCTGCGATTCGAATCGACTGCGGGAGCGGATTTGGGATGCCCCATCGACCATGCAGAGTCTATGCGTAGAATGCCCCAATGTCGAATGTGCTTCTGTCCATTGTTGCCGTGTTGGCTGCCTTCTGACATTCGCTGACATGCCGTTTTGCTGGGTCGCTATGGGTAAAATTTGTATCTTGACCCTGTGCAGACTTCTGCCCAGCATGGGGGCCCCCGGCCGAGAGCAGGCACAGTCAGCCAATCCTCGCGGATCGGCCGGGAGAAGGCGCGCTTCTGCTGTGCGTCGGCTGGCCGGCCGGTCAGTGCGGATGAAGTTTTCGCTCGCCGATCAGCGTGCCCAGCCGCCCCGCATGGGCAGGCAGCCCGGCAGCACCGAGAAGCGGGCGGGCAGCGCGCAGCCGCCTTCGCCGTCCAGATCCACGTAGAGCCGCCGGTCGTCGGCAGGCTCGGCGACCAGCTCGCTCACTTGCATGCGCCGTGCCCCGGGCCAGCGGTCGACGCTGCCGTCATAGAGCCGCCGCGAGCGCAGGACCTGGGTGAGGGGGGCGTCGGGGGGCAATAGCGTGATGTCGAGCAGGCCGTCGTCCAGGCTGCCGCCCTTGCCCACCCACATGCCGCCGCCACAGAAGGCGCCATTGGCCACGAAGCAGGACAGGGCGCGGCCCTCCCAGTGTTCTTCGGGGCCGTCGGGGCGGCTGCGCCAGCGCAGGCGCATGGGCCCCGGTGCAAAGCTGAAGGTGGTCTCGAGGGCAGAGAGGAAGAAGGTGGCCTTGCCCCCCAGCCGCTTGCTCTTCTGGTTGGCCCGCCGCACCACCTCGCCGTTGGCGCCAAAGCCGGCCACATTGATGAAGATCTCGCGGTGGTGGGCGTTGTCGCGTTGCACATCCGCCAGGCCCACATCGCAGGCGCGGGTCTCGCCGGTGGCCAGGATGCGCAGGGCGGCGTCCAGATCGGCGGGCACCTCCAGGCTGCGCTGCAGGTCGCTTCCGGTGCCGAAGGGCAGCAGGCCAAAGGCGTTGTGGCCATCGCCGCGGCGCTGGTCGCCATCAAAGAGGCCGTTGACCACCTCGTGGCAGGTGCCATCGCCGCCCACGGCCACGATCAGGTCCACGCCCGCATCTACGGCCTCGCGGGCCAGCACGGTCGCGTGGCCCGGCGCCTCGGTCGTCACCAGGTTGAAGTCGCCCAGCACCGCGTCAGCGGCCCGCTTCAGGCGGTCGATGCCCCGTCCGGCGCGGCCGGCGCCGGCCTTGGGGTTCAAGATGATGCGCACGCGCTCTGCGCGACCGTCGGGGGACAGGGAGGCCATCGGGATTCCAGGGGATTGCGGTCGGGCCGGCTCAGCCGTGGGCTTGCAACAGCCAGGAGACCGGGTCGAGGATGTCGGCGCCATGATGCCTCAACCAGGCACCACAGCGGGCATCCGGCGTCCAGCAGGGCTCCGTGCCCAGGCGCGCAGCCTGGTCGGCGCCCACCTCGGCCGCGATGTCGGGGTGGGCCGATGCGAGGGCTTCGGCGGCCCCGCAGCAGGACAGCAGCTCGGGTTGGGGCGCGAGGGGGTCCTGGCCCCGCCCGCAGGCAGGGGCGGCGCGCCGGTCGGGGGGCGCGGGCACCAGCTCCGAGAGGTCCAGCCACTGAAGCTGTGCTGCGCGAGCAACCCGGATGACGCCGATGGAGGGCGCGATCAGCTCGCGGTCGCCCAGCAGCGCGCGCAGCGCTGCGGCGTGGCGCTGGAAGGCCGCGGGCGCGTCCAGCAGGCCCTCGCCCAGCCCGTCGGGAGCGTCGATCCACGCGATGGCTTGCCCGAGGTGCTGAGACAGGGCCGGCGCCCAGTTTCGATCGTCCAATAGCACGGCCACGCGCTCACCTTCGCCTTCCAGGCGGGGCAGGGTGATTGCGGTCGGGGTGGCTTCGGTGGCCTCCCGCGCCCGCTGCAGCAAGGCGGCGACGGGGCGCTCCAGCTTGCAGGCCGCGGTGCAGGCCCCACAGCCGGTGCAGAGGGACGCCAGGGCGTGGGCCTGGGCGGCGCTCTGGTGCCCTTGCAACCAGCCCCAGACGCCGGCCATCAGGTGGGTGGGTGTGGCGGCCTCACGCCCGCTGCCCACCGCGACCGGGCAGACATGGCGGCACAGTCGGGGGCAGAAGGCGCAGAGGTCGAAATCGGCGGCCTTGGGCATTCAGTCCGTCCAGGCTGCAGTTTCGGGAGGGAGGCAGGCGGGCTCTGGCCCCTGGGGTGCCACCGGCGCGGCTGCCTGGCCATCGAGGGGCAGGATGGGCACCTGCACCCATTCGACGGTGGCGGCATCCAGCAGGCCCCAGCGCAGATCCGGCCCTGCGGCCGAGCGCGGTGCTGGACCGACCGCCGCGGCCACACCGTCGGGAAAGCGGGCCTGCACGGCAAAGAGGGGGGCCTCTGTGGGGTCCAGGTGGCCCTTGCGCCAGGCCTGCAGCCACGCCAGCAACGGGCGATCCACCGGCAGGCGCAGGCGGTGGCCCGTGGCCGCCAGGGCGGCTTGCAGGGCGGGGGCCGGCGCCCGGGCATCGACCCGGGCCAGGCGGTCCACCGGGTCCAGATCAAAGAGGGGGCCCCCTTGGGGCGGCGGCGGCCCGGCGGCGTGAGGTAGATCGCCGTCAAAGAGGCGGCCGGGGTTGAGGATGCCGGTGGGGTCGAGATTCTGGCGGGCGTCGCGCCAGATCCGGATGGCGGCGGCGGCCTCGCGCGTCGCCGCCTGGGCCTTGAGCTGGCCGACCCCATGGTGGTGGGTGACCGTGCCCCCCGCGGCCGCAGCGGCCTTGAGCCCCGCCGCCCAGGTGGCGTCGTAGACCTCGACCCCACCGCGCCCGGCAAAGGAGAAGTAGATGGAGCACCCCTCTCGATAGGCGTGGCTGAAGTGGGCCATCACGGCGGTGGTCTCGCCCAGGGCAGCCCGAACGGCCTCGTGCAGGGCGGGCAGCCGCGACCAGGTGCTGGCCACCTCCATGGTGTCCGCCCAGGCGCCCCCCGCAAAGACCGGCGCCAGCTTGTAGGACACCTCGTGGCGGTGGGCGTGCCAGTGCTCGCCCGGATCCGGGCCCAGGTCGCGGCCGGCCTCCAGCAAGGGGGCCACCTGGGCCACGGCGGCCTCCACTTCGGCGTCGGTGCCGTCATAGCCCACCACCAGCAGGACCTCTTCTCCGCCCAGGTTGTCGGCGATGCGGTTGATCAGCCGCGGCAGGGCCAGGGGAAGCTCCAGCAGGTGCTCTCGCAGGGCGGGCACGCGCTCGACCGCCGCCCGCAGGCGTTCGAGCAGCGGGCTGCCCGATTGGGGCCCGGCCTTGGCCTTGCGGGCGGCGCGGGCAGGCCCGCCAATGCGGGTGTCAATGGGGTCGTAGAGCCGCAAGACGAAGGGTGCTGGCCCCTCTTGCATGAGCGCGCGCATCAGCTCCCAGGCCTGGCGCAGGCCGGGCAAGGCCAGGCCCCGCAGCCAGCGCCGCTGTGCCAGGGGCACGATGCGCATGGCCACATCGGTGAACACGCCCAGGGTGCCCTCTGAGCCGCTGATCAGGGGCAGGAGATCCGGTTTGCCGGTGGGGGTCCAGGCACCCAGCAGGCGTCTTCCCGTGGGGGTCTCGACCGCCGCCGCCAGCATCATGTCGTCAAAGGTACCGTATCGGCTGGAGAATTGCCCGGCGCTGCGCGCAGCCGCCCATCCCCCGACGGTGCTGCAGGCGATGGAGGAGGGGCTGTGGGCGGTGCGCCAGCCCCGGCGGGCGAGGAGGTCTTCGAGGTGCTGGCCCAGCAGCCCCGGCTGGGCCCAGGCCACCCCGCGGTGTGGGTCGATGCCCAGCAGGCGGTTCATGCGCTTGAGGTCGATGACCAGCGCGTCTTCGTGTCCTGCCGCCCCGCCGCACACCCCCGAACCCGCGCCATAGGGGACGACCGGCACCCCCAGGCGCTGGGCCAGCTGCAGGAGCGTGGCGACGTCGTGGGCGCTTCGGGGCCAGGCCACCGCGCTGGGGCTGGCGGGCAGGCGGCCGTCCCGAAGCTCCAAGGTGGCCCGGGGCCAGAGATCCCGTCGGGCGGCGTCGAGGTCGAGGGGATCGGTGCTGCTGGAGATCCCAAGAGGGGCCAGGGCGTCGTGGAGCATGATCCCCCATAGCCGGTCCCGCGCCCTTTCGGTGGCCTTGCCGGGGCCGGAGGAGGCCCGAAAAGAGAAGCGCCCGGCCGAGTTACCTCGACCGGGCGCAGCTGCGGTGAGGTCGGGGGTTTCTCCGCCGGACCGCCTTTAGCGTCTCATCTCCGCAGTGGGTCTATGCACATGCCGTGCCAGGCCACGTCCGCGGGGGTGAGAATCCTGTGTTGATGGGCTTTGGCGGCGCTGGCGGGTGGCCTGGACCCCCGGTCTGCACCCCTCCAATTGCCCAAAGTGCGACATTTGTGTCGCGGTCAGCCGGCTGCCGGGGCGCCGGACCGCCGATCGGGCAACCAGGCGTGGATGGCCTCGGCCAAGGCCCAGGGGCGTTCCAGGGCGTGGAAGTGCTGCCCGCCGGGCACCACCGTGAACCGAGCACCGGGGATCCGACGAAGCTCCGTATCGACGACATGGGCCGGCTGAAGCGGATCTTCATCGCCCCAAACGATCAGCGTCGGCACGGTGCTCGGGCTGGGGCGGCGCAGGGCCGCCGGCAGGTCCGCCAGGAAGTGGGCCACGGCCCGGCGCTGCGCGAGGCTGGAAAGATAGGGTGCGCTGAGTGCGACAACAGTGTCGCGGTCCATCACATAGGGGTTCACGGTCGTGCGCCGCAAGCCCACGGACGATGCCAACCAGCGCTGCCAGAGTGCAGGTTGAAGCGCCACTCGGGCGAAGGGCTCACCCGTCGCGGCCGCCCGGCAGATGCCTGCGGTGACCGGATCGAGCCGGTTGAGGGGCCCATTGGTGAGCACGAGGCCCCCCAGGGGCTGACGGGCGGCGACGTCCCGTGCGGCCGGCAGGATGCTGCCTTGGGCCACCAGCACCACATCGGGCCCCAGGGCGGCGGCGGCGTGGGCGATCTGGCTGGCCAGGCCCGCCGAGGTCGGGTCGGGGGGGACCGGATCGAAGAGCTCCAGCCGGTGGGTCTTGTGGCCCAGGGCCTCCAGCCGGTCGGAGACCCCCACCCAGAGCACGGAGGATGCCGGAGGTCCGGCGACGAGGAGCAGGGTTGCCATGGGTCGTCTCGTTGCAGTGCGCGGCCGGGCCGGGCCGGCCCCTTCGTTAGCCTCGTCTGCGGGCCCATGCGAGGCGACCGCGTCCCGAGGCGGGCGGAGGCGGCCACGATCGATTAGGCGGCCGCCTTCGAGGTTGCGCCGTGTACGACTTGATCATCCGAGATGCCACCATCCTGAATTCTGGCGGCCGCAGGGTCGCCGACATCGCCGTGGAGGCGGGAAAGATCGCCTATATTGGCGATTCCCCCGGCGCTTCGGCCCGAGAAGAGGTGCCCGGAATCGGCCGCTTCGTGATGCCGGGGGTCATCGACACCCAGGTGCGCATGCGGCAGAGCGGCGCAGCCCGCAAACCCAGCTGGGCCCGGTCGTCTGAAGCCGCCGTGCGCTCGGGCATCACGACTGTCTTCGACCTGCCCGATGCCCACGCTCCGGGGGGCAGCGCCGCCGAGCTCTCCGCCAAGGCCGAACAAGCCGCCGCCGAGAGCCTCTGCAACTTCGGCTTCTGGGCCGATGGGGACGCCGCCGACCCCGCCGCCCTGGCTGCGCTGCTGGCCGAGGGGCTCGCGGTGGCCGCCCTCACCAACCTGGACGCCGGCGGCGCCATCGACCGACTGCCCGGCCTCTTTGACGCCTCTGCCGGCCGCACCCTCGGCGTGGCCAGCAGCACCCTCGAGCAGCTGGAGGCGCTGATCGCGGCGGTGACCACGAGCGGCGCACCCACGCACCTCATGGGCTTGTCCACCGCCGCCGAACTCAACCGGCTGGACCCCATTCGCGGCGACATCCCGCTCAGCAGCGGCGTGCAGCCCGCCCACCTCTTCCTCAGCATCGAGACCCTCAAGCCCGACCTGCAGGGGCTGGTGCATGTGCACCCACCCGTGCGCAGCGAGCGCGACCGCCGCGCCATCTGGGCGGCGATGAAGCGTGGCCGGGTGGATCTGGCCTGCAGCGCCCACAGCCCGGTCGATCGCTCCAGCCGGACGGGGGCGGACCCCGTGCTGGGTTTGCCCGCGATATCCCTGCTCTTTCCGCTGCTGATGAGCGCGGTCAAGCACGGCCGCATCGGTCTGGAGCGGGTGGTGGAGATGTGCTGCGAGGCCCCGGCCCGGATCTTTGGCCTGCCCGACAAGGGGCGCATCGAGGTGGGCGCCGACGCCGACCTGCTGCTGGTGACCGAAGGCGAGACCGAGCGCCTGCACGACCAGCTCGCCTGGGCCGCCTCGGACTGGTCCCCCTTCCTCAACCGCGACGCCGGCACCCCGCCCGCCCTGGTGCTCATCGGCGGTCGCGTGGTCGCCCGCGGCGGCCAGCTCGAAGCGGGGGTGGGCCGTGGCGGCCCGGTCCGCTCCGTGGTGCCCTCCGCCTGATCGCCCTCAGCGCAGCGTCGGACCGAAGAGCAGCGACACCCCGGCCCGATGGGTCAGGTCGGCCTCGCTGCCCCCCCACTCGGCCTGCGAGAAGGGCGCGATGCGGCCAAAAGCCAGGGTGCTGCGCGCCCACACATCCAGCCAGATTCCGGCGCCAATGCGCGCTCGGCCGCCGATTTCGGGGCCCAGCAGCGGCACCACCTCAAAGCCGGGCAGATCGCCACCCCAGCTGCGGTAGCCGGCTCCCAGGTTGAATCCCAGGCGCGGGCTCACCCGGGTCTCCGGCGACCAGTTGACCTTGACCAGGCCGTCCACATCGGCGCCGACCGGCGGCGCCTCCGTGTCGATGGGGCGGCCCACCGGCAGGCCCACCCGCGCACCCAGGCCAGCCCAGACATCGGATTTGAAGCGGATTCCCGCCTCTCCTTCGGCGTCCAGCCGCCCGTCGACGCCACCGCCCAGCCCCGCGCCCACCCCCAGGCGGAAATAGCCGAAGTTCTCGGTGGTGGGCTCGGTCTCGCGTCCGGGCGGGCTCAGGCCGGCCTGGCTGCCCCCAGACAGGCGCTCTTGCAGGTCTTCGGGAAGGGGCACGAAGTCCATGGGCCCGCTGGAGCCCAGCAGCACGGGCGCGTCCAGCGGCGCGATGCGGGCTTGCCCCCAGAAGAGGTAGGGTCGGGTCTCGTCGGTCCAGGCGAAGATGTGGCTGGCAGTGGGGCGGGCAATGCCGGCCCAGCGGGCTTCTTCGACCATGCCAGCCGTCTGGTCGAAGACCTGCTCGGTCACCATCTCCAGGCCCATCAGGCGGCCCGGGGCGGGCTGCATGGCGCCCTTGCCGGTGCTCTCGATGAAGACCCGGGGCCCGTCCACGTCGCGGATGCGGTGGCTGAGCTGGGTGATACCATGGGTGCCGTCATAGGCGAGGTGCTCGGCCAGGCGCGGGTTCTGGGTCTGCCATTCCTTGCCGGCCGCGCCACGCAGGGGCAGCTGCAGCTCCAGGCCCGCAAAGCCCTGCCGCATCAACCGGCGCATCAGCTCCGTCTCCTTGCGGTCGCCCAACATCGTCTCGACGCGGTCCTGCAGGTCGAAGTGGCGCAGCTTGCCATCCTTGCCCACCTCCACCTGCAGCCAGGCGTCTTTCAGCCGCCAGGTGAAGTTGTCCAGAATGCCTTGGAGAACGTCGGCCCTGTCCATCTCTTCGCGGATGGGTTGGGCGGCCATGCGCACGGCTTCGAGGGGGCATTCCAGCTCCCAGCTCGACGGCTGCTCGGCCACCAGGCTGCAGCGGGCGACATATTCGACCTCGACCACCGTCACGCGCAGGCCCGTTCCGCCGGGCAGCTCCAGGCGCAGCAGCTGCGGCATGGCCACGGTGCTGAGAATGTGCACCCGGCGCGTGTCTTCGGCCGGCCAGGCCCAGCGCAGATCCTCGACCCGGGCCGACTCTGCGCGGGCGCCGCCGCCGCCAGCCAGCAGGGCGATCAGGAGGGGGGCCAGGGACATGGGTTCCTCCGCGATGGGGTCAAGAAGGTCCTACCCTGGTTGGGGCCGCCGTCGCGGGTGCGGTGCGGCCCTGGCTGGATAGGGGGCGCGGCCCTGGAGGATCCATGCCCCGCCACTTCATCTCCCTGGCCGATCACACCGAAGGCGAGCTGCGCAGCCTGATTGAGCTCGCCCGCATGATCAAGGCCAACCCCCCGGCCTTCTCCACCGCCTGCGCCGGCCGCACGATGGCCCTCATCTTCCAGAAGCCGTCTTTGCGCACCCGCATGAGCTTCCAGGCCGGCATCTACCAGCTGGGTGGTCAAGGCGTGATCCTCGGCCCCAAGGATATTCAGCTTCATCGCGGCGAGTCCATCGCCGATACCGCCAAGGTGCTCAGCCGCTACGTGGATGGCATCATGGCCCGGGTCTATGCCCACCAGGACGTGCTGGATCTGGCAGAGTCCAGCGATGTTCCCGTGATCAACGGCCTCACGGACTTCAATCACCCCTGCCAGGTGCTGGCCGATCTGCAGACCGTGCAGGAGCGTTTTGGCTACCTGCGCGAGCTGAAGCTGGCCTATGTCGGCGATGGCAACAATATGGCCCACTCCCTGCTGCATGGCTGCGCGCTGATGGGCATGCACGTCGCGATCGGGCACCCGGCCGGCTACGCGCCCGATCCCGCGGTGGTGGCCCGGGCCCAGGCCTTTGCGTCCAGCTCCGGCGGATCGGTGCTGGTGACCGAAGATCCCGCCGAGGCCGTGGATGGCGCCGATGCGGTCTACACCGATGTGTGGGCCAGCATGGGCCAGGAAGAAGAGCGCGACCAGCGCATCGAGAACTTCCGCGGCTTCCAGGTGGACGACGCCCTGATGAAACGGGCGCGGCCGGGCGGCATCTTCTTGCACTGTCTGCCCGCCCACCGCGGCGAGGAGGTGGCGGCCTCGGTGATCGATGGCCCCCGCAGCGTCGTCTTCGATCAAGCCGAGAACCGGCTGCACGCACAGAAGGCCATCATGGTGAAGCTGATGGGCAGCCGGCGCTGAGGCGGGGCCCGCTCGCGGGGTTAGACTGGAAGAACGCAGGAGTGCCCATGACCCACAACCCCGATTCGCATCGCCTCCCCGCGGAGCTCTCGGGCCCGTCTCCGGTGCGCATCTACGAGGTGGCCCTGCGCGACGGCCTGCAGAACGAGGCCGACGTGGTGGCCACCGGCGACAAGGTCGAGCTGATCTCGCGCCTGTTGTCTGCCGGCGTCCGCGACCTCGAGGTCACCAGCTTCGTGCGCCCAAGCTGGATCCCCCAGCTGGCCGACGCCGCCGAGGTCGTCGCCGCCTTGCCGGGCCTGCGCCGCGCCTTCCCCGACGCCCGGTTCTGGGCCCTGGTGCCCAACCAGCGCGGCCTGGAACGCGCGCTCGACACCGGCGTGCAGCACATCTGCACCTTCATGAGCGCCTCGGAGACCCACAACAAGAAGAACGTCAACCGCACCCGCGCCGAGAGCCTCGCCGCCCTGCGAGAGGTCATCGGCGTCGCCAAGGACGAGGGCATGGGCGTTCGCAGCTATCTGTCCACGGTCTTTGGCTGCCCCTACGAGGGCGCGGTGCCCCTGGGCGAGACGCTGCGCCTGGCCCAGGCCATGCTGGATGCCGGGGCCGACGAGATCGCCCTGGGCGATACCACCGGCATGGGCGACCCCCGCATGGTGGTGGATGTGCTGCGCACCCTGACGGAGGCGGGCATCCCCCTGGATCGCCTGTCCCTGCACATGCACGACACCCGGGGCACGGCCCTGGCCAATGTGCTCACCGGCTGGCAGTTTGGGGTGCGCACCTTTGATGGCTCGGTGGGCGGGCTGGGCGGCTGCCCCTATGCCCCCGGTGCAGCCGGCAACGCCGCCAGCGACGACCTGGTCAACCTCTTTGAGAGCATGGGCGTGCGCACCGGCATCGACCTCTTTGGCCTGGCTGAAGCCGGACACTTTCTGGCCGGCGTGCTGGGTCGGCCCCTGCCGGGTCGCTACCACCGCTACCACCAGGGGCAGCGCGTCAAGGCCCCCAGTCGGGCCCTCACGGGCCACGCCCGCAACACGGCCTGAACGCGGTGACCACGCCCCCGGGATTCCTCAAGGTCATCTCCGGCCCTGGCCAGCGCCAGGGCATGAATGTGGCCTTGTCCCGCACCGAGTCCCTGGTGATCGGTCGCAAGAATGGCGGGTTGATCCTTGATGATCCGCTGGTCAGCTCCACCCATGCCCAGCTGGTCCCCCGCGAGGACGGCTGGGTGCTGCAGGACCTGGGCAGCACCAATGGCACCATGGTGGATGGGCGCCTGATCCGCGAGGCCCAGCTCAAGCCCGGCGCCGAGATCAGCATCGGCGCCACCCGCTTCGTGCTCTTTGTGGGTGAGGCCGAGGATCCCGCGCCCGCTGGTGGGCCCCGCCCCGCCCACCAGGAGGTCGCCTGGCTGCTGGATGACGAGCTGGTCGAGCTTCGGGGCTCTCCGGATCGCACCCGCAGCGCCGCCGACATCATCGACCAGGACCTGCGCCTGCCGCCCGGCCTCAACGCGGTGGTCGAGGTGGTGGCGGGTCAGGACCTTGGCCGGGTCTTTCGCTTCACCCGGGGCAATGTGACCATCGGCCGCAAGACCGGGGAGGTCCCGCTGTCGGATCTCGAGGTGTCCCGCCGCCACTCCGTCATCGAGGTCTTTGGCCGCGAGATGATCTTCTTGCGGGATCTGGGCAGCACCAACGGCACCTACCACAATGGTCGAAAGATCGACGTTTCGCCTTTGCAATCGGGCGATACCATCGGGGTCGGTCGCAGCGTGCTCAAGCTGCAGATCAACCGCTGAGGGGCGCCCGGCTCGGGGTCAGAGCTGGGCCTGTCCCCAGCGCCGCCAGGCCTCGCGCTGGCGCTCGCTGTCCCGGCCCTCGGCATAGCTGAAGCCGGCCACCGCCTCGAATGCGCCCAGGGCCCCGGCGACCACCTGGGGGTCGGCGTCGTCCAGGCAGCGCAGCAGGGTGGGAATGGCCTTGCGGCTGCCGATCTGGCCGAGGCTGTCGACATAGTGACGCCGCACCCACAGGCTGCTGCCCCGGTACCAGTTGTCCCGCGACAGCAGGGCCTGGGCCAGGGCGGCCACCGTGTCGGCGTCGCCAATCTTGCCCAGGGCCTCGGCTGCGGCGGCCCGCACGATGATCGCGGGGTCTTGCAGGCGCAGGGCCACGGCTCCCGACACCCGCGCGTCGGCCACATCACCCAAGGCCTGGGTGGCGGCGGCGCGAATCGCGGGCTGGGGGTCCTCCAGCAGGGCCACCAGCAGGCTGCGGGGCCGGTCTCCGCCCACCTTGCCCAGGACCCGGATGGCCACCCAACGCTCGCGCGTGTCTGCGTTTTCGTTGCTGGCCACCTGGGCGATCAGGCTGATGTCGGTGCTGCCGCCGGCCACCAGCCGATCGAAGGCCTCCATGCGGTTGCGCTCGGGCAGGTCGGGACGGGACGCCAGATCGAGGTCTTGTTGGGGGGTGGCGCGGGCGACCTGACCCAGCAGCAGCAGGGCGGTGAGGGGGGCAGCGAGCATGGGGGCTCCGGGGCGGCGGCGCGTCAGGGCTGGATCAACCATAGCCGCAAGCCGCCCAGGATCAGGACCACCAGCAGCGGGCTGAGGTCCCAGCCATCCAGGGGCAGCCGGGCGGTGAGGGCGCGCAGGGGGCGCTGCATCGGTTCGGTCAGCAGGTGCAGGGCGCGCCGAGGCCAGCGCGCCGGATCCGGCTGCACCCAGGCCACCAGCACGTCCAGGGCCGTCACCAGCAGCAGCAGCTGGATGAGCAGCACCAGGGCCCGCGCAAGGGGGGAGAGCAGGGGAATCTCGGCCATGGCGCGCCCCTATCTGGCCGGGCTGCCGGCGGCCGCCAACACCGCGTCGAGGATCTGCGGCACCTGGTCCAGCCCATTGGGCCAATGGGGCGAGATCCGCAGCCAGCCATCGGGGATGCTGGCGGCCACGCCCCGGTCCCACATGCGGCCCTCGACCTGGGTGATGTCGATGCCCGGTGGCGGCTTGAGCGACAGGGTGCAGGAGCGGGCGTTGGCATCGCGGGCCCGGGCGCTGATGAAGCCGGCGGCCAGCAGGGGGGCTTCGATGGCGTCCAAGATGCCGTTGACATGGGCGTGAATGGCGGGGATGCCGATGCTTTCGATGAGGGAGAGCCCGGCCTCCAGGGCGGCGAAGCCCATGGTATTCCAGGCCCCGACCTCCAAGAAGTCGGCCCGCGCCCGAATGGGGCGATCGGTGCGCAGATGGCCTTCGCCTTCGAAGAGAAAGCGCAGGCCCTCCTCGTGGCTCAACCAGCCCGCGATGCGGGGGCTCAGCGCGGCCAGGCCCCGGGGGGAGATGTAGAGGAAGCCCGCCCCGTCCATGCCCATCGCCCACTTGTGGGTGCCCGCTGCGAAGAAGTCGATGCCGGACGCGTCTACATCGATCGGCACCGCGCCCGCCGCCTGGATGCCGTCCACACAGAGCAGGGCGCCATGGCGCCGGCAGAGCTGGCCCAACTCGGCCAGGGGCATGCGCAGGCCGGTCTGGAACTGCACGGCGCTGACGGCGACCAGGCGCAGATTACCCGCCTGCAGGGCTCTCTCGACGCGCGATAGGCCCGCGCCGGAGCCGTCGTCAAAGCCGGTGAGGGGCAAGGTGTCGATGCCCAGCTTCCAGGTCTGGGCGGCCCGCTGCCAGGGCGTGATGTTGGCGGGAAACTCGCCGCTGAACAGCAAGATGCGGTCCTTGGGCTGCCAGCGCAGGCAGGTCGCGACATCCAGCAGGCCGCGGGTGGTGCCCGGGCTCAGCACCCAGCCCTCTGCGCCACCGCCGAAGAGACGGGCCAGGCGCCCCCGCAGCCGCTCTCGTTGGCCAATCCACGGCAGGAAGGCCCGGCTGCCCAGGGCCGCATAGTCGTCGGTGACCGCTTGCACCGCCGCGCGCACCGCGAGGGAGGGGGGCGAGATGGCGGCGTGGTTCACGTAGACGGGCACCGCGAGGTCGGGAAAGAGGCGGCGATCCCCCAGGCGCGCAGGCAGCGGAATCGTCGGCAGGGGGCGGGCATCCATGGACTGGCTCGGGCGAGAAGGGAAGGGGGGGGAGGTCCCAAGGCGGCAATTCTGCGGGACCGGCGGACAGTCCGCGTGCTACCCGTTATGCCGCTGGCCCCGTGTGGCTGGTGCCAGCGGATTCATCTCCCCGGAGGGTACTCCATGAAGCGCATCTCCCTATTCGCCCTGACTGCCCTCGTGGGCGCCATCCTTGCCTGCGGTGGCGGTGACGACGAAGGTGGCGGCGAGGTCTCCACCGACGGCGCCTCGGCCGATGGCGGCAGCGCCACCCCCGACAACAGCGGCGGCATGAAGGCCTCCGACCTGCCGGCTGTGCCCATGGTCGAGCCCTGGGCCTCCATGAACCTGCCCGTGCAGAATGGCCAGGTCGTGGTCGCGGACGCAGATGTGCTGCTCATCGCCTATGACACGGGCAGCATCCCCGACTACACGGCCTCCTACTCGGGCGCCATCACCCGCGCCGGCTGGGCCCAGAAGCAGGACTACTCCTCCCCTGACTTCACCGCCATCCTCTACGGCAAGGCCACCGATGAGATGGGCTTCGCGGTGGGCAAGGAGGAGAATATCTACTTCGTCTACTTCGAAGACCTGGACGGCACCCCCGACGACTCCGAGTTCAAGGCCGCCCAGGCCGGTCGTCGCCCCGGCCTGCGGGGTCGCGTTGGCGCCCGTCGGTCCACCGGCAACACCGGCGGCGGCAAGTCCGGCAAGCAGCGGCTTGACGGCGGCGGGTGGCGGCGGCGGCGGTGGCAGCACCGGCAAGACCGGCAAGGTTGGCGGCGGCGGTCGTCGCTGATCTTCAGCCTCTCTGTCTTTGACGCCCTGGCCAGCCGGCCGGGGCGTCTTTGTCTGGGGACCCGGTCCCCGCCTGTTTCTGATAGCCTGCCGGCCTCGCCCGCCGCGGAGTCCCGATGAGCGCTGCCACCCCAGCCGCCCCCAGCTCCGACGAGGTCACCCTCTTCGGGCACCCCGTCTCCCTCTTCGTGCTCTTCTTCTCGGAGTTCTGGGAGCGCTTCTCCTTTTATGGCATGCGGGCCCTGCTGGTCCTCTACATGATCGACCAGGTGGCCGGTCTCGGCTACTCCGACGAGAAGGCCTACGCCGTCTATGGTGCCTATGGGGCCATGGTCTACGCCACGCCGGCCATTGGCGGGCTGCTGGCAGACCGGGTGCTGGGCTACCGCAAGGCCATCATCCTGGGAGCCGTGCTGATGGCCCTCGGCCACTTCGCGATGGCGATTGAACACCCCGCCTTCTTCTATGGGGCGCTGGGCCTGCTGATCCTGGGCAATGGCTTCTTCAAGCCCAACATCTCGTCGCTGGTGGGCAAGCTCTACCCCGACGGAGATCCGCGCCGCGACTCTGCTTTCACGATCTTCTACATGGGCATCAACGCCGGTGCCATGGTGGCTCCCATCGCCTGTTCGGCGCTGGTGGCCTGGTTCGCGATCAAGGGCGGCGACGGCGAGATCATCCGCAAGGCCTGGCACTATGGCTTTGGCCTGGCCGGCATCGGCATGGTGCTGGGTCTGATCACCTTCCTGGTCTTCCAGAAGCACCTGGGTGACAAGGGTCTGGCCCCCACCTTGCCCGCAGGCGGGGCTCCGCCTACGTCCTGGCAGATCGCGACCTATGTGGTGCCCTTCCTGGCCCTGCCCGCCGTCATGTGGCTGGTGACCCAGCACGAGGTGCTGGGAGGCGGCCTGCTGCTGCTGGGTGGCGCCATCTTCGGCTACCTCGCCTACCACAGCGTGCGCTCCGAAAAGGTCGAGCGAGAGCGCATGTGGGTGGTGCTGGTGCTGATGTTCTTCTCGATGCTCTTCTGGGCCTTCTTCGAGCAGGCCGGCAGCTCGATCAGCGTGTTCACCGAACGCAATGTGGACCGGGTGATCTTCGGCAGCGAGATCAGCGCCGAGAATTTCCAGGCGGTCAATCCGCTCTTCATCCTGCTTCTGGCGCCGGTCTTTGCGGGCCTGTGGACCTTCCTTGGCCGCCGCGGCGCTGATCCCAGCACCCCCATCAAGTTCGCGCTGGGCATCATCCAGCTGGGCCTTGGCTTTGTGGTGCTCTGGTACGGGGCCAGCCACGCCCAGGCCGGCATGGTCGCCGTGGGCTGGCTGCTGGTGGGCTACCTGCTGCACACCACCGGCGAGCTCTGCTTGTCTCCGGTGGGCCTCAGCATGGTGACCAAGCTGTCACCGGCCCGCATGGTGGGCCTGGTGATGGGCGCCTGGTTCCTGGCCACCAGCTTCAGCCACTACCTGGCGGGCATGATCGCCGCCATGACCGGCTCCAGCGGCGAGGTCGACGCCAGCACCCTCACCGCCGCCGAGTCGGTGGTGCTCTACGAGCCGGTCTTCATGTCCATCGCGGCGGTGGCTTGTGGTGCGGGCGTGGTGCTCTTGTTCCTCTCCCCCGTGCTCGCCCGCTGGATGCACAGCGCCGACGCCGAGCCCGCCGCCGGCGGCGCCCAACACTGAGGACCGTAATGGGGCCGCACCGCCGTTATTCCGCCTTCTTCCTGCTATTTTCGGCCATGCCGGCCATGCCGGCCTGCCTGGAATCCACCCAGAGCAATTGTGCAGACACGGGCGGGCTGGACCTGCGGGTCAGCGGGGACGGATTGCCGGACTACAACAACAAGAAGGTGCACGCCCGCTTGATGGACGACAGCAGGTCCAACTGGGTGGCCCAGTCGCAGCAAGGCCTGGTGGAGGACGGTCGCTTTGACCTGGTGATGTCCTGCGGCATGGACCGCGAGACCCCCTACACCCTGCACCTCTACATCGACGCCGACGATGATCTGGCCTGCGAGGCTCCCCAGCGCGAGCCCGGCTGGATCTTCTCGATCTCGCCCTCGCAGACCGACCAGGTGCTGGATGTGGGCACCCAGGGCAGCACCAGCGACGACATCTGCGACCCTTTCTGAGGGTCCTCATGGGGGGGTGCCGCCGATCCGTCTCTTGGGGTGACCCCGAGGTGCCCCCATGGCCCAGCCCCCCCTCTCTCCCGCTCTCTCTCGGTTCCTTCTGTTGATCCTGCGCGCGGTGGCGCCGGCCTTGGTGATGACCGTGTTGTCCCTGGGCTTTCTGGGGCAGCGGGTGGAGGATCGCGCCCAAGGCGCCCTGTTGGCCCGCGCCTCGGCGCCGGCCGACCTGGCACCCGCCACCGGCCTTGTGGCGGTGGGCACCCTCTTCCCCGAGTCGCCGCAGGCCGCGGTGGCGGACGCGGTGGTCGTGGGGGCCAACCGCCGCTGGCACCGCGGCGCTGCGCTGCTTCTGGCGCTGGGCTCGGTATTGGCTGCCATGGCCGCCAGCGCGATCTGGCAGAGGAGTCCGAGCGCCACCCCGCTCAGCCGGCGCCGATGGGATAGCTCCGACCTCCACGGAGGTCCGATGCGCGTTGAACTGAGAGCGGCCCTGGAGCAGGCGGGCGTGGATGACGCCTTTGTCGAGCTGCGCTACCACGCCAAGACCTTCCGCAGCGTGACCGTGCAGCAAGGCCGCGTCGAGCGCACCACCGTTCGACGCCGAGATGGGGTTGGCGTGCGTGTTCTCGCCGATGGCACCTGGGGCTTTGCCGCCACGGGTGACGCGTCGGTGGCCGCCATCCGCAAGGCGATCGAGGCCGCGCTGGCGGCCGCCCGGGCCACGGCCTCCTTCCGCCGGCAGCGCCTGGGGGGGCTGCCCGCCGTGGAGCTGGCGGTGGGTGATTTCGCCAGCGAAGGCATCGACGAGCTCTTCGCCCGCAGCCTGGACGAGCGGGTGCAGCTGGCCTTGCAGATGGAGGCGCGGGTGCGCCAGGGCAGCAGCAAGCTGCGTTCGGCCAGCAGCACCTATAGCGAGATCTTCGAGGACAAGTCCATTGTCACCAGCGACGGGGCCGATGTGTCCTTCCGACTGGCCCGCCCCGAGCTGTCGGTCAACGCGGTGGCCGAACAAGACGGGCAGCTCACCAGCGCATCGGAGAGCATCGGGGTGACCGGCGGCTGGGACTGCCTCTTCCGTCAGCCCCCCGAGGCCCTGGCCGACGCGGCCGCCCGCATGGCGGTGGACCTGCTGGGGGCCAAGGTGGCCGAGGGTGGGCGCAGCACCGTGATCATGGCGCCTGCCGTGGTGGGCTTGCTGGTGCATGAAGCCGTGGGCCACACCGTCGAGGCCGACTTCGTGATCGCCGGATCGGCCGCCCGGGGCAAGCTGGGGCAGCCGGTGGCCTCCGAGCTGGTCAACCTCTGCGACAGCGGGGTCAGCGAGCACGCCCGGGGTGCTGGGGGCAGCCTGCCCGTCGATGACGAGGGCGTGGTGGCCGGAAAGGCCGACATCATCCGGAATGGGCGCCTGGTGGGCTATCTCCACAATCGCGAGACGGCGGCCCACTTCGGGGTGGCCCCCACGGGCAACGCCCGCGCCTGGGAATATGCCGACCAGCCCCTCATTCGCATGCGCAACACCTATATCGAGCCCGGCGACAGCTCCTTGGAGGAGATGATCGCCACGACCGAAGACGGCTTCCTGGTCGAGGGCCCCCGCAACGGCCAGGCCGATGCCACCGGTGAGTTCACCTTTGGCGTGACCTCCGCCCGACGCATCCACAAAGGCAAGCTGGGCGAGCTGGTGCGCGGCGTCACCCTCACCGGCGACGCCTTTGACGTCTTGCGCAGCGTGGACGCCATCTCCAAGGAATTTGCCTGGGACCTGGGCAGCGGCCATTGCGGCAAGGGCCAGCCGGCCAAGGTGGACGCGGGCGGCCCCTATGTGCGCTGCCAGGTGCTGCTGGGCGGCGAGCAGGCCTGACCGAAAACCGTGGTATGCCGCCCTTCTTGCGGCTTGGAGTGCAGATGGATCGAGCACAGGCGCGGGAGCTTTGCGCGCGGGCGGTGGCCCGGGCCCGCTCGCTCGGGGCCGAGGCCGCAGAGGCCATCGTAGACGCCGAAGACACGGTGGAGGCATCGGTGCAGAAGTCCGACCTCGACCAGGTGAAGCTGGCCGCCGAGGTCACCGTGGGGCTGCGGGTGCAACGCGATGGCCGCATGGGCTTCGCCACCACCAACCGCCCAGGCGACCTCGACAGCCTCGCCGCCGACGCCTTGGGGGTGGCCGCGGCCTCTCCCCCCGACGCCCTGGCCGGCCTGCCCGACCCCCAGCCGGTGGCCGACCAGCCCGACGCCATCGACCCCGAGCTGTCCCGTCTGGACGCCGCGGCCCTGGCCACCCTGGCCGTGGAGCACCTGCGCCGCGTATTGGCCCGGGACGGCCGGGTCACCATCGACTCGGGCAGCTTTGCGGTGGAGCGCAGCACGCGGGCCATCGTGTCTTCATCCGGGGTGGACCTGGCCTGGCAGAGCGCCTGCGCGGGGGGCAGCCTCTTTGGCATGGCCCTGCAGGACGGTGTTCCGGGCAGCTTCTCCTATGACGGCGACGTCGTGCGGCAGCTCAGCGGTCTGGACGCGGCCCTGGACCGGGCCTTTGCGCGCTTCGTCGAGAGCTGCGTGGGGGCGCTCAATCCCGGCCAGGGTCAGAGCTTCCGCGGCCCCGTGCTCCTGCCGCCGCAGACGGTCGAGGAATTCCTCATCCAACCCCTGCTGGCCGGGCTCAGCGCCCAGAGCGTGCGATTGGGGCGCAGCCCCTACGCCGGGCGGCAGGGCGAGGCCATCGCCGCCCCCACCTTCAGCCTGGAAGACGCCGGCCCCGGCCTGCCCGGCTTCGCCCTCGCCCCCTTTGATCGCGAGGGTCAGCCCCGGCGCCCCCGGTCGCTGGTGGAGGACGGCGTGCTCAAGGGATTTCTCTACGACTCCCGCGAGGCCCGGGCCGCCGGGGTGGGCTCCACCGGCTCGGCGTCGGGCGGGGCCAGCAGCCAGCCCGGCATCGGCGTGGCCGCCTTGCGCCTGCGGCCGGGCAGCCAGGCCGCCGACGCCATGCTGGCGGGCCTGGACAAGGGCGTGCTGGTCACCCGCTTCTCGGGCAGCACCAACCCGGTCAGCGGCGACTTCTCGGGGGTGGTCAAGGGGGGCTTCCTCGTTGAGAATGGAGTCAAGCGCCCCATTCACGAGACTACCGTCGCTGGAAATGTCTGGGCCTGTCTGCACCAGATCAGCGCCATCAGCCGCGAGTTGACCCCTTTGCATGGCACCCGGGCCTGGCCCTGGGTGCGCATCGACGATCTCTCCATCACCGCAGCCTGAGGACCCCCATGAGCATCTACGACCGCGTGAACGAAGGCATGAAGGACGCCATGCGCGCCAAGGACAAGGAGCGCCTGGCCGCCTTGCGGGGCATCCGGGGGGCCTTCATCCTGGCCTTGAAGGAGGACAACAGCGACACCGTGCCCGATGATCGCGCCATCGCCCTGCTGCGCAGCCTGGCCAAGCAGCGCAAGGACAGCATCGACGCCTATACCGAGGGTGGGCGCAGCGATCTCGCCGATGCAGAGACGGCAGAGCTGGCGGTGATTGAGGAATTCCTGCCCCAGCTGGCCGACGAGGCCACCACCCGCGCCTGGGTGACCCAGGCCATCGCCGCGACCGGCGCCACCGGCCCTCGCGAGCTGGGCAAGGTGATAGGTGCGCTGATGAAGGCCCACAAGGCGGAGATGGACGCCGGTCTGGCCCGCACGCTCATCGCCGAGCTTCTCGGCGAATGAGCGGCGGGCCGGCCGGGGGGCCCTGCGCTTAGAGCAGGGCGTCCTGGATGGCCAGGGTCATCTCGGTGAGGGCCTCTTCGGCCTCGGTGGGGATGACCTCGAAGCTGACGGCGAGGCTGCGGCTGCCATTGGGCACGCCGTCGGGGGGGGCAGCGAAGGCGCGCACGACCCGGGCGGTGCAGCGCCAGCTGCCATGGCCGCGCACGCCCAGGTCCAGCAGCAGGATCTGGCCCGCCTCGGCCTCGGTGTCGCTCTCGAAGCGCAGCCCGGTGACGCTGAAGTTCATCAGCTCGTCGGGGGTGATCCACTCGCCACGGTTCAGCGGGCTCTTGTCGCCCGACAGCCAGGCCAGCGTCTCGGCGCGCTCCTCGGTGCGGTGCAGCAGCCGGTAGCGCAGGGGTACGCCGCCCACCAGGCGGGGGTAGGCGCGCTTCTCGCGCTCTCGCTTGTGCTTCTCGGCCACCAGCAGGCGGTTGCCCGAGGCCTCGACCACCTGGCCGATGATGCGCGGCTGGTCGGGATCGGTGAAGCTCAGGATGGCGGCGGTGCCCGGGCTGAGGTGCCCGGCCTCCCGGTCCAGGTGCACGGTCCAGGCGCCGTCGGCGAAGAGGGCGCGTCCGCTGGCCATGAAGGGGATGGCCCCCCCGGTGCAGACGAGATCGACGGGCAGGCTGTTGGGCATGCTGGCCTCGGTCGGCGACGAAGCGGAGTGGGCGTTGTCGTGGTGAAGCAGGTGCACGGTACCTCCTGGCGCTGGACTGTGGCGACCCTTCGAGGCAGCCGGGGATGTCCATGCCCTTCGTCCGCGCCGAAGCAAAGCTGAAGAGAGATTGCGAGAAGGATCGTCGATCGCCGCGCCTGGGCCCCAGGCTGCAGGGCTGGGGTGGATGAAGGGCCGCGCCGGCGGTAGGGTCGCGCGACGCGTCTCTGCCGGAGTGGCCCATGCCCAGCCCCATCGACCAGCAGCTTGCCCGCTTTGGGGCGCGGGACCTCACGGTCCTGCTTTGCGGGGGGTTGCTGCGGACCCTCCCCCACGCCGAGCCCCTGCCCGTGGTGCTGGCCATGGCCGACCTGGTGCGGCGCATCGTCGGCACCGACGACGCCGGCGTGCTCGCGCGCGCCCAGGCCCTCGCGGCCGAGGAGCGCACCCGCAAGACCCTGTGGGTGGCCACCGGCCTGGACGCCGGCGATGGCATCCTCTCGATCTTCTCAAGCCTGAAGTCGGCGTTATCCCTCTATAATCGGCATCAGGCCAAGACGGTCCCGCCCGATGCCCCCGAGGCCGCCGCCGCGAAGCTGGCCCGCAAGGTGGGGGCCGACCAGCCCACCGACTGGGAGGTGCACCAGGCGCAGGACGCGGTGCTCAAGGTGCTGGCCCTGTCCCATATGCTGCAGCGCATGTTCCCGGAGTCGCCCGACCCGGTCGCCTCCCTGCTGGCGCTGGAGTCGGGCCGCGCCCTGGTCAGCTATATGGCGGCGGCAGAGGTCGCGCTGCCGCTGCTGGACGAGAGCCTGGGGGCGGACCACGTCCTTCGCGATCTCTTCCCGCGCTACCAAGACGCCCAGGCAGGAAAGCTGGCCCCCGTGATCGGCCTGCAGGCGGTGGAGGACGCGCGCCGGGTGGCTCCCCGGCTGGTGGCGGTGCTGGACGCCCTGGTGCACGACAGCAAGGCCCATGTGCGCCCCATGGCCAAGATCGCCGAAGAGCGGGTGGGGGCGGCGGTGTCCATCGCCGAAAACGCCGGGGATGTGGTGGCCGCCGGCGTGGATGTGCTGCCGGTCTACCGCTACCTGGGCACCGAATTGGTGGCGGAGGCTTGCGCGATGCAGGCCGCGGTCGAGCTGGGACGCAGCCGTCCGGACCCGCGCGCCGACGCCTTCATCAGCCGCTTCTTGCCCCCGTTGATCGCCGAAGATGAAGCGGCGGCGCCTGTCTTGAATGAGGCCGATCCCTTTGCGGCCCCCGATCTGCCCGGCCCCCCGGCCCTGCCCGAGGGCGATCCCTTTGGTCTGCCCGAGGCCGCGCCGGGCCTGGCGGCTGCTGCGGTGCCGCTGGCTGCTGCGGTGCCGCTGGCTGCCGCGGCCACCGTTGCGCCGCCGCCCCTGCCGGCCGGGCTGACGCCGGGCTGCTAGGCGTCGCCCAGCCGCCGCCCTGCCCGTCGAGCAGCGCCCGGCCTTTCCCAGGCTGAGCGCCGCCGCTTCCAAGGCTGCCCGACCGGGCCAGCCCGCCGCCGCCCCCCGCCCGCAGACCCGCTCCAGCGCCCCGCGCCGCCCCGCTCAAGCCCGGTGGCGCCGCCGGTGGAGCCTCGCTCCAGCCTGCGGCTCGGGACCCGAGCGGCTCTCCGGCGTCCGCTGCCCCCCTGCGCTGCGGCCCCCGCCGGCAGCGCCCGCGTGAAGCCCGGCTGCAAGCCCAGCCCCCGCCGCCGCCGCCAGAGCGCCCTGCCCCGACGCCGCCCAAGGCTGCCCCATGCCCCTTCCCACACCGCCGCCTGCCCCTGCGCCCGAGCCCAAGAAGGGCTTCTCCTTCACCGCGATCGCTGTCGTGGGCGGCCTGCTGCTGGTCCTGCTCTGCGGCGGCCTCGGCGTGGTGAGCGCCACGGGCGGGCTGGCCTGGCTGGCCAACGAAGAGAGCGGCGAGAAGGGTCAGCCCCCCAAGAGCGGCAGCTCAGGGGCGGTAGCAGAAGAGCTCGTCGGGCGGCTCGTCAGACGCTCGTCGGGCGGCTCGTCGGAGCGGCTCGTCGGGCAGCTCGTCAGGCGGCTCGTCGGGCGGCTCCTCACTCCGGATCGGGAGCAGCCAGGGGGGAGGGGACAAGGCGGGCTCAGGCGGCTCCACCGGTGGCTCCAAGAGCGGTCCGGTGCGGGGCGGCAAGGCCGGCAAGCGCGGCCCCGCCGGTCGGCGCTGAGGTGAAGCGCCACCCGCACCCGTTGTGGGCCGATCCGGCCCAGGCCCATGGGCCCTCTTTGGACGAGGCTGGCTTGCGCCAGGCCGCCGATACATTGGGTCTGCGCCTGCCCGATGCCCTGATCGCTGCCCTGATGCAATGCAACGGCGGGCGTCTGCGTCGCAACCGGGTGGCCGGCTTTCAGCCCACGCCCCGCTGGCGTCGGGGCCTCGTGCTGCACGGGCTCGCGGGCCTGGGCTATGACGAGGGCCTGGGCTGGAGCGCGGCCCTCTGCCAGGAGTGGGGTTTCCCCGGGCCCTCCCTCGTGCTCTGCCATGGGGGGCCCTGGGCCCTGCTGCTGGACTACCGGCGCTGCGGGGCCGACGGGGAGCCCGCGGTGGTCTTCTGCGACACCGACCACGAGGTGGCGGGCCGTCCGGCGGAGTGGACCGTCGCCCCCACCTTCGCCGACTTCCTTGACCGGCTGGACCCGGTGGCCGATCGCAGCATGGTGGCCCTGGTCAGCGGCTGCGCCTGGCCGGTGCTGCGGGACGCCTTGCTGGCCTTCGGGGCCGAGGGCCCCGTGCGCGAGGACTTCGAAGGCGGTCTGAGCCTGTCGCTGGTGGGGCCCGAGAGCGCCGAGACGGGGGTGGCCCGTCTGCGGGCCCTGGCCAACCGCCAGCCCGATGGCCGCCTGCTGCTGCCCGAGCGCCCCGACTGCGGCTGGCTGCTCGAGACCACCGTGGCCCCCGACGCCTTGGATGACCACCTCGCCGGCTTGCAGGCCGCCCTGCCCGGCGAGCTGATCCTGCTCTACAGGGTCGAGGGCGGGTAGCCCGGCGAATCGGAATTCCCGAGTGGATGGACGCCGTCAGGACCAGGCGCGGGGTCGCAGCAGGCCCAGGCTGCAGGTGTAGCCATGCAGCTGGGTGTGACCGTGAACCGGCCCCAGCTCGCCATTGCAGAAGAAGCCCGCGCTGGGCACCCCGCCGGTGACCTCGGCCACCACCCGGCTGTCGTGGTCCTGGACGCCAAAGAAGGCCTCGCCCCGGCCCAGGCAGGTGAAGATCAAGGCTGCGGCGGCGTTTCGGCCTGCCATGGACCAGCGGGCGAGCAGGTCGTGCAGGTCCTCGGAGCTGGTGGCGGCGTCGCGGACGTGGAAGCGCAGCAGCTGATCGGCGGTGACCGGCCCTCCCACCGAGATCTCTTCTGTCTTGCGGTCCACGCCCACGATGTTGCGCACCAGGTAGTCGCCCCGGCGCAGGCGCCCGCTGCTGCTCTCGCCCTCCACCAGGCCCACCAGGGGCGCCTTCTGGAAGCGGGCGCGGTCTTCTGCGGACAGGCCCTGCCAGACCCGCTCCAGCACCTGGCTGGCGGGCTCGCTGTCCAGCTCCTGGAGCCGGTTCTGGGTGGCGGCGCTCACCTGCAGCAAGGGCCCCACCGGCCGGGCCCCCTGGGCCACGATGGGGTCCAGCGCCACATCTCCGTAGAGGCACAGGCCCACCGCCCCGCCGGCATGCAAGGCGCCGTCGAGGATCAGCCGGTGCTGCCCGGGCTCCCGGCTGCCGCTGGCCATGCCGCCGATCTTGGGGGCCTGGGGAAAGGCCGCGTCCAAGGTGGACAGAAGGCGGGTCGCGTCGCAGGTGAAGGGGTCGGGAAGCAGGATGAAGATGGGCTGCTGTTCGGGGATCACGTCGAGCTGGCGGGTCCAGGCGCCCGGGTCCCGGCTTGCCGCCTGCAGCAGCTCGGGCCCCACCTTGAAGGGCAGCACGGCCACATCGGGCAGGTGGCCGGCCAGGGCGGCCAGGGCCGTCTGCCCCTCGACCTCGCGGCCGCTCGCCAGCACGCCGCCGCCCGTGCAGCCCACCATGCGGGCCGTGGGCAGGCGGGCGCGCAGCACCTCGACGATCTCGGCCAGGGGGCCCGGCCCCCGTCCGGCGCTGAAGAGCAGCACGAGGTGGGCCTCCTCCCCCGCCAGCCCCCCCAGCAGGGCGTCGGCCAGCCGGTGGGCGGCGGTGAGGGGGTCGGTGTCCTGCACGACGCTCGAGATCCAGCGCATGGAGCCTCCGCAGGGCGCTTATCCCGACGATCGCAGGCGTCGGGCCTGCTGGGCGCCCCGCGCCGGCGGGTGGCGGGGTATCAGGGGCGGATGCCTCGACTCGACAAGCTGCTGCGCGCAGCCGGCCACTCCAACAGCGTCGTTCGCGACGCCCTCTCCTATGGCAAGGTCTTCGTGGGCGGCGTGCCCACCGCCGATGGCGGCCGCGAGGTTGAGCCCGACCAGGTCGCGCTGCGGCTGGACGCGCCGCGCATCCGGCCGGGCCGCGACGTGGCCTTCATCTACAAGGATCCCCACCTGGTGGTCTGTTTCAAGCCGCCCGGCCTGCTTGCGGTGCCTGCACCCCGAGAAGGCGGCCACCAGAGCCTGCTGGGCGTGGTGGGACGGGCCCTGGGCAGCGCCCTGGCCGTGCACCGGCTGGACGAAGAGACCAGCGGCCTGATGATGGTGGCCCGCACCGAGGCCGCCCAGCTCGCCCTGAAGGCGCTGCTGGAGCGCCACGAGGTGGAGCGCCGCTACGTGGCCATCGTGCAGGGCCGCCTGCCCGCCGGCGAGCAGCGCATCCACAGCTTCATGATCCGCGACCGCGGCGATGGCCTGCGTGGGTCCGCCCAGGGCAGCGGCCCGCCGCCCTTGGAGGGCAAGGAGGCCATCACCTGGGTCTGGCCGATCGAGGATCTCGGCGGCGGCCTGAGCCTGGTTGGCGCCCGCCTGGAGACCGGCCGCACCCACCAGGTGCGCATCCACCTCGCCGACCAGCGCTGCCCCGTCCTGGGGGATCCCCTCTATGCGCCCACCTTCGTCGCACGGCGGGCCCCCCGCCTCTGCCTCCATGCCGCCGTCTTGGGCTTCCGACACCCGATCACCGGCGAAGATCTGCGCTTTGAGGCCCCTCTGGCCGATGATCTGGAAATTCTGCGGCGGTCATTGAAGGAGGAGGCGGCGGCCCCGTCTGCACGTGGATCGGCGCGTCCCCGACGGGGCTCCCGCCCTGCCAAGCGCCCCAAGCGGCGCTGAGCCCCCCCTCTCGCGCTGTTCGCTCCGATCGAATCGGATATCTGCCCGACAGCTTTGAACCTGTCTTTCTTTCCTCCTGGAGAAGCCCCATGCGTCAGCTCATCCTCTCCCTCGGTCTCGTCGCCTCCCTCGCCGCCTGTGGAAAGGGCGAGGATCGCGCGTCCTATTGCGAGGCCGTCTGCGACAACGCGGTCAGCTGCGCCGCCGCCGAACGCACCGTGGACGAGACGGCCCTGATGGCCGACTGTCTCGAGGCCACCCGCGCCGCTGACCCCCAGTGCGCCGAGACCGAGAATGGCGACCTGGGTGTGGCCGCCGGCAAGCTGCTCGACGGCTGCCTGGAAGAGCTGGCCGCCACCGCCGGCGAATGCGATGCCTTCACCGGCCGCATCGACGACCAGGTCACCGCCACCACCCCCGGCAAGTGCCTGACCTATGACACCGGCGCCCAGGACACCTTCGACGCCGCCCGCGACAGCACCACGGAAACCAACGACCAGCTCTGCGAGCGCTTCTCCGACACCTTCTGCGAGCAGGTCACCAGCTGCATCGAAGAAGAGCTGGGCGAAGGCTTCGCCGCCGCGGTCGAGGCCGTCGGCCTCGATCCCAAGGACAACTGCCTGCAGAAGGTCAGCAGCCAGACCGACAGCTGCAAGAGCGAAGAGCTCTACGCCCCCGAAGAGAGCGCCACCGACGTCAACCTCAGCCGCCAGACCGCCCGCGAGTGCATGCAGGACTTCGCCACCTTGACCTGCGAGCAGCTCTTCAGCGGCGACCTGCCCCCCCTCTGCGCCGGCGCCGTGGAAGACCCCACCGCCTATGCGGGCCTGCTGCTGGATGTGGCGGTCGAGTACCGCGACGCCGCCAACTGAGCCGCTCCGGCTGAAGGCCCTGCACAGACGGCAGGGCCTTCAGTCCCCCCTCACCGCAGGCCCGCTAGGAAGGCGTCCACCTCGGCCGCCACAGCGCTCGCCTCGTCCAGCAGCCCGGTGTGGGTGGCGGTCGGGTACTCCACCAGCCGGGCCCCGGGCACCCGCTGGGCGATGATGCGGCCGCGATCGGGCGGGGTGAACAGGTCCCGCCCCCCGGCAAAGACCAGCGTGGGCACCGTGATGTCGGGCAGCAGGTCCTCGGTGCTGTGGGCCTGGGCGTGGCGCAGCATCCAGGTCCAGGTCTGGGGGTCCAGCTGACCCATGTGGTCGTAGAAAGGGCGCATCTGGGCCCGCGTCGTATTGGGTCCCACCATGCGGGTGAGCTGGTTGAGGGGGTGGAAGAAGGGCAGGTGGCTGGCCGCCCACCCCGCGCGGAACATCAGCCGGTGGCGCCGGGGCCCGAAGCCGCCCACCACCTTGTAGGCCAGGGGCCCTACCCGGGGGTGGATGAGGGTGTCAAAGGGCCGGCCAAAGCTGCCGAAAGCGGTGATCAGGCCGGCGATGCGGTCGGCGTGCCGGCGCCAGGCCTCCAGCACCACCTGGCAGCCCATCGAGAAGCCCAGCAGGACCACCGGCCCCGTCGCGCCGGCGGCATCGGCCACCCGAAAGAGGTTGTCGGCCAGGGCTGCCAGGGAGGTGGCGTCCTCGCGGCTGGCGGGCGCCGACGCCCCGTGGCCCGGCAGATCCCAGGTGACCAGGCGGGCGCGGCCCTGCAGGTGGTCCAGCAGGGGCCTCCAATAGCTGTCCACCGTGGCGATGCCATTGCTGAAGATGAGCGTTGGGCCGTCACCTTCGCGGATCTGGTAGGCGAGGGGGCGGCCATCGACGGCAGGGGTGGTGGGCATGGGACTCCGGGGCGGGCGCCCTGGGTTCAGGTCGCTTCGGACTGCGGGCCAGCCCGGCGCGGCAAGCCCTGCTGGTCCATGTAGCCGCGGCGCTCCCAGTCCCGCAGCCGGGCGAATTTCCGCGGTTCGGGCAGCTGCAGCTCCAAGGGCTGGCCGGTGACCGGGTGGTCCAGGCGCAGCCCGCAGGCTTGCAGCATCAGCCCGTGGCCGTGCAGGTTGGGTCGGTCACCGGCATAGAGGTCGTCGCCGATGATGGGGTGGCCCAAGAAGGCGAGGTGCTGGCGCAGCTGGTGGGTGCGCCCCGTCTCGGGCTCCAGCGCGATGAGGCTGAGCCAGCCGAGCTTTCGGCTGGGGCTATGCTGCATTGCAGCGTAGCGGCTGCGGGCTGCGCGGCCGCCCACGGGCGCCTCCACCACGCCCGCCCCTTCCAGGCGCCCCACGCAGAGGGCCCGGTAGCTCTTGTGCACCCGGCGCGCTTCGAAGGCGCGGCCCAAAGCGACCTCGGCCCCGCCGGTCTTGGCCACCACCAGGAGGCCCTCGGTGCGGGCGTCCAGGCGGTGCACGGCCCGGGGCCAGGACAGGGCGTCAGGTTGGGTGCTGGGTTGCAGGTTGAAGGGCAGGGCGCGGTTGATGGTCTTGGCCCGGCTGCCCGAGGTGTGCATATCGGCGGTCTTGGAGACGACGGCCATGAAGTCGTCTTCATAGACCACATCGAGATCACGCTCCAGCACCCGCCCGTCGTGGGGCGGCGGCGCGTCGAAGGCGATGCGGTCGCCGGCCTTGAGCAGCCAGCCCGTACCCACCACGCGGCCCTCCACCGAAAAGGCGCCCGCCCGCAGCAGCTTGCGCGCCCGCGACCGCGAGGGCAGCTCGTCGTAGAGGTCGGGGAGCGCGTATTCGACGCGCAGTCCGGCGTGCTCGGGCAGGGCGGTTCTCTCGATGGCCATGCCCGGGGCCTATCGCCTGGGCCCGCCGAATGCCCCGTCCTGGCCTGCGTCGGTCGAAATGCGCTACTCTGGCGCCTGCCTTCATCCTGGAGCCCCCATGGCCAACTCCCCCGACTCTGCCCTCTCCCGTCGCGCCGTCCTCGCTGGAATGGCGGCCGGCGCCGCCGTCCTGTCCCTGCCCGCCCGGGCGGGTGAGCCCGATGTGCACGTCATCGCCAACCCCTTCCCCGAACAGTCCCCCGCCGGCGCGGCCCTGGGCCGCTGGAAGAAGGCCGCCGAGGGCCGGGGCGAAGACAAGTTCAAGCTCAAGCTCAAGCATGGCGACGAGGTGGGCGGACAGGCCGCCACCCTCGAAGGTGTGAAGAGCGGCAAGTTCGCGGGCGCCCTGGTCACCACCTACGCCCTCCGCGAGGCCGTGCCCCGGCTGGCCGCCCTCGACCTGCCCTACCTCTTCCATTTCGGCGAAGACAAGGTCGTGGACGACGCCCTGAAGGCCGCCCGCGACGAGATCAAGACCTCGCTGGAGCTCAACAACCTCAAGCTGATCTGGCTCTTCGACATGGGCCGGCACGTGGTCTTCTCGCGCACGGTGGACTTCTCGTCCCCCGACAACATCAAGGGCCAGTCGGTGGCCTGCCGCCCCGGCTCGTTGGGCCCCGACACCTGGAATGCCGTGGGCTGCAAGGCCGTGCCCACCCCCCTGGCCGAGATCGGCAGCGCCCTGACCGCCTCGCAGGTGGAAGCCGCCTCCATCGAGATCTTCGAGGGGGCCGACCGCCAGTGGGCCACCCGGGACCGCATCCTGTCCCTGACCTACCACGCCGTGGACGTCGGCTTCCTGGTCATGAACCTCGAGCTCTTCAACAAGCTCAAGTCCAAGGAGCAGGAGGCCCTGGTGAGCGACCGCGCCACCCAAGAGGCCGCCATCACCGAGCATGTGCGCAAGCGCCAGGGCGTGCTCATCGACGAGATGAAGAGCACTGGCGTCAAGGTCTTCGAGCCCACCCCGCGCAACCGCCAGCTCATGATGGAGGGCACCCGGTCCGTGCACGACGCCTTCCTCAAGGACCACGGCGCGTCGAAGGCCCTCTACGCGGCCCTCACCAGCGTCAAGTTCTGAGCACCCTGCGGCCTCGCCCTGGGCAATGCCCCGGGGCGGGGCCGCGCCGCATCCTGGACGCTTGAATGCAGAGACGGCGGCTGCCCGGTACGGATCTCGAGCTGTCTGCCCTTGGCTTGGGCTGCTGGACCCTGGGGGGCACCTGGTGGGGCCCCGACATCGACGACGCCCGCGCCCAACGCACGGTGCACGCCGCCCTGGACGCCGGACTGAACTGGCTGGACACGGCGCCCCTCTATGGCAATGGGCGCGCAGACCGCATCGTGGCCCAGGCCCTCGCGGGCCGCCCGGATGTGGTGGTGGCCACCAAGGTGGGGGTTCGCACAACGGGAGAGCACGCCGAGAGCGACCTGTCCGCCGCCCACATCGTCGCGGACTGCGAGGCCAGCCTGCGGCGGCTGGGCCGCGACCGCATCGACCTGCTGCAGGTGCACTGGCCCTGCGAGCGTGGCACCCCCCTCGAAGAGAGCCTGTCGGCGCTCTCGTCTCTGCAAGAACGAGGGCTTGTCCGCCACATTGGTCTCTGCAACTACGACGCCCCCACCCTGGCCCGGGCGCGCCAGCTCCTACCCCTGGCCAGCCTTCAGACGCCCTATAGCCTGCTGCGCAGAGAGGCCGAAGCCGCGCTGCTGCCCGAGTGTGCGACCGCCCGGGGCCAACCGCCAAGGCCCCTGGGCGTCATCGCCTACGAGGTGCTCTGCCGGGGCCTGCTGACCGGTCGCTATCGGCGCCCACCCGACTTTCCCGACAGCGACCAGCGGTCCTGGGACCCCCGCTTCCAGGGGCCCCGCTTTGCACACGCCCGCTCGCTCCTGGACGATCTGCAGCAGGTGGCGGACAAGGTGGGCGCGCCCCTGCCCGCCCTGTCCTTGGGTTGGGCCCTCCAGCAGCCCGGCATCACCCTGGCTTTGGCGGGGGCCCGCAGCCCCGAGCAGATCCAACAGAGCGCCCAGCTGGGCCGCCTGCTGGACCGCCCCAAGCTGTGGAGCGTGGTGGCCCGCATCGCCGCCCTGCATGGCGGCAGCTGAGGGACCTCAGGCCGGGCGCTCCTTGCGGCCCCCGGCGTGGATGGCAAAGCGCTCCTGGGGCCGGGGGTGCACGGGGTCGTCCTGGTCCCAAGGCCAGCCGCCAAAGCCGGTATTCCGGTAGTCGGTGAAGGCCTGCTGCAGCTCCACCCGGGTGTTCATCACGAAGGGGCCCTGGGCGGCGACGGGCTCGCCGATGGGGCGGCCCTCCAGCAGCAGGATCTCGACCGCTTCGGCGCCGGCCTGCAAGGTCACGGCGCGGTCGGGCTTGAGTTGCACCGCCACCGGGGGCTTGAGGGCCTGGCCATCCACCGTGACGCCGCTGCCGGTGAAGGGGTAGAGGACCCGGTTCACGCCGGCCGAGGCCGCGGGCAAGGTGAAGCGGGCGCCCGCGTCCAGGGTGATGGTCCAGATCTGCACCCCGCTTCCGGGCTTGCTGGCCCACGAGGCCGGCGGCGGCGCCGGCGCGACGGCCTCGCCAAAACGGCCCGCCAGTACCACCACCTCGACGCCCTTGCCGGCCTCGTCGGTGAAGTGCAGGCGCGGGATGGTCTCGGCCCAGAGCATGGTGAAGTGGGGCTCCACCATCTTGTCGTGGGCGGGCAGGTTCAACCACAACTGGAAGAGCTCGACGGGGTTCTCTGCGCTGGTCTGCCGCAGGGGGAACATCTCGGCGTGCACGATGCCGCGCCCGGCGGTCATCCATTGCACGTCGCCCTGCCCGAAGCGGGCCGTGGCCCCCAGCGAGTCGCTGTGGTCGATGAAGCCGCGCCGGGCCAGGGTGACGGTCTCGAAGCCGCGGTGGGGGTGCCGCGGAAAGCCCGGAACGACGTCGCCATGGTACATGCGCCAGCCGTCCTTCAGGGTGAAGTCGCTGCCGATGTTGCGGCCGCCGAGCTGCTCGGGATTGAGCCCCAGCAAGTCGTTTCCGGCGGGGTAGTTGTCGTTGTGGTGGGCGCAGAACAGAAAGGGGTCGAGGGTGGGCCAGTGGAGGCCCAGGGGGCTGGTGCCCAGGATGCTGTCCGACATGATGTCCTCCTTTGCCCTGCCTAGCCCGGCGGTGCTGCGCTGCGCTGAAACAGAGCGTTCGCGGGCGGGCCCTCAGCGGCAGAGCAGATCGGGCCCGATGTCGGCGACGGTGGGGCAGCCACACAGGGCCATGGCCTCGTCCAGCTCGGCCCGGAGCAGGCCCAGCACATGGGTCACGCCGGCCTCACCCGCGACCGAGAGCCCCCAGACCATCGGCCGGCCGATGAAGGCGGCCTGGGCGCCCAGGGCCAGGGCCTTGAGCAGGTCGGTGCCCCGGCGCAGGCCGCCATCCATATAGACCTCGGCCTGCCCGTCCACCGCTGCGACCACCTCGGGCAAGGCGTCCAGGGCGGCGATGGCCCCATCCAGCTGGCGGCCCCCATGGTTGGACACCAGGATGCCCGCGCAGCCGACGTCCACGGCCCTGCGGGCGTCATCGGCGCGCAGCACGCCCTTGAGCACGATGGGCAGGGGGGAGATGCTGCGCAACCAGGCGATATCGGCCCAGGTCAAGGCGGGATCGAGCACCTGGTACACAAAATCGGCGAGCTGGCTGCCGGTGGGGCTGCCCCGGCGCACGGCCTCTCCGGCCATGCCGGCGGCGTCCAACAGGTCCGCGATGTTGAGGCTGTCGGGCAGCCGGAAGCGGTTGCGCACATCGCGCTCCCGGGTGCCCAGGATGGGCGCGTCCACGGTCACCACCAGGGCCCGGCAGCCTGCCGCGTGGGCCCGCTCCACCAGGGCCCGGCACAGGTCCCGGTCCTTGTAGACATAGAGCTGAAACCAGATGGCGCCCCCATTTTCGGGGCCGCCCGCCCCCCGCCAGGCCTCTACGACCGCCTCCATGGGCCAGGTGGACAGGGTGGACAGGGTCATCACCGTGCCCGCTCGGGCGCAGGCCCGGGCCGTGGCCAGCTCGCCTTGGGGCCAGGCCATGCTCTGAAAGGCGGTGGGCGCCACCAGCAGCGGGAGGCGCACGGGCTGGCCCAGCACGGTGGTGGCCGGATCCCGTTGGGACACATCCACCAGCACCCGGGGCCGCAGGCGCCAGCGCCCGAATGCGGCGCGGTTGTCCTGCAAGGTGGACTCGTCCCGCGCCCCGGAGCGGTAGTAGTCCAGGGCCGGCGTGGGCAGCCGGCGGGCGGCCTCGCGCGCCAGGTCATCCAGGTTGATCAGGGCAGGGAGATCGGCGGCGTCGGTCATGGGCCATCCCGGGGACCGGTGCATCCTACTTCGGCGCCGAGGGGATACGGGGGCTGCCCTGCCTTGGAGGCCCCATGCCCGGCATTGACGCGACCCGCCCCTTCGTCCCCGTGCACATCGCCGTGATGACGGTGTCGGACACCCGCGGGCTGGCCGAGGATCGCAGCGGCGACACCCTGGTCGCCCTGGCCACCGAAGCCGGCCACCTGATCGTGCATCGTGTCATCGTGAAAGACGATGTGGACTCCATTCTCGCAGAGCTTCGGCGCTTTGTTGCCGACCCCGGCGTGGACGTGGTGCTGAGCACGGGGGGCACCGGTCTGACCGGCCGCGACGTGACCCCCGAGGCCTTCCACGCGGTCTACGAAAAGGAGATCCCCGGCTTTGGCGAGCTCTTCCGGCAGCTGAGCTACCCCCTCATCGGCACCAGCACCATCCAGAGCCGGGCGACGGGTGGGGTGGCCAATGGCACCTACCTCTTCGCCCTGCCCGGCTCGACCGGCGCCTGCAAGGACGCCTGGACGGGCATCCTGGTGCACCAGCTGGACTATCGGTACCGGCCCTGCAATTTCGTCGAGATCATGCCGCGCCTGCGCGAGCACCTTCAGCCCCGCAAGTAGCCGGCCCGCGCCCTGCCGCCGCTCGCCTTGTGCGGCGGGGGCGTCCATGGCAGCATCCCGGCGTCGCCCTTTGGACCCACCATGACACGGCCCTCCCTCCAGTCTCTGCGCGCCTTCGGCCTCTTGCTGCTGAGCGGGCTGTGCGGCAGCCAGGCCCTCGCGGCCCGGCCACCCAATATCGACCCCCCCCTGCAGGTGGAGGTCCGGTCCAGCAAGGACTCGGCCTTGATCGTCAGCAACGAGGCCTATGCGGCCTTGCCCCAGGTGGTCTGGGCGGGGGACGACGCGCGGGCCTTTCGCGGATGGGCCAGTGACACCGACGGGGTGGCCTCTTTCCGGCTGCGGGTGGCCAGCGACGCCACCGCAGCCACCCTCGCCAAAGAGGCCCGCCTGGCGGCCAGCCGGGTGCGGCCCGGCGGCACCGTCTGGTTCTATTATGCCGGACACGGCACGGTCACCGACAGCGGCAAGCGCGTGCTGCTGGGCGTAGACGCCACCGCAGACAGCCTGGAGTCCCGGGGCCTGCCCTTGGACGAGCTGGTCAAGATCCTTGAAAAATACGGCAAGCGGGCCAGCCGAATCGTGCTGGTCCTGGACGCGGGCTTTGGCAATGTGGGCCGCGACGGCCTGGAGCTGGTGCCCGGCCGCGACGTCAAGGTGCCCGTGGGCTTCTCGGACGTGGTGACCGACCGCACGGTGGTCTGGGCGGCCAGCCGCGATGGCACCCAGGCCGGCGCCTACCTGCCCGCCAAGCACGGCCTCTTCACCTGGGCGGCGGTGGGGGCCCTGCGGGGCTGGGCCGACGGAGAGATCGACGGGATCCGCGACGAGCACGTCACATTCGGCGAGGCGCAGGCCTTTACCGAGCGCACCGCCCGCCACCTCGGCCAGCTGGCGCGGCCCTCCCGCGACCCCCGCGTCGAGGCGCAGGTCTGGGTGCTCACCCGCGGCAGCCACCTGGAGGTCGGCCCCACCGACGAGACCATGGACGCCCTGGCCCGCGAGGATCTCATCCGCCGCGTGACCGAAGCCGAGCAGCGCATTCGCGTCGATGCTGCGGCCTTCTGGGCGGACACCCTGGCCATCGCCCATCGGGGCGGAGACGATGGAAAGGCCGCCTTGGAGGCTTATATCTCCGAGTTCTCCAACTCACAGGCCAGCCTGACCTGGGCGGTGCATGTGCCCGAGGTCAAGGACGCCTTGCGCCTGCTGCTGAACTACGATCCCGCTGGGGTGGGCCAGGACGCCGCTGCGGCCCCCACTGCAGCGTCGGCGGTGCGTTGCGACGATCTGCTGCTGCTGGAGAGCCCGGCGATGCTGGGTCAGCTCAACGAAGGGCAGCGGGGCTGCCTGGAGGCCCGCGTCAAGAACGAGCGCCTGCAGACCGACAAGTCCAAGATCTCGCGCCTGCTCATCGTCAACGCCGAGGCCACGGGCGACCGCGCGGGCTGGCAGCAGCTGATGGCCCGTCACCTCGAAGACATCGACCGCAGCGACCCCGATCTCTGCTATGGCTACGCCCTCTTCCTGCACCGCACCGAGGACCTGGACAACGCCGAGGAGGCCGTCCGCTGGGCCGATTATGCGTTGGAGAACAAGGCGCGTTGGGAGGGCGAGGCCTATGTCAAGAAGGTCTCGGGTCTGCTGCGCCTGCGGGCCGAGGCGGCCGCGCGCCTGTGGGCCGCGGCAGAGGCCCAATACCGCCGATCCGCCACCGCAGAGACCGAGGCCATGACCAATAGCTTCCGCGGCTGGGCCAAGGACTTCTCGCGGGAGTGGCTCGACTATGCGGTGGCCGCGGGGCAGAACTCCGATCGCGCCCGCGCACTCTGCATGAGCGCCGCGGGCACTGCGGCCTTCTGCGAAGCGGGCGCGCCGCGTTAGCAGTCGGCCCATGGCCCAGACCCACTTCAAGAAGCTCGACGACGAGAGTCGGGCGATGCACGACTCCTGGGACAACATCGCCCGCCTGGTGGTGTTGGTGGCCCTGCTCACCGTGGTCGTGTGGGCGGCGGTGAGCGCCCTGCGCTTTGCCGTCCACCACACCACCGAGCTGCTCTTCGAGGCGGTCGAACACGAGGCCCGCTGGGGCGGCGCCCTGGTGCTGCTGGGCGCCTTGCTGCTCGGCGGCATCGTGCGGGGCGTGCTGGTCCGCCGCAAGGCCTGGGTGGACGCCGCGGGGGACGGCATGGACGTGGCCCTGGCGAATTACCACATCACCTATGAACACGACGGCGACGACCCCCAGCCCCGCTACAGCAAGCCCGCCTTCGGGCTGGCCTGGCGAAAGGCCCTCTTCACCTTCGTGACCCTGGGTGCGGGTGGCTCGGGTGGGCTCGAGGCCCCCAGCGTGCTCATCAGCGAGAGCCTCGCGGCAGGCTTCTCCCGTGTCTTGCGAGTCGCCAGCGAATATGAACTTCGAACCTACCAGATCGCGGCGATATCTGCGGCTGTGGCCACGCTGCTCGGGGCGCCCTTCACCGCCGCCCTCTTCGCCACCGAGGTGGCCTATGGCGACCGCATCATCTACCGCAAATTCGCCTATGCGCTGTGGGCCGGGGTTATCGCCTATACGCTGAACAATCGCCTGCACGGCTTTCAGCCCCTCTTCGTGGGCCCGGACCACTCGCCGGTCTACAGCCTGCTGGAATATGGGGCGGCAGCGGTGGTGGCCGTGGCCGTGAGCGTGCCCGTGGCGCTGGGTTTCGGCCGGGCCATGGTGGAGATGAAGGGCCTTGTGCACCGGATGCACCCCCGGGGCCACGCCATCGTGACCAGCCTGGCGGTGGGCATCGTGACCTTGGCATTGTGGTGGGGCTTCGGCCTGCGGCCCGACACGGTGCTGGGCATGGGCGAGGAGACCATCCACGGCATCCTGCGGGATGATCCCGAGCTTCGTCCCTGGCATGTGCTGGCCCTGGTGCTGGGCGGCAAGGTGCTCACCACCGCCCTGACGCTGCAAGGCGGCGGCTCTGCGGGCCTGCTGGTGCCCAGCATGTACCTGGGGGGCGTATCGGGTGCCCTGGTGGCCCAGCTGGCCAACCTGACCGGTCTGGTTGAGTTGGATCCAGCCCTCTTTGCCATCGTGGGCATCGGCTCCAGCCTGGTGGCGGTGGTGGGCGTGCCCCTGAGCGCCATCGCCCTGGTGCTCGAGGTCTTTGGCAAGAGCTTCGGGCCGCCGGCCATCCTGGCCATTGGCGTGACCTATCTCGTCACCTTGCGTCTCAAGCTCTATGCCAACCAGCGCCTGATGAGCGCTGCAGCGTCGGCTCCCGAAGACGCCGACGAGGCCGTCCCATGACCGCCCAGACGGCGCTGCCGGCCCACGCCGATGTGGCCGTGATCGGCGGCGGGGTCGCGGGTCTGGCGGTGGCCCGGCTGCTGGCCGAAGGCGGCGCGGGGGTCTGCCTGCTGGAGGCCCGCGACCAGGTGGGCGCTGGCGAGAGCGGCCGCGACTCCGGCCTGGTGATGCTGGGCACCGTGGACCACCCCAACCGCCTGGTGGAGGCCGTTGGCGCGGCCGATGCCGCGGCCCTGCTGCGCTTCTCGGCCCGGTCCATCGCCTTGCTGGACGCCCTGGACCTGCCCTGGCAGCGCGGCGGGGTGCATGCCGCCTGGAATGAGGCCGAGGTGCGCGATCTCGACGCGAGCCTTCCATTGCTGCACGCGCTTGATTTGGGTGCCGAGCCCCTCTCTGCAGCGGATCTGGAGGCGGGCTGGGGCTTCCTTCGGCCGGTGGCCGGCAGCCTCTCGGCCCTGCGCTCGCCCTGGGGGGGCTGGCTGGAGCCCCGGACGGCCCTGGACCGGCTGGCCGCCCAGGCCCAGGCGGCGGGGGCCCGCTGCTTCACCGGCCACCCCGTCCTGGCCTTGGATGGGCAGCAGCGGCTCGTCTTCGCCGATGGCCGGCGCCTTTCGGCAGATGTGGTGGTGGTGGCCTCGGGCTGGCAGGCCCGCCTGCTGGATGCCGCCTTTGAAGACACGCTCTACCCCGTGCGGCACCAGCGTCAGCGGCGCGGGCCCGGAAGCGCGACCCTGCCCACGTCTTTGAGTACCCAGGGCAGCTACCTGCTCTGCCGTCCCGACGCTGCGGGCGGCCTGGTCTGTTCGGGCGCCCGCTGGGCCACCCAGCACCTCGAGGCCGGTGAGACCGACGAGGACCGGCCTTCGCCCAAGGTCAGCGCGGCGCAGGACCGCTTCTTGTCCGACCGCCTGGCCCCGGTGGCCGGGGGGCCGCCGGTTGAGACCCAGGCCAGCATCTCGGCCTATTCTTGCGACGGCCTGCCCATCGTGGGGCCGCTGCCGGGCAGGCCCTCGCTGCTGGCCTGCCTGGGCTGGAATGGGCGCCCCTGGTCCTGGGCCCTGGCTGCCGCCGAAGACATCGCCCAGGGCTTGCTCACAGGGCGCTCGGACCTGCCCCGGCGCCTGTCCACCCGGCGCTTCCTGGCCTGACGCGTCGCCGGTCCGGGGCTCAGGTGGTGATCACCCGGTCCATGCTCAGCCAGCGGCGCAGCAGGGTGTTGGTCATCTCGCCCTTGACCGCCATGCTGCCGGCCAGCGCGCCCATCTTGATGAAGTTGGTGGCATTGGCCATCTGGATGAGGGGCCAGGGGTGCTGCTTGAGGGTCTGGGAGCGCGCCAGGGCGCGCAGCATCGTGCGAGGCACGAAGGGCTTGGACAGCATCTGGGTGAGCGCGATCCAGAAGGTGTCCTCGACCGGTCGCGGATAACTCAGGTTGATCCGGTGCTGGTAGAAGACCCGGGTGTTGTTCACGCCGTCGATGTCGTAGGGGCTGATCAGCCCGTTGTCGATCAGCTTGTGGTTGAGTTCGGAGCCCGGAAAGACCGTCATGCTGAACAGGTAGAGGTCATAGGGGTGGGGGAAGCTGGCGATCATGTCGAAGAGGGCGGCCTTGTCCTCTTCGGTGCTGACCGGATCGTCGAAGATGAGCTGGAAGTGCGGCTTGATGCCCAGACGGTGGTAGAGTTGGGCGATATCTTCGATGCTCTGGTTCTTGACGCGTCGGTCGTAGAGGTGGCCGGTCACGCGCTCCGAAGACTGGATGCCCATGTAGACGCCTTCGAGTCCGGCGTCGCGCAGCATCGTGAACCGCTCTTCGTTGACCAGCTTGGGTTCAATGAAGATCTCGAAGGGCAGACCGATCTCGCGGGGGTAGACCTCGCAGAAGCGCTCCAGCCAGTCGATCTGGAAGTTGAAGACCTCGTCGTCGAATCGGATGCGTTTGAAGTCCCAGTGGCCCCGGGCCTGGCGGATCTCCTCGACCATGCTCTCGGGAGAGCGCACGCGGAACCACTTCTGGCCGGGGTAGATGTCCTTCTTGTAGGTCGAGTTGTAGCAGTAGCTGCACTTGTAGATGCAGCCTCGGCTGCCCATCATCTGAAAGACCGGGTCCCCGAACATGGGGTCGCCCTGGATATAGGTGCCCGCGGTGACGAAGTACTTGTGTTCGTGGGTGGTGTAGTCGCGGAACTGAAGGTCATCGAGGTCCGAGACCAGCGGCCGCAGCTTGTTCTTGACCACGTCGCCCTGGCCCCGTCGGAACCAGACATTGCCGGTGCCCAGGGTGTCGTCCTGGCCATCACGCAGGCGGTTGGCCAGGTCCAGCAGGGCCAGCTCGCCCTCACCCGACAGCACCATATCGGCGACGTCGATGCACTCGTCGGGCGCCATGGTGGGGTGCATGCCGCCCCACAGCACCGGCAGCTCCAGCTCGTCGCGGACATAGGCGCTGATCACCTGGGCCTGCTGGGCATAGGCGCTGGCGCGCACCGACAAGCAGATCAGGTTGAGCTGCTCGCGGCGCACCACCCGTCCCAGGGCGTCGAGATCGGCTGCGGAGGCGGGTTCCAGGTGGTTCGAAATCCAGTCCTTGAAGTAGATCTCGACGACATGGTGGCCCTCGGCCCGCAGGGTGGCCGCCAGGATCCGCACCGCGTTGTTTTCGACATCCCAGGTGGAGAGGATGCCGACGCGGGCGCCATCGCGCTTGGCCTGCTGAAACAGGGACTCCAGGCGAGGGTTTTGGACCATGGTGAACCTCCAGGGCAGGGCTAACCGGAGCCGAGGGGCGGTCCAGCGGGGCCCTCAGTGTAGCGGCCGCGGAGGGCCTGTGCTCAACGCTCTTTGGGGGTGGGCGTCCATCGGGGGCTGCGGCCGACCCGGCGGCGGGCCCAGATGCAGTTGGCGCTGCCCCGGGTGAAGTCCCGGCAGCACGCAGGGCGATCGGCGTAGACCCGACAGCGATTGTCCGATCGGTCTAATGCTGCGCAGTGGTTTTCCGTTGTCCGGGGTACCTGTAGCCTTCCAGAGATGCGAACCAGCAGCTGGGGGAGGCGCTTGCGAACCGGGTCCCGTTGGGACACTTCGACCGCGTCGAAGGCCGGCCCGCAGCAGGCTGCACAATCCAGACAATCCAACTCAGCTTCGTGGGAAGCACAGCCCCGCCACTCGGCGAGGACGGGGCGGTAGTCGGCGGCAACACAGCGGAGCACCTTTGGGCCCGGCCCGCGGAGGGTGCTCCAGGCGCAGCTTCCACAGGTGCCTTCGGTCTTGGCCCACGCGGCGCCCAGCGGATGCTGGGCGGCCTTGGGGTCCGAGGGGGGGCGACGCGTGGGGGACATGGGCCCTCTCTATGGCGGCGAACAGCCTTCAACGACAAGGACAGCCACATGCAGATCGACAGCAGCAACCCCCTCGACAGCCTCAGCCGGCTCTTGGAGGACCCCGACTCCTTCCGCCGCTGGTGTGGCTTCGTGGGAATCGAGGACATCCCGGGCTTCCTGCATGCCGACGTGCCGGAGGCCACCGGCGGGCCGGTGCGCCAGTGGGGCCAGCTCCAGGCGGCCATGCGCCAGGCCCGGCGCCTGATCAACCAGGGCGACCCCGAGGCCGCCGCGCAGACCCTGAGCGGGCTGCTGGAGGCCCCGGAGTTTCCCCCGGATGCCGATGGCGCGCGCCTTCACGCGGCGACCCTGGTGCCCGTGGTGGCCACCCGGCGGCTGCCAGCGACCGCCCGGAACGAGCTGGTGTTGATGGGGGGCATCGGCGGTGCCGCCGAGATCGCCCGCCGGCTGACCCGGCGCCTGCGCAAGCGGGTGACCGTGCGCCAGGTGCGGGATCGCCTGCGCCACACCAATGGCGTGCACAAGCTCGGGGGCGGTTACTACGCGGTGCGCTACCACCCCGCAGCGCCGCTGGATGAGTGGGTGGGTGCGATGATCGCCCGGGAGGGCCCCGTGGACGCCGACGAGCTGGTGACCCGCATCATGGACGCCTTCCCCAATGGGGATCCGCGCGCCATCAACGCCTGGGTCTTCCAGGATCCCGCCACCCTGGTGGTTCGGGATCGCAAGGTGCACCTCAGCCGGACGGCCAGCCGTTGACGGCCGGGGGCGGAATCCGCATGCCGGATGTGTTGCGGCATGTGATCTCGTCCCTGGTCCAGGATGGGCAGCTGGAGCTTGTTCCCGACGCCAGCACCGATCGACTGGTCCAGGAGATCCTGGCCGAGATTGGGGGGGCCGGCGCCTTCGCCCAGGCGGGGGCCACCATCGGCCGCGCCCTGGTCGCGTCCCCGCTGGTGGTCGAGCTTTATGCCGACGACAAGGACATCGTCGACATCCTCAACCACATGTACGGCTAGGCGACCCCGCTCAGCCAGTCGTCCCCGGCATCGGCCAGGGCCTGCTGCAGGGCGGGCTCCCAGGCGGGCAGCTTCAGGCCCCAGGTCTGGGCGGCCAGGCTGGCGTCCAGGCAGGATCGCGCGGGCCGGTAGGCGCCGCCCAGGTCGGCGCGTAGCTTGCGTTGGGCGCTGCCGGTAGCAACGCCCAGGATACGGCAGGCGCTGAGGATCCAGTCCTCGGCGCTGCAGGCACCGGTGGTGGCCAGGTGGTAGAGGCCCGGCGGGCCGTCTTCTGCGCAGCGCATCAGCTGGCGGGCCAGCCAGCGGGCCGGGGTCGGCGATCCCACCTGGTCGGTCACCAGGCCCACCGGCTCGCTCCGCGCCAGGCGGCGCAGCGCCCAGGTGAAGAAGCCGGGCCGTCCCGGATCATAGACCCACTGCACCCGGATGACCGTGCCGCCGCGGGATAGCACGGCGCCTTCGCCCAACAGCTTGGCGCGGGCATAGGCCGAGCGGGGGTCGGGGGGCAGGTCCACCGGCAGGCGGTCCAGGCCATCGGGCCCGGTGAGCACATAGTCGGTGCCCAGGTGCAGCAGGCGCAGGCCCGCGCTTTGGCATGCCTCTGCGAGAATGCGCGGCCCATCGACATTCGCGCGCTGGTTGAGCAGGGGTTCGTGGTCGGCCTGGTCCACCTTGGCCAGGGCGGCGCAGTTGAGCACCGCGCTGGGGCGGTGCCGGCGCAAGGCCGCTTGTACGGCGTCGGCGTCGGCGATGTCGAGGTCGGCGTGCACGAGCCCGATGGCGTCGCCGCCGGCCTCGGCCAGGACCGCGCCCCCGATCAAGCCGCCCGCGCCCGTGACCAGCAGGGTCATGGGGCTTTGCCCGGAGAGGCGGCCAGCAGCGCTTGCAGCCGCGTGCTTGCCCGGGTCTGCTCGGCCTGAAAGCCCAGCCGGGCCCGCAGCCGGGGGTAGGCCACGAAGCAGAGCCCCATGAAGGCCAGCCCCAGTCCTTGGATGGGCTGGCTGAGGGCCCAGAGCGCGCCACCAAAGGTGGTCAGGGCGCCGGCCGCCACGTAGACGCCATCGAAGCGTTGGGCCTCGGGGTGGGGTCGCAGCTCGGCGACCAGGCGGCTACCCGCGGCCTGGGCCTCGACCTGCCCGCGCAGAATGGGCTGAAAGGCGGTGACGTCGCCTCCCTGGTGGACCGGGGCGATGCGAAAGCGGCTGCCGTCGATGCGGCCGAAGAAGGGCAGGGGGGTCTGGGGGCCGCGCAGCACCCGCACCACGATGCCGCCGCCGCTGAGCTTGGAGACCATCTCAAAGGCGTCGGGGCTGGGGTGGGTGCCCGCGCGCAAGCGCTCCAGCACCTGGTCGGGCGGGCTGTCCAGCTCCAGGGATAGCTGGGCGGTCAACGGCGGTCCGGCCAGGGCGCGCAAGGGCACCAGCAGGCGGTTGAGGGTGCGGTTCGCGGCGGCGGGATCCGTCAGCGGAGCACGCCGTCCTGCCAGACCTGGGCGCGTCCTTCGCCGGTGCCGAGCCCGGTCTTGTCGAAGTGCTTCAGGGCGTGGCAGGCGCGCCGCTTCTCGATCTCGCAGACGCAGTCCTTGCCCGTGCCCCCGCAGGAGCCGTGCAGCTTGCGGTTGCTCAAGATGACGCCGATGGCCATGGCGGCCATGGCGGTGGCGAAGAGACCGGCGGTGAGCATGAGGGTGGCCATGGAGCCTCCTTGCCCGGGGTCTAACGCGATGCGGCGCGGCGGGCGGCCATTGCGGGGCTCTCGACCCGCTCAAAGCCGCTGTCGGTGCGCAGCAGGAAGAGGGCGGGCAGGCCTTGGGCGGCGGCCACGGCGGGGCCTTGCTCGGGCCCGAGCACGTTGAGGGCGGTGGCCCAGCCGTCTGCCTCGGCGCAGGTGGGCGCGAGCACCGTCACCGACGCCAGGTTGTGCCCTTCGGGGCGGCCGGTGCGGGGGTCGATGCTGTGGCTGTAGCGGCGGCCGTCCAGCTCCAGCCAGTTGCGGTAGTCACCGCTGGTGGCCATGGCCTCGTCGCCCAGGGGCAGGATCTCCTGCACGACCTGGTCGGTGCTGTCGGGGCGTTCGACGGCGATGCGCCAGGGTCGGCCACCCGCGCTGCGGCCCGAGGTGCGAACCTCGCCGCCAATCTCGACCATGTGGTTGCGGGCACCCAAGGCAGAAAGGGCCGCGCTCACCCGGTCTACCCCGTAGCCCTTGGCGATGGCCGAGAGATCCACGGTCAGGCCCTCGGTGCTGCGGGTGGCGGAGCCCTCGCCCAGAATGAGCTTGTCCTGGCCCACCTGGGCCCGCAGGGTCTCCAGTTCGGCAGGGTCGGGCGCATCCGTTGGCCGGCCATCGGGGCCAAAGCCCCAACGGTTGACCAGGGGGCCGACGGTCACGTCAAAGGCGCCTCCCGAGTCGGCGTGAATCTGCCGGGACAGGGCCAGGACAAAGGCCAGCTCGGGGGAGACGGGGAAGGGCTCGCCCACGGGGGACCGGTTGAGGCGAGACAGCTCGGAGTCGGGCTTCCAGGTGCTCATGCTCTGGTCCACCGACTCCAGCGCTTGGGCGATGGCGGCTTGCAGGTCGGCGTCCGAGGCGAGGCCGGGCTGGTCGTCGGGCACCTTGACATGAAAGGTGGTGCCGAAGATCTCGCCGCTGAAGGTGGTCTCGAAGGCGGCTTCTTCGGCCTCGGGTGCTGGTGTGGGCGGCCCGCTCCGGTCGCGCAGGTAGAGGCTGAAGATCAGCAAGACGAAGAGCGCTGGCCCGACGAAGCGGCGAGCCAGCGCTCTGTTGTCCCCGGGGAGGGGGGCAGGCATGAAGGATCAGCCTCCGAAGTCGTCCAGGGCGATGTTCTCGGGCTCCACACCCAGCTCCTCCAGCATCTCGATCACGCACTGGTTCATGATCGGCGGGCCACAGAGGTAGTACTCGACGTCCTCGGGAGAGGGGTGCTTCTTGAGGTACTCGTCCAGCACGACCTGGTGGATGAAGCCGGTCAGGCCGTTCCAGTTGTCCTCTTCGGTGGCGTCGGAGAGGGCGATGAACCACTGGAAGTTGTCGTTCTCTTCCTGGATCTCGTTGAAGTCGTCGACGTAGAAGGCCTCTCGCCAGGAGCGCGCGCCATACCAGAAGGTGACCTTGCGGTCGGTGTGGATGCGCTTGAACTGGTCGAAGATGTGGCTGCGCATGGGGGCCATGCCTGCGCCGCCGCCGATGAAGACCATCTCGTTGTCGGTCTCCTTGGCGAAGAACTCGCCGAAGGGGCCCGAGATGGTGACCTTGTCGCCCGGCTTGCGGCTGAAGATGTAGCTGGACATCTTGCCGGGGGGCACATGGGGCATGCGCGGGGGCGGGCTGGCGATCCGGATGTTGAGCATGATGATGCCCTTCTCACCCGGGTAGTTGGCCATGGAGTAGGCGCGGGTGACCGTCTCGTCGACCTTGGACACGAACTGCCACTGGTTGAACTTGTCCCAGTCGCCCCGGAACTTGGGCTCGATGTCGAAGTCCTTGTAGACGGCGACATGGGGGGGGCACTCGATCTGGATGTAGCCACCCGCCCGGAAGGGCACGGACTCTCCCTCCGGAAGCTGGATGAGGAATTCCTTGATGAAGGTGGCCACGCCCTTGTTGGACTTGACCGTGCACTCCCACTTGCGCACGCTGAAGATCTCGGGCTCCACCTCGATGCGCATGTCCTGCTTCACCTTGACCTGGCAGGACAGGCGGCAGCCTTCGCGCTCCTGACCCCGGTTGATGAAGCCCTTTTCGGTGGGCAGCATGGAGCCGCCGCCCTCGTGCACATGGACGGTGCAGACCCCGCAAGAGCCCATGCCGCCGCAAGCCGACGGGATGAAGATCTTGTTGTTGGCCAGGGTGTTGAGCAGGCTGTTTCCGGCCTGCGCGATGACGGGGTTCTCCTCGTCGTCGTTGATGATGATCTTGACCTGGGCGGCGGGCACCAGCTTCTGCTTGGCCACCATCAGCACGGCCACGAGGCCCAGGATGACGACCAGGAACATGACGACGCCGAGCGATGCGACGAGCATGGGTTGAGCTCCTCAGACGGGGGTCGGCGGGGGTTTCAGAGCTGGATGCCGGCGAAGGCCATGAACCCGAGCGCCATGAGACCGACCAGCATGAAGGTGATGCCCAGGCCGCGCAGGGCGGGCGGGACGTTGGAGTAGCGCATCTTCTCGCGGATGGCGGCCAGCGCGATGACCGCGAGGGCCCAGCCGACACCCGAGCCGACGCCAAAGACCACCGACTCGGTGAGATCGTAGTCGCGCTCGACCATGAAGAGGCAGGCGCCCAGGATGGCGCAATTCACCGCGATGAGCGGCAGGAAGACACCCAGGGCGTTGTAGAGCGCCGGCAGGTAGCGATCGAGGGCCATCTCCACCACCTGCACGATGGCGGCGATGGTTCCGATGAAGGTCAGGAAGGTCAGGAAGGTGAGGTCCACCGTCGCCAGATCGGCGCTGATCCAGCCAAGGGCGCCCTCCCGAAGGAGGTTGTCGTAGATGAGCTGGTTCATGGGGCAGGTGACGCCCAGCACGAAGATGACAGCGGCCCCGAGGCCCACCGCCGTCTCGACCTTCTTGGACACAGCCAGGAAGGAGCACATGCCCAAGAAGAAGGCCAGCGCCATATTCTCGACGAAGGTGGCCTTGATGGCCAGGCTAAGCAGGTGTTCCATGGATCACTCCGCCTCGATCTGGTCGGGCTTGTAGGTGCGCAGGCCCCAGATGAAGGCGCCAATCAGGAAGAAGGCGCCGGGGGCGAGCACCATCAGGCCGTTCGGGTTGTACCAGCCGCCCTCGGTGACCAGGGGCAGGAGCTGGATGCCGAAGAACTTGCCGGAGCCGAGCAGCTCGCGGAAGAAGGCCACGAAGATGAGGATGATGCTGTAGCCGAGCCCGTTGCCGATGGCGTCGAAGACGCTGAGCACGGGCCCGTTCTGCATGGCATAGGCCTCTGCGCGGCCCATCACGATGCAGTTGGTGATGATGAGGCCCACAAAGACGGACAGCTGCTTGCTGATGTCAAAGAGGAAGGCCTTGAGGATCTGGTCCGTCACGATCACCAGCGACGCGATGATCGTGAGCTGAACCACGATTCGGATGCTGTTGGGGATCTGGTTGCGGATCAGGCTGATGGCCAGGTTGCTGCCCATCAGCACCACCGTCAGGGCGACGCTCATGACCACCGCCGTCTCCATCTTGGTGGTGACGGCCAGCGCCGAACAGATGCCCAGCACCTGCAAGGCGATGGGGTTGTTGTTCAGCAGCGGGTCGATGAGGGCTTCGCGCTGCTTCTTGTTGAAGACCGAACTTGGCGCGCTCATCCGGCACTCCCGCTCTTGAAGTTGTTCAGGTAGGGACCCCAGCCATGCTCACCCAGCCAGAACTGCAGGGTGTAGGTGACGCCGTTGCTGGTGAGGGTGGCGCCGCTGAGGCCATCGACCCGGTTGGGGTCCTCGGCCACGGATCCGGCCTTGCCCTTGGCGACCTGGATGGCGACCTTGCCGGAGGCGTCGTGCACCTTGCGGCCCGGCCAGCCCTTCTTCCAGCCCGGATTGTCGACCTCGCCGCCCAGCCCCGGCGTCTCGGCATGCTCGTAGAAGGTGATGCCGCAGATGGTCTCGGTGTCGGGCTCGAGGCAGAGGAAGCCGTAGAGCGTGGACCACAGACCCTTGCCCTCGATGGGCAGGATGAGCTGGGAGATGGCCCCGCCTTCGTCCTTGACCTGGTAGACCACCCCGACCTCGGGCACGCGCTGCACCTTCGCCCCGTTCTCGGGTGCGACGGCCGAACGGTCCGGGTCCTTGGAGGCCTTGCGCTGGTCGTAGGTGTTTGCGCTGAGGTCCGTGCCCTCGTGGTACTTGCCCTCGGTGAGGTCCACCAGCCTTGGCGAGATGCGCGATTCGAAGACCTGGTCGATCTCCGTGGGGGGCATCTTCTCGCCTTCCTTCATGAGGCCGGCGACCTGGAGCACCTTGGAGCGGCGGTCCAGGACCTTGTTGGCGTCCTGGCGGTCTTTGAGGGAGACGGCCGCACCCGACACGAAGATCGAGCAGACGGCGCAGACGGCGGCGGCAAAGCCGACGGTGTAGGCGACGCTAGGCTGCGACATTGCGAGCAAGCCTCCGCTTGATGTTCGCCTGGACCACGAAGTGGTCGAGGAAGGGGGCAAAGAGGTTCATGAAGAGGATCGCCAGCATCATGCCCTCCGGGTAGGCCGGGTTGATGACGCGGACCAGCACGACCAGGGCGCCGATGCCAAAGCCGTAGGCCAGCTTGCCCTGGTGGGTGAAGGCTGAGGAGACCGGGTCGGTGGCCATGAAGACCGCGCCGAAGGCCCAGCCGCCAAGCACCATATGCCACCAGAAGGGCACGGCGAACATGGGGTTGGTATCCGAGCCAAATCCGTTGAGGATGAGGCTGAGGCCGATGGTTCCAGCGACCACGCCCACCATGGTCTGCCAGGCGCCCACCCGCGTCGCGATGAGGATTCCGGCCCCCATCAAGCAGGCCAGGGCGGAGGTCTCGCCCATGGACCCGGGCACGATGCCCACGAAGGCGTCGAACCAGGAGGCCTCGCTCAGGACGCCGGCCGTCAGGGCGGCCTTGCCCAGCCAGGTGGCGCCCGAGAGGCCGTCCACCATGGTGTCTGCGGCAATCCAGACCTTGTCCCCGGAGATTTGCGCCGGGTAGGCAAAGAAGAGGAAGGCCCGGGCGACCAGGGCCGGGTTGAGGATGTTCATCCCCGTGCCGCCGAAGATCTCCTTGCCGATGAGCACGCCGAAGACGATGCCCACCGCCACCTGCCACAGGGGAATGGTGGGGGGCAGGATCAACGGGAAGAGCGAGCCTGTGACCAGGAAGCCTTCGTTGATCTCGTGCTTGCGCACGATGGAGGTGATGACTTCGACCGTGCCGCCCGCCGCCTGGGTGACCAGGAAGACCGGCACGAAGTAGCACATGCCCAGGACCATATTGGCCAGGAAGCTGGTCGGGTCGTGGGTGAAGCCCATCATCAGGAAGAGGGCGTTGTTGAAGTCATCCAGGGGCGTCGCACCCTGGGAGATGGCCAGATTCGCCTGGTAGCCGGTATTCCAGGCTGCCATGGCAAAGCAGGGCTGCAGCGCGATGACGACCGTGATCATCATGCGCTTGAGGTTGATGCCATCCCGCACATGGGCGCCGGCCTGGGTGACCGTGCCGGGGGTGAAGAAGATGGTGTCCGGCGCCTCGTAGAGGGCGTGGAACTTGTGGAGGGGGCCGCCCTTCTCGAACTTCGGGGCGACGCCGTCCAGCATCTTTCGGAGGAACTTCATGGTTCAGCCCTCGGCCTCGATGGTGGTGAGCGCCTTGCGCAGGATCGGGCCGTAGTCGTATTTCCCGGGGCACACGACGGTGCACAGGGCGAGGTCCTCTTCTTCCAGTTCGAGGGCGCCGAGCTGTTCGGACTTCTCGAGGTCGCCGGCGATGAGCGAGCGGAGGAGGAAGGTGGGGAGGATGTCGAGCGGCATGACCTCTTCGTAGGTGCCGATGGGCACCATGGCCCGCGGGGAGCCCATGGTGTCGGTGGTCATGGCGAAGCGCTGGTTGTCGCTGCCCGGCATGAGCTTGGACAGGAAGGTGGGCACGATCGAGAAGACCTTGAAGCCCGGGGCCAACCAGCCGATGAACTCGCGCTCGCGGCCTTCGAGCAAGGCTGAGACCTGCAGGCTGTAGCGGCCCAGGAAGCCCGTGATGTCGCCCATGGCGGTGGTGCCGTCGAGCACCGAGCCCGAGATCACCCGAAGCTCACCCGGGGTGAAGGCGCCCTCGGTGAGGTCGCCGAGGTGGGCGCCGACGCGGGTGCGCAGCAGGCGCGGGTTCTTGACCATGGGACCGGCCAGGGAGATCACGCGCTCGAGGTCGAGGCGCCCGGTCTGGAAGAGCTTGCCCACCGCGATCACGTCGGAGTAGCCGATATGCCAGGCGGTGCGTTCGCGGCCGACCGGGTCCAGGGTGTGGATGTGGGTGCCCGGCAGCCCGGCGGGGTGGGGCCCCGAGAACTCCTCGATGCGCAGGTTGGGGATCTTGGCCGCGCCCACATTCAGACCGACCGAGCGGCACAGGAAGAGGGGGCCGTCGGTGAGCTTGCCTAGTGCAGCAAGGCCAGCGTTGAACGCCGATTCCCGCCCAGAAATGGCCAGGGCGACATCGGGCGCGTGGGGCCGGGTGTCGATGGCGGTGACGAAGATGGAGCGGGGAGGCCGGGTGGGGTCGGCCACCTTGCCAAAGGGCCGGGTGCGCAGGGAGACCCAGAGGCCGGACTCGACCAGCAGGTCACGGACCTGGTCCCGGGACAGGCTGGATGCCGCCGCACCGGTATAGGCCTTGAAGGCCTGGAAGTCGGCGTCGGTGGGCCTGCCGGCCTGCTCCGCCTCGTTCAGGTCGATCACCACCGACTGCAAGGCGCGCTTGGCCCCGCGGTGGATGGCGGCGACCCGACCTGCGGCGGGGGCGGTGTGGACCACGCCGGGGATCTTGCGATCCTCGAAGAGGGGCTGGCCCCGCAGGACCTCGTCCCCTTCCAGGACCAGCATCCGGGGCTTCATCCCGATGTAGTCCGACGCGAGCAGGGCGACGCGGCGAGCGGGTCGCGCGTCTTCAATGACCGGGTCGGGTGCCCCCGTGAGAGGGAGGTCGAGACCCTTGTTGATCTTGTGGAGCGCCATCGGCTTGGGAGCCCTCCGCGCCTGAGCGGTTCAAATGGGGGCGGGGCTTATCCAAGGAGCGGACGCGAGTCCAACCCGCCGCCCCTGCCCGGGGGGGATTCTGGCGATCGCCTCAGCGAATCGCGGCGGCCAGCATCTCGACCTCGTTGCGGTAGAGCTCGCCGCCGATCTGTCCGTCGGGGTTGATGAGCAGGCTGCCCAGGGGCAGACGGGCCAGGCGGGGGAAGAGCTGGCGGGCGTGCAGCACCTCGTAGCGGGTGCCCCGGGGGTCCCAGCGTTCCAAGGCGGGCTCGTCTGTAAACACGCCATAGACGGGCCATCCCGTCAAGTCGCCGAAGACGCGCGGGGCGCCGTCGGCCTCGATGGGGAGCAAGAAGCGGCCCCGCGCCACATTCCGGTACATGGCCTGGCGGCTGGCGTCGTCGCGGCTCTTGGACAGCACGCGGATGGCATCGATGAGCGCTGTGTTCTCGGTGGTATTTCGGTCCCCGGGGCGCTCGTCGATCTCCACCGCGGCCGTCGGATCAGCCCCATAGACCGCCGCCAGCAGGCTGATCGCGTCGTCGGCGACCTTGACGGGGTGGTGCGCGTCCTCGCCCTCGCCCAGGCGGTAGTCGCGACCCAGGCCGCGGCTGCCGGGACGGCTGGCAAAGCCCGCCTGGCGCAGCAGGTGCACCTGCTCGGCCTTGAGCTTGCGTTCCTTGGGCAGGTGGCTGCTGGGCGCGGCCTCGCAGCGGATGGCGGGGTCGCCTCGGGCGCCTGTATAGGCCAGCCAGGCAGGGCCGCTGCTGAGCACAAGGCGATTGCGGCTTCCACCCTGCTGAATCAGGCGGTCCAGGGCGGCGGCGATGGCGTCTGTGGGGCGCATGTCGGGCCTCGTTGGCGTGGGGGAGGAGGCTAGCCCGATCTGGCCGGCGTGCCCTGTCGCCCCTGGGGCAATAGGCCGTGAAGATGCGCGTACTGGGAATGGACGAGGCGGGACGGGGCTGCGTTTTGGGCCCCCTGGTGGTGGGTGGCTTTCTGCTGCCCGCAGGCGACGAGGCGCGGCTGAGCGCGGTGGGGGCCACCGACAGCAAGAAGCTGAGCGCGCGGCGCCGGGTCTCGATCCGCGAGGCCTTGCGCCCGCTGGGAGAGGTCGCCGTGCACCACATCTCCCCCCAGCAGATCGACGCCGGCAATATCAACCAGCTTGAGTTTGACGCTTTCCTGGCGTTGATTCTACAGTTTCGACCCGATCGGGTGATGATCGACGCCCCCTGCCACCCCTCGGGGATCCCGGCTTTCTTGCGGCGCCTGCAGGGGGCGGTCGAGGCCGGCGGTGGGGGGCGGCCCCTGTTGCAGGCCGAGCCCAAGGCCGACCTCAACCACCCGGTGGTGGGCGCGGCGAGCATCTTCGCAAAGGTGGCGCGAGACGCCGAGATCGAGGCGCTGGGTCCGGTGGGTTCGGGCTACCCCTCCGACCCGGTGACCCGGGCCTGGCTGCTGGGCTTCATCACCCGCGAGCAGCCCTTTCCGCCCTCGGTGCGCACCCGCTGGGCCACCTTGGACAACCTCCGCCAGCAGGCCCTCTTCCGATGACCGCTGCCGTGGGCCCCACCCCAGGCCCCACCCCAGGCCCCACCCCAGGCCCCACCCTCGGGCTCAGCCTGCCTCTCTTCAATGAAGATGCGCTGGTGGTCGAGGTGGTGGAGGATATTCTGGCGGTGGCCGACTTGTCGGAGCTGTCGGTGGTGCTGGCCCTGGTGGACAATGGCAGCCGGGACAGGACGGGCGACCGGATTCGTACCCTCGCTTTGCGGCACCCTGAGCGCATCCTGACGGTTCACCTGCCTGAAAATCAGGGATATGGCGGTGGTATACTGGCGGGATTGCAGGTCTTGCAGGCCCGCGTGCAACCCCGGCTGCTGGGCTGGTGTTGGGGAGACGGGCAGGTGGACCCGGCGGTGTTGCCGGTGTTGGTGCAGCTCTGCGACGCGGGGGCCAGCCTGGCCAAGGCCCGGCGGGTGCAGCGGCTGGACGGGCTTGCGCGCCAGGGGGTCAGCGCGGCCTATGCGGCGGTCTTGGCGGCCCTGGGCTGCCGGGTGCCCGATGTCAATGGTTGTCCCAAGGTATTCGCCGCAGGGCTGCTGCAGCGCTTCCCCCTGACCCACCGGGACTGGTTCTTGGACGCCGAGCTGGTTCTGGCCCTGAATGAAGCGGGGGAGCCCATTGTCGATGCGCCGACCGTGATGGCGCCGCGGCGGGCGGGCCGCAGCAAGGTGCGCCTGGGCACCCTGGCGGAATTCGTCGTGAACCTGGGCCGTCGGCGCCTTCAGCTTTGACGGGAAGCTGACAGGTCGCGGGATTCCAGCGGCCTCAGCCGGCCCCGGTCCTGCCCAGGCTGGCCAGCGCGGTCGCGGCCTCGGCGAAGCCCGCGGCCGAGGCCGCCAAGGAGTCTGCGGTCTCGGGCGCGTGGCCATCCACCGCAGCAGACCAGGCCCGGTTGAGCCGGCGCTCGGCCCCCGACAAGGGCGAGAAGACCGCAGCGAAGCCCGTCTGGCCATGGCGAAGCTGCAAGCGGGGGCCCGCCGCCACCAGGCGCTCGACCTTCTCCAGCTGCAAGGCCTCGATTCGGGGCGGCAAGGCCTCCAGGGCGGCGGGACCCAGGCCAGGTGCCTCGGCGGCGAGGGCGGCCACATCGGCCTGAAGCTCGGCCAGCAGCGCGCCAAAGTCCACCGCGCCGGGGCCCTCCTGGCTGGGATCGGGGGCGGTCAAGGCCTCCCGCTCGGCCATGCGGGTCAGGATCGCGCCCCCCACCACCAGCACCAGGCCGCCCAGGAAGGGCAGCCCGGCCACGCCGAACCAGCGCCCCAGGCGCTCGCCCGGGCCGACAAAGACGGGCTCTGTGGCCGCGGCCTCGGCCAGCTTGACCTTGCCCTCCAGGCGGGCGGCCTCGGCTTCGGGGGGGGACAGGCGGCTGGCGGCGCCCGTCGAGAGGGCGACGCCGACCAGGACGAGCAGCAGACCGATCGGCTTCTTCATGAGGACGCTCCTTGGGCCAGCTGGATGAGGACCACGGTGAGGCTGGTGAGGGCCTCGCCAATGATGAAGCCCGCAGCCACGGGGACCATCGTGGTGCCCATCCACCGGCTGCCTTTGCGGGGCTCGATGCCCATGGCCAGAAAGCAGCCCACCCCGTAGGTCAGGGTGATGGGAAAAGGCAGGTACATGGCCAGGCCCACCAGCACGCCCACCCCGCTGATGGGCAGGATGCCCAGGCCCAGTCCAATGCCCGCCCCGGCGACATATTTGTCCAGGGGTGCCGCCCCGGCTTGCAAGCTGTCGATGATGGCGGCCAGGGCCGTGCCCTGGGGGGCAGACAGGGCCGGGTTGGCAGGCCCGAAGCCCCCACCGTCGCCCCACAAGAGGTAGAGCACGCCCACCGCGACCGGCACGCCGATCCAAGCCACCGAGAACTGTGCCAGCTGCTGCAGGCGCGGGGTGGCCCCGATGAGGTGGCCCGCCTTGAGATCGCTCATCATGTCGGCGCACTGGCCGATGCCGATGCTGACCGCGACCCCCAGCACGATGGCTGGCACCACCTCGCCGCCGCCCAGGAAGAACATCAGGGTCACGCCGATGAGGGACATGCCTGAGATGGGCGAGATGTCGGTCATGCCGGTGGCCTGGGCCACGATGAGGCCGGCGAGACCCAGCCAGAGGGTGCCGGTGACGGCGATGAGCAGGGCCCGCCCGATGCCCAGGTGCTCGCCGCCCGACAGGATCGCCGCTCCAAAGAGCACGACGAAGGACAGGATGACGCCCGCCACCATGACCGCCGGAGGCATCTCGTCGCCGGGGCCACTGCCGGCCTTGCGGGCCTGGCTCAGGCTGGTGATGGCGCTCTTGAGGGCGGGGAAGCTGGAGATCACGCCCGAGAGGGCGCCGCCGATCAAGATGCCGATGCCCACCGGCCGCAACATGCGCCCGTAGAGCACATCCCAGGTGGCCCAGGCCTCGTAGTCGGCGTTGGCCGTGGCGATGCCCAGGTCGGCCGGTGAGGGGACCAGGCCCGCCCCCATGGCCAGCGGCGCGATGACATACCAGGCCAGCATTCCGCCAAAGACAAAGGGCAAGCCCCCCTTGCCCGACAGCAGGCCGGCCCCGAGGCTGGCGAAGCTGACCGACAGGGCCAGGGGGATGTACTCGGGGACCCCCAGCAGGTGGTTGATGCCCACCTCTTCGGGGATGACGCCGGCCCCCGCCAGCCCGTGAAAGACCGCAGCCACGGCAAAGCCGCCCACCAGCAGCTTGGCCTGTCGGGCGCCCGCGCCGGGGCTCTTGAGCAGGCTGGCCACTGCGATGCCGCTTGGGAATCGCAGGCGTTCAAACTCGATCATCTGCTTGCGAAGCGGGATGATCACCACGATGCCCAGAAAGGACCCGGCGATGGCGCTCAGCAGCACTGGAACCGGCGAAAAGTCGGCTCCGAGGATGAACAGGGCGGGCAGGGTGAAGGCGACGCCGGATGCGGCGTTGTTCACCCCCGAAGCCACGGTCTGGTTGATGTTGTTTTCGACGATGGAGCCGCGCCGCAGCAGCCCCCGCAGCACCGCAAAGCCCAGGATCGCCGCGACGGTGGAGCCCGGCAGGGTGAAGCCGAGCTTCAGGGCCACATAGACAAAGGCGGCCGTCATCACGGCGCCGATCAGTACACCGAAGGCGACCGCGGCGAAGGTAAGCTCGCGGTAGGGCGCCTGGGGCGTGGGTTCTGCGGGGGCAGGGCGCATGTGGGCTCCGGTCAACCGCCCCCGGGTAGCGCAGCCGGCGCGGCCTTGCATCCAAGCCCGCGCCCGCTTGCTTTGGCATGGCCCCTTGCCGACCTGTCACCGGGCTGCCACATTGCGAGCATGAAGCCGCTTCTCCCCCTCTCCGTTCTCGTCCTTCTCACCGCTTGCCGCAAGGATCCGGGTGGATCCTCGCCCACCCCGGACTCCCAGGATCCCGGGCTGGACGTGTCGGTGCGCCTTGCGCCCGGCGAGGTGCGCGCCGGCGTCGTCCGCGATGGCGCCGCCCTCTTTGGCGGCAGCAGCGCCGAGGGCCAGGAGGGCGACTTCAAGATCTACAACGATCGGGTCCAGTTCATCGTTCAGGGCATTCGGGACAGCAGCTACTACGAGTCTTATGGCGGCGGCCTGATCGACATGGACATCGTGCGGCCGGTGGGCCAGCCCGGTCGGGATGTGGTGGACGAGCTTGGGGTGATGGTGGGGCTGGGGCGCCTGTTGGCCCCCGATGCCATCGATGTGGTGGCTGACGGCAGCGATGGCCAGGCGGCCATCATCCGGGTGACCGGCCATGGCGCCCCGATGACCCTGCTGACGGGCGCCCTGGAATCCCCGGGCTTCGTGCCCGAGCGCGACGTCGTCATCGTCACCGAGTACACGCTGCGCCCCGACTCCTACCTGCTCGAAGCCCGCACCGATGTGCAGTGGCAGGACGTGTCCACCGCAGTGCAGATTGGCGACCTCGCCATGATCGGCATGGAGGTCCTCGACAATGTGCAGCCCGGGCGCGGATTGGAGGGTGGTAGCGAGTCGCCCACCGGCGAGTGGTTGGGGGTGGTTGGTCGTCAGAATGAGGTCGCAGTCGCCTTTTTGAGCGATCAAGAGGCCTTCAGCCAGGGGGCCATCGGCACGCTGCTGGCCGAGATCGGGCCCGTGCTGGCGGCCTTGAGCCCCAGCCTCACGCTGGCCGAGGGCGATACGGCGACCTGGACCCGCACCATCGGCGTGGGGCCCGATCTGGCCACCTTGACCGGGGCCTGGAACGCGGCGCGGGGCAACGCCACGACGACGGTGGGCGGCCTGGTGACTTCTGCCGATGGGCCGGTGCCCGGCGCCCGCGTGCACCTGCTCGATGGGGCGGCCTTGGAGACCATCGCCGTGACGGATGGCGACGGGCGCTGGTCGGCCGATGTGCGGGCCGCGTCCCCGCAGGCCATCGCGACCGGCCGGGGCCGGGGTGAGGTCGTGGACCTGCCCGCCGGTGCCGGCTGGGTCTCGCCTTATGCCCACGCCGATGTCGCGGCCGAGGTGCTGTCCAGCCTGTCAGATGGCGCCTTGCCCATTCCTTTTGCTGATGGCTACGGCATTTCGGAGGCGCGGGCCGCGAGCGCGGACACCGCGCTTCAGCTGGTGGCGCCGGGGCGCCTGACGGTGACCCTGGCCGATGGCGGACCGGCCATCGTGCGGGCCGACTTTGCCGGCGGTGACCCCGTTGTTGCCGATGCTGCCCGGGTGCCCGGGCGCCCGTCGGGTGCGGCGGCCTTTGGCTATATGCGGGACGGGTCGATGGATCTGCCCTTGGAGCCCGGCGACTACCACATCACCGTTCACCGTGGACCCCGCTACGAGGCGGCGGAATTCGATGTGAGCATCGCCTCGGGCGGCCAGGAGTCCATCTCCGCGGACCTCGCCCTCAGCCTCGCGCCAGATGGCTTTCTCGCCCTGGATCCCCACAGCCACGCCGCCCCCAGCGGCGATGGCGGCCTGCCCATGGCGGACCGCCTGCTGGTGATGGCCGGCAATGGGGTGCAGGTGCACTTTGGCACCGACCACGACCATGTGGCCGACTACCGGCCGCTGCTGGCCCCCCTGGGCCTGGATGGCCTGCTCAACAGCGTGGTGGCCGACGAGGTCAGCCCGGTGCTGCGGGGTCACACCAATGTCTACCCGCTCGAAGCCCAGCCCGACCGCGCCAACCACGGCGCCCCTCGCTGGTGGGAGGGCATCGTCGATACCGAGAGCTACTACGCCGATCTTCGAGCCTGGGCCGGGCCGGACGCCATCATACAGCTCAACCACCCGGACGGCTCGTCGGGGATGCTGGGCGTCGCCAACTACGAGGTGGGCACGGGCGTGGTGGGCAAGCCGGACTTCTTCTCCACCGCATTTGACGCGATGGAGGTGCTCAACGACGGCAACTACGGCGACTTTGTGCCCTACTACCTCGATCTCGTCAATCGAGGCTACGATCCCGTCCCCACCGGCGTCTCGGACTCCCATGGATACCGGAACGGCGTGGGCGAGAATCTGACCTGGCTGCCCCTGTCCCGCTCGCCAGATGGCGGCCTGGACAACGCCGCCCTCAGCCGAAGCCTGCGCGAGGGCGGCACCATCGTCAGCCGCGGCCCCTTCCTGGATGTGCGGGTCGACGGCGACTGGGCCCCCGGGCAGCTTTACGAGGGCGCGGTGTCCCTGGATGTGGACGTGCGCGCGGCCTCTTGGGTGGTCGTGGACACCGTGGACCTGCTGGAGAACGGTGTCGTGGTGGACAGCCGCCCCTGGGAGGGCACCCCGCTGCGCTTCTCCCTGGCCCCGGACGCGGACGCCGTCTACGTCGTGATGGCCCACGGCGCCCAGCGCATGGCGCCGGTCTACCCGGGCCAGACCCCCTGGGCGATGTGCGCCGCCATCAAGGTGGACAAGGCCGGCGACGGCTGGGAGCCGCCCCTGCCCGACCTCACGCTGGGCGACTGAGCCCGAGCTTCAGCGCATACGCAGGCTGTCCTGCACGCCCTGGTTGGCCAGGGCGTCGGCGCGCTCGTTCTCGGCCACACCCACATGGCCGGCAATCCAGTGCAGCCGGGCCTTTCGGGTCTTGAGCAGGGCGCGGACCTTTGCCACCAGTTCCTGGTTGGACTTGGCCTTCCAGCCCAGGGCCAGCAGGCCATAACAGTAGTTGCTGTCGGTGAGGATCTCGGCGGGGGCCTTGGGATCGAAGCCGGCCTGGTCCAGCAGCTCCACGGCCATGCCGATGGCGGTCAGCTCGCCGACATTGTTGGTGGCCCGGCCCAGGGCCCGGGAGCCCTCGAAGCGCTGGCCGTCGGGCAGCTTGACCACCGCGCCGGCGCCGGCGGGCCCGGGGTTGCCCTTGCAGGCGCCATCCGTGAAGCAGATGGCAGCGTTGCGGCTGAAGCTGGCGATGAGGTCTCCGGCAGCGGCGGCGGCGGCGGTGGACTGGGCGGCGGTGCGCGTGCCCGCCTTGCCAAAGCCGCTGCCCTTGCTGGCCCGCGTGCCTTTGGGCTTGGCTTCGGCCGCGTCGGCAGACGTGCCCTCGGGCAGATCCGCAGCCGCACCATCCCCGAGCTTTACATTGGACAATCCGGCACGGTAGATCTTGGCGCCCGCCTTGTTGGAGTAGCGCACCGGCACGCGGCCGCCCTCCAATATCGGCTGGCCGGCGGCGTCTACCTCGACCCACACGTCCTTGTCTTTGCATTGGCCACTCTTCCAGGGCACGCGTCCTCCTGCGCCGGGGCGCGGCTCTGCCTAACCCGGCCGGGGCCCCGACAGGGCGAAGGGGGCCTGGGTCGAGAGGCCGAACTCGTAGAGGCTGTGGTTGAAGCAGCCCACCGAGCAGCCCTCCCCCAGCAGCTTGTGGCGGGCGGCCTGTACGGCGTCCGAGGCCCACAGCGTCTTCAGCGGGGTGTCAAAGACATTGCCGACGGCCAGCCCATCGCCCCCCCAGACGCAGCAGGGGATCAGCTCGCCGGTGAACTGGATCCCATACTGGTCCACGAAGCCCAGGCAGCGCACCGGGCCCAGCCCGCCGGCGTGGTAGTCCAGGGCTCGCGCGTAATAGGCCGCCTTGCGCGCCACCTCGCCATCTGCAGCGGACAGGGTCGCCAGGGCCTGCCGCCAGGCCTCCTGGTCTTCCGGGCTGCGCAGGTAGAGGTCGGGCGCGTCGTTGACCGGCCAGAAGTCGAAGGCGCCCCCGGCGGCGGTCACCTTCTCCCACACGGGCACCAGCTCGCGCACATTCTGGTTGGTGACGGTGAAGTAGATGCTGACGGGCGCGCCGCCCCAGGCCAGCAGGCGCAAGAGGGCGGCCCAGGTCTGGTCAAAGGCCCCGATCTTGCCGCGCAGGCGGTCGTGGGTGTCGGGCAGGCCGTCCAGGCTCATGCTCAGGCTGCTGATGCCGCTGGCCACCAGCTCCTCCCACCGGCGGTCCACCAGGGTGCCGTTGGTGGTGATGTTGACCCCGAGCCCCCGGGCCCGCGCCTGGGCCACCAGCGCGAAGAGCTCCTTGTGAAGAAAGGGCTCTCCGCCGGTGATCACCAGGGTCTGGGTGCCGATGGCCACCGCGTCGTCCAGGATGGGCAGCAGGCGGTCGAGGGGCACCCGGGCAGGGTCATCCCAGAGGTCGCAGAAGCTGCAGCGCAGGTTGCAGCCGCGGTTGACCAGCAGCAGCAGGGTGAGGGGCTTGCCGGGAGCGACCCGGCGCAGGCCGGCGGCATCCAGGGCCGCCTCGGGGCCATCGGCGACCAGGTGTGCATTCCAGTCGCGGCCGCGGCCTTGCCCCTGGTAGAGGTCGCGGTAGGCCTCGGCGATGCGCGGCCAGTCATAGCGCCGGGCGAAGGCCCGCCCCCGCGCCCCCAGCGCAGAGGCGGCCTGCCGGTCGGTGAGCAGGTCCAGGCAGGCGGTCGCGAAGGCCTCGGCCCCATCGGCGATGACCAGCTCGCGACCAGCGACATAGGCGATGCCTTCGGCCCCTTTGGTGGTGCTGACCGTGGGCTGGCCGGCGGCCAGGTACTCCAGCAGCTTCATGCGGGTGCCGCCGCCGGCCTCCACCGGGCAGATGCAGAGGTCGGCCGCCGCGATGTGCTGGGCCAGGTCGTCCACCGCGCCTGTAAAGACGATGGCGGGGTGGTCGTAGTAGCGGGGCGGATTCTGCCCGGCGACGAGCACCCGAAGGCCCGGTCGCTGCGCCAGCAGCCGGGGCAGGAGCTGCTCGGCGATGAAGCGCACGGCCTCGGTGTTGGGCCAGTAGTGCAACGTGCCGTGAAAGAAGAGCAGGGGCGTGTCTTCGGCGATGCCATAGCGGGCGCGCACGCCAGCGGAGGACGCGGCCACGAAGCGGGCGACCTCCACGCCATGGGGGATCACGGTGATGCGGTCTGCGGGCAGCCCGGCCGCCACCATGCGCTGCCGGTCATCTGCGCTGACGGCGATGATGTCGTCCACCATGCGCAGGGCCAGGCCCTCGGCCTGTCGGATCCACCGCACGTCGTGCCCGAACTCGGCGAGGCGGTCCCATTCGACATTGTGTTGCACCGTGGCGGAGCGGGCCGGCGGTCCCCCCCGCAGGCTGCGCAGGCGGCTGAGGGCGCGCGCCGCCAGGGCTGCGGCCACGCCATAGCCGGGGAACTCCGCCTGGAAGACGTCGATGCCCTCTACCCGGCCCACCTCCAGGGCGCGCCCCCACCAGGCGGGATCGAAGAGGGGCCGGTAGAGGAAGAGCTCTTCGGGCGGGTAGCCCAGGCGCAGGCAGAGGCGTTCGCTCAGGCGCCCCAAGGCGGGCAGCGGCGGCCACTCCTCGGCGGCGCGGAAGCGGGGGCGAAAGGGGATGGACTCGCGCCGGTCCCCCGCGATGCGCAGGTAGTGGTCCCGGTCATCGGTGACGATAAAGGTCGGCTGCCCCGTGACACGGCTGAGCTGCTCCGCGGTGGCAACGATCTTGACCGCTGCGCCGTGGTGGGTGGGGAAGAGGTCCGATCGGGTGACGAGGCAGACGCGCACGCGGGGCCCTTGTGGTGGTTCCGGCGCCGACGCCTTCAGCCCCGACTGGAGGCCGGGTCGGTGCTTCGATCCGGGGCGGCAGTCACCCCTTTGCGGCCTTGATGTAGTATGCCCATAATCCTTCGTCTGCCGCCTACCCATCTCCGCGACGCCGCCTTGCCCCGAATGTCCGCCTCCCCACACTCCAGTGGTGCGATTCCAGTGATTGCCTGGCTGGGCTCTCCGCCGCCCCAGGGTGTGGCCGAGAGTCTCGCCGATATTGCGGAGATCCGCACCGAATGGACCCCCGAGGTCCAGCTGATCGCCGTGTGGGCCGCAGCAGGGGTGGACCAGCTGCGAAAGCTGCCACGCAGGACCCGCCGGCCCCCCGTGATCGCCGCCGCCGGGCATGAACCCAGCCATGGCGAGCGCATGGCCTGGATCCGCGCGGGCGCCGATGACCTGGTGTCCTTGTCGGCCTTGCCGGTCGCGGTGGCCCGGCGCCTGCAGGCCACCCCCTCGGCCGCCGAGTCGGAGGGTGATCCCGAGGGCCTGGACCACACGCCGGTTCTCAGCCGCCGCCGGGATCCCACCTCGCTGGTGGAGCCCCTGGGCATGGGCCCCGACGCCTCCGATGCGCGCGGCGCGCCGGCCACCGGCCCCGAGCCGGGCGGCCTGATGCAACGATCCAGCATGGGCCAGAGCGGCACGGGCATCAACAGCGTGGGGGCCGCGTCCTCCGCGGGTCGCAGCCGCGCCACCCACGACGCCTTCCCCCCCTTGCGCGTGCCCCAGCCCGACGGTGGCATCCCCGCCAGCGTCGGGCCTTGGGTGGCGTCGGTGCAGCGCTACCTCGCCCAGCGGGAGCAGTGGGTGGGCCGCTGGGGCAAGGACGGCCTGGATCGTCTGCTGGAGATGATTCACGTCCGCAGCCAGGTGCCGGCCGCCGTCTCCTCCGAGCTCAGCTACAACCCCTTTGGTCACGCCAATGGCACCAGCCATGCTCGGGTGGGCTGGCCGCTCCTGGTGCGCCGCGGCCCGACCGCGGGTCGGCAGATCGAGGTGGCCGAGGCCGAGGTGCTGCACGCCGGCACCGACGGGCTGGTGCTCGACATCGGATTCGAGGCCCTGGAGAAGCAGAAGCTGGTCGCCGACCTGATGGTGTCGGAGCACAGCAACGCCCAGATCCTGTTGGAGGCGCGCTGGCAGCGGCGGGTGACTCCGCGGCGGTGGCAGCTGGGCGTGCTGCTGCTGGAGATGCGCATCCGGCCGCTGCCCGTCTGAGGGTGCCCGTCCGAGGGTGCCCGTTTGGGGATGTTCAGCGCCCCTCAGGCGCTCTCGCTCACCGGGCTCGGCCGCAGGCCGGCGACCTCTCCCAAGAGCCGCGCCAGGCTGGCCCGGTCGGCGGGCTGGGCGGCGGCCAGGATGCGGGCGGCTTTGCTGGCGCGCAGCGCGGCCATAGCGACGGCCCACCTCGGCGTGGCCCCGCGCTGGCCTGCTCTCCGGCGGCCCACAAGGCGCGGGCGACGGTGGCGGGGGCCAGGTCTCCCCCGCGCCGCGGTCCAGCGAGCGGTCCGCCGCCAGCTCGATCTCAGCGAGGTTGCCCTCCAGAAGGGCCATCTCCAGGCGCGACAGCGCGGCGTCGGCGGCCAGGGGTCCCTCGGCCCCCGCCAGCCGGGCCAGGGCCTCGCGGGCGGCCCGCAGCTCCCCCAGGTCGCGCAGGGTGCGGGACTCAACCAGAGAGAGCATCCCGTCGCCATTCTCTGACAGGCCGGAGCCCCGCGCGCGCCGCAGTCCGCGCACCACCCACAGGGCCGCGAGGGGGCGACCGCGCTGTCGGTGCCACTCTGCGGTCAAGGCGTCTTGCAGGGCGTCCAGCTCGGGGTCTACGACTGCCTCGGCGTGCTCGCGGGTGAAGAAGCCGTCCGCGGCCTCGACGCGGCCCACCTGCAGGTCCATCCAGGCCAGCATCAGGCGGGCATACCAGGTGCCGACGGGGCTGCCGGTGGTCTCTTCGAAGTCCAGGATGCGTTCGATCTGGGGGCGCCGGGCGAGCAGCAGGCCGGGCCCCGCTCCGCCGCCCCGTGCCAGGGCCAGCAGCCACCAGCCGTCGCTGGCCATGCCACCAAAGCGCCAGGGGATGAGGTTCCAGAGCAGCACGACCCAGTTGAAGCTGGCCACCGGCTGGGTCCACCAGAAGCTGGGCAGCACCCACAAGAGCAGCGCCAGAAGCAGCTGGGCCAGGGCGCCGCCCGCGTGAAAGAGGGCGGCCTGGGGCCCGGGGGTCAAGGACCGGGGGACCGCGACGCAGGCGCCCCCCGCAAAGATCCATCGCCCCAGGTAGTAGAGCGTGCCGCCCTGGCCCCGGTGGCGCAGCAGGGGACAGCCGCGGCCCACGCCGAAGCTGGCCAGACGGTAGCCGGCGGGGCGGGCCATCCACGCGTGTCCCGCCTCGTGAATGAGCGCGACCAGCGGCACCCAGGCCAGCAGCACGGCGGCCTGCCAGGGGGTCGGCGACGCGGGGTCGAAGAAGGGCGCCAAGGGCATCGCCTTCACGCTATCCCAGGTCCAAGGGGGGTTGGCTGGACTTTGGCAGAACCGATAGGGCGGCGAGGTGATCTGCCCACCGAAAGACGCTCGCCCACGCCCCTCCCTCGACCTGCTGGTGCGGCGGCTCCGCCCCCACGGGATCTGCGGCTGCGGCTTCGATTGGGCGCAGATCCCGCTGCGCCGGTGCTGGTGATGGCCTCGGGCCTCGCGGCCCTATCTTCGGGCGAAGGCCCCGAGAATGAAGTTGACGCCTTCATCTTCGGGGATGACGCCGCCCTGGTCGATCTCCTGGCGGGTCGGCTGTCCGCGCTGGAGGGCTGGCCGATGGTCGGCTGTTGACCGACCATGTCGGCGCCTTGTGCCGGCTGGCCGATGTCGCCCGGGCCTCACGGGTGCCGCCACCGCCAGCGCCGCCCTTGGGGCTGCTTCATCCCCGGGGCAGCCTGCCGGCCGGCAAGCGCTACCCGGGCGGCAGCGTCGTGCTGTTGCCCGATGCCATCGCCGCCTATGCGGCTGCGACGGGGGATGCTTCGGTGGCCTACCGGGGCGCCGATGGCGTGGCGCCGCCCCTGATTCATGCGCGCCTGCTGCGGGACGAGCTCTTTGCCATCATGGAGGATGCCGACCTCAAGCCCGATCTCAGCCAGCTGTTGCATGTGGGGCACGACGCCCGCCTCTCTCGGCCCCTGCGTCCCTACGAGGTGCTTCAGCGGCGGGCCAGCTTGCAGCACATCGCCCAGAAGCCCGGCGGACTGCTGATCACCGGCAGCCTGGCCCTGGTCAGCGCCGGGGATGTGGTGGTGCAGGCCCACACGGTCTTCTATGTGCCCGGCCAGCGGGTGGCCCCGGTGGGCACTGTCGCTGGGACGCTGCCGCCGCCGCTGCCCAGCCGCCGGATCGGGCCGCCGACCGCCGGCTGGATTGGCAGATGGATGCCGACCAAAGCCAACGCTATGCCGACGCCTCCCTCGACCACAACCCCATTCACGTCAATGAGGCCCTGGCGCGCGCGGCGTCCACCCCGGCGTCGTGGTGCATGGGCTCTGTACTCTGGCCCGCGCGGTCCAGGGGGTGGTGGCGGCCCTGGCCTTTGATGATCCCCGCAGCCTGCGGCGCATCGGCGGGCGCTTTGTCCGCCCGGTCCACAATGGCGATCGCCTCCAGACCCGGGTCTGGAAGCAGCGCGGCGGCTTCGCCTTTGCGGTGGCCGACGCAGAGACCGGCCGGTCCTGGCCGATGGTCTCCTGGAACTCGATCCCTGATTCTGGAGGAGCCCTCGATGGCCTTCGACGACCGCATCCTGCGCGATGAAGAGACAGGCATCGTCCTCGATCTCAGCCATGCGCCCCCCTGGTCTGTGCCCGGTTTGGAGGCGGCGGTCTCTGCCATGCGCGAGCTGGAGGAGGGGGCGATCGCCAACCCCGACGAGGGTCGGCAGGTGGGCCACTACTGGCTGCGGGATCCCGCGCGGGCACCGTCGGTGGCCCAGCGCAGCGCGATTGCCAGCAGCTGGTCCCAGGTGGCCGCCCTGGACCGCGGGGGGGCCGATACCGTCGTGCTGGTGGGCATTGGCGGGTCGGCGCTGGGGCCCGCGCTGCTGGCCGATGCCCTGGCCAACCCAGCCGACCCGGCCCGGCTGGTGATACTCGACAATACAGACCCCGACGGCATTGCGCGCCTGTTGGCCCCCCTCGACCCCCGCCGCTCCCTGGTGCTGGTGGTGTCCAAGAGCGGCGGCACGGTGGAGACTCGCAACGGCATGTTGGCCGCCATGGCCTGGACCCGCCGGGCGGGCCTGCCTTTCGGGGACCGGGCCATCGCGGTGACGGGGGAGGGCTCCCGATTGGACCGCCTCGCCGCGGGTGGAGAGGCCGACGACGCCGACGTGCTGCAGGCCCTGGGCGGCCCACCCAGCCCCTGGCGGGCGCGGCTGCCCCTGTGGGACTGGGTGGGGGGACGCAGCAGCATCACCGGGGCGGTGGGGCTGGCGCCCATGCAGCTCTGTGGCTGGGATTGGCGCGGCTTTCTGGCTGGCGCGGCCGCCATGGACCGCAGCACCCGGGCCGGCGCCGCCCGCAACCCTGCGGCCTGGCTGGCCGGCGCCTGGTTTTCGGCTGGGAATGGGCGAGGGGACCGCAACCTCGTCGTCTTGCCCTACCGCGATCGCTTGAGCCTGTTGGGGCGCTACCTGCAACAGCTGGTGATGGAGAGCCTGGGCAAGCAGCGGGACCGGCGCGGTCGGGTGGTGGAGCAGGGGCTCTCGGTCTTTGGGAACAAGGGCTCCACCGACCAGCACGCCTTCATCCAGCAGGTGCGGGATGGGCGGGACGACAGCTTCACCCACTTCGTCGAGACCACCGATCCGGGCGGCCGGTCCCCCGCAGATGGGGGCTTTGACGCCGGGGATCACCTGCTGGGCTTCCGCTTGGGGACCGAGGCGGCGCTGGCGGGCACGGGTCGGCCCAGCTTGGGCCTGCGCCTGCCCGACGCCAGCCCCCGCTCCCTGGGCGCGCTGATCGCCCTCTTCGAGCGTGCCGTCGGCCTCTATGCCGAGCTGATCGACGTCAACGCCTATGATCAGCCTGGGGTGGAGGCTGGGAAGCTCGCGGCCCGGTCGGCCCTGGCTGCCTTGTTGCGCCTGCAGGGCCTGCTGGGCACCGAGCTGGAGACCGCCGATGCCCTCGCCCTTCGCGCCGACCTCGCCCCCGGGCTGACCTGGCGCCTGCTCGATCACCTCGCGGCAACCGATCGGGCTGTGCGCGAGGTGGGGCGCTGTCCGGCTGAAGACCGGTTTTGCGCGCCTTAGGCCTGCGTCGGTTCAGTGAATGGCGCCTCATTCAGCTTGCGATTCAGGCTGGGAGGAATAGCCGGGCCGCGGCTTTCGCCAACGCCCGCCCGGAGCCAGCATGACCGCCTCCTCTCGCCACCACGCCATCCGCACCGCCGTCGAACGGCAGCCCCATCGCTCGGTCCGCCCCGTGGACAAGGACGGCGAGCTGCTGCCCATGAGCGAGTACTACGGCCGCAAGACCTTCGGCCTGGACCAGATGCGCAAGCACCTGTCCGGCGACCAGCTCCGGCGCTTTCAGCAGGTGATCGATCGCGGCGAGCGCCTGGACGGCGAGCTGGCCGAACACATCGCCAATGGCGTGCTGGTCTGGGCCCAGTCCATGGGTGCCAGCCACTTCTGCCACTGGTTCCAGCCCATGACCGGGGTGACGGCTGAAAAGCACGACGCCTTCCTGTCTTTTGACGGGGATCGCCCCCTGATGCGCTTCACGGGTGCCCAGCTCATCCAGTCCGAGCCCGACGCCAGCAGCTTCCCGTCGGGGGGCATGCGCAGCACCTTCGAGGCCCGCGGCTACACCGCCTGGGACCCGACCTCGCCCATGTTCATCATGGAGCGCACCAACGGCGCCACCCTCTGCATCCCCAGCATCTTCGTGACCTATCACGGGGATGCCATGGACAAGAAGGCCCCGGTGCTGCGCTCGATGCAGGCCCTCAGCCTGCAGGCCACCCGCTTGTGCCGGCTGCTGGGCGATGGTGATGTGCGGCGGGTGATCGCCACCGCCGGCCCCGAACAGGAGTACTTCCTGGTGGACCGGGCCTACGCGGCCTTGCGGCCCGACCTGATCATCGCGGGTCGCACGGTGATCGGCGCGCCGGCCCCCAAGGGCCAGTCCATGGAAGACCACTACTTCGGCGCCATCCCCACCCGGGTGCTCGCCTTCATGAATGACCTCGAGACCGAGCTCTACGAGCTGGGGGTGCCGGCCAAGACCCGCCACAACGAGGTGGCGCCCAGCCAGTTCGAGATCGCGGTGCTCTACGGCCAGGCCAATATCGCCGCCGACCACAACCAGCTGGTCATGGAGCTGGTCAAGAAGGTGGCCGAGCGCCACAACTTCCTGGCCCTGATGCACGAGAAGCCCTTCGCGGGCGTCAACGGCTCGGGCAAGCACCTGAATTGGTCAATGGCCACCGACCAGGGCAGCAACCTGCTGGAACCCGGCAAGAACCCCCGGGAGAACCTGCGCTTTCTGGCGGTGCTCGCCGCCGTGCTCATGGGCGTGCAGAAGCATGCGGGCCTGCTGCGGGCCGCGGTCGCCAGCCATGGCAATGACTTCCGCCTGGGCGCCAACGAGGCACCCCCAGCCATCATCAGCGCCTTCCTGGGTGAGCAGCTCGACGCGATCTGCCGCGAGATGGCCTCGGGTGAGGCCTCCACCCGCGCTCCGGGCGCCAAGACCATCGCCTTGGAGCTGGCGGGCCTGCCCGAGCTGGCCCGGGACACCACCGATCGCAACCGCACCAGCCCCTTCGCTTTCACCGGCAACAAGTTCGAGTTCCGCGCGGTGGGCTCCAACCAGAGCGTCTCCTGGCCGCTGTGCTGCGTGAATGTGGCGGTGGCCGATGGTCTGGCGGAGCTGTGCGCGCGCATCGAGGCGGGCCCCTCGGGCGAGGCCAGCATCCTCGCGGCCGTGCGGGCGGCCCTGGTCGAGACGCGCAAGATCTGCTTTGAAGGCAACAACTACTCCCAGGAGTGGGTGGAGGAGGCGGCCCGGCGCGGCCTGCTGAACCTGCGCACGACGCCGCAGGCCCTGACCCAGCTCCAGACGCAGACCAGCCTGGACGTCTTCTTGCGCCACAAGGTGCTCAGCGAGGCCGAGCTGAACAGCCGCTTCCACGTGCAGGTCGAGCGCTACATCACGTCGGTGGACATCGAGGTGGACCTGATGCGCCACCTGGTGGACCAGTCGGTGCTGCCCGCCGCCGTGTCCGAGCGCACCGCCATCGCCGCCGATGTGGCGGCCCTGCGGGGCGCGGCTCCCGAGCTGATCGGCGAGGAGGATCTCGCCCACCTGCGGGGCATCAGCGCCCTCGTCGGCGCGCTTCGCCGGGCCCGCGGAGATCTGGACGACGTGGTCGAGCGGGCCCGAGAGCACGAGGGCATGACCCGGGCCGAGGCCTACGCCAACATGGTCGTCCCGGCCATCGAGCAGCTTCGGGCCGCCGCGGATGCGGTCGAGGAGCGCGTCTCCGATGACCGCTGGATGTTGCCCCGCTACCGCGAGATGCTCTTCCAGACCTGCTGAAGCGCTCGCCCCGGGCCGCCCGCCGGGCTGGCCCGGCGGCTTCGGATCCACGAAGGAGGGCCCCGAGGCGTCTTGCCCCGGGGCCCTTGTCGTCTGGCTGCGCCCTCCACCGAAGCAGCGTAGGCGCCGCCTGCTGCCTTACTGGCCGACGGTGCCACGAACGCCGTTGGCGTCGCCCCACTTGATCACGAACTCGGCGCGCCGGTTCTTGGAGTAGGCGGTCTCGCTGTTGCCCTGGGCGGCGGGGCGCTCTTCGCCGTAGCTCACCATGGTCAGGCGGCTGGGGGCGATGCCGCTCTTGACCATGTAGCCGCGCACGGCATCGGCCCGGCGCTGGCCGAGGGCGATGTTGTAGTCCGTGGTGCCGCGCTCGTCGGCGTGGCCCTGCAGCTCCAGCTTGATGTCCATGTAGTTGTTCATGATCTTGACATTCTCGTCCAGCGCCGCCTTGCTGGAGTCATCGAGGGCGTTCTGGTCGAAATCGAAGAACACGCGCTCGAAGTTGCGGACCATCTCCATGACTTCGGGGGGCGCGGGCGCGGGCGCCGACACGGGTGCCGCCGACGAGGCCATGGGGGGCGGTTCGGGGGCGGGCTTCTTCTTGCAGCCGGCCATGAGCGTGAGGGACGCGGTGAGAATCAAGATGGAACGGGGGATATTCATGGATTTTCTCCAATGGGATGGACGGGGGACGTATCACGGGCCCCTATTTCGAACAGGTCCCTGACACAAGTTGACACTCTTTGAGACCAGGCATTAGCACGGGATCATGACTCCAGAACACGCGCTGAAGAGCTGGGCGGGCGACGCGACCCCGACCCCCTGTGCCGACGGTGGCTTGATCAACCAGACCTGGCTTGTGGGCGACCCTCCGGGGGCGGTCCTGCAACGGGTGAACGCGATCTTCTCGCCCCTGGTGAACCGCGACATCGCGGCCTGGACCGCGCGCCTGCGCGCCCGGGGAATCCTCTCGCCCGAGGTGCTGCCCACCCGCGATGGCGGGCTCTGGGTGGAGGATCCGGAGGGGGGCTGCTGGCGGATGCTGTCCTATATCCCAGGGCGCACCCTGCACCGCCTGACCAGCCCGCAGCAGGCTGCCGCGGTGGGGGGACTGGTGGGCCGGGTGCACCGGGCCCTGGATGGCTGGACGCCGCCGCGTCATGCGCCCCTCCGCCGCATTCACGACAGCCCGGCCCGAATGGCGGATCTTGCGCGGGCTCTCGAAGCCGGCGACGGCCACCCTCTGGAGGCCCAGGCGCGGGCCCTGGGGGGCCAGATCCTGGCCGATTGGCAGAGCTGGGAGGGACCGGACGGGGTGCCCGAGCGCATCTGTCATGGCGACTTGAAGATCTCCAATCTTCGATTTGACGCCAGCGGCCACCAGGCTCTGTGCTTGATCGACCTGGACACCGTAGGCCCGATGGATCTTCCCAGCGAAATGGGAGATGCGTGGCGAAGCTGGTGCAATCCTGCCGGCGAGGACGATCCGACCGGCGTCTCCTTTGACCAGGCGCTCTTTTCCGCCAGCGCCGAGGCCTTTCTCAGCCAGGGGCCCGAGCTGGCGCCGGCCGAACGGGAGGGCCTGGCGCCGGCAGTCGAGCGCATCTGCCTGGAGCTGTCCGCTCGCTTCTGTGCCGATGCCCTCAACAACTGCTACTTCCGCGAGGATCGCGCGCGCTTTCCAGCGGTGGGAGCGCACAACCTCCACCGGGCGCAGGTCCAGCACCAGCTGGCCCGGTCGGCCCGCCGGGCGCGCAGCTTCTGTGAGCAGGTGGTTCAGCGCTACGCTTGACCGGCGCCGAAGGGGAGCGAAGGGTAGGGGACGGGGGTTGAGGCTGAGCTGCGGGGTCCGTTGAGGGCTCCTGGCAGCGGTGGCCGACCGCTCGCCCGCCCCCTTGCCCGAGGTGCCCATGTCCCTGCCCCGTCCCACCGGCCCTGCTGGCGCCTGGTTTGAAGGCTTCGGCGTCACCCCCGAAGTGCTCCGTCGGGTGATGGAGGCCGCCTTGTCCCGTGGGGCCGAGGACGCCGACCTCTTCTTCCAGCACCAGGCCTCCAACGCCGTCAGCCTGTCGGATCACAAGGTCAACCAGGTCAACACCTCGGTGGATCTGGGTATGGGGGTTCGGGTCGTGGTGGGCGACCAGGTCGGCTACGCCTACTCCGAGGACCTGCGGGTGGACGCCCTGGTGTCGGCGGCCCGCGCCGCCGCCGAGATCGCCAGCACCCAGAACGGGCGCACCGCCGCCAACCCCGCCGCGGGCACGGTCCCCAACCTCTACCCGGTGCAGCAGGGCTGGGACCTGGTCGGCATCGACCACCGGGTCGAGCTGGTGCGCAGCTGGGAACAGAAGGCCTTCGCCCGCGACCCCCGCGTCAAGCGGGTCGAGGCCTACCTCGCCGACGCCGCCTCCATCGTGATGATCGTGCGCCCCGACGGTCGGCTCTTCGAGGACTACCGCCCCATGACCCTGGCCATGGTGCGCTGCACCGCCGAGGAGGACGGGGTCAAGGAGTCCAGCTCCTACAATGTCGCCGGCCGCGCGGGCCTCGAATACTACGACATCGAGCGCCAGGAGCGTATGATCGAGGAGGCGGTCGACCGCACCCTCTTCCTGCTCAAGGCCGGCAAGCCGCCAGCCGGAGAGATGCCGGTGGTGCTGGCGGCCGGCCCCTCGGCCATCCTGCTGCACGAGGCCATCGGCCACGGCATGGAGGCCGACTTCAACCGCAAGCGCACCAGCATCTACGCCGACAAGATGGGCGCGCGCATCGCGAGCGACCAGGTAACCATCGTCGACGACGGCACCATCGCTGGAAGCCGGGGCGCGTTGAATATCGATGACGAGGGCAACCCCACCGAACGCACGGTCCTGGTCGAGGGCGGCATCCTGCGCAGCTACATCCACGACGAGATCAGCGCCAGGCACTATGGGGTGGCCCCCACGGGTTCGGGCCGGCGGCAGGACTTCCGCAACAACCCCATCCCCCGGATGCGGGCCACCCTGATGCTCGATGGCCCCCACGACCCGGGCGAGATCATCGCATCGGTCGAAAAAGGGCTCTACTGCGTCAGCTTCGCCAATGGCCAGGTCAATATCGGCGGGGGCGACTTCTCCTTCTATATGCGGCACGGCTATCTCATCGAGAACGGGCGCCTGACGCGGCCGGTCAAGGACGTCAACATCATCGGGAACGGCCCCCAGGCCCTCTCGCGAATCGACATGGTGGGCAACGACATGAAGGTGGACGAAGGCGGGTGGACCTGCGGAAAGGACGGCCAGGGCGTCCCCGTGAGCCAGGGCATGCCCACCGTGCGGGTGCAGAGCCTGAGTGTTGGGGGTGTGGGTTGAGCCACCTTCAGCTTCGCGAGGCCGCCGAGGCCATCGCCGCCCAGGCCCTCTCCCTGGGCGCAGAAGAGGTCACCGTCCGGGTGGGAGAGGGCTCCTACAGCCAGATCGAGCGCCGCGACGGCAAGGTCGAGAAGGCCCAGGAGTCGCGCTCCCGGTCGGCCGGTCTGTCCTTGATGGTGGAGGGCCGCTACTCCTCCCATAGCAGCAACGATCTGCGCCCCGACGCCATGCGCGCCTTTCTGGAGCGCGCCATCGCGGCCACCCGCTTCATGGAGCCCGATCCGGATCGCCGCCTGCCCGACCGCGACCTGATGGGCGACGCTGACGTGGATCTGGACCCCTTCGATCCGGCCTTTGAGTCCTGGCAGGCCGCCGATCGTGGGGCCGCCGCAGAGCGCCTCGAGCAGCTCTGCCAGGCCCAGGCCCGGTCCGTGCCCACCCGCTCCATCAGCGCCTATGCCTGGGACGGGCGCAGCGACAGCGCGCTGGTGGCCAGCAACGGCTTCGCGTCCAGCTGGTCGGGCACCAGCTGCGGCCATGGCGCCTCCATCTCCTTGGAGGACAGCGATGGGCGCCTGCCTGAAGCCTGGAGCAGCTACCAGACCCGCCACCGGGCGGACCTCCCTTCAGCCGAGCGGGTGGCCGAGGAGCTGGTCGAGCGTGGTCGCAAGCGCCTGGGCAGCAAGGCCGCCCCCAGCGGCCGCTACCGCTGCTGCTGGATCGGCAGGTGGTGGGCAGCCTGCTCAAGGTGCTGATCGGACCCCTCTCCGGCACCTCGATCTACGAGCAGCGCTCCTGCCTGGCGGACCACCTGGGCAAGAAGATCGGGGCCGCGGCCTTTCAGCTCTTCGATGACCCGCTGATTCCCCGGGCTCCTGGCAGCTCTCCCCATGACGGTGACGGTCTGCCCAGCCAGCGGCGGCCGATCGTCGAAAATGGGGTGCTGAAGCTATTCTTCATCAATGTGTACAATGGGCGACGCATGGGGGTCCCGCCCACCACCGGCGGCGCCTCCAACCTCGTGATCCCCCCGGGGGCGCGCAGCGAGGCCGAGATCGTCGCCGGGCTGGGCCGGGCCATCAAGGTGGAGGGATTTCTGGGTGGCAACAGCAACCCCACGTCGGGCGACTTCTCCTTTGGCATCAACGGCAGCCTGATCGAGGGCGGTGCCCTGCAAGGCCCGGTCAGCGAGATGAATGTGTCGGGCAACCTCTTCGAGCTGCTGGAGCGCTTTGTCGAAGCGGCCGACGCGCCCTGGATCTACAGCTCCTGGCGCAGCCCCTCGCTGCTCTTCGATGACATCCAGTTCTCGGGCTCCTAGGCCCTCCTGGGGTGGGCCGCGGGCGTTGCTGCTCTGCGCCACGGTCTTCTGCGCTTCGGCCCGGGCCGAAGACGCCGGGCCGCCGAAAGGTGCTGCCCCGCCGCGCCCCGAGGCTGCCGCGGCCGCCCCGGTGCCCGGCGAGATCGTGGTCTTTGGCGATCTCGAGGTGGCCCGCAAGCGCCAGGCGGTCATCAACGACCTGCGTCAGCTCGGCTACCGGGATGGCAAGCGAAAGGACGGCTACACGCTCTTTCGGCCCGAATCCCCCTGGAAGCCGTCCGTGCGCGTCTATGACGACGGCTTTGTGGTGCTGCGCCGAAGCCCCCCGCGCTTCATGCACCCCGGCGACCCCAACAAGCCGCTGAATTACTTGTGGTGCCTGCCGCCCTTCACCCCGATGTGCCTGCGCATCGGCGGCGTGGTGGTGAGCAAACGCAAGCTCACACCGCAAAAAGAGCGCGTGGCCAGCGCCCTCGAACCGGGGCTGCGGGGGTGGCGCGACGCCATCTCCGCCCGGGCGATGTCAGAGCGGGTGGGCCAGGAGCTGCCCGATCAGCTCGACGCCTTGTGGCTGGAGGGCGTGCACTTCGACCCGCGGCTCCCCAAAGTCGCCGACCCCGCCGAACGGCGCCGGCTGATCCTCGAGCTCTGGTCCAACCGCACCTGCACCCCCGAGGGCCAGCAGGTGCGGGACGTCATCGCGGCCTTCATCCTGCTGGAGGTGCAGCAGTCCCCCTTTCCGGCCGCAGAAGCCGAGCTGGTAGCGGCCGAAGCGAAGGGGAGCTGCGGCGCCCGTATTGTGCTTCCGCGGCTGCCGGGCGCCGATGGGGACCCGCCTTGACGCAGGGTCAGGGGTCGCATACAAGCGCCTCCTGATTCCTGTCACCACAGGAGAGGCCCCGGGGCCCCTCCTTTTTTTTGTCTCTGCGCCAGCCCCCCGGACCGCCCCCCCGCCATGGATTTCGCCGAACGAAAGGCGCTTCGCCAGCGCTTCCGACAGCTCGCCGAACCGGTCGTCGAATCGATCGGCTGCGAGCTTATCGGCGTTCAGCTGACCGGCGACCTGGGCGGGCCCATCCTGCGGCTGTCCATCGACAAGCCCGGTGGCGTGCGCGTCGCGGACTGCACCCGAGTCAGCCGCAACCTCTCGCCAGAACTCGACGTCGAAGATCCCCTGCCCACGGCCTACCGCCTCGAGGTCTCCAGCCCCGGGTCCGAACGGCCGGTCGAACGCCCCACCGACTTCGCGCGCTTCACCGGCTTTCGGGCCAAGGTGCGCATGGCCCCGGGCTGGGGCCGCCGCCGCTATGTGGGCGTGCTGGGCGGCCTGGACGGCGACACCGTGCTTCTTCAGGTGGGCGACGACACGCAGCGGCTGCCCTTGGACCAGGTCGATTTCGTCAACCTGGACCTCAGCGCAGCAGAATTCGAGCGGCTGAGCGACCCCACGGCGCCGCCGCAACCCGATCCCCCGACCCCCGCATCCCCCTCGCGCAGCCCCCGGCTGCGCAAGGCTCCCAGCGCCGATTCCACGCGCTGAGCTTCCCCGAGGAGTACTCCGATGATCAGCGACCTTGCCCGGCTCATCGATACCGTTCACCGCGAAAAGAACATCCCCCGGGACGTGCTGATCGAGGTGCTCGAGCAGGCCATGGTGGCCGCGGCGCGCAAGCGCTACGGCATGGTCCGCGACATCGAGGCTCAGTTCAACGAGGACCTCGGCGAGGTCGAGCTCTTCGAGTTCCGCACCGTCGTCGAGGAGATCGAAGACGAAGAGACCGAGATCGAGCAGGCCCTGGCCCGCACCGCAGACCCCGACTGCGAGGTCGGCGACTCCCTCGGCATCAAGATGCACGTCGAGGACCTCGGCCGCATCGCCGCCCAGACCGCCAAGCAGGTCATCATCCAGAAGATCCGCGACGCCGAACGCGAGATGACCTTCAACGAGTTCAAGGACCGCAAGGGCGAGCTGATCACCGGCATCGTGCGGCGCTTCGAGAAGGGCAACATCGTGGTGGACCTCGGTCGGGCCGAGGCCGTCCTGCCCAAGCGCGAGCAGGTCCCCACCGAGACCTACCGCCAGGGCGATCGCATCCAGGCCTATGTGCTGGACATCACCCGGGCCTCCAAGACCCCCCAGGTGGTGCTGTCGCGCACCCATCCGGGCCTGCTGATGAAGCTCTTCGAGCTCGAGGTCCCCGAGATCTACGAGAATATCGTTCGCATCGAGGCCTGCGCCCGCGAGCCCGGTCACCGCGCCAAGATCGCCGTGTCCTCCCTGGACCGCGACGTCGATCCCGTCGGCGCCTGCGTGGGCCTCAAGGGCTCCCGCGTCCAGGCGGTGGTGCAGGAGCTGCGCGGCGAGGCCATCGACATCATCCCCTTCCACCCCGATCCCGCGCGCTTCATCGTGCACGCGATCGCGCCGGCGTCGGTGGCCCGCGTCTATATCGACGAGATGACCCACAGCATGGAGCTCATCGTCCCTGACGACCAGCTCTCCAAGGCCATCGGTCGGCGCGGCCAGAATGTCCGCCTCGCGGCGCAGCTCACGGGCTGGCGCATCGACATCTACTCCGAGAGCCGTCACGGAGAGATGGTGGATACCGCCCGCGCCGAGCTCGGCCGGGTGGAGCGCCTGGACGACGAGCAGGTCGAGACCCTGATCCGCCACGGCTTCCGCAGCGTGCAGGAGCTCTTCGACGCCGAAGGCTTCGAGATCGCCAACATCCTCGAGGTCGAGGAGGACGAGGCCGAGGAGATCATCGAGGCCTCGGGCGGCACCCTGGACCAGCTCATCCTCGAAGAGGCCGAGCGGATCAAGAACCCGCCGGTGGTCGAGGACGAGGACGAGGACGAGGACGAGTTCGCCCAGGATGAGGACGACGCCTCTGATCTCGCCCCCGATGCCGATGGCGACATCCCCCCCGAGGCCTGAGCCTCGCGGGGCCCCCCCCAGGAGCCCATGAACCGATCCGCTTCTCCCGTGCGCAGCTGCGTTGTGACCCGCCGCCGCGCGCCTGTGTCCGAGCTGCTGCGCCTGCGTGCCCGCGATGGCCGCATCGAGCTGGACGTCCAGCCCGGTGCGGGTGGACGCGGCGCGTGGGTCAGCGCAGACCGGGCGGCCCTCGAGAAGCTCCAGGCCCACCCTGGCATCGCCTGGCGCACCCTCAAGGTGAAGGGCCACGCCGCCGGCCCCCTGCTCGATGACGCCCGGCAGCGGGCCGCCAGGCGGGTCTCCATCGCCCTGCGCGCCTGCTGGCGCAGCGGCTTGTTGCGTCGCTCCGATGCCCCGGGCCTTGCTGTAGCCACCCTCCTGATCGGGGACGCCGCCCAAGGCGTCCCTGCGGGCCCGCCAGGCCTGCCCCAGCACATCCTTCTGCCATCGGTGTGCTCCATTTTGCCCCCCAAGCTCGTTGCCTGCGCACCGCTGGTGCTGCTTCTCCGCGAGGGCGCGCCTTCGCGACGCCTCATCGACGAGTTGCGGCGCCAGGAGGCGCTGGGTTAGCCTGATTGGCCTCCAGCGCCGGGTGCCAGACCCGGAGCGGTTCGCGCGTCAAAGCGCCCCATCCAGGCCCGACATCTTGGTCGGGCCAAGCCTACCGTCGCCAAGTCTCCCCAGTGGGAGGCGCTCGCCCCGACGGTCGGCCCATCGCCGGTGGCCCCTCCCCGGACGAGAGACAAAGGACCTGCATGTCCACGAAGGATCTGATCGAGCGGCTCAACCGCGCCCCCAACTCCCGGACCACCCGGTCCGGAGCCGCGACCGTTGCGTCACCGACGCCACAGTCCGGGGAGGTCCAGACGCGGGTTGGCGCCGGTGTGATCCGGCGGCGCAAGGTCGAGTCTCGGGACGAAGCCCCTGACCGCAGCCGGCTGCCCACCGGGCGCAAGGCCGAAGCCGCCCCGGAAGAGGCCCCCCCGGCCTCTCGGGTCATTCGCCGCCCCGCTGCGCCGGCTCCCGCTGCCGAGGCCGCAGAGCCCGCGGTCGAGGCATCCCCGCCTGCGGCGGATGGGACGGCAGAGGCCGCTGCTCCGGCGCCCGCCGCCGCGGCGCCTGCCCCTGCGCCCGCCGCAGAGGTCGCCGCCCCCGAGGCTGCGCCCGCCCCGGCGCCCGCCCCGAGGTGGTCGCGCCTGTGGTTGCCGCTCCCGCGGACCCCGCCCCGGTGGCCGAGGCCACCGCCCGGCTCCCGCTGCGGAGGCCCCGGTGGTCGCCGCTGCGGCCGAGCCGGCTCCGGGCGGCCCCTGCCGCTGAAGTTGCTGCGCCGGCTCCGGCCCCGGTGGCTGCCGGGCTGAGCGTCGAGGAGGCCTCTGCCGCCTCCGCCCGCTCCATCGCCTCCAGCCTCCCCGGGCGGATGGCAGTCGGCCCAACCGGCCCAACGAGGCCGGCCGTCGGCCCCTGCCTGGCTCGGGTCCGGCGTGATCTCGCCCCCTCCGGGCTACGACCCCGCCAACCCCCAGGCCTTCCGCCAGCGCATCCGCGAACAGCAGGCCGAGGAGGCCGCCCGCCAGGAGCGCGCGTGTCGCGGCTGCCGGCGCCGAAAAGGTCTGGCGCGACACCGTTGCTCCCGGCCCCGGCGCCGAGGACGCTGAGCGTGGCCGCCGCGGTCGCGCCGGTGCGGGCGCTGCGGGTGCCGCGGGCCGGCCCAAGGGCAAGCGGCGTGGACGCCAGGATCGCATCGAAGTGATGATGGACGGCGCCTCGGGTCGCCGCCGCCGCAACAAGAAGGGCGCGCCCAAGAAGGCCTCCCCGAAGGCCGCAGCGCACAAGCGCCGGGTCGAGGTCGCGGGCACCATCACGGTGGCCAACCTCGCCCACGGCATGAGCGTCAAGGCCTCCCAGGTCATCAAGAAGCTGATCTCGATGGGGCAGCTCGCCACCATCAACGATGAGCTCGACCTCGAAGCCGCCCAGCTGGTCGCCGAAGAGTTCGACTTCGAAGTCATCGACGCCGCCTTCCAGGAAGATGAACACCTCATCGACGTCGAGGACAACGACGAGGATCTTCAGCCCCGTCCCGCGGTGGTCACCATCATGGGCCACGTGGACCACGGCAAGACCAGCCTGCTGGACGCCATCCGCAGCGCCAATGTCGCCGCCCGCGAGGCCGGTGGCATCACCCAGCACATCTCGGCCTACCAGATCGAAAACAAGGGTGAGCTCATCACCTTTATCGATACGCCCGGACACGCGGCCTTTACGGCCATGCGGGCCCGTGGCGCCCAGGTCACCGACATCGTGGTCCTGGTGGTCGCAGCCGACGACGGCGTGATGCCGCAGACCATCGAGGTCATCAACCACGCCAAGGCGGCCGATGTCGCCATGATCGTGGCGCTGAACAAGATCGACAAGCCCCAGGCCGACCCCAACCGGGTCAAGCAGCAGCTGATGGAGCACGGGCTGGTCCCCGAAGAATACGGTGGCGACACCATGTTCGTCGAGACCTCCGCCACCCAGGGCCTGGGTGTCGATGACCTGCTCGACGCCATCCTGCTGGTGGCCGAGGTCGAGGAGTACGGGGCCAACCCCGAACGCCACGGCGAAGGCACCGTCATCGAGGGTCGTCTGGAGCGCGGCAAGGGCCCCGTGGCCACGGTCCTGGTCCAGCACGGCACCCTGAAGCGCGGCGACGTCGTGGTCGCCGGCACCACCTGGGGCCGCGTGCGGGCCCTGACCGACCACCTTGGCAAGGCGATCAAGGAGGCAGGGCCTTCCACCCCCGTGGAGATCATGGGTCTGGACGCGGTGCCCAACGCCGGCGACAACCTCGTGGTTGTGGCCAGCGACAAGGACGCCAAGAGCCTGGTCGAGAACCGCGCCGAAATGGAACGGCAGGCCTCGCTGGTCGGGCCCCGCTCGGTCACCCTCGAAGACCTGCTGGCGCGCACCCAGGAGGGCGAGCGGGTCACCCTCAACCTCATCATCAAGGCCGACGTGAACGGCTCTTTGGAGGCCATCCGCGGCGCCCTGGAGCAGATCAAGGTCGAAGGCGCCGACGTCCGGATCCTCCATTCGGGCGTGGGGGCTGTCACCGAGAGCGACGTCACCCTGGCGCACACCAATACCGGTGTGATCATGGGCTTCAACGTCCGCCCGGACGCCAAGGCCCGCCGCACTGCCGATGGCTACGGGGTCGAGGTTCGCACCTACTCGGTCATCTACGAGGCCCTCGAAGATGTCGAGAAGGGTCTTCGCGGCCTGCTGGCCCCCGAGACCAAGGAGGTGGTGCACGGCTCCGCCGAGCTCCGCCAGGTCTTCCAGGTGCCCAAGGTCGGCTCCATCGCCGGTTGTATGGTCATCGACGGCAAGATCGCCCGCAGCCACGAGATCCGCCTCCTTCGGGACGGCAAGATCATCTGGACGGGTCGCCTGGGCTCCTTGCGCCGCTTCAAGGACGATGTGCGCGAGGTCAGCTCCGGCTACGAGTGCGGTATGAACCTCGACGGCTTCAACGACATCAAGACCGGCGACGTCATCGAGGCCTTCAACATGGTCGAGGTCGAGCGCTCCTGAAGGGGAGCGCCTGATCGCCGCGCCCTTGTCCAAGGTGCAGCTGCCCGTGCTCCCCGCCCCCGATGAGTCCATCTGGGTCGGGGTGTTGCGGTTGGGGCTGGTGGTGCCGGGCTCCCGCAGCCTCAAAGACAAGCGGCGGGCCCTGGCGCAGCTGCGCGATCGCCTGGCCAACCAGGACCACCTGAGCGTGGCCGAGGTGGGTCACCGCGACGATCACCTGCGGGCCGTGGTCGCGGTGGCGATGGTGTCGAGTGACGCGCGCCACCTGCGCGCCACGCTGGATGCGCTCGCCCACGAGGTGGAGGGCTGGGGCCGGGTGCTGGTGGAGAGCCGCGCCCTCTTTCTCGATCGTCCCTCGGCCCTCGATGAGTCTTGACGTGTCCACGGCATTCTCGCAACTGGCTCGAGAGATCATGCGCAAGTCTTTGTGCTTGCTCGCTTTTTCAGGTAGCGACAGCCGCGGCCTCCCGCGATAGAATGGTCCCATGGCTGAACACACCCGTAGCCGCGCCCAGCCCCAGATCTGGATCACCCGCAGCCACCTGATGGCGCTGGGTGTGGCCACCTGTTGCATCGCGCTGCTGGCCTTCCTCGTCGGCTTGCAAGTGGGCCGCAGCCAGGCCGCCTCGGCTGAGGTGCTGGCCGACGCTCCGCTGCCGCTGACCCCTGACGCCGATCACGAAGAGTCGCTCGAGGCCCTGCTTCGAGAGGTCGAATACGCCCGCTCGGCCGTGGGCCCGGGAGGCGTGCTCGCTTCGGACGCGCCTCCGGATCTCAGCTTCCCCGGCTTGCTGGAGCCGGTGGACCCGGTCTTGTCACTGCCCAAGCAGGCCAGCGCGGGGGTTGGGGCCACCTTGGTGGTGGGCGACCCCGAGACCGCGCCCGCCGCTCCCGCCGCTCCCGCCGCCCCGGCCGCTGTTGAGCGCCCGGGTGGGGGTTGGGCGGTTCAGATCGCCAGCTACCCCACCGCAGAAGAGGCCGACGCATCGGTGGCCGCCTTGGCCGAGGCTGGCCACAAGGCCTACCGGGTGGCCGCCCTGGTCGACGGCCAGACCTGGTTCCGGGTGCGCATTGGCGGCTTCCAGACCAAGGCTGCTGCCGAGACGGAGCGCCGGGTGCTCGAGGACTCCTTGGGCTCCGACGACCTGCTTCTGGCCGAGGCGCCGTGAGCGCGCCCGGGGATCTTCCGCCCGCCCGTCGTGTCGACAAGCCCTGGGGCCACGAGGAGATCTGGGCAGAGACTGAACTCTACGTAGGCAAGATCCTGCGCATCCGTCAGGGCTGTCGGCTCTCCCTCCAGCACCACGCGGTCAAGGACGAGACCCTGCGGGTCGCCCAAGGCCGCCTCCAGCTCAGCCTGGAAGACGCGGCAGGGCACCTCACCGTGCGTGAGCTGGGGCCCGGCGACACGGCTCGGATCCGTCCCTTGCGCCGGCACCGCATCCTCGCAATCACGGATGTGGAGGTCTACGAGGTCTCCACCCCGCAGGTCGACGACGTGGTGCGCCATGCCGACGACTATGGCCGCTCCTGAGCCCTGCCTCAGCCCTTGACAGCGCCGCCGCCCTTTGGGATCCTGCGCGCAGCTTTTGGAGTCGAGATGCCCCGCCCCTCCCTGCGATGCCTGACGCTGGCGCTCTCTGCGGTCGGCCTGCTCATCGCAGCGCCCGCGCTGGCCCAGGATTCCTACTACACCGAGGCTGGCGACAGCATCGGCATGATGTCCACCAGCGCGCCGGACTACTATGTGGTCCAGCCTGGCGACACCCTGTGGGAGATCTCTGGCCGCTTCCTGGGCAATCCCCAGTACTGGCCGCGGCTCTGGTCGATCAACGAACAGATCACCAACCCCCACTGGATCTACCCGGGCAACCGCATCGTCTTTCGCATGGGCACGCTGATTGATCCGCCGCGGGTGGATCTGGACGGTGGGGGCGACCGCGACGGCTACGTCGTGCAGGACGTCGACTACAACACCACCGACGCCGCTTGTGGGCCCGATGTGCGCTTCAACAACCGCCGCCCCGTGCGGGGCTACCTGGCCACGGGATTTCTGGCCGACAAGGACGAGATCGACATCTACGGTGAGGTCGCCAAGGCCCGCGGGATGCAGACCTATCTGTCCGAGCCCGACCTCATCTACCTCAAGGTGGACGACCCCGAGGCCTTCAACTGCGGCGACACGGTCAGCGTCTTCCGCCGGGTGAAGCGCAAGGTGCGCCATCCCGAGTCCTGGCGTCAGAAGTATGGCGGCCTCTACGAGGTGGTGGCCGAGGCCGTCGTGACCCACCGCAACGAGCACTATGTCAGCGCCTCCATTCGGCAGAGCTGGCGCGAGGTCACCCGCGGCGACCTGGTGGGGCCGTCCATGACCGTGGCCGTGCAGATCGAGGTGGGAGCGCCCCGGGGCGAGCTCGAGGCCACCATCGTCGAGCGCACCCAGGACGAGGTCTTCAGCCTCACCACCGGCGAGACCATCTTCCTCGATCGGGGTCGGGCCGACGGCGTGCGGGTGGGCAACACCTTCTACGTCACCGAGCAGCGCGACGAGTATACGGACCTCAAGAAGGAGGACACCAAGCTGCCGCATGCGGTGATCGGGCGCATCGTGGTGGTTCGGGTGGACGAGTATTCATCTGCCGCGGTGATCACCGACGCCAACAAGAACCTCGGCGTGGGCGCCAGGCTGACCCAGAAGCTCGAATAGGCAGCGGCCTTGCCGGAGCGGCCGCGCGTCGATAGGGTCCGGTTGCCGCGCCGTGCCCGGGGACCCAGGTTCCCATGCACCAGCTCCCGTCCTTCTGGCACGCTGCCGCCCGTCTGGGTGCGCGCGTCGACCTCTCGATGCTCTTGGATGCCGACCTCGCGCCCGAAGTCTGGGCAAGCTGCCCGGAATCGACGCTGCTCGCGGCGGGGCTGTCCGTCCCCCACGCTTCGGCGCTGGTGGCGGGGCAGCCCTTGCCCGTGTCGTCCCCCTTTCTGACGCTGGCCGATCCGGTCTACCCCGCCTTGCTGCGCCCGCTGCCCATGGCGCCGCCGGTGCTCTTCTACCGCGGCGACCTCGACCGGTTGCGTCCCCCGGCCGTGGCGGTGGTGGGGGCGCGGCGCTGCTCGGGGGATGGCGCGCGCATGGCCCGCAACCTGGCGCGGGAGATCGCGCGGGCGGGTGGCACGGTGGTGAGCGGCCTGGCCTATGGCATTGACGCCGCCGCCCATGGTGCGGCCCCCGAGGCCACGATCGCCGTGGTGGGGCAGGGGCTCAACCGACCCTTCACCGCTACGCAGCAGCGCCTGCTGGACGAGATCCTGGATTCCGGCGGCCTGGTGCTCAGCGAATTCCTCCCGGACCAGCCGGCCGAACGTCACCACTTCCCACGCCGGAACCGCGTCATCGCCGGCCTGTCCCTGGCCACGGTGGTGGTCGAGGCCCGCACGCGGTCGGGCGCCTTGATCACGGCGCGGCTGGCTGGGGCGGCCGGGCGGGATGTCTTTGCGGTGCCGGGCCATCCCCTGAACGAGAGCGCCCAAGGCGCCTTGCGCCTGCTTCGAGAGGGGGCGACCATGGTGGTCGAGCCCGCCGATCTGCTGGACGCCGTGCCCGGCTTGCAGCCTCCCCCGGCCGCCGCTGAGGTCCTTGCGCCCTCGGATCCCATTCTGCGGCTATTATTCAAGGAGAACCTCGATTTTGACCGAATATTGGACATGTTGGACGTCGATCCGGTCCAGCTCGCTCGGGACCTCGCCGCCCACCAGCTGGCCGGGCGCGTGACCCGCCTGCCCGGCGATCGCTATGCCCTGCGGGGCCCTCCCGCCGCGGCGGGATAGGGCTGGCGCCTGCCCCGGAGCCCCCGTGTCGTCCTCAGGTCCCGCCGCCCCCAAGGTCCATGTCATGATCGAGCTGGACTCGGCTGCCAGCGCGCTGCTCGACATCCTGGTCGACCTCGGCCACCTCGATGACCGCCTGCTGGCCCTCGTCAACGATCGGCTGCTGGATGAGCAGCCGGCGGATGGAGTCGTCGATCACGCTGCCTTGCGCCGTGTGGCCGCAGAGGTGCTCTTTGACAGCTTGGAGGCCGCCGAGCCGGACCAGCGTCGGGTGCTCGAAGAGGAGTGGGGGCTGCTCTTCTACTGATCGGCCCGGTCAGGCCTCGTCGGTGGCTGCAGGCGCCTTCTTTGCTGCGGCCTTCTTGGCGGGTGCCTTCTTTGCTGCGGCCTTCTTGGCGGGTGCCTTCTTGGCGGGCGCCTTCTTTGCCGCAGGCTTCTTGGCGGGTGCCTGCTTGGCTGCCGCCGTCTCGCCTGCATCGGGGGCGCTGGCCTTTGCGGGTGCCTTCTTTGCGGGCGCCTTCTTGGCCGCGGTCTTCTTTGCGGGCGCCTTCTTGGCCGCGGTCTTCTTTGCGGGCGCCTTCTTGGCCGCGGTCTTCTTTGCGGCCGGCTTGCGGCCCGGGCGCTTGGGCGCATTCTCCCGCTTGATGATCAGCTCGACGGCCTGGGCCACATCGAGCTGGTCCACCCCGGTGCCCTTGGGCAAGGACGCGTTGGTCTCGCCGTCGGTCACATAGGGCCCGAAACGCCCATTCATCAGGGTGAGCTTGCGGCCGGTCCGGTCGTCGACGCCCACCTCGCGGATGGGGGCGGGGCCCCGGGCTCGGCGGGCGGGGGTCTTGAGCAGCTCGACGGCTTGGGCCAGGGTGATGCTGAGCACGCTCTGGTCTTCGGGGATGGTGCGGCTGCTGCCCGATGACGTGACATAGGGCCCGTAGCGCCCATTGGTGGCCAGCACGGGCTCGGCCGTCTCGGGGTGGGGGCCGAGGTCTCGGGGCAAGGACAGCAGCTGCAGGGCCATCTCGAGGGTCAGCTCTTCGGGGGTCATGTCCCGCAAGAGGCTGGCCCGGGTGGGCTTCTCCTTGCTCTTGCCCTTGGTGGGGATGGGCTTGAGGTTGCCCTCGTCATCGGGCTCCAGGCCGCCCAGCTGCACATAGGGCCCGAAGCGGCCATTCATCAGGTAGACGGCCTGGCCCGAGGGGTGGTCGCCCAGCACCTTGGGTCCCTCCTTGCGCTCGGCCAACAGGGCGCGGGCCTTCTCGATCGACAGCTCGTCGGGGGGCAGGTCTTCGGGGATGTCCGCCCGCAGCTCCCCCGAGGACAAGAAGGGCCCGTAGCGCCCCACCCGCACATCGATGGCCGTGCCATCCTCGGCCAGGCCCACGGGGATCGTGCACACCGTGCGGGGGTCGATCTGGTCGGTGGCCTCGGCGAGGCGGTCCCTCAACCCGGCCTGCCCCATGTAGAAGCGCTGCAGGTAGGAGAGGGAGTCCTCGCTGCCCAGCGCGATATCGTCGAGCTGGTCCTCCATCTTGGCGGTGAAGGCATAGTCCACCAGCCAGCTGAGGTGCTGTTCGAGCAGGGCGGTGACCGCAAAGGCGGTGAAGGTGGGCACCAGGGCGCTGCTCTTCTTGAAGACGTAGCTGCGCCGCAGGATGGTATCGATGATCGAGGCGTAGGTGCTGGGTCGGCCGATGCCGCGCGCTTCGAGCTCGCGCACCAGGCTGGCCTCGGTGAGTCGGGCCGGGGGCCGGGTCTCGTGGCCCTTGGCCTCCAAGGACGCGATCGCCAGCCGGGCCTGCAGCGCGAGGCTGGGCAGCACCCGCTCCTGGTCGGCCAGCTCGGCCTCGGGGTTGTCGGAGCCCTCGACATAGGCGCGGCGGTAGCCCGCGAACTCGATGGTCTTGCCCCGGGCCTGAAAGCTGCCCTCCCCGGCGTCGATGGTCATGGTGACGTACTTGCCGGTGGCATCGGCCATCTGGCAGGCCACGGTGCGCTTCCAGATGAGCTCGTAGAGCCGGCCCTCGTCGGCGCCCAGCTCGCGCTTGGCCTCGTTGAGGCTGCGGAAGGTCGAGCCGGCCGGCCGGATCGCCTCGTGAGCCTCTTGTGCGTTCTTGGCCTTGCTCTTGTAGGTGCGCACCGACTTGTGCAGGTACTCCCTGCCGTATTGCTCCTCGATCAGCTTGCGTGCCGCGGTCACCGCCTGGTTGGACAGGGTGGTGGAGTCGGTACGCATATAGGTGATCCACCCGTTTTCGTAGAGACGCTGGGCGACGGACATCGCGTGCCGAGCGGTCCAACGCAACTTGCGGTTGGTCTCCTGCTGAAGGGTGCTGGTGGTAAAGGGCGGGGCGGGGCGATCGGAGTAAGGCTTCTCTTCGATGTCACTTACAACGCCCGGTTTGCCTTCGAGGCTGGCCACGACCGCGCGCGCCTCAGCCTCCTGGAAGAGCAGGAGGTCCTTGCCCAACTCAAGATTCGGCTTGAGTTGTCCATCTTCGCCAAAGTCGCGGCCGCTGCCCACGCGCAGGCCCTTCCAGCGCACCAGCTCGGCTTCGAGGGGGCTGCCTTCGGCGTCGAAGTGGCCGCTGACATCCCACCAGCCCGCCGACTTGAAGCGAAGGCGGTCGCGCTCGCGCTCCACCACCAGGCGGACGGCGACAGACTGCACCCGCCCCGCCGACAGCTGGGGGCGGATCTTGCGCCACAGCAAGGGGGAGACCTCGTAGCCAAAGAGGCGGTCCACGATGCGGCGGGTCTCTTGCGCGCGAACAAGGTTCTCATCGAGGTCCCGGGGGTTCTTCAGCGCCCCCTCGATGGCCTCTTTGGTGATCTCGTGAAAGACGAGGCGCCGCACCGGGACCTTGGGCTTGAGCACCTCCAGCAGGTGCCAGGAGATGCTCTCTCCTTCTCGGTCTTCATCGGTCGCGAGGTAGAGCACGTCGGCGTCTTTGAGCGCGTCCTTGAGCATCTTGACCTGGTCGCGCTTTTCGGCGGGGACCACGTAGAGGGGCTCGAAGTCGGCCTCGACATTGACCCCAAGGCGGGCCCAGCTGTCCTTCTTGCGTGCGGCGGGGATCTCAGCGGCGCTGCGGGGCAGATCGCGGATGTGCCCGACCGAGGCCTCGACGCGGAAGCCGGGCCCGAGGTACTTCTCGATGGTTCGAGCCTTGGCGGGGGACTCGACGATGACGAGGTTCTTGCCCATGACGACGCGGCCGGGTGCGGGGGGAGGACCCCGCTGGTGCGTACCCGAGGGGGTGCCACAACGCGTCTGGGGTCGCCGATTGGGTACACCATCGCTCCGATGGCCGCAAGCGCGGGGCTGACCTGCCGGCCCCCCCGGAGGGCGCTACGCTGGCGTCGTGGACCCTGATCTTCAAGGCTGGCTGGACCACCTTCGCGGCGAGCGAGGGGCCTCTCCCCACAGCTTGCGCGCGGTCTCTGGCGACCTGGGGGCGCTCGCGGCCTTCCTCGCCCCAGGTCCGGGTCTCTTGCGCCAGGCCTCGCTCAACGATCTGCGGCGCTGGTTGGCCGAGGGCGCAGAACGGGAGCTGGCATCGGCGACCACCGCGCGGCGCATCTCTCACCTTCGCAGCTTCTACCGCTGGCTCTTCGAACAGGGCCGGGTCGATCCCGACCCCGCCGCCCGCCTGCAGGCCCCCAAGGTGCCCCGGAAGAGCCCCCGCTTCTTGGATGTCGACGAGGCCGCCGCAGTGGTGGAGGAGCCCGCCCAAAGCGGCTGGTTCCGACTGCGCAACCAGGCCCTGTTGGAGCTGTGCTATGCCGCAGGCCTGCGCGTGAGTGAGCTTGTGGGGCTTGATGTCAGCGATCTCGACCTTCCGGGACGCCTGGTGCGGGTGCGGGGCAAGGGCGGCCACGACCGCATCGTGCCCTTCGGCCCCCCCGCGGCCGAGGCCCTGGAGCGCTGGATCGCCGAGATGGGCGGACAGGGGCCGCTCTTCCGCAACAATCGGGGGGGGCGGCTGAGCACCCGCGGCGCCTATCAGATCGTGCGCGACGCCGGCGCAAATAACGGGGTCGCCAGCCTGCACCCCCACGCCCTCCGCCACAGCTGCGCCACCCACCTGCTGGGCGCTGGCGCCGACCTGCGCGGCATTCAGGAGCAGCTGGGCCACCGGTCCCTCTCCACCACCCAGCGCTACACCCATGTTGACGCCGCGCACCTGCTCGAGGTCTACCGAAAAGCCCACCCCCGCGCCCGCAACGAGGGCGGTCCAGACGATGAGAATGTTGGCTGAAGGCGGCTTCTGGTGCGCCGTCCTGATCGCTTCGCCTCGGGCAGGCTATGCTGCTGCGAGCAAGGAGCCCCCCCGATGTCCGAACTCGACCTGACTCCCGAGGAGCAGGCCACCCTCGACCGCCTCTACACCATCAGCGAGGAGGGCACCCTCTACGAGCTGCTCGATGTGGCGCCGGATGCCGACCGCAAGGAGATCCAGGCCGCCTTCTACGAGCTGTCGCGGAGCTGGCACCCGGACCGCTTCTTTCGCAAGGAGACCGGGGACTATGCCGACAAGATCGAGATGGTATTCGTGGCCATCACCGAGGCCTGGCGGACACTGGGCAGCGACGCCAGCCGCTACAGCTACGATCTCGCCAAGCGATCGCTGATTGACGCACGTCACCGCGCGCCGGCTCCTGCGGCAGGCCCTTCGGCAGCCGAGCCTTCGGCGGCAGAGGCGCCGGCCCGCCACTCCCGCGCGCCGCGTGCCGCGACAGCCCCGCGCGGCCCAGCTCGCCCGCGTTGCTGCCCGCCGCGAACAAGCCCTCGATGAGATTCGCAAGCAGGTGGTCGAGCGGCTCAAGAAAGCCCGCCGCCACTACCAGGAGGCCATCGCCCACCACGAGGCGGGGCGCATCATGAAGGCCAATTCGGCCATTCAGCTCGCCCGCACCTTTGACGGCAAGAACGCCGACATCGCCAGGCTCGCCGACCTCTACCAGCGCGAAGCCCGCAAGCTGCAGAGCAAGAGCTACGTCGCAGCCGCCGAATCCGCCGACAGCTTCGCCAATTACCGCGAGGCCCTGTCGAATTACCGCAAGGCGGTGGACTATGGCACCGACCATGCGCGCTCCCACTACCGGTTGGGGCTGCTCACCAAGCGGGTGGACGAGGATCGACGCGAGGCGCTCAAGCACATGCGCAGCGCCATCATGATGGAGCCCGACAACATCGAGTTCCGCATGGGCATCGGGGAGCTCTACGAGGAGCTTGGGCTGACGGTCAACGCAAAGGCCCAGTACGAACGCGTTCTGAAGCTGGACAAATTTCATCCTGACGCCAAGGAGCGGCTCAAGAAGTTCAAGTGAGGGCGCCGTGGGGGGTCGGCCGGGCCCGTGTCGGTTAGCCCCCGCCCCCGCAGCCCTGCTCCCTCCCGACCGGCGACCCCATGCCCCAGCCCACCGGCCCGAGCGTTGCCCCTCGGCCCAGTTTCCCCAACAGCGTCGTCGTCGGCCTCCAGTGGGGGGACGAAGGCAAGGGCAAGATCGTCGATCTGCTCGCCCGTCGCTCCGCGGTGGTCGCCCGCTTCCAGGGCGGCAACAACGCGGGCCACACGCTGGTGGTTGAGGGTGAGAAGGTTGTCCTGCACTGCATTCCCAGCGGGATCCTCCACCAGGATGTGCTCTGCGTGGTGGGCAATGGCGTGGTCGTGGACCCCGAGATCGTGCGGGTCGAGCTGGAGCGCCTGATCGCCAGCCGGGGCCCGGTCGGTCCCGATCGGCTGGCGCTGAGCGACGGCGCCCAGGTGATCATGCCCTACCACCGGGTCCTCGACGCCTGCCGCGAAGACGCGCTGGGAGGCGAGATGATCGGCACCACCCGCAAGGGCATCGGCCCCTGCTACGAGGACAAGGTCGCGCGCCGGGGCATTCGCTTGGGCGATCTGCTGGACGAGGCCACCTTGCGGCGTCGCCTGGCGGCGGTGTTGCCGGAAAAGAACCGCATCCTCACCGAGTGGTACGGGCAGCCCGCCTTCACCATCGACGGCCTGGTGGCGCAGCTGCAGCCGACGGTGGCCCTGCTCGGCCCCTATATCCAGGACACGGTGCGGCTTCTGCACCGGGCGCTCGACCAGCAGCAGCCCATCCTCTTTGAGGGCGCCCAGGGCAGCTTCCTCGACATCGATCACGGCAGCTACCCCTTTGTCACCTCCTCCAACACAGTCGCCGGGGCGGCCTGCGCGGGCACCGGCGTTGGCCCCAAGGACCTGCACATCGTCGTGGGCGTGGCCAAGGCCTACACCACCCGGGTGGGTTCGGGCCCCTTTCCCACCGAGCTGGAGGACGACACCGGCGAGCGCCTGCGCCGCATCGGTCGGGAATTCGGCGCCACCACCGGCCGCCCGCGCCGCTGCGGCTGGCTGGACATCCCCATGCTGCGGCAGGCCATCCGTCTCAGCGGCGTGACCCACCTCGCCCTCACCAAGCTCGACGTGCTGGGCGGCTTTCATCCGCTGCGCATCTGTGTCGGCTACGCCGGGCAGGACGGCTTGCCCTCTCGTCCCGACGCCCAGTCCTCCTTGGTGCCCGTCTACGAAGAGCACCCCGGCTGGAACGACGACATCGCCGACTGCCAGACCTGGGATCAGCTGCCCGCTGCCGCCCGCGCCTATGTCGAGCGCATCGAGGCCTTGGCAGGCGTCCCGGTGGCCCTGCTCGGCACCGGCCCCGGCCGCGACTCGGTGATCCACCGTGGCGCGCCGCTGGATGCACATCGCGTGCGATCGGTTATTTGACGGCCCCCGCGCCGGGTCGTTAAGCACCGGCGGCGGGTCGCTAGCTCAGTCGGTAGAGCACCGGCCTTTTAAGCCGAGGGTCATCGGTTCGAGTCCGATGCGACCCACTCCTCCGATAGCCTGCTTCTCTCTCCCTTTTGACCCCATCGTCTAGTCTGGTCAGGACACCGGGTTTTCATCCCGGCAACACGGGTTCAAATCCCGTTGGGGTTACCATCCAAGAAAACCCGCCCAAGTGGCGGGTTTTCGCTTTTCTGGCCTCGGCGCCACCGGGGCGGATTGGGGCCGATTTCGGCGCTTTTGGGCGCTTCATCCGTCCACTGTCCGTCCACTTTTTGCGGGCAGATCTTCCCCCTGGCGCCGACGGGATGGGCGTCCTGGCGATCGGTCCTGAGTTCATCCGTCCACTTCTGGACGGAAACCCTCCAGGTGGCAGCGCGGGGGCCCGCCGTTCAGACCGGCTCGTCCTTGAGCAGCGCGAGCACGGAGCGGCGCCGGCCCGCTGGCGGGGCCCTCTTGGACCGCCGGGGCGGCCGGGGCACGGGCGGCTGCTTCGGGGCCCGGGTCTGGTCCGCTGCTGCCGTCGCCGCCTTCCACCAAGCTCGAAGGGTGTCGGAGTCGGCCGGGTAGCGCCACTGGATGCGCTTCTTGCCCGCGCCACCGGGGTGAGGGGCGCCGGGGAGGTCGAGGGGGGCTCGCTTGCGCACCTCCTCGAGGGTCCACGCGCTGATGCCCAGGCCAGCGGCTGCCGCGGTCTTGCTGAGCCAGCGGGCGGGTGGGGCCCCGCCGCGTCGGCCGGCAGGGCAGGGGAGGACTGCCCCGGCGCGCTTGCCATCCACGACAGCGCAAGGCCCGTCGAGATGAGGCGGATCGTCTTGTCGCCATGGGCGTGCACCTCACCCGCATGGGCGTCATCGACGACGTAGAGCGTCGAGCCGGTCATCGGCATAAGGGAGTGCGGGGGGCCCGGCAGCCAGCCGATGCCGGGCACATGGAGCGGTTGCCCAGGGTGGAAGCGGGTGACGAAGTTGCTGGGTCGGGTCGGGAGCATGGGCGGTCCTTGCGAGGTGTTCCCCAGAAACTACTTCCGAAGAGGCGCTGGATACGGGGGGGCGGAGCCCGACCGCGGGCTGCTCCACGCGGGCGCGCAGCCACAGCCTTCCCAGGTGGGTGACTCCTGCTGCCGGGCGCTCGGGCGGCGTGCCCCTCGCAGGTTTGTTGATGGCGCCCAAGACCCGCGTCATTCTGGCGGACAGCACGTGGCGCCACCAGAATCCAGCGGTTCTCACCCCCACCCTCGCGCCCAGCTCCCCAGGGGCCGTCCCTGGACCCGCCCACCCGTGACGCAGGTCCAGGCGGTAGAAGCCCTGGTCCCCAAGCGGGTGGAGGCCCGGGTAGCCGCCCGAGCCTCCTGAGGGCCGCCCGCGTCGTTCATCACTGGCGTCCCTCTCGGGGCTCGACACCTGCCGCGGCGGTGTTGTCGAGCCCAGGCGGCCGGACGCTTCGTTCGACGCCCCCGCCCGGCAGCACAGCTGCGCGCGCTGCCACGCCCTGGTCGTGGTCTGCCGGGCCTCATCTGAAAGCCGCGCAACACGCGCTGGCGCGGCCCCGACGGCGACCCCGACGTCTATGTCTGCGCGTTGCCCGGGCCACGTGTGGGCATCGACGCTCGCCTGCAAGTCATCGGCATCCGACGCCGTGTCCGCGACGAGAGGGCGCCCCCACAGGGCAAGCGCATCGCGGGCTGCACCCGGTGGCGCTACCAGGCCGTCGTGACCTCGATGGACGGCCTGCCCGGGGAGCTGTGGCCTTTCTACAACGGCCGCGCCGACTGTGAGCGTGTCTTTCGCACCGCGCGCCAGGCCCTCGGGATGGGCAACCTGATCTCCCAGCGCTTCCGCGCCAACGAGGTCGCCTTCATGCTGCGCCCTCTGGCCATGAACGTCGACTTGCGCTTCCAACTCGACCGCGAAGACAAGGCGCAGACTGCGGTGGACCGCGGATCCTCCACGTGCCCAAGCTACCGAGAGTCCAGCGCCTCTGGCAGCACTACGCCCCCGGCTGCGTCGCCCTCGAGTGAGGCCACCAGCGCAGCCTCCTGCCCTCATCACGCGGTGGGGGAAGGGGGGGTCCGCCTGACTCGGGCCAAGGACGGTGTCGAGAGGGCGTTGTAGCTGCCAGAACGGTCTTCTCGGCGAGGTGCTTCGGCGAGGGACAGTTCGGGCTAGGCGGTTGCTCTGCCTCGGATTGCGGCGACGATGGCGTCCGCCACCGACGCTATGTCTTGGCGGGTCCAAGGATGGCCCCGGAAGGACGTTGAGGCCGCAGGGGACCCGCGGGTCCGTTGGCGCAAGTCCACTCCAGACTGGGATCACCATGTGACGATCGGTGCTGCGTCGAGCATGGGCGGGGTGCTGTATGGGCACCTGGATCCGACACGACCGCGCCGAGCCGGCGCAGCCCCCTTCCCCTGGTTACGACCGCAGCCGAGCGGGACCACCCGAGGGCCACCCGATGATGACCGACGCCTTGGGCCTGGCCAACGAGTTGGACGAAGCCTGGCATGACCAGGCCCGGTCCTTTGAACGCGAGGCCGTGACCCGCTTCTGGGGTCTGCTCACGTTGCCGGCACGCATGCTCGACTCTGCCCGGCCCAGGGAGCTGCTTCGGTCGGCCACGGTGCTGCGCAACGCGCGGTTCAAGGGCGACTCCGTGAAGGGGATGTTCTTCGCCAACAAAGACTTCACCGAGGTGGACGCTGTCTTTTTCGAGGTCGGGTCCTCGCTGGGCCACCCGCGAGGCAAAGACGCATGGGTGGTCGAGGTCGAGCGCAAGTCGGCCCACCAGCAAGGCGACTACTACCTTGCTATCCAGCGGGCTCGGAAGTTCGCGGAGCTATTCTCGCGCCAGTTCACGCTGAATGCACGCCCCGTTGTGATTTACGAGGATGGTGGCGGCAAGTTCAGCTACCAGGACTTTGATGGCGACGTGTTGCTGATCCCCATGGGCCTGCTGCGGGAACGCACCCGAGGTCTCACCTTTCCTTCTCTCTCGGATCTCCCCGGCGTTGCCGGCGACAAGACCCTGGTGAAGCTCGCCTTGCTGCGCCAGCTCGTGGCCGTGGACCCCAACCACCCCGGCTGGTACGAAGGCGTGTTGGCGCTCGCCCGCGACGTGCAATCCGATGGGTGGCCTTTGCATCTGCCCATGGTCGGTCACCAGGACACCGGTCACATGCCAAAGGACCTGTCGCGGTGGCTGGCCCGCGAGCGGGAGAGCGACGCCCACCTGAGCGATCGCGTCGCTCGCTACCTCGACGAACTGCACGAGGCGGGCATGCTCGACAAGCGGCAGCCGTCTCCCCGACTTTCCCAGGCCGGCGGCCAGGTGGCGCTGCGCCTCCTGCATGCCGACAGCGCGGAGCCCCGATGAAGCCCAAGAACAGCGTCTCCTACTTCCCTGTGGACAGCTCGGAGCAGGCCCTCCTGCTGCGCGTTCGCGAGGCCGACTTTGTGGGTCGCCTGCCTGTGCTGCTCGAAATGGTGGACCTGCTGGCCGAGGCCGAACTCAACCCCGCGGATCTCGATCAGGCCATCCGCCTGCTTGAAGCGAGCCGCCAGGGAGAGGGCATGGAGGCCCGCTTCGACAACCTGGAGGGGCGGCTGAAGGAGCGGATCGAGAAGGGGCTCGCGGAGATCGAGGGACGGCTGTCGAAACGGCTTGCTTCGGACGCACCATCGGTGGTGGAGGTCCCGAAAAAGCCCGCGAAGCTACCGGTCATGGTGTCGACGCCCCCACCTGAGCTGCCCAAGGAAGCGACCATGGCGGTGCGCATCGGAAGCGACCTCGTGTGGGGCATCAGCGCGGCCCAGTTCTATGTCGCCTTGTGGCGCTGGCTCTTCGAACACGGCCAGGTCAGTGCGGCAGACCTCCCCATTCAGAGCGGAAGAACGCGGTTCACCGTCGCAGCCACGCCGAAGCACCCCTCTGGCAAGGATTTCACGCGACCGGAAGAGGCGGTGCCAGGGGCCTTCGTCGAGGTGAACCTATCCCGGGCCGACATTCTCCGCCGAGCGAGGAAGCACCTCGGACTGTACGGGGTGGCCCACGAGGTCGTGGTGGGTTCCGAGGACTGACCCAGCCTGCCCCGGGAGCCTACCGGCTGCCGACCGAAGGCATCAGCGTCGAGCGCAGCCGGCAGAGTCTTGCAGAGGCCGTCCCAATCCGGCAACATTGGCCTCCGGGTAGAAGGATCGCCTACTCGTAACGACGCCGATGAGGCGAGGTCGCTTGCCTTCGACAGCCGACAGTGGGCAACGCCAATCGCGTCCAAGGGTTGGTAGCTGCCGGTCCCGGCCGTACCTGCCCGGTGGTGCTGCCCCTCAGCCCTCAAGCCCCCGCGCCACCTCTCGCACGCCATGAACCAGCTTGGTGGGCGAGGTCTCGTGCAGCAAGGCCAAGAAGCGCGCCCGATCGAGCCCCGGCGCAGACGGGAAGACCGGGGCGCCTGGGTGCGGGCGGTAGAGGTGCTGCCGGAAACCCGACAGCGCCGACTCCAGGGCGGCAAAGTGCGACCGTGCCGTCTGCGGAGCCTGGGGGTCCCCCGCGAGCATCGCCCCGAAGCCCGGGGTCTCTTGGCGAGCACGTACGCGCCACCGGGGCGGATTGGGGCCGATTTCCGCGCTGCTGGGCGCACGGGCGTTGATGGCGCCGATGGCCCGCGTCGTGGGAGACAGCGCCTGCGGTCACCCGAATCCGGGCGGCCCTCACCCCCGACGCCCTGCCAACAGGCGATGGCGGCCCGAGAACGGCGACCGGGCCAGAGAGATCGGCGCGCTGCGCTGGGTGGGGATCATCTGCGCCTGGGACGGTCGCCGTGTACGACTGGGGGCAAGGCGCGGGGTGCGCCGGGTCGCCATCGTCCCCAAAGCGCCTGGGGAGATCTTGAGAGACCGGCCCCTTCCCCAGCCCAACCAGCCGTCCTCCCCGCTGCCACCTGGGTGCGGTCCAAGCGGTGCAGGGCAGCCCGCACCGCCGCCAGCGCGGTGGCCCGTGCCATCGAGATCCTGCAGGCACACCTCGACCGGGAGCGAAAGGCGGGGGGGGGCATGTGCATCTGGTGGCGCGGAAGCAGAGGGCGCCTGGCGCGACGGGGATGCCGGGCCTTCGGGGTAAGCAAAAAGCAGGGCCAGCGACGGATTGTGACAGCGGCGATCACTTCGGCGTTGGAAGGGAGGTCACGATCCACAGCGCCGGCGCCGCCCCCAAGGTCAGGGCCCGTCTCACCGCGTCGGCCTGCAGGCGCCCTTGCACCGGCGCGCGCCCATGGGCGATGTCGTTGCGTGCCTGGACCGGGCTGGCGGTCGGCCCCCCATTGACGGCGGGGGGGGCGTCGTTCAGGAGCCTGGAGCAACCGACCAGGCCCTCCCAGGTGGCGGCGTCCAGGTTGAGGTGTGCTTCCGCGAGTCGGCGCAGCGCAGGGTCGGATTGAGACAGATCCCGCGCGATGGCGCCCAACCCAGGCGGCGGCGTCTTCTTCCAGCCGAGCAGTGCACGAAGGTGCTGGGGCGGCTGCTTCACCCGCTCTCCCAGTGGCAGGACCAAGCGCTCCAACAGCTCCCGCTCCAGTGTGACCAACAACAGGAAGAGGCTGCGCGGCAGGTCCCCCACCGGACCATGGGCGAGCACATCGGCCAACACAAGATCAGAGCTGCTGAGCGTCGAGAGGGCGCCGTATTGACTGGGCAGGAGCAGCCTCCAGCGCTCCTCGGCCTCCTGTCGGATGCGGGTGCTCCAGCTTCCCACGGACTCGATCCGGGGCTCCTGTGCCTGCGGCTGGTAGCCGTCGTCCAGGGCGCGCAGCCGCGCCTTGAGGCCATCAATCCGGTCCATCTCCACGCCGTCCCGGCCCACCTCTCCGGCTGCGGTCTCGACCCGGCTGGCGAGGTCGAGCAGCTCGGCTCTACGGAATCGGGTCAGCCGCCGCAGCTCGGGTGCCGCGATGGGCTCCATGCGGTTGAGGTGACACTCCAGGGCCTCCCCGAGGTGCCACAGCGCCTCGCCGTGAAGCCCGGCCTGCTGGGCGACCTTTGCGCACACCAGCTCCACCGACGCCCGCGTCTCCCACTCCCCGCTCGCCGCGCCCATGGCCTCCCGTGCCTGCTTCGCAAAGCGGTCGGCTTCCCGGAGCCGTCCCGTGTCGACGGCCAGCTGGGCGCTGGCGCGGTAGACCCGGGATGCATGCCGGCTGTCGCCAGCAGCGGCGATCCCGTCTTGGGCCTCCGCCATGGCCGCTTCCGCCTCGTCGATGCGCTCCAACCTCACCAGGGCCTCGCTGCGGTGCATGAGGCCGCGGCCCACCCGCGTGGGGTGGCCCGCCTGCTTGCCCAGGCGAATCTCCTCGTCGGCCTGCTGCAAGGCCCGCCGGTGGTCCCCCCGCAACCGAAGCGCCCGGCTCATCAGCCCCGCTGCATTGGCCTGGCGCGCGGGGTCATCGATGAGCTGCACAAGCTCCTGGTAGCGCGCATAATGCTCGGCGGCGGCAGCCTGATCGCCAAGATCGTCCATCAACGCGCCGGTGCTGCCCAGCAGGCGGGCGCGCGCCTCGATCTGCTCTCTGCCCGTGGCCCGCGACAGGGCGCCGGTCAGCGTGTCGTGGGCCCCTTGCAGATCGCCCGTCTTGCGAAGCGTGGCGCCCAGGTGGTTGGCGATGAAGAGCTGCTCGTCGGTCCAGCCCAGCTTCACCGCCTGGGCCTGGGCCTGTCGCAGGTAGTCCTCCGACTCCTGGCTCCTGCCCAGGCGGTAGAGGCACACGCCCACGCGCCGCAAGGCCCGCGCCTCTCCCCAGGGGCAGCCCAAGCTGCGGGCAAGCTCGAGGGCGCCCTGGTTGGCCTTCAGCGCGCCGGCATAGTCATGATTGAGGTAGTGGTCCCGCCCGCTTTGAAAGTGCGGGAGGATGTCGGTGTGGATCGAGGGCTCGGCCATGGGGCAGCCTACAACGGCGGCGGCGAGGGGCGCTCCGATGGTCGAGTCCCCTCCAACCAGCCTTGGGCGGTACACAAGCCCGGCCCTGGCCTCCCAGCGGAAGCGGGCCCGCCGAATCAGGCGTCGAGGTGCTGCAGCAAGTGGCGCCGGACCAGCGCGTCCACCTGCGCGTTGGCGTCTTGGCCGTGGGTACGCGCGTCCATGTAGGCGGCGCCCAGCAGGGCCTCCATGGCGCAAGACAAGAAGCGGGTGCGGCCATCGGCCTGGTTATTCCTGCGTTCACCCACACCCAGATAGAGGGCGTCCCACAGGCCCAGCCCCTCAGCGACCTCGGCCAGCCGCGTATTGTTGATGAGTTTGACGCGTTGCGGTGTGGCTGCCCCCGTGCACTGGGCGGCACCCGACAGGACGAAGTGTTCGGTGACCACTCGATAGAGCAGGGCGTCACCCAGCCACTCGAGCGCCTTGTTGTCCTTCCAGTCGGGGTGCTCATTCACCCAGCCCTTGGAGGTGAGCGCCCAACGCAGCCAGCGAGGGTCGGAGAAGGCATGGCCCAGGGCGGCTTCGACCGGTGCCAGCAGCGTGGTATCGACGGCTCGCAGCGGTGGCAGGGCGGCCAGGGTGGCGAGCAGGTCTGTGTTGGACATGGGGACTCCCAGGAGCAGGTGGGGGGTGGGCTACCAGCTCTCGACGTCCAACACCACAAAGCGCACGCGGGTATCCCAGTCGCTCATGGTGTAGTCGTCCAGTACCATCACCACGGGCCCACAGTCCGCTGCCTCCTGAAGCAGCCACAGGTCCAGGAAGGTCCAGCCCGCATAGTCGTCAACGGTCAGGTCGCGATCGTAGAAGTCCAGGAACCAGGCGCTCTCGTCATCGGGAAAGCCCATCTCCAGCGAGGTGTAGTCCACCAGGTTGGTGTCTTCGGGGTTCTGGTCGGTGCCATCGTCGAACTCGTTGACGCCGTCCCACCAGGTCCATTGAATGTCGAGGTCGGGGGAGACATAGGGCGAGAGCAGGATGGGCGCGGCGATGTCCATCAAGGCCACCACGTCGTCCAAAGACCCCATCTGGTAGGTGCCTTCGGAGGCCAGGACCAGCGCCAGCTCGATATAGGTGTCGTACTCGTCCCAGAACTCGGCGATGCCGCCACCGTCCCAGTCCCAGGATTCGCCGGCATAGTCCAAGGGGTCGATGCCAATGGTGAGCTGGTTGACCAGGAAGTGCGTCGCGTCGGGGTTGCCGCAGGCTGGATAGTCGTCGTCGTGCTGGCCGCCATTCTTGCCCTTGCCGCCACCATCGGCGCTACAGGCTGGGGCCAGGACCAGGAGGCAAGCGGCAGTCAACAGGGCGCTTGAACGATGCATTTCATTGTCCATTCTATGTTCTGAGGGGCACTGATGCAAGGGCCTCGGCCCGATTGTGCAGCATTTCGCTCCCAATCAGAGACGCGATCGCCTTGCGCCAGGCAGCCCCACGACGCAGCGGCCTGGTCCCAGGCTCAGGGCGCCTGCCGCCCTGCCGAATCGATGGCAGCTTGGATGCGCCGTTGCCAGCCTTCGATGTCGCCTTTGTGAATCACCCTCTTCAGGCCGCCCGCGGCTGCGGTCTCCTCGCTTTGGGGTCGCTCACGCAGCTCCCTTCGCCATTGGTCACGGGAGACCAGGTCGAGCAGGGCATCCACGTCCTTGGGCCAGAAGAGATAGGTCGCGTTGTCCTCCTTCAGGTGCTCCCAGGCGAACAAGCCCCGGTCGCCGAGCGGGATCAAGAGCGCGTTGTCCCGCCACAGGTAGGGCTCTTGGTCGTGGCTTCGGCGCGCGAAGAGCCAACGCAGCGCGTCCCGCCGCTCCAGCGCGACCACGTCGCCGTCCTCGATGATGTCTTCGGGATTGGCGTGGCCGAGCGCTTTGCTGATGCTGGTCAAGGTCACCGGGCGCGTCTGCACCCTCACGCCTTCCAGCGCCTCGTCGCGCCGACGACGCTCGAACAGCGCAATCAGTCCGGCGGGGGCCTGGGCGGTCCAGACCAGCCGCCCCTCGGCCGACCGGTCCAAGACACATCGCACCTTGGCCCCCTCCGCATCAGCAGCCAGCTGTCTCTTGAGAGGCTCGAAGACCTCCTGGGCGTCGTCGCAGTGGGCTCTTGTGATGCCAAACTGGGGCGCCGAGACGGCCTCGTCGTGCCAGGTGACCTCGTCGATGGGCACCCAGCGCCGCACTGGGTAATGAACCGGCGCAGGCCTCTCGCTCTCGACCTTCGGCGGTTGGGGCGACGGTTTGGGGGCCTTGCTCCGGTACAGCCGGAAGAGCACCGGGAGTGCCCACGGCCGGTGGCTGAACGAAGGCTGCACGACCACGCACAGGACCACCCAGACGTGGCCGAAGCAGAATAATTTGGTGCTGCGGACGAACGCACCGCGTCGATGTGGTTGCCGATGCCCCACACCCGCGGCCCTTTCGGCGCCAACGTCATCGTCGAGAGAGACGATCACCAGCTCGCCCCCTCCGCTACGAAGTGCGCCAGATCTGCCGTAGCACGAGGCGGCCGAGTTCATCGGCAGACCACCGCGCCGTCGAGAAGAAGCGGTGCCACGCCGTACGGGTGCCCCCGCCCAGCCTGGCCCGAAGCCACGATGGCGCCCGTGACCGTTCGCCGCCCCTGGGTCAGGAGCCAGCCCAGCCACAGCTGCCGGCACTTCTCGAAGGACGGACGCAGTAAAAGCTGGGCGGAACACCTCGATCAGGGCGCGATCAGACCGGCTACTGCAGATGCAGACAGCGCACGGGCGCCTCCGGGGCGGGTTGACTTTGCAATCCTCATCACGGATCCGCCCGTCGCTGTCTTTCCACTGGCTTGGGGCGCCACCCCTTCCCGCCGGCCGACCGCAGCGCTTCCCATCCCAAGGCTTTGCTGGAGAGTGCGAAACACGAGTCTGAGGGGGCACTGATGCAGCGGCTCGGCCCGATTGTGCAGCATTTCGCTCCCAATCAGAGACGCGATCGCCTTGCGCCAGGCAGCCCCACGACGAAGCGGTGGCCTGGTCCGCTCAGGGCGCCTGCCGCCCTGCCGAATCGATGGCAGTTTGACGCGCCGTTGCCAGCCCGATGTCGCCTTTGTGAATCACCTTTCAGGCCGCCCGCGGTTGCGGTCTCCCTGCTTGGGGTCGTCACGCAGCTCCCTTCGCCATTATCACGGGAGACCAGGTCGAGCAGGGCATCCACGTCCTTGGGCCAGAAGAGATAGGTCGCGTTGTCCTTCCTTCAGGTGCCTCAGGCGAACAAGCCCCGGTCGCCGAGCGGGATCAAGAGCGCGTTGTCCTGCCACAGGTAGGGCTCTTGGTCGGCTTCGGCGCGAAGAGCCAACGCAGCGCGTCCCGCCGCTCCAGCGCGACCACGTCGCCGTCCTCGATGATGTCTTCTGGGATTGGCGTGGCCGAGCGCTTTGCTGATGCTGGTCAAGGTCACCGGGCGCGTCTGCACCCTCACGCCTTCCAGCGCCTCGTCGCGCCGACGACGCCTCGAACAGCGCAATCAGTCCGGCAAAATTCGCGGTCCAGACCAGCCGCCCTCGGCCGACCGGTCCAAGACACCGCACCTTGGCCCTCCGCATCAGCAGCCAGCCGTCTCTTGAGGCTCGAAGACCTCCTGGGCGTCGTCGCAGTGGGCTCTTGTGATGCCAAACTGGGGCGCCGACGGCCTCTGTCGTGCCAGGTGACCTCACCGATGGGCACCCAGCGCCGCACTGGGTAATGAACCGGCGCAGGCCTCTCGCTCTCGACCCGTGACGGTGTTCTCGGAGGAGCTGGTGGGCCCGCAGCTCATGGCCAACCTGGCGCTCTGCAACTACACCAAGCCCACGCCCGTGCAGAAGTACTCGGTGCCGATCGGCCTCGCGGACCGCGACCTCGGGGACGCTTGGCGCCAGCGCCATCGCCTGGAACTGCGCCAGGGCCAACTTGTATCTTTTGAGGTGCGTGACAGGTGGCACTGTCAAGGTGGGCACCGCCGCATAGAGGGTCTCGCGGGGCTTCAGGTAATAGACATCCGGGGAGTTAGTGGGGTCGATCAGGAAGTCCACATCCTGTCCTTCCAGGGCAGCGGCGGGAAGCCCCGTGAGGTTCACCACCCGCTTGTCGGCATGAACCGACAGCTCCACCAGGTTTCCGTCCGGGTCCCGCGTCCAGAAGCCGGGCGCCGTCGGGTGCAGCGGGGGAGGGTCGATCGCAGCCACCAACCCAGCGATCCCAATGGGGCCGGGTAGGGGCCAAGGCTCCAATGGAAGCTCCGCCAACTCCTTCTTCCACACGCCGGCCACCCGCTTAATCAAGTAGGCGCCAGGAGGCTTTGGGTTGGACCAGTCCACTTCGTGTCGGCGGGTGGCAAGCCCATAGCGCGCAACCACCCACCCCCGACCGCTCTCCACGATCTGCACAGCCAATCCAACTGGATGCCTCATCGCTGCTCCTTTGCAGGGTCTTCCAACCGTGTGGTCTGCCGGCCCTCGACGGGAACCGCTGCACGCCACTGGTCCAGGGGGCAATGCTCGGCGCCCATCGCCAAGATGCCCGGTTCGAAGGAGGCCAGGAGGGCCTCCAAGCCGTCTGGCTGTGTCCGGAAGTGCAGCGTGACGTCGCGCCCTCCCAGGCGAAAGCCTTCGCCCTGGGCCAGGGGCGGCAAAGGCCTGGCACCCCGTCCCAGCAGCCTCGCGTGCACAAGGGTCCGGTCCCGTTCACTGGGCGCCCAAAGGTCGAGCGTGCGGGCCGGCTGGCCGGTCAGCAGCGTCTTGAAGGCCCCTCCCGCCAGAAAGAAACGTGCCGGGCAGTCCAGGCCCAGGGTTGCGGCCACCTCGCGCCGGGCGAAGTGCACCCCGTCGTCGTCGGTGGGTCCCACCAGCGGCGCCGCCCTAGCGCCGCGCCGATCGCGGTAGGCCACCTGCACCGCGCCGGCCTCCTCCCAGAAGAAGGCGGCCTCGAGGAACTGGGGCCAGTCCACCCGCCGCAGCGGAGTCTGGAGCATCCGGGCTGCGGTGACCGTCACCACCGAGTCGTGGGTGGAGAAGGCGGTGATGCCGGGCTCACCGCGAGAGGCCGCCAACATGTGGTGCACCAGGAAGCGGGCGGCTGGGTCGGCCGCCGCGCAACCTGGCAGGGGCGGCAGGTCCTCAACCAGACGATTCAGCATCGCCTCGTGGCCCAGGTCGCCCCAGAGGGGGCCCGCCCGCTGGTCCAACATATACACGCCCGGATCACCCAGCAGGGTGTCGGGCAGGACCGCTTGGGGGCGACCGGCACCTTCCAGCAGCCTCGCGGCGGTCTGCATGGTGCGCAGAAAGGGGCTCGCGTGGGCCGCTCGCAGGCGGTGGCCGAGTTGCCGACCCAACGCAAGGGCGCAACGCTGCCCATCGGCTGTGAGGGGCAGCCTTGCGCCCGGGTCCGACTCGGCCAAGGGTCCGCGGGCCGCGTGGCGAAGGAGCATGGCCACCGGGCGGTCCCGGGGCAATCGGTCCAGCCAATTCAAGGTGGTTGGAGGAATGGGGCCGTGCTGCGCCGTCATCGCGCCACCCCTTCAAGCACCATCGGGAGTCCCCCGCTGGGGCGGATCGCGACGAGATCAAAGCCCGCCCGGTCGAGCAAGGCGGCGTAGGCCTCTGCCGTGCGTTCGCGGCCGCCGGTCGCCAGCAGCAGGTGTAGATCGCAGAGCCCGCCAACGCTGCCATCGTCGGCCACCAGCAGCTCCACGACGAAGACGCGCCCGCCCTGGGGCAAGGCGCGGCGCACGCGCTCCAGCAGCTCCAGGGCGCGGTCATCGGGCCAGTCGTGCAGCACCCGGGCCAGCACAACCACCTCTGCGGTGGTCCCCCAGTGTGCGAAAAGGTCTGCGGCCAGCCCGGTCAGCCCGGGCCGCTGGGGCAGCAGCGCGACGACCGGGGGGAGGTCCAGCACCGTGACCTGCAGATCGGGGTGCCGGTCCAGCAGCAGCTCCGCCAGGACCCCGACCCCGCCGCCGACATCCAGCACGCGCTCATCCCCCCTCAAAGCCAGGGCGGCGGGCACGCCCGGGTAGTCGTGCCGCGCATAGCTTTGAAGCATGCGGTGGTGGGCAGGCAGACGCGCGGCATCGCCGGCCACGTCCTTGAAGATGTCGGGAGGTTGCCAGGCGGGGTCTTGCAGGGCGCCCGGCATGCGCTGCCACAGCCCGCGCATCGGGTCGGCATATTCCAGGGCGGCATCGGCGAGGGTGAGCGGGTGGTCTCTCTGCAGGAGGGCCCCCCGGGCGGTCGCCGACCAGACGCCTCCAGCGCGTTGCAGCAAGCAGAGCTCCCCCAGCGCCCGGAGCAGGGCCCCAAGCCGCTCCGGAGGGGCGTTCAGGCGGTCGGCCAGCGCGGCGGTGCTGCCGGGGAGCGCCTCAAAGAGCCCCATGGCCACAGCCCCGGCGATGGCGTCGGTGCGCCAGAAGCCGACGAGATCTGCCGAGAGGGCCGCAAACTCGCTGCGGCGCGGTGGCCGCAGGGTGACCAGGCTGCGGCCCGTCTCGTCGATGACCTCCAAGGCGCCGTCCCAGCGCTCTGCGCGCGCCTGCCCATTGTAGAAGGGCTCGACGCTTGCGAATCGAGCGGCGTAGATTGGCCGCCCGGCGCCGTCCACATGCATCCACCCAGCGGCATCCCGGGCCCGGGCGTAGCCCTTGTGGAAGACGTCGAGGTCCTCGAAGCAGCTGCCGTGCAGGAAGGAGCCGTCGGCGGTGATGTGGGTCGAGCGGCCGTCTTCGCCCTGAACCACCGCGACACCGTCCCGGTAGTCTCCGGCGTAGCGCCAGCGCAGGCCAACGACCAGGCCACCATCGGGCCGAATATGCCCATAGCGCCCATCTTCGGCCCGCACGGTGCACCGGCCCCCCTGGAAGTTTCCGCACCAGTCCCACCGCTCCCGGTAGGCGTCCTGGCCCTTGTCGTCGATGTGATGCCAGCCGGCTGCAGAGTCCACCGCCGCCAGCCCCTCGTAGAAGCCGAAGCTCCGGCGAAAGCGACGCCCATAGGCGGGCTCGCCGCGCCCATCGATGTGGAAGGCCCCCGACCCGTCGCGAACGGGCGCCAGCCCGGGCGCATGGAATTTGAGCACCTCGGAAAAGCGGGCCACATAGAGGGGCCGCCCGTCCAGGTTGTGGTGGGTGCCCTCCGGGGCAACCGTCGCATCGGCCCAGCGGTCCCTCATGGGGCCACCGGTTTGCGCATGGTGCAGGACAGGCAGAGCGCGCGGCTGGAGTAGCTGGCCAGCAGTCTTTGGTAGGCCTCGCCCCTCCAGACCTCTCGAATGCTGCTCTGGTTGAGGTCGCCGAAATCACCCAGGCTGCGGCGTTGCGCATCGGGGGCACAGCAGGGGTTGAAGCGCCCCTCTGCGCTCACCCAGGCCTCTTGCCCCAAGAAGGGGCAGGCTCCGCCGGGCGCGAGATCCTGCGTCGCGTCGTCATTCAGCAGGAAGAAGTTCTCCAAGATGACCCGGCGCCCATCGGGCAGGCGATTCAGCTCCGCAGCCTCGCGGGCGGCGAGCACGGCCCCGTTCCACTGCGCGATGGCTTGGGGCGAGCGCCGCATCGACTGCCCCTGGATGGCGTCGAAGTGGGCCCAGAGCTGGTGGCCCTTCACCCGGTCCACCCCCAGCCGCGCCGCCAGCCGAACAATGTCGGCCAGCTCCTCGACATTGCGCTGCAGGAAGGTGAGCTGCAAGGTCACCCGACAGCGGTTGCCCCCCTCTGCCGCATGGGCGTCCCGCACGGCGATGAAGGTCCGCAGATTCGCCAGCACCGCCTCCCAGCGCGTGCCCACCATGATCTCCTCTTGCACGGCCTTTGTGGCGCCATTCCAGGAGATCTTCACATCGGAGGTCACCGGCACGATGCGCTCGGCCCAGGCCTGCGCGCCCAGCCGGGGAAAGGTGCCGTTGGTGGTCAGGTTGAGCATCACGCCGTGTTCGCGACACAGCTCCAGAATCTCCTCGAAGTGCTCATAGATGAGGGGCTCGCCCATGGTGGACGGGATGATCTCGCGCAGGCCCGTGCCTTTGGAGTCTTCCAGCACCCGACGGATCAAGTCGATGGGCATGCGCCGGGGCCGTCGTCCCGACGCCTTGCGTTCGGCCTGCAGCGTGCTGTGAACGCTGTGCTCCTCGCACATGATGCACTTCAGGTTGCAGTCGTCGGGGTTGGTGTCGAAGGTGATGCGCCACGGTCCCGGCAAGGCCGTGGCCGCCGTGGTGCGGCGCCGTTCCAACAGCTCTTGGTAGACCCCCTCCATCTCCCGGACATGGTCCTGCACACAAGGCACCTGCCCCTCGGGGTGGGCGAGGTAGCCCCGCGCGCCCAGGCGCCGCGCCAGCGACGGGTCTTCGGAGAGGCGCAGCAGCTGGCGGGCGAGGTCCGCCGTGTCGCGGTGCTCAAAGAGCAGCCCATTCTCTTCGTGTCGGACATACTCCGCCATCCCCCCGGCGTTGGCGGTGATGACCGGCACGCCGGCCCCCTGGGCCTCGTGAATCACCAGCGGCGAGTTCTCCACCCACACCGACGGCACGACAATGGCGTCGACGTGGTTGAAGACGTCCTGCACGATCCGTTGGTTCTTGTATTCGGGCAGCCAGGACACCCGGCCCCCGGCCCCGCCCGGCAGCTGGTCGGCGATGGCCTGGAGGGCCGCCGTGTCCTGCCCGCGCGGACGACCGTAGATGCGGAGACGGACATCGCCGCCGACCTGCCCGAAGGCCCGCAGCAAGGCGTCGATGCCCTTCGCGGGCGTGTGTGTGCCGATATAGCCGAAGGTGAAGGGCTCGCCGGGGGTCCGGTTGCGACCCACCAGGCGCGCCCGGTCAAAGCCATAGTCCAGGGTGCGGAGCTTGGCCGCCGGCAGGCCGAAGTCCCGCTCGAAGCGGTCCTTCAGGTAGCGCGAGGGCGCCACGAAGAGATCCACATACTCGGCCATCTCGTGAAGATGTGCCACCCAGTCTGTCCAGTGGGCGACGTCGCGCGCCTCCTCGCCCGGCGCGCCGGAGAAGTAGCGCGCATAGCAGCGCCGGGCGCACTTCTCGTCCTCCTGACCCCCACAGGCCGCCCAGAGATCGGTGGGGTCCTCGGGCGACATCTGCATGAACTGGCCCCGCGGACACATCAGCCAGTAGTCGTGCAGCGTGAAGACGATGGGCAGCCCCCGGCCGGCGGCCTCGGCCAGCATCGACGTAGAGAGGTGGTTGAGGTGGCCCACGTGCACCAGGTCTGGACGCAGCCGGTCGAGCACTTCGGCGAAGCGCTGGTCCACCCCGACATGCCGATAGCGGTCGCGAGAGCGCGGCATGTTGACCACATGCAAGCTGACGCGGTCATCGTCGGGATCGCGAGCTTCCCGCATCGCATAGTCCGCCGCGAAGGGGTTCTCTTCGCGGGTGAAGACATGCACCTCGTGCCGGCTGGCGAGGGCCTGGGCGAGGGTCTGGGTGTAGACCTCGGACCCGGCGTTGTACTGCATGGGGTAGCCATGGATGACCTGGAGGATCTTCAACGGTGGGCTCCTGGGTGCTTCGGAGAGGGGGGGGACGCAGGCTGGGCCGCACCCAGACTGCAGACGCGCGCCGGCGACGGTTGCGGACAGGACCCGCACGCGAAATCGACGCACAGCGACATGGGAGGGGCAGGGTGCCGACCCGACCGCGGGGGCGGCTTTCCATGGCTGTGCACGACGGTCCGGTTGCATGCCACGAGGATGCCACACCCGACGCACACCTTCGTGTAGCCTGGCGTCCATGTCGCACCCCTCCAAGACCCACGCGTGGGCCGGGGACCTCCCCCTGCTCGTGTCTACACCGCGCACGATCATCCGGGCACGCCTGGACGCCTTCCTGCCCGACGCCGGGGATGCCCAACGGCGCGCGTGGGACGAGGAGCTGGACATCCTCCAGGCAGAAGGCGCCAAGGTCATCGCGCTGCACCCCCAAACTAGAGAACACGCCGCCGTCCTGGAGTACACCCTGCCGCGCGAGGCCGGGCGCCGCCCAGACGTGGTCGTCCTGCAGAATGGGCGCGTCGTGGTCGTCGAGTTCAAGCAGACGGGCCAGCTTCGGCGCGCGGATCTCGACCAGGCGGCCGCCTATGCCCGCGACCTGGCGGGCTACCACACGGGCTGCGACGGGCTGGAGGTCGTCGCCCTGCTGGTCCTCTGCGGCGCCCGCGCCCTGTCCCGGCAGGTGGACGGCGTGTTCGTGGTCCCGGCGGCCGAGCTCGCGCGGAAGCTGGTGGAGCTCGCCCGCGAGGGAGACGGTCCGCCGCCCGACCTCAGCCGCTTCCTCGAAGGCGAGTATGCGCCCCTGCCCACCCTGGTCGCCGCGGCGCGCATGCTCTTCGACAACCTGCCGCTGCCCCACATCAAGCGCGCCCGAAGCGCAGGCGTGCACCGCGCCGTCGACCGCATCTTGGGCGAGTCCCGGCAGGTGTGGGACCAGCAGACCCGTCGCCTGGTGCTGGTCACCGGCGTGCCGGGCGCGGGCAAGACCCTGGTGGGTCTGCAAGTCGCCCACAGCGCGGCCCTCGAACACGGCTTCTCTTTTGGGACCGGACGCCGCAGGCGGGGTGCGCCGGCCACCTTCCTCTCTGGGAACGGGCCGCTGGTGCAGGTGCTCCAGCACGCCCTCCAGAGCGCCACCTTTGTGCAGGATATGCACCGCTATATTCGCGAATACGGGCTGGAACACCCCGACCGTGTCCCAACCGAGCGCCTGATCGTCTTCGACGAGGCGCAGCGGGCCTGGGACCAGGCCAAGATCGCGGACTTCTACGGCAAGAAGCTGCCCAACCTCGACCCCGCCGCCTTCGCCTCCGAACCGGAGCTGCTGACCCGCATCGCCGACCGTCTGCCCCATGGCGCGCTGGTCTTGGCCCTGGTCGGCCAGGGGCAGGAGATCCACACCGGGGAAGAAGGCGGCATGGTGCAGTGGGCCGAGGCCCTGGCGCGCACAAGGCAGCCCTGGTCGGTCCTGGGCCCACCCCAGCAGGCGCCCTTATTTGCGTCGCGTGGGGTGGCCTTCGAGGCCGACCCGACGCTCAACCTGGACACCGGGATTCGGTACCACGCCGCCGAAGAGCTTCACCGCTGGGTTGAGCTCGTGCTCGACGCTCAGGACCTGCCAGCCGCCAACGCAGTGGCCAACCGGCTGCGGGCGGCGGCCTTCCCCATCTACGTCACCCGAGACCTCGCCGCGGCGCGGGGCTACCTGCGGGACCGCTTTCTGGGCGAACCCTTGCGTCGATACGGGCTGCTGGCATCCTCCAAGTCCGAGCGGCACCTCTCCGACTACGGTCTCGACACGGGATTCCAGGCCACCAAGCGCATCCGAATCGGGGAGTGGTTCAACGCCGACCCCTCCCACCCGCGGTCCTGTTGCCAGCTTGACTCCGTGGTCACCGAGTTCCAGTGCCAGGGCCTTGAGCTGGACCTGGCCGTGGTCTGCTGGTCCGACGACCTGTGGTGGCAGGCCGACGCCTGGCAGAGCCGACAACCCTACAGGCGCAACCCCCTCATCCGCGACCCGCACCGGCTGCGAACCAACGCCTACCGGGTGCTCTTGACGCGGGGACGCGAGGGCCTGGTCTTGTACGTGCCCCCCGCGCCGGCCGCCCAGATGGACGCAACCCACGCGGCCCTGTTATCAGCCGGTGCGGAGCCCGCCCGCGGCTACGCAGAGCGGGCGGCGGGCTGAACCGCGGGCAGCTGCGGGCAACTCCGCCCGTCCGGCGCCACAGGGCCTTGACCCCAGGCCGCTCCCGGTCCATTCTCCCTGCCGTGGGTGCCTCCCGCCCCGCACTTTCCCAAGCCCCATACCCTTGAACCTGCCCCTTTCCCCGAGGGGCCAAAGGCCCCATCGCTGCCGGTCCCCGGGCGCGATGGGCTTGGAGCCGCTGCGGTCGCCACCTGGCGAGGCTCCAGGGTAGCCAAAAAGCGTGGATCTCGGGCCTCGCTGAGAACGCAGTGTTCATCCTGAGGTTCCCGCAAGTTGAGAAGCCCCGTGTGGCCGACGTTTTCGCGTAGTGAGTTTACATAACGCATTTCCCCGAAGGGGGGGGTGGGGTGGGGTTCCCGAATTCCACCCTGAGAACGTCGTCCACGCCCCTGTCCTGGGAGGCTGCCCTTGCATGCCCCCCGCAGGGGCCGAGGGGATTGAAACGCATCG
>JAGYJW010000129.1 GCA_018401435.1 Deltaproteobacteria bacterium | reverse complement strand
CCTCTATATCGATGGACGCCCCATTCTCGGCCTCTCTGGCCAGGTGATCCTCACCGGAACGCCCCGCTTGCGGTTCCGACTGCGCCGAAACGCCCAGAACGAGGGCGCCGTGTCGGCCCTGCTGGGCACGGCCCTGCAAGATTCCAGAATGCTGCCGGTCACCGCTGGACTGGCCGATGGCAGCCAGCTGCTGAGCAGCCAGGCCAGCCTGCGCATCGAGCGGCTGGGCCTGGGCGAGAAGGCGCTCTTTGTGGGCTTCTTCGCGCTGATACTCGCCGCCGCCGCAGGCACCCGCGGCAGCGATCTGCTGCGCGATCGCGGGCGCGTCCCCGCCGGCGGCGTGGCCTCCTGGAGCCTGGCGCGGGTGCAGATGGCCTACTGGACCACCCACATCACCCTGGCCTTTCTCTTTGTCTACTTCGTCGCGGGCGAGGTTCCCGAGCTGCCCGGCTCCTTGATCGTGCTCATGGGCCTGGGCTCGGGCACCCTGGTGGCCGCCGCCGCCATCGAAGAGACCGCCGGTCCACAACGGGATCAGGCCCCGGCCAGCACCGGCAGCTTCTGGCGGGACCTGGTCAACGACGGTCGGGACGCCGAGCGAGGGGTCAGCCTGCACCGCTTGCAGCTGGTGGCGTGGACCCTGATCGTAGGCCTGCTCTTCTGGGTCTCCGTCCTGACCGATTTCCGCCTGCCCGTGCTGGACGAGACGCTGCTGGGCCTGATGGGCATCAGCGCAGCCACCTACCTGGGCATGAAGATCCCCGAAGAGGGCGCTTCAACGCCCAGCCTTCCCGTGCCGTCACCCCCAGCCGCACCCGCGCCCGCCCCGCCCGGGGCCGAAGACCCCGCCGCCGGCGACGACCCTGCGCCCGACGCCGAAGAAGACCCGCCTGCCCCCGCCCCAGAGCTGGGCCTCGAAGACCTGATGCGCCCCGACAGCGCCCGCGGGGGCCGCATGGCCAGCCCCCGTCCCGACGAGGGCTGATCGCCGCCGCGGATTCGTGACATCCCGATTATGGGCGTTTGCCGTCATGGATGCGACTTTCTTGCAGCAGACGCCTTGCGGTAAGTGTGCGCTCACTTATGACAGCGGCGGCCCCTCCTGGCCACGGAGCCCCCTTGGTCCGTCCCCGCCATTTCACCGACGACGAGATGCTCGACGTGGCTCGCGCCTGCTTCATCGCGCATGGCCCCGGCGTGTCCACCACGGTGATCGCCGACGCCGCCGGAGTATCCCAGGCCACCCTATTCAAGCGATTCGGCACCAAGCAGGAGCTGATGGAGGAGGCCTTGCGCCCCCGCACCCCGGTGGCGCTGCTCGCCCGCCTCGCCGCGGGCCCCGACGCGCGTCCCATCGACGCACAACTGCATGAGATCGGTCTCCAGCTGCAGGCTCTCTTCGACCGTGTCCTGCCCTGCGCCATGGCCATGTGGGCGAGCGGCACCCCGCCCTCCAGCGTCTTTCGGGACCCCGAACAAGCGCCTCCGGTGCTGACCCGCCGGGCCCTGAGCGCCTTCATCCGGCAGGCCCAGGAGCAGGGCCGCATGGCCGGGGGCGACCCCGAAGCCCTCGCCATGCAGTTCATCGGCGCCACCAAAGAGCTGGTCTTCCAGCGCCACATCTTTCGCGACGCCATCCCCTCCGCAGACCCCGAGGCCTATGTGAGCACCTTGATTCGAGCCTTCTGGGCCGGCTGCGCCCCCGCGGAGGAGCGATGAGGACCACCCTGGCCCTGGCCCTGGCCCTGGGTGGCGCCGCTTCCGCCTCCCCGGTGGATCGCCAGCTTCAAGAGGGGCTGGCCGAGGCCGCCCCCGCCTGGTCGGGGGGCGCCAGCAGCCCGGCACCCGCCGAGGCCTGGTGGTCGCGCATCGACGACGCCGCGCTGGCCCGCCTGATGGACGAGGCCCTGGGCTCCAGCCCGACGGTGCAGGCCAGCTGGGAGCGCCTGACGGTGGCCCGCAGCATGAGCGCACAGACGGGCTCTGCCTTGTTGCCAACCGGGGCCCTCTCTGCAGGTTGGACCAGCAACTCGACCGAGCCCCTGGTGCAGCAGGTGCTCAACAATGTCTCGGGCTCTTCCCCCCTACCCGAAGACGAGCTGCGGGCGCAGATCCAGGACCGGTTCGGCGAAGACTACCAGAACGGGAGCTGGCGCCTGACCGGCACCTGGAATGTGGACCTCTTCGGCACGGGCACCACCGCCTGGCTGGCCACGCGCTGGGACGCCAAGGCCTCCGACGGCAGTCGGGCCGCCCAGGCCCTCGCGCTGGCCGCCAACATCGGCGCAGCCTGGTATGACGTCGTCGCCGCAAAAGAACGCCTGGACTTCGTTCTCGACCAGGTTCGCATCTCGCGGGAGCTGACGGAGCTGGTGCAGCTCCGCTACGAGGGGGGCC
>JAGYJW010000128.1 GCA_018401435.1 Deltaproteobacteria bacterium | reverse complement strand
ATGACTCGTGAAATCGTGTCCGACCCCGCAGTCCTCGGTGGAAAGCCGTGTGTGCGCGGCACGCGCCTGTCGGTGGAGTTGGTGCTCGAGATGCTTGCCAGCGGTGCATCCAAGGAGGATCTTCTCGACGCCTACCCGCAGATGAGCGTGGACGGGCTCAATGCGGCGCTTGCCTATGCCGCCCGTGCCATGAAGAGCGAGGTGGTCTGGGAAGGGAAGATCTCGGCGTGAAGCTGGAGGACTTTCCCCTGTTTCTGGATGAGAACATCCACCCCGCAGTCCAGCGCGGATTGGCGGAGCAGGGCTGGGACGTCTCGTCGGTCCGACTGGCGGGGCTTGTTGGGCTGGCAGACGACAAGATACTTGAGTTCGCAGTGTCGACAGGAAGAGTCGTCGTGACCCACGACAGCGACTTTGGCACGCTTGCGGTGAGGGGCGGGCAGGAGCTGGTCGGAATCGTCAAACTGCGTCCGGGGCACTTCAACCCGACGGTGGTGCCATCGTGGTGGCAGAACTCAGGATGGACCTGGTCAAGGTCCGCTTCCGGCAGCTGCTGCCGCTTGAATGAGCCACAGACCGGGTGCCATTCGTTGTACACCGGTGTCGTCGGGCGTGGAGCAGGATCGGCCCGCAGCAAGCCGATTCGAGCGTCATCATCCAGATCAATTTCCCACGCTGGCGCCGCAAGGCGCCCTAGCCCGCCACCAACGCCACCAGCTCCTCCAGGCTCGGCGCCGGCACCCCCGCCGCCCCCGCCAACACGCTGCTGGCCAGCGCCCGCTTGTCGGCATGCAGCCTCAAGATGCCGTCCTCGACGGTGTCCTGGGCGACGAGTCGGTAGACCTCCACCGGGCGGTCCTGGCCGATGCGGTGGGCCCGGTCGGTGGCCTGGTCTTCAACGGCGGGGTTCCACCAGGGGTCGAGGTGGATGACCCGGGTGGCGGCCGTGAGGTTGAGCCCGGTGCCCGCGGCGCGCAGGGACAAGAAGAAGACGTCGGCCTCGCCCCGCTGAAAGGCGGCCACCCGCGAAGCGCGCAAGGCCGCGGGGGTGCTGCCGCGCAGATCGAGCTGGCGGGGGGCGACGTCGGCCAGGGCGGCGCGGGCCAGGTCCAGGTGGCGGGTGAACTGGCTGAAGATCAGCATGCGGTGGCCCTCCTGGACGAGCCGGGCCACGAGGTCGCACAGGCCCCCCAGCTTGGCCGAGGCCACCCGGCTGTGGGGATCGACGAGGCGCGGGTGGCAGGAGAGCTGGCGCAGGCGGGTCAGCGCCCGCAGCACGGCGAAGCGGCGATCCTTGCCGGGGCGCTGCAGCTCCTCGATGGCGGACTGGCGCGCGGCGTCGTAGAGGCGGCGCTCGGCCGGGCTCAGGGCGACGGCCAACACATGGTCGCTGCGGTCGGGCAGGTCGGCCGCCACCGCGTCCTTGGTGCGACGCAACAGGAAGGGGGAGCGCGTGCCCAGCAGCCCCGGCAGCAGCACCGAGAACAGGCTCCACAGCTCGCCGGTGCGGTTCTCCAGCGGGGTGCCGGTGAGGCCCCTGTCGTCGGCCACGCAGGCCCCGGGCGCCCCGTGGGCCCGGCGCCGCAGCCAGGCGACACCCTCGCGTTGTGCGGGTGCACCGCCGCTTGAAGAGACGGCGGCGGGGTGGGTTGAATCGAGCCGACGGGTCAGGGGAGTCCGCCAGCCTGGGGGCAGGCGTGCGCGGGGGAGAGATCGACCTCGATCGTGACCGATACAACGTAGAGTGAGGCAGCAAACGCAGCGTGGATCGCGCCGACAGTCGAGCCGGGGCTGGACTCCAGGTCGACGTCCTCGACCACACCCTCATAGCTCGTGCCGTCCTGGAAGTGCCACGAGAAGGACCCCTCTACCAGGTCGACGGCGACAATACCCGAGGGGTCGCCGTCAGGTTGGAACAAGGCGCACTCCAACTGTAGCTTCTCGGGCGAGCCACAGTCGGGCTGCCGAGCGAAGCCGTCATGACCGGATCCGTCCAGCACACCTGTAAACTCGCCGTTCTCCCGCTCCATGACGAAGGCGACGACGGTCCCGCTGCCGTAGAAGCGCTCCTCCTGGGGGTCCACCGCGCCCGTCTGCGAGGAGTCACCCACGCGCACGGGCGCGCAGGCGGCGACCAGCGAAGCCAGGGGCAGGGTCCACGGACGCATGGGTCTCTCCTTCGGTTGAGCGGGCGGGTTGCCCGATGATCGCAGCGGCCTCATGGGCCAGGCGGGTGCCCATCGAGAGCGGAGCGTCGGGGCGAGGGGATGCCCTGGGCTGGGATTGTTGGGATCCGGGGAAGGAGGGTGGCTTCCCCGCCCCCTAACCGTCTCGGACCCGCCACGATGGCGCGACGCAGCCGCGCGCAATTCGAGCGGTGGGTCCGGATTTGGGCTATCCGTCGGGCGGAGGCAGCG
>JAGYJW010000127.1 GCA_018401435.1 Deltaproteobacteria bacterium | reverse complement strand
CCTGGCCGGCCGCCAGCCCCCGGGTGATCGCCGTCGGGGCGTCTTGTCCCACGGCGGGCGGGGGCAGCCGGGTGCCCGCCTACGCCAACCGCTCCGCCGAGGTGGACCTGTCCGCACCGGGCGGCTGCATCGACCAGGACGTGGACGGCGACGGCTATCCCGACGGTATCCTGGCCGAGACCATCGACGCGTCGCATCCCGACCAGATGGCCCTCTACCTCTATGCAGGAACCAGCCAGGCCGCCGCCATCGCCAGTGGGGCAGCCGCCTGGATGATCGCCGAGGGGGCCGATCCCTTCCAGGTGGACGAGCTGCTGCGGGGTGCGGGCGGCCCCGGCACCTTGCGACGCGTGATGGACGGCCGTGGCAACGGAGATCTGGACGTGGAGGAGGCCCTGGGCTCCCTCGGCTCGGCAGGCGCCCGGACCGACCGCCGGCACCTCGCCACCTTGATGGCCTACTCGTCCATCGCCACCAGCGCCTACGTGGTGCCCACGGCGCGGGTCAGCCTCTTTGACGAGGCTGGGCGGCCAGTGGCCAACGCCGACCTGGTCGTGCGCCTGCAGGGCACCACCCAGGCTACGCTGACCTGCCGCACCAGCAGCGCGGGGAGCTGCACCGTGCAGGGCCCTGCCGGTAGCCACGCCCGCTACTTTTCCGGCGGCTGGCTCTACACCATCGAAGGGGCCATCCTGCACGACCGGCTCCATCGGGCAGAGGGCGTGATCTTCCACAGCAAAGGCCTGGATTCCGCCGTCGGGGCCATGCAGCAGCACCCCCGGACGGCCGCCATGGTGCTGGGCTACTATTGGGATATGGGCATCGACCCTGCGTTGGGTCGCATCATGACCAGCGTGGTGGTCAACGATCTCGCCGTGGGCAACGACTACCGCCCCAGCGCCTGGATCTACCAGCCGTCCTGGGCCGATGTGCAGCGCTGGAGTGAGCCCCTGTCCCTGGGCGGCTCGGGCATCTCCACCAGCCCCTTCCCGGTGCGTCCGATCTCCATGGGCGGCTCGGGCATCTCCACCAGCCCCTTCCCCGTGATCGAGGTGCTGGCCTTCAAAGGCACGGGCATCTCCACCAGCCCCTTCCCCATCACGGGCACCTTCTCGCCCCCCGAGGCGCCTGCCCTGCCCGGCGACCTCGACGGCGCCCCGGTCTACCTCAGCACCGGCATGATCGGCAGCAGCGCCGATACCAGCGCCTCGTCCTTGCAGGGGGTGCTCGATCGCGGCGGCTTCGTGACGGAGAGCGACCAGCCAGCGGCCAGCGAGCTGGGGGCCACGAACCTGGAGCGGGCGCCAGCCGCCACCGCGGGCAGCAGCGAAGACGGGGGAGCGATCGCGCTCTGATCGGGTCCATTGCCCTCAAGGATGCGGCTGGGAGTGCGATGAGGACCCCACAGCCGCACCCCGGAGAGCCCCCGTGCTCGCGACCCTCCCCCTGTCCAACATCGGCTACAGCCAACGCCAGCACCCGCGCTACGAGATCGAAGCCGGGCGCGGCGTGCGGCTCTCGGTCGATCTGCGCCCGACCCACCGGCAGGTGCGCTTCCAGGTGCTGGACCTCGCGCTGGGCGGCTTCGCGGTCCAGGACCCCCAGAAGCTGCTGCAGGAGGGGCAGCTGTTGAGCATCGAGCTGGACCTGGGGGGCCCGCTGCTGATGCTGCGGGCCACGGTCGTCTACCGGGCGGGGGCGTCCCGGGTAGGCGCGGCCTTTGTGCGGGACGCGGCCCTGTCGGCCGCCAGCATGACGCTGGAGTCCTTCCTGATGCAGCTTGGCACGCCGAAGGATGGCCACTGAGATGGGCACCGAGAACCCCAACCAGCGCAGCCCCCGCGGACGCACCGGCCAGCGGGTCGGCCCCTGGGTCCTTCGTGCCCGCATCGGCGCCGGCGCCTTTGGAGAGACCTGGCGGGCGCGGGCCTCCGATGGGCGCGTCGCCGCCGTCAAGCTGCTGGAGCACCCCCCCGGCGCCGAACTGACGGCCCTGGGCCGCGTCTTTCACCCCGCGATCCCCATGCTGCTGGGCGGCGGCGGCGGCCAGTGCCCCTTTGTGGCGATGGAGCTGGTGCCGGGCCGACCCCTGGACGAGCGCCTGGAAGGCGCCGCGATGGGCATCGACAGCGTCGCCCACCTGGCCGCCACCCTCACCGACGCCCTGGCGTCGATGCACGCCGCCGGCTTCACCCATGGCGACGTAAAGCCAGGGAACATCCTGGTTGATCCGAATCACGACACCCGCGCGTGGCTGGTGGACTTCGGCCTGGTGGGCGCCAACGGGGGCTCTCCGGCCTGGGCCGCCCCCGAGGTGCTGTCCGCGCAGACCAGCGGCCCCCAGGCCGATCTCTACAGCCTCGGCCTCGTGCTCTGGACCGCGCTCACCGGGGCGCCGCCCTGGGCGGGCAAGGCCAT
>JAGYJW010000126.1 GCA_018401435.1 Deltaproteobacteria bacterium | reverse complement strand
GCGACGGCCAACTACGCGAGATACTCGCGCGCTTTCCGGCCGAGGCGCCTTGATTTCGCCGAAGAGGCCTTGAGCGGTGTCGCCATCTGCGATGCCGCTGGCAAGCCTCCTCCCCGGTGGCTGCTTCCCCAAGGGCATGGCATCATGGCCGCCCCCTGCGAACCACCGAGGATGCCTAGACGCCATGCGACCCCTGATCCGCCTCTTCTTCCGCGGCCTGCGCCTGCTGCTCGCCCCGGTCGTGCTGATCTCCGAGAAGCTCTCGACGCCCAAGGCCGTGGAGCGCTCCGCGGAGGCCCAGGCCGAGGTCGACCACGCCTGCGAAGACCTCGCCCTCTACCAGTTCCGCACCTGCCCCTTCTGCGTGAAGGTCCGCAAGGAGATCGCCCGCCTGGGCCTGCCCATCGAGACTCGCGACGCCCAGCTCGACCAGGACCGCCGCCGCGAACTCGCCGAAGGCGGCGGACGCGTCAAGGTCCCCTGCCTGCGCATCGCCCACGCCGACGGCGAGGTCGAGTGGCTCTACGAATCCGACGCCATCAACGCCTGGCTACAGCGCCGCTTCGCCACGGCCTGAGCCCTCCTCGACCCGCAGGCCGGCCACGCCGGGTCGGCCCTCCCCGCCCGCTGCGAGTGGACGTCCAGTGACCTGGCACCTACACCTTGGTCATGGAGACCACAACGGCGCCCACCGGCAGCGGCCCCCTGCCGGTGCTGCGTTTCCTGGGGCTGGTGCTGCTTGGTGCCGTTATCGGCGGCGTCGCGGCACTCTTCGCCGCCGGCTTCGTGCGCGGCGTATTGTGGCTCAACGAGATCCTGCTGATCTCGCCGCGCAGCCGCATGATGTTCTCCCTGCCCGAGCTGCTGGCCCTCACCACCGTGGCCGTGCCTATCCTGGGCGGGCTGATCGTCGGCCGCCTGCATCGCAGCCTGCCCGAACGCCGTCCCCACACGCCCGCCGATGCCATCGCCGCCGTCCAGACCCGGCGTGGCCGATTGCCGGCCAGGGCCGGGGCTGTCTCGGCACTGACCGCGATGATCTCCCTGGGGGCCGGTGCCTCGGTAGGCCAGTACGGCCCGCTGGTGCACATGGGGGCCACCCTGGGCTCGCTCGGTGCACGGCTGCTGCGCCTGGGCCGCTCCGACGACAACATCACCATCGCCTGCGGCGTGGCCGCGGCCATCGCCACCGCCTTCAATGCCCCGCTCGCGGGCATCGTCTTCGCTCATGAGGTGGTGTTGCGCCACTATGCGCTGCGCGCCTTCGCCCCCATCGCCGCCGCCGCCCTCGTCGGCCATGTGATCGCCACCCAGGCGCTGGCCCAGGGCGCCCTGTTCCATGTCGCCGAGACCGCCGTACCGCGGGCCTGGGAGTTTGCGCTCTTCGTCGCCATCGGCGGGCTTGGCGCCCTGCTCGCCGGCGGCTACATGCACGCCATCCTCGGCGTCGGCCGCCTCGCCCGGCGCCTGCCGCTGCGTCCCGATCTGCACCCTGCCCTGGCCGGGGCGCTGCTGGGGATGGTGGCGTTGTGGGTTCCCGACATCCTGGGCATGGGCCAGGAGACGCTGCGCTTCGCCACCATCGCCGGGGCCTTCGGCAGCGGCGAGCTGCTGCTGGTGCTGGGCCTCAAGGTGGCGGCCACCGCCCTGTGCCTGGGCATGGGCTTCAGCGGCGGCGTATTCAGCCCCGCCCTGGTGATCGGCACCCTGTTCGGCGCGCTCTGTGGCACCCTGGTGGCCGGCCTTACCGGCGTCTCCCAGGAGAGCTTCGTCTTCTATGCGGTGTGTGGCATGGTCGCCGTCACCGCCCCGGTCATCGGCGCTCCATTGACCAGCCTGCTGATCGTCTTCGAACTCACCGGCAACTACGCCCTGACCACGGCGGCCCTGGCCAGCGTGACCCTGGCCAGCCCCATCGCCGCCCAGCTGTTCGGACGCTCGCTGTTCGATATCCAGCTGCGCGACCGCGGGCTGGACCTCTCCTCGGGGCGCGGCCAGGCCCTGCTGATGGATACCCGGGTGATCGACTACCTGACGCGGGAGTGCGTCACCCTCTCCCCCGATGTGTCGCTGGACGAGGCCATTGCCACCCTGGCCCGGGAGCGCCACGCCGAGGCCTACCTGGTGGACGCCCAGGAGCGCTTCCACGGCTGCGTGACCCTGGCCGAACTAGAGGCGGCGCGCCAGGAAGCAGGCCCGCTCCGGCGGGCCCGGGAGTGCATCGACGCCGAGCGGCCGACGCTGCACTCCGACACTACCCTGTGGGCGGCGATGGCCCTGCTCGAGGAGGTCACCGGCGAGGCCCTGGCGGTGGTGGACGCGGGCACCTTCCGCGGGGTGGTCTACGAGGTGCATATCGCCCACGCCTACCTCCACCAGAGCGATGCCCTGCGCCGCGAGGAGCACGGCCATGGGTAGC
>JAGYJW010000125.1 GCA_018401435.1 Deltaproteobacteria bacterium | reverse complement strand
CGGCGCTACCGGGCCTTTCTGGCCGATGAGCTGGCCCCGGTGGCCCGCAGCGGCGCGGTGGGGCTGACGGGCCTGCCCGATGGGGCGGCCTGCTATGCGGCCCGGGTGCGGCGCTTCACCACGCTGGACCTGGACGCGGACGCCGTGCACGCCGCGGGTCTGGCCGATATCGCCGCCAACCACGCCGCCCTGGCGGTGCTGGGCGAGCGGGCCTTCGGGCTGGCCGACGCCTCGGCCGTGATCGGCCGGCTGCGCCAAGATCCCGACCTGGGCTTTGATTCGGAGGCGGCAGTGGTGCAGGCGGCAAGAGACGCCCTCGCCGATGCCCAGGCGGCCTTGCCCGGCAGCTTCGGGCGTCTGCCCCAGGCCACCTGCGAAGTGGAGGAGATGCCGGCCTTCGAGGCGCCTTATTCCACCATCGCCTACTACCGGCAGCCCCTGCCCGACGGGGCCCGGCCCGGCGCCTATGTGGTCAACAGCAGCCAGCCGGCGACCCGCCCGCGCTTTGAGGCCCGGGCCCTGGCCTTTCACGAGTCCGTGCCGGGACACCACCTCCAGATCGCCCTCAGTCAGGAGCTTCCGGCCACGCCGGCCTTCCGCCGGCACGTCGGGGCCACGGCCTTTGTGGAGGGCTGGGCCCTCTATGCCGAGGTGCTGGCCGGCGAGCAGGGGCTCTACCGCGACGATCTCGACCGGTTGGGCATGCTGAGCTTCGATGCCTGGCGGGCCAGCCGGCTGGTGGTGGACACGGGCATCCACCACCTGGGCTGGAGCCGGCAGCAGGCGGTGGACTATATGCGCGAGAATACGCCCCTGGCGCTCAACAACATCGACAACGAGGTGGATCGCTACATCTCGTGGCCGGGACAGGCGCTGGCCTACAAGACCGGCCAGCGCGAGATCCTGGCCTTGCGGGCGATGGCCCGCGAGCGCCTGGGGGATCGCTTCGATCTGCGCGCCTTTCACGACGTGGTGCTGGGGGGCGGCGCGGTCACCTTGCCGGTGCTGCGGCGGCGGGTGGAGAGCTGGGTTGTCGCGGTGGCGGACGCTTCCTGACCGCCTTTGTGGGAGCCCTCGGAGGGTGACCGGATAGCCTCTGCCCTGACCCCCGCTGGAGCCCCCATGTCGCCCCCTGCGCCCCCCAGAGGCCCCGAGGTGATGGTCGTCGAGGGTGGTCGGCAGGCCGGCGATCCGCCCTCTGCTGGCGATCCGCCCCGCCTGGTGCTGGCCCCCACGCCCACCGCCGAGGACGTCGACACGGCGCCCCCCGCCCGCTTTCAGCGCCTGGGGCCCGATCTCGTGCAACTCGCGGACGATGAAGGCGCCGGGCGCATCTTCGTGGATGGAAGCTGCCCGGAACAGGCCCTCTTCCTGGGCGAGCAGGCGGGCCATTACCGCCTGCAGCTTCGCCAGGGGGCGATCTGGGTGCGCCGGAATGCCGGCCCGGCGGTGATCCTGCGGGCGGGCCAGAGCCTGGATGTGCAGGGCTGCGTCCTGTCGGTGTCCTGGGCCTCGGCCGAGCCCGCCCGGGGGCGCTACCTGCGCCTTCCCCCGCACCCGCTCCCCTCCCTCCCCGAGTGACCCGTGGCCTTCACCCTCAGCACCCTCAACCTGAATGGCATCCGCGCCGCCGCCCGCAACGGCTTCCACGGCTGGCTGGCCGAGGCCGACCCCGACGTGCTCTGCCTGCAAGAGCTGCGCATCCAGGCCGACCAGATGCTGAGCCCCGAACACCAGCCCCCGCCGGCCTATGCAGCGGTGCAGGCCGACGCCGAAAAGAGAGGCTACTCGGGCACGGCCGTGTGGTCCAAGCTGCCGGTGCTGGGCCAGGGCATCGGCTGCGCCTTTGAAGACGCCGACCGCGAGGGCCGGGTGGCCTGGATGGACCTGCTCGATGATGGGCGCCCGGTGCGCATCTACAGCATGTACTTCCCCAGCGGCAGCAGCGGCGACGCCCGCCAGGCCGCCAAAGAGCGCTTCCTGGACCACATCGGCGACTGGCTGCAGCCCCACCTCGACCGGGGCGAGGCCGTCGCCGTCTGTGGCGACGTCAACATCGCCCACACCGAACAAGACATCCACAACCCCAAGGGCAACGCCAAGAATTCCGGATTCCTGCCCCATGAGCGCGACTGGATGACCGGCTTTCTGGGCCGGGGCTGGGTGGATGTCTTCCGCCAGCAGAATCCCGAGGCCGCCACCTGGTCCTGGTGGTCCAACCGGGGTCAGGCCCGCGCCTTGGACCGGGGCTGGCGCATCGACTACATCCTCGCGTCGCCGGCCTTGGCGGCCCGCGCGAAGGGCTGCTCGATCACGGGGCGCGAGCCGGCGGTCTCAGACCACTGCGCGGTCAACGCCCGCTTTGCATGAGGGGGCAGGCCGGGCGCCCCTACTGGGCCAGCACCAGGGTGGTGAGCCGCAGGATGC
>JAGYJW010000124.1 GCA_018401435.1 Deltaproteobacteria bacterium | reverse complement strand
TGGCGTGGCCAGCCCGGCGCCGGCCTGCCCGGCGATCTCTTCCAGCAGGCGATCCAGGGCAAGGGGACCGCGTTCTGGCAAGGCGGCGGGGTGCTCGGCAAAGTGCAGGCGGTCGCCGTCCTGCATCCAGAACCAGGCGCCCAGCCCCACCCGACCGCGCACCAGCAGGCTGTTGCTGCCCTCGGCCAGGATGCCGTGCCAGTGGCCGTCCACCTGGGGCAAGGCGCGGTCTGGGCCCACCTTGTCGCAAAGCTCTGCCAGCACCTGGGCCGCAGGCAGGCTGCCCGGCTCGCCCAGGTCATGCTCCCCCGCGAGGCGCTGCCAGCCCTCGGGTTGCCCCCGCAACCACACGCGCCAGGGCCCGGCCTGCCCATCGGGGGGAGCCTGGACATCCAGGCCGTGGCTGCCCCAGGATCCGCTCAGATGGCTCATAGTCGGTAGATCCATCGGCCGTCGACCTGCACGGGTGGGCCCCAGGGCCGCAGCAGCTCGGCCACCCGCGCTGCGCGGCCGGCCTCCTTGTAGAGGCTGGGGTTGATGACGATGCCGACGAAGCCATCGGCCTTGAGTTGCGCGATGCCTTCGGCCACACGGGGCGGATCGCCGGGACTGTGCCCATAGAAGGGCATGGGGTCCTCTACGGCGATGAAGGTGGCGGTGGCGGGGTTGTCCACGAGGTAGCCGGGCGGGAAGCCCTCCACCTGGTGGGGGATGTGCCGCTGGTGGCTGCGTTGGTTCAAGAAGACCCGCCGGTTGAAGAGCTTGCTGCCGAACTGGTAGAAGGGAAGCTCGACAATCGCGCCGGGCGGCAGGTAGTCGTCGAGTTGTGCATAGACGGCGGGCACATGGGGCACCGTCGTGGGCATGGGGCGAAAGAGCGGCGCCAGGGTGAGCAGCTCCAGCACCATCAGCAGCGGCACCAGGGGGTAGACCCAGCGACCCCAGCGGTCGGCCAGGCGGCGGGCGCCCAGGGCCGCGGCAATCGCCACCGCCGCCCCCACCACCAGCCCATAACGAAAGGGCTCCAGCAGCAGGTAGGAGCCCGGAAAGAGGCGATGCAGGCCCAGCCACAGCAGGTTGTAGGGTCCGGGCAGGCTGATCTGGGCGGTGAGCGGCAAGAAGGGGCCGGTGGCCGCCACCATGAAGAAGGCGGCCACCCCCATCCGCAGGCGGGCAGCCGCCCGTCGGGTCGGGTCGGCGCCGGGCATCAGGGCGGCCAGCAGGCCCAGGCCAGGACCCACCAGGCCCGGGTTGTTGGCCCGGTAGAAGCGGGCCACATTGTCGCGCAAGACGACGGAGTCCCCGCCCACCGCGACAAAGTCGAGCAAAAAGGCAGTGTATCGCCTCGGAAACCATGGGCGACAGGGCGTCACTAGGGGTAGGCGTGCCGGGTGGCGCCCACGGACTCGGCCGCCATCTGGCTGTCGGGGGCCGCCATGATCAGCTTGAGCCAGATCACATAGGGGGCGCCGGCCAGGATCCCGCCCAGCGCAGCAGAGGCGACCAGCCGCAGCGCGGGCTTGCCGCCGGGCCAGGCCGCCAGGCCAAAGCGCTGGGGCAGGCCCAGGTAGAGGCCGAGGCCCAGCGGCAGCAGCGCGGGGGCAAAGACCAATACATTGTAGGGACAGAGCACGAAACCCAATGCAAGCAGGGCGCCCGCACCCAGCGCCCGACCCGCCGACTGCCCTTGCCAGGCCTGGTGCAGCAGCAGCAAGGACAACAAGAAGGGCCACACATTGAGCATATCGGTGATGGCGCCGGCCACGCAGTAGACCAGCAGCAAGGGCAGCAGGCCCAGCGTCACCGCCGACCCCAGGCCCGCCAGCCGGTCGCCCGCCCAGGCGCTGCCCAGGCGCCAGGCCGCCACGGCATTGGCCAGCAGCTGCAGGAAGACCAGCAGGTTGTAGGCGCCGCAGTCGCCGATGCGGCCATTGAGCCCGCCCACCACCAGGGTGCCCAACAGGTCGGGGTTGTTGAGGGGGCCGGGGTGTGGGTGGCGGATCTCCTCGATCAGGCCCCCAAAGATGCGGTCTGGTTGCAGAAAGGCGTCATAGACCCAGAGCTTGACCGGCAGCTCGGACTGGGGGTCGGCGAGGCAGGCGCCCGGCGCATCGCTCTGGATCAATGACAAGAAGGGCAGCGCGGCGATCGCCGGGAAAAACAGCACCAGAAGCACATTCTGAAGGCTGCTGCTGCTCCGCTTGCTGGCCGGGCGGCGGGTCATGGGGCGGCGGGGCGGGCGGCCGCCTCCAGGGCGGGCAACAAGGCGTCCCAGGTGGCGCCCTCCCCCACAAAGGCCGAGAGGGCCTCTCGGTGCCGCAAGGCGGCGGCGACCCGTTCGGGGCCCAGCACCTCGGCCATGGCGCTGGCGTCGGCCTCCACCTGCACCCGCAGGATATGGCCCGCGGGGGGCGCGCCCCCTCCCGTTGGGGGCGGACCTGGCGGTGGGCCCTTCGGGGGTCCCTT
>JAGYJW010000123.1 GCA_018401435.1 Deltaproteobacteria bacterium | reverse complement strand
CCGGCGCCGCCGCCCCCATCGCCGAGGCCCCGGCCCGGATCACCGGCAAGATCAGCGAGGTCCGGGTGACCGGCCTCAAGCGGGTCGAAGAGGCGGCCATCCTCGCCGCCATCGGCCTGCGGGCCGGCGAAGACCTGGCCGACTGGAAGGTTCGCCGCGACGTGAAGGCCGTCTGGGGCACGGGCTTTGTCGATGATGTGCGCGTGGACGCCAGCCCCGAGGCCGGCGGACAAGACCTCGTCATCACCTTTCAGGTGGTGGAGAAGCCGGCCATCCGCGAGGTCAAGCTGTCGGGCAACAAGAAGCTCGACGACGACGCCTTGATGGAGGTGGTGGACATCAGCGCCTTCGCGGTCCTCAACGAGGCCGAGCTGAAGCGCAACATCCAGCGCATCCGCGACAAATACGTCGAGAAGGGCTTCTACCTGGTCCGCATCGAGCCCGTCCTCAAAGAGGTGGGCGATGGTCTGGTCGAGCTGACCTTCGACATCACGGAGAACCGCAAGGTCCTGGTGCAGCGGCTGGACATCAGCGGCAATGCCGAGGCCGCCGAATGCGAGCGCCGCGGCCTGGCCCGCAAGCGCGCTGGCGACTCCGCCTGCGTGACGGACCGCAAGATCCGCCGCTTCTTGCAGACCAAGCAGGCCGGCATCCTGCCCTGGCTGGGCACCTCGGGCAGCTTCAACGAGCAGGCCCTGCAAGACGACCTGCAGATCATCAAGTCGGTCTTCCTGGAGGAGGGCTACGTCGACGTGCAGGTGGACCCGCCCCAGGTCTACCTCTCGCCCGACAAGCGCTTCATCTATGTCACCATCAACGTGACAGAAGGCACCCGGTACAAGCTGGGCAAGATCAAGGTTCAAGGCGATTTTGTGGACGAGGAGGGCCTCACCCAGGAGGCCACGCGCGCCATCATCGAGGGCCAGACGGCCAAGGTGATGAACGAGCGCTGGCGCCGCAGCAAGGCCCGGGCCGAGCGCAGCGCCGGAGAGGGCAGCCTGCCCTTGCCGGGCTGGGAGCGCCAGGACGCCGCCCCCCTGAGCTTCGACCCCCAGCACCCGGCGCTGGAGACCGGCGACTGGTTCAAGCTCACCACCCTGCAAGGCACCCTCGCCGAGATCGGCGACCTCTATGGCGACCAGGGCTATGCCTTCGCCAATGTCGTGCCCCTGACCGAGACGGATACCGAGTCCGGCGTGGTGGACATCACCTTCGACATCCAGCGCGGCGAGAAGGTGTCGATCCACCGCATCGACATCACCGGCAACGACCCCACCTGGGACAAGGTCATCCGTCGGGAGATCCCCATCAACGAGGGGGAGATCTACAACGGCAGCAAGATCAAAGAAGGCCGCCTGCGCCTGGAGCGGTTGGGCTTCTTCGAGGAGGTGCGCATCAGCACCCCCCGGGCCGCCGAGCCCGACACCCTGGACATGAAGGTCGAGGTCACCGAGCAGCCCACGGGCTCCTTCAGCGTGGGCGCGGGGTTCTCGAATATCGAGAACTTCATGTTGAACGTCAACATCTCCAAGAACAACTTCCTCGGCCTTGGCTATGTGATGTCGGCCTCGGCCAATGTCTCCAGCCAACGCCAGCAGTGGCAGCTCCAGCTCTTCGACCCCTACCTCTTCGACAGCCGCTGGACCCTGCGCCTGGACGGCTACAGCAACAGCCAGCAATTCATCGAAGACCAGTACCAGCGCGGATTCTCGGTGTCGGTGGGCCGCTACCTGGACCCCCGCGACGACGTGCGGATGACCTTCGACTACTCCTTTGAAGACTCGGGTCTGAATACGGTCGACGCCTACAAGAAGAAGATCCTGGGCGGGCAGCTCTACCGCAACGGCCTCACCAGCACTGGCGGCCTGGGCCTCATCGTAGACAAGCGCAACAACCGCATCCAGGCCACCCGGGGCATCTACGCCACCGGCTCCCTGGCCCTGTCCGGCGGCTTCTTGACCGACGAAGATACGCTGCTCAACGTCTTTGGCGGCGACTTCAGCTTTGTCGAAGGCAAGGTCAACCTGCGCGCCTACCGGCCGGTGGTGCCCCGCAAGGAGTGGCTGGTCTTCAAGTACAACAGCACCCTGGGCAGCATCTGGAGCACCGACGGCACCGTCCTGCCCTTCATCCACCGCTACCGGGCCGGCGGCATCAACTCGGTGCGGGGCTACAACTGGTTCAGCCTGGGGCCCTCCATCCGGGCCGCCGGCTACAACCAGGGCTCGTCGGGACAGTCCACCAGCACCATCTTTGTGGGCAGCGACGACCCCACCGCCGCCGAGGACCGCCTGGTGGTGGGTGGCACCCAGACCTGGATCAACAACCTCGAGCTGGAGGCCGCCATCATCCCCCAGGCCGGCATCAGCCTGGTGACCTTCTTCGACGCGGGCAACGCCTTTGGCGATCCCTGGGGAGAAGGCGGCATCAACCCGCTGGGCCTGCGCCTGGCCTATGGCGCCGGCATCCGCTGGTTCAGCCCCATGGGCCCCCTCCGCTTCGAGTGGGGCTTCCCGGTCAACCCCCGCGAAGGCGAGCGCAAGGCCGTCTTCGACT
>JAGYJW010000122.1 GCA_018401435.1 Deltaproteobacteria bacterium | reverse complement strand
GTAGATCCGCGCTGCACATCAAGGCCTGCGTTTCAATCCCCTCGGCCCCTGCGGGGGGCATGCAAGTCGCCGGCGGCATACCGCGTTTTTTATTCAACCGGCCCTGAGGTTTCAATCCCCTCGGCCCCTGCGGGGGGCATGCAAGCGTGTGGACCTCAGGTCTGAGTACGAACCGGTCGCCACAACCCGGTTTCAATCCCCTCGGCCCCTGCGGGGGGCATGCAAGACCAGCATGTCCTGTGCTGGTATCATGGAACAGTACCGTTTCAATCCCCTCGGCCCCTGCGGGGGGCATGCAAGCAGCTCGAGGACGCGATCGCTACCCTACGAATGCTACGCAAAGTTTCAATCCCCTCGGCCCCTGCGGGGGGCATGCAAGCAGCCAAAGCTGCTTTCTGGACAATCAGCTCGAGGACGCGTTTCAATCCCCTCGGCCCCTGCGGGGGGCATGCAAGCCAAAATCGAGTGGGCGGTGGAAATCGCCTTCTTCCAGGCCGAGGAGTTTCAATCCCCTCGGCCCCTGCGGGGGGCATGCAAGCCGCGTGGGGGAAAAGCCTGCAGGGCGACGCTGCGCGGGCGTTTCAATCCCCTCGGCCCCTGCGGGGGGCATGCAAGGGCCTGATTCTGGGCCGGACGTGGAAGGAGATCATCGCGTTTCAATCCCCTCGGCCCCTGCGGGGGGCATGCAAGCGGATCGAGAGCCTCGGTGCATCGTGGGCCTGGGCCAAGGCGGTTTCAATCCCCTCGGCCCCTGCGGGGGGCATGCAAGGCGGCGGACATTCCGTCGGTCGCGCACGATGAAGGCGCCAGGTTTCAATCCCCTCGGCCCCTGCGGGGGGCATGCAAGAGTGAAGGGGTCAGTGATTTCATTCTTATCGTGCTCAACAGTGCAGTTTCAATCCCCTCGGCCCCTGCGGGGGGCATGCAAGGCGAGGGTCTCAAGCGGACCCTCGCCCAGCTGGAGAGGGCCGGTTTCAATCCCCTCGGCCCCTGCGGGGGGCATGCAAGACGCCGATCGGGCCTATGATCGCGATCGCGAACTTGAGGCCCGTTTCAATCCCCTCGGCCCCTGCGGGGGGCATGCAAGGCGAGGTATGGGTAGAGGCCCGCCTGAGCCGCAGCGCGATCAAGTTTCAATCCCCTCGGCCCCTGCGGGGGGCATGCAAACTCGCCCAGCTAAAAAAAACCGAGCGGCGGAACCGCGCTCAATCCCCCCGACTCCCGCGGGGGCATGCAAGGATGAACCACGCCTGTGGTGCGGCGCTCTGGAAACGCGGGCGCGCGTTTCAATCCCCTCGGCCCCTGCGGGGGGCATGCAAGAAGAGCAGATCAAGATCAAGATGCTTCAACTTCTGATGCACAAGTTTCAATCCCCTCGGCCCCTGCGGGGGGCATGCAAGTGCCCTCATTAGAAATGCAGTTGGTGCCGCGCTTGAAATCTCGTTTCAATCCCCTCGGCCCCTGCGGGGGGCATGCAAGGGTCAGAAAGACGGCCCACGGCCTGAAAGTCAACCTGCTGCAGTTTCAATCCCCTCGGCCCCTGCGGGGGGCATGCAAGGCCTTCGCCAAGTACGAAGTCGCGCAAACGACGCGCGGGCGTTTCAATCCCCTCGGCCCCTGCGGGGGGCATGCAAGGCGCCTATCTGGCGCGACGTTGCGCCGGACCTGAGATCGGTGTTTCAATCCCCTCGGCCCCTGCGGGGGGCATGCAAGGCGGTCTGCGCGGCGCGCGGGAGCGCTTCGACGCCGTGCTTAGTTTCAATCCCCTCGGCCCCTGCGGGGGGCATGCAAGAAGACGCCAAGCGCGCGCGGGTCCGCGCGCCTCGCACCTTGAGTTTCAATCCCCTCGGCCCCTGCGGGGGGCATGCAAGCGACGCTGGTCGGCAGCACCCCGGCGCTCGTCGTCGATGTCGTTTCAATCCCCTCGGCCCCTGCGGGGGGCATGCAAGCTTCTTCGACGCCGCTCTTAGGGACGAGTTTTACCCCCTCCTGTTTCAATCCCCTCGGCCCCTGCGGGGGGCATGCAAGCCCGGCCGGACGTAATGAGTCCCGGCGCACTCATACGGGATAAAGTTTCAATCCCCTCGGCCCCTGCGGGGGGCATGCAAGCTGGCAGGTCAACCGCGAAACCCGCGCGGCGGACAAAAAGGCCCAGTTTCAATCCCCTCGGCCCCTGCGGGGGGCATGCAAGTCGGCAGCTACATCTGCCGTGTGTTTGCCGATCCTCGGCAGGTTTCAATCCCCTCGGCCCCTGCGGGGGGCATGCAAGCGGCGACTCCCTGAAGTACGGCGAGGCCAAGGTGCTCGATCTGGTGGAGTTTCAATCCCCTCGGCCCCTGCGGGGGGCATGCAAGGCGCTTCGACGCCGTGATCAACGGGGACGATTGGAGCAAGGAGTTTCAATCCCCTCGGCCCCTGCGGGGGGCATGCAAGGACGGACGATAGTGGGTTGTTGAATGCGCGGAAGCGCTTCGAGTTTCAATCCCCTCGGCCCCTGCGGGGGGCATGCAAGCCGACACCGACGCCGAGCCCTACGACGTGGATGTCGGCAGCTACGTCGTTTCAATCCCCTCGGCCCCTGCGGGGGGCATGCAAGCCGCGCGGAAGCGGCCACGGCCATCCGTGCCATTCCCTCGCTCGTTTCAATCCCCTCGGCCCCTGCGGGGGGCATGCAAGTCTACGACCGGAATGCGGCGGCGGATGTCCTCTACCGAGATGTTTCAATCCCCTCGGCCCCTGCGGGGGGCATGCAAGGTACGACGCGCG
>JAGYJW010000121.1 GCA_018401435.1 Deltaproteobacteria bacterium | reverse complement strand
AAGGGTAGCCTCTGCCTCTGCCTCTGCCTCTGCCTCTGCCAAGCTTGACAATTTCTTGACATATGCCACGGTCGCCCCTGGGTGTGGCGCATACTGGTGGAGCATGCTGGCCTTCGGGCAGGTCGCGCGCGCTTGGATTCGGCGCCTGCGGCGACTCTTCGGGCCGCCGGGCCTCGTATGGGCGGTGCGCGCAGGCCTGCACAAAGGGAGCGCTGCCTGGCGAGCCTGGGCGCGCCGTATCGGCAGGCATGCGCCTCATCCGCGCCGGTCGGCGCCTTGCTGCGGGGGCGCCTCAAGCTGCGATTCCTTGGGCGACCCTACTCCGAATAGCCCAGCACCCGCAGGCGCTCGCCCACCAGGTCCCCGTCCTCGGCCGCCCGCTCCTGGGTCTGGTCGGGCAGGTAGCCCAGCAGCTCGAGCTGGTCGGTGATCAGGCGCACGGCCTGGTCGGTGGGCAGGTCGGACAGGTCGATGCGCAGCTCGGGCTTGAGGGGGGCCTCGTAGGGGTCGTCGACGCCGGTGAAACCCTGGATCTCGCCCTTGAGCGCGCGCTCCCAGTTGCCCGTGGTATCCCAGGCGATGCAGGTCTCTTTGGGGGTGGAGATGTGCACCTCGACAAAGGCGCCCAGCTCTCGGCGGATCTCGTCGCGGGTGCTGCGGTAGGGGCTGACGGCGGAGACCACGGCCACCACGCCATTTCGGGCGAGCAGGCGGGCGGCCAGGGCGTGCCGGCGCACATTGGTGTCGCGTTCGTCCCGGGAGAAGCCCAGGGTGGCGCCCAACGGGCCCCGCCGCAGGACGCCCGAGTCGATGACCTCGACCGCCAGCCCCCGGGCGCGGATGCGGGCGGCCACATGCTCTGCCAGCGTGTTCTTGCCCGAGGAGGGCAGCCCGGTGAGCCAGAGGGTGAAGGCGGGCTGGGCGGTGGAGGTTGCGGCCACGGGGCAAGGCTCGGGTCAGCAGGCCTTGACCATGTAGCGGCGGCGGGGGTGTGCGGCTACCCGAGGGGACATGGCGATGGACGGGCATCGAGGATTGCTGGCGGGCCTGGCGGCGCTGGGGCTGCTGGGGCTGTGCCTGCGCTTTGCGCGCCTTGCAGAGACCGAGACCCCCGCCTGGCAGCGCTGCCTGGCGCCGGGGGTGCCCTGTGCGGGGGCGACGGTGGTGTTGCCGCTCTACCGGGTGGTGGCCGTCGAGAATGAAGGCGAGTTGCGCATTTCCAAGCTGATTCGGGATGTGCCGGTACACCCGCCGCCAGGCGTCGCGGTGGCCGTGGGGGACACGGTGACGGTGGAGGGGCACTTTGCCGGCGCCGATGGCCGGGTGGTGGCCGACCGCCTGACCCGCCACCCGCTGCGTCCGGTCAAAGAGGGGCTGGGGCTGCTGGGCCTGGCCCTGGCCCTGGTCGCTGCACCCTTTGCTTTTGGTTGGGTGGGGGGCTGGCCCTGGCGGGGCGGCAGGCTGGTGGAGCGTGGCTGACCTGGTCACCCACGCCTGCCTGGCCCTGCTGATCAAGGCGCCCACCCAGCGCAAGCATGTGGCCAGCTTTGTCGCGGGCACGCTGCTTCCGGACCTGCTGGCCCGCCTGCCGCCCATGGCCCTGCAGCGGGTGGCCCAGGCCCTGGACTGGCCCATCGGGCCGGGCTGGAGCCTCTTCTTTGCGCCCTTCCACCTGCCGGCCGGCATGCTGCTGCTGTCGCTGCTGCTGGCCCAGCTCTTTGCGCGGGGGCAGCGCCGCGGCGTGGGGCTGAACCTGTTGATGGGCATGCTGCTGCACATCGGGGTGGACCTGCTCCAAGACCATGGCGGATTCGGGTACATGCTGCTCTTTCCGGTGTGGGACCGCAGCTTTGAGCTGCCGATCATGGGCAGCGAGGCCACCGTGTGGGTGGCCCCGGCCCTGGGGGTGACGACGGCCTGGGCCTGGCGTCGGTCAGGCCGAGGCCAGCCGCCGCCCGTCGCGCACCGCTGAGGCTGCCGCCTGGGCCCGCTCATCCAGGCGGACCCGGGGCTCTTCGTCGGCGGCTTCGGGGGCCCCGTCAAAGAGGGGGTGGCGGCGTTCGGCGCTGCGGTCCACCTGAACCTGGGCGGGGCCGTCGACGGATAGCCCCAGCACGTCCACCCGGTCGCCTTGCACGAAGACCTCGGTGCGCAGGGTGCCTGTGCCTTCGGGGCGCGTGCGCACCCGCACCCGGCCCTGGATGGCCACCCAGCGCCCCTGCCGAACGCCTTGCTGGCAGCGCTGGGCCGCTTCTCCGGCCAGGCGCACCCGCACCCACTCGGTGCGCTGGATGGTGCCGTCCCCCTGGCGGCAGCGCTGGGGGGAGGCGATGGACAGCTCGCAGAGCAGCTGGCCGTCGGGCCTGCGGCGCAGGACGGGGTCGCTGCCGACGCGGCCGACGAGGATCACGGTGTTGAGGGCGTGCATGGGGGCTCCGGTCTGGGGTGACACCCGAAAGCCATGCAGGAGACGTGCCAGAGCCAGCGTGTTGAAATCAGGGCAGGGGGGGTGACGAAGTGTCGAAGCACCTGTCGGCTTTTCGACACCCTTCGACAGCCCGTGGGACGATCAGCCCACGGTCTCGATGGGCGCGCTCAGCCAGGCCGAGGCCCGGGCCAGGCGTGACGGGGTGCCCGCATCGATCCAGGTGCCCCGGTGGGTCCATCCCGTGACGCCCTCGGGCATCAGGGCCTGCACCAGGGCGGGCATGTCGCGTCGGCCGCCATCCAGGTGCACCCGCAAGGCCCGGGCCGAGAAGACATAGAGCCCCGTGGTGA
>JAGYJW010000120.1 GCA_018401435.1 Deltaproteobacteria bacterium | reverse complement strand
CTGCCGACAGGGCGTCCAGCCGCGCCTCCAGCTCATCGGCCCGGTCCAGGGCCCCATCCAAGGCGCCCTGAAGCTGCACCAGGGTGGCCTCGGGGTCCTCGTCGCCGTCCAGGGTGATGGGGGCGTCGGTGGTGTAGAGGTCGGTGTCGTCGCTGGGATCGGCGCCCGTCGGCGGGTCCAGGGGCTGCTCCTCCTGGGTGTCGGCCTCGGTGAAGAGGGTGATGACGCCGTCGTCTTCGTCGGAGTCGTCCCCGCTTGCGGCCGCCTCGGGCGCGTCGATCTCGAGGTCGGCTTCAAAGGCCGCCATCTCGTCGGCGTCGGCCGGGCGGCTGGGACGGCTGCGCGCCTCGACCGCGGCGAGGGCCTCGGCCAGCAGGTCGTCGCTGATGTTCAGGGAGAAGTCGCCGGCGGGCGCGGGCGAGGATCCCGGTCCGGGTTCGTCGGGCTGGGTCACGGCGATCGGGGGGGTCGAGGGGTGCGTTACTTCAAGCCAGGGGCGGCGGCTTGTCAAGGGCAGGCGGGCGCTCGGCCTCGGCGGCGGCCGCGCGGGCCCGGGCCACCTGTCGCGCCGAGGTCAGCTCGACCAGCTCCCGCGTGATGCTCTCCTGGCGCAGCACCTGCCAGCGCTGGCGCAAGGCGTCGAGCTGCTTTCCCGAGCTGCGCCGCGCCGCGTCGGCGGCGGCCATGCGGGCGCGCACCTCGGCGCGCATGGCCTCGGCCAACACCACGGCCAGCCGGCCCACGATGGCCTCGTTCGCGACGGCCTGCAGCACCACATCCCGCGGCGAGAGGGTCTCGGGGCCGCCGTCGACGGGGGACCGGGCACCCGCCAGCAGCAGGCGGCGGGCCAGGCGGGTGCCGGTGGCGGTGGGGTGCAACAGGACCACGCTGGGCAGCTCCGGCAGGCGCAGGATCTCGCTGGCAATGGCCTCTGCGCGCTCATTCAGCTCGTCGGAGGTGCTGGCGGCGGGCAGGTGGAAGCGCAGGCGGGCCAGCAGCGCGGGATCGGCCTGGGCCACCTCGATCAGGCGGGTGCCGACCAGGCCCACCGGGCCCTCGGCGGGCAGCTGCTCCAGCAGCAGGCGCCCGAGGGGGCCACAGAGGGGCCGCTCGGGTCCCACCAGCACCCACAGGGTCTCGGCCTGTGGCGCGGCGGTCGGCGGGCCGGCGAGGCGGTCCAGGGTCTCGCCCAGCCAGTCGAGGTGGGCGGTCGCGTCGGCGGCGGCGGCCTCGGCGGCGGGGAGCTGGCGCGCGCCAGGGCCCACACGGCCCGCATGACCTGGTCCACGGCGCCCACCGCTGCCAGCCGGCGCTCGGTGGCCTGCAGATCGCCGGTGGGCTCAGCCATGGGCGGCCTCGGGAAGCAAGCGGGCCTCCACCCACCGGGCCACGGCTTCGGCCAGGGTCGCCTCGTCCCCGGCCGACAGCACGGTCTCGGCCTCGAGGCGGGCGGTGAGGCCGGTGAGGCGGGCGGGCAGCTCGGCCTCCATGGCGGTGGCCAACTCGCTCACGCGATCCTCGGGAATGCGCATCAGCAAATCACTCTGGCTGGCGAGGCTCAGGCGGAGGAGCTGGGCCATGACGCCCTGGGGGGCCAGGCGCGGGGTTTGCAGCAGCCTGCGCAGGCGGCGGCCGACCTCCAGGCGACGCTGGGCGCTGGCCTCCAGGCGGGTGCCCACCCGGGCGAAGGACTCCAGCTCCAGGAAGGACGCGTAGTCCAGGCGCAGGCGCCCGGCGAGGTGACGAAAGGCCTGGGCCTGGGCCCGCGCCCCGACCCGGCTCACGCTGAGTCCGGCGTCCACCGCGGGCTTCTGGCCCGATGCGAAGAGGCCACGGGACAAGACCACCTGCCCGTCGGTGATCGCGATGAGGTTGGTGGGCACATAGGCCGACAGGCGGCCATCTTCGGTGGTGGCCAGGGGCAGGGCCGTCAAGGAGCCTCCCCCGGCCTCGGCCGACAGCTGGGTGCTGCGCTCCAGCAGGCGGGCGTGCAGGTAGAAGACGTCGCCGGGGAAGGCCTCGCGGCCGGGCGGGCGCTCCAGCAGCAGGGACAGCTCCCGCCAGGCCACGGCGTGGGCCGTGAGGTCGTCGTAGACCACCAGGGCGTGCTCGCCCCGATCGCGGAAGAACTCGGCCACGGCGGTGCCGGCGAAGGGGGCCAGGGTGCGGGTTGCCGCGCTGGCGTCTTCGGGGGCGGACACGACGACATAGCGCACGCCGCCGGCGCGCAGGGCCTCGGCCACCTGCCAGACCTCGGCCCGGCGTCGGCCGATGGCCACATAGACGCAGATGACCCCGGTGTCGCGCTGCCGCAGCATGGCGGTCATCGCCAGGGAGCTTCGTCCGGTGCCCTCGTCGCCGATGATCAGCTCTCGCTGGCCGCGGCCGATGGGGAACATCGCGTCGATGGCCAGGGTGCCGGTGTAGAGCGGCTGGTGCACCGCGCCGCGCTCGTGGATGCCTGGCGCCTCGCGCTCCAGGCGCATGGGCACGCGGGTGCCCACAATGGGGCGCCCATCCAGGGGCCGGCCCATGGGGTCGAGGATGCGGCCCAGCACCGGATCGCCCACAGGCAGGGTGGCCAATCGGCCGGTGCAACGGGCGCGCTGCCCGACGCGAGCCTGGTCGCTATCGTCGAGAATGGCCGCCTGGACGCCATCCTTGCTGAGTCCAAGCACCAGGGCCGACAGGCCCGGACCGAACTCGATCAGCTCTTCGACCCGCGCCGAGGGCAGGCCCACGATGCGCAACACGCCGTCCCGCACGGCCAGCACGCGGC
>JAGYJW010000012.1 GCA_018401435.1 Deltaproteobacteria bacterium | reverse complement strand
CTGGGCGCGGTGGGCTTCCCCCCCTTGCCCGACGGCCTCTCGCGCCTGGCGCCCGTGCGCGAGGTCCTGGAGCAGGCCGGGCAGCGGGCCCAGGTCACCACCGAGCACGGCGAGACCTGGGTGGCCTGCGGCTACCCCGACCTGCTGCGGGCCCGCAGCAAGGTGCTCCTGGTGCGCGAGGCCTCCCCCAATCCCGAGATCATCGCGCTGCACCGCTTTCCCGCCAAGGTTGGTGTGGTGGCGGAGCGCGAAGGCGACGGCTACCTTCCCGCGGCGGACTGGGATCCAGACCCCCTCTCCGAGGCCCGAACCGGGCGTCGCCTGCCCCAATGGGGCGAGCTCTTCGCCCTGGAAGCCGACACGGTCTACATCCGCCGGGGCGGCCGCATCTACAGCTTTGACGGCTCCTGGGAGCGCGAGGTGGGCACGCCCTCCCAGGCCCTGTCCACCCTGGTGCTGCGGTGGTCCCAACGCTGAGGGGTCGCAAGGGGCTGCCCCCTCGTCGGAGCCTGTGGCGCGGTTAGCCTGTCCCCCCGTCCTTGCTGGAGCCCCCCGTGTCCGACGAAGCCGCCAACGCCATCCTGGAGCCCGCCGCCACCCGCGTCCGGGACCCGCTCACCGGGCGAAGCCTCTGGTTGGCCGGCATGATTCGCGATGCGGAGATGACCGACGACCGCATCGCCTTCACCCTGCAGACCACCCGGCAGCACAGCCAGGAGCAGCGCGATCGGCTCAAGGATGCCCTGGTCCGCAACATCGAACGCGTGGGCTGGAAGGGTGAGGTGGTCTGCAACCTCTCCGTATCGGGCGGCGCGGCGGCGCCCCCCGCCCATGACCACAGCCATGGCCACAGCCACAGCCACAACCACGGCCCGGCCGCGAAGGCCAAAGCCGCGCCCGCGCCGGTGAAGGGCATGGAGGGCGGCGGCATGCAGCCCCACGGCGGCCCCATCCAGAAGCAGCGCCTGCCCGGGGTCAAGCACATCCTGGCCGTGGCTTCGGGCAAGGGCGGCGTGGGCAAGAGCACCGTGGCGGTCAACCTCGCCATCGCGCTGCGGCGCCTGGGGCTGGACGTGGGCATCATGGACGCCGACATCTACGGGCCCAGCATCCCCATGATGCTGGGGGTCAAGGGCAAGCCCTTCGCCAATGACGACAAGAAGATCATCCCCTTGGAGTCCTATGGCGTGAAGCTGATGAGCATCGGCTTCCTGGTGGACGACAAGGAGCCGGTGATCTGGCGCGGCCCCATGGTGATGGGCGTGGTGCGGCAGTTCCTGCAGGATGTCTACTGGAACCCGCTCGACGTCCTGGTGATCGATCTCCCCCCCGGCACGGGGGATGCCCAGCTCACCCTGATTCAGGCGGTGGACCTGTCGGGCTCGGTCATCGTCACCACCCCCCAGGATGTGGCGGTGCTCGACGCGGTGCGGGGCATCGAGATGTTCCGCAAGCTCGACGTGCCGGTCTTTGGTATCGTCGAGAATATGTCCTGGTTCAAGCTCCCCGATGGCAGCAAGGTCCACCCCTTCGGCGAGGGCGGCGGGGCCCGCACCGCCAGCCAATACGATGTGCCGCTGCTGGCCCAGGTCCCCCTGGACCCCGACGTGCGCGAAGGGGGCGACAGCGGCCGACCCATCGCCTATGAAGACCACGATGTGGCCGATATTTTCGACGAGCTTGCCGCGAGTGTCGCCACCCGCTTGGGCCTGGGCGCTTGAGCGAGCGGCGCCCACCCCTGGCGGACCGCTTCGGGCGCGTCCACAGCTACTTGCGGGTGAGCGTCACCGACCGCTGCAACTACCGCTGCGTCTACTGCCTGCCGGCCGAAGGCATGACCTGGATGCCGCGCAGCGACCTGCTCAGCTTTGAGGAGGTGGGACGCCTGGTGGGCGCCTTTGCGGAGCTCGGCGTGCGCAAGATCCGCCTCACCGGCGGAGAGCCCACCCTGCGGGCCGACATCGACAAGCTGGTGGCGGCGGTGGCGGCGGTGCCCGGCATCGAAGACCTCTCGATGACCACCAATGGCCACACCCTGCCGGTGCTGGCCGAGCGCCTCGCCGCAGCCGGCCTCAAGCGCATCAATGTGTCCATTGACAGCCTGAAACCCGATCGTTTTGCTCGGCTGACCCGGGGGGGCGACCTGGCGCGGGTGCTGCGGGGCATCGACGCGGCGCGGGCCGCCGGCATCGGCCCCATCAAGCTCAACGCGGTGATCCTAAAGGGCGAGAATGAAGACGAGATCTTCGATCTCGTGGACTATGCCGCCCGCAGCCAGAGCGATACCGAGCTGCGCTTCATCGAATATATGCCCTTCGAGGCCCGCTGGCACCAGACGGTGCCCGCCCGCGTCTTGCGGGATCGCCTCGCCGAGGTCTACACGCTGGTGCCCGAGGGTCGATCCGGCCCCGACGCCGGCCCCGCCCGCGGCTGGCGCATCGTCGAGAATGGCTTGCGGGTGGGCTTCATCTCCCCCCTCAGCGAGCACTTCTGCGCCACCTGCAACCGGCTGCGCCTGGGCGCTGACGGCCACCTCCGCACCTGCCTGGCCCACGAAGACACGCCCAGCCTGCGCGACCTGATGCGCGGGGGTGCCGATGACGCCGCCTTGCAAGCTGCCATCCGCGAGATGGTCTATGGCAAGCCCGAAGGCCACGACTGCCAGGTCGAAGGCGGCACCCTCTTCGAGGGGGTGATGACGGGCATCGGCGGCTGAGCCCGCGCGAAGGTGCCTGCCCGCCCACCGGCCCGTTATGCGGCCCCGGCTGAGACCGCCCCCGGGGCGGGTGCACCGCCTGGAGACGCCCCATGCAGTCCTGGATCCTCATCGCCGCCTCGGGCGCGGCCTTCACCGGTCTGAGCTGGTTCGCCTGGTCCGGCCGCCTGGGACTTGCGGCCATCGGCCTGCTCCTGATCGCCGCGGTCACCTTCTTTCTGGGCCGTCGCGGCCTGGACAAGGCCACGCGGCGCCCGGTGGACACCGTCTCCAAGGTGCTCTTCACCCTCGCCGGCTGCATGGCCCTGCTGCGGCATCCCATCGAGATTGAGGGCGGGGGGCGACTTCCGGTCTACTCGGCCATCGACGCCTACATCGACACGGTGGACAGCACCACCTTCGTGGTCTTCGCGCTGGTGGCCATGTCCGTGAAATTTGTCGGGGTCATCGCCAGCGCCTGGTCCTGGCACCTGCTGCTGGTGGGCCAGGGCATCCGCTTCCCCTTCTGGCGCAAGATCATGACGGCCTTCTTGATTGGCCGCTTCATCGGCACCTTCTTGCCCAGCACCCTGGGTCTCGATGGCTACACCCTCTACGAGGCCGGCCGCTACAGCAACCAGTGGCCCCGGGTCATCACCGCCAAGACCCTCGAAAAGTTCATCGGCGTCACCGGCCTGTTCTTGGGCATGGTGGTCACGCTGCCCTTTGGCTACTCCGTCATCGTCGATGTGATGACCCAGGCGGGCAAGCCCGAAGGCGCGCCGCTGCTGGCCGGGGCCATCCTGGCGGTCGCCGGCGGCGTCTCTGCGGTTGTGGTGGCCGGGCTGGTCTGGCCGGTGCTCATCGAGGGGCTGATGCACACGGTCGAAGGCCTGGCCGGCGGCCTCTTCGGCGCCCTTCCCTTTGCCCGGAAATTCAGCGGCAAGCTGGTCTCTACCCTCAAGGGCTTCACCGCCTCGGTGGGCGCATACCGGGGCAAGGTCGGGCTGCTGATGGCCTGCCTGGTGGGCAAATTCGTCACCCACTTCACCACCGCGGCGGTCTACTACTTCACCGCCCTGGCCATCGGCGTGGCGACGGCCGAGTTCTGGCCGATCGTCTTTGGCTCCACCATCCAGATCCTCGCCACCCTGCTGAGTCCCACCATCGCCGGCGAAGGCGCACGCGAGGCCTTCCAGGCCCTGCTCCTCAGCAAGCAGCTGGGCGGCGTGGCCCAGGCCGTGCTTTCCGGCGCCCTGGGCTTCATCGCTGCAGAGGCCGCAACCATGTGGGGAGGAGCCTTCTTGTGGACGCGCAAGCCCGAGTGGCGCCCGGCCTTCACCCTCGTGGACGGCCAGCAGGTGGACTACGCCTGGCTGCAGGACGACGACGGCGGCTTCGATGCCGACCGGATCGCCGCCGCACGGTCGGCCCACGCGCCGGTAGGCGACGCGGATTCCCAGACCTGAGGCGGGCCAGGGCGACGCCAGCCGGCCGATTCCGGGCTGGGGTCCTTGAAGCCGAGGGACAGGCCGGGTAGCTTCCCCGGGCCATCCCGCTGGAGCTGAGGCTCATGACCACCTTGCGCGCGCTGCCCCTGCTCGCGGCATTGCTCCCCGCTTCGGCCCAGGCCGCCTGGCCCGATGACGTGAGCCTGCGCGCCTTGTCCACGGTCAATGGCAGCCCCCTCACCGATACGGGCGCATCCCGCACCGCCTACGAGACCGTGGTCCGAGAGCTGGGCACCGCCATCGCCAACAAGCCCCTGGCTCCCGCAGAGACGCTGGGCATCAGCGGCTTTCAGCTGGCCTTCACCCAGTCCGTGGCCTTCTTGGACGCCTTCACCGACTCCGAGTCCAACCCGGCCCCCTGGGAGCGCGTGCACCCCGACGCCGACCCCAGCCACGTCATGTGGATGCCGGGGGTGGGCGTGCGCAAGGGCCTGCCCCTCTCGCTGGAGGTCGGGGCAAACCTCAGCTATATCGCATTCTCCCGGCAGGCTGTCGTGGGCGGCTACGGCCGTTGGGGCCTGGTCGAAGGCTACCGCAAGCTGCCCGACCTCACCCTGCAGCTGGGCTACTCCGGCTATATCGGCAACGATGAGCTGGAGCTGGGCGTCATGGATGGCACGATGAGCGTCGGCTACACCGTGCCCTTTGGCCGCAAGGTCGGCATCAACGAGGGCAGCTTCTCCCCCTATGGCGGCGTGGGCATGCTCTGGATCAACGCCCGGCCCCAGATGTCCACGGAAGAGCAGGAGTCCCTTGGCGTGCGCGCCGTATCGGGCTTTGGCAACAAGGACAGCTTCACCGATGGCTTCCGGCCGGCCAACCTGCACCTGGGCTTCCGGCTTCTGAGCGGCGACTTCCAGGTGTTGGCGGGGGCCACCCTCGCCCCCCGGTCCCTCAGCACGGCCAATGTCGGCCTCGGCTACGTCTACTAGCCCCCAGCCGCGGCCGGCCCGGCTGCTGCCGCTCCTGGTCGCGCTGCTGCTCTGGTTGGGGCCGGGCACGCGTGCCTGGGGCCGGCCCACCCTGCGCGTCGAAGCCACGGTGGGCGCCGACCTCCAGACCATCACGGGCGAGATCGAGGTGCTGGACGGGGAGGGCCTGCGGCTGGTCGACGCCTTGTCCTCCTTGCCCATCCCCACCGATGATCAGCTGCTGCGCCTGACCTTTCCCGGCGCCCCCGAGCAGGGCTGGGTCTATGTCGAGGCCCGGGGGGAGGGCCGCTACCTCTTCCACAGCATCCTGCCCCGTCGATACGACGCCTCGGGCATGGTGCCCGGGCGGGGCCTCTTTGCAAACGGGCTCTGGCACCCCCAACCCATGCGCGGCGACACGGCGGCGGTGGTGGATTGGGAGGTGCAGCTGCACCTGCCGCCCGGCCACACCGGCGTCCTCAACCGATCGGTGGGGGACCGCAGTCTGCGTTGGTCGGGCGCCGCCGAACGCCTGTCCCTGGCCGTGCTGCCCCGGGCCCGCGTGCAGCAGCTCCAGCTGCCGGCCGGACGGGTGACCCTGGTGGACCAAGGGCCCCGGCGCGGGCGGCGGGACCGGCGCCTTCAGGCCTTGATCGCAGAGGATTGGCCAGGCCCCAGCGCCCCGGACCTCATCGTGGTCGAGACGCCCTCCCGCCGGCGCCTGACACGGCCGGGTCCTGGCCTGCTCTTCCTGTCCGACCGGGCCTTTCGGGTCTCGGGCGGCCTGGCGAGCTTTCACCGCGCCCCGGTCCGAGCCGGGGTGCTCATGGCCGGGCTGCCCATCGAAGACCCCTGGGAGCGCTCTGTCGCCGCCGCCGCGCTGGCCGACCGCAGCCAGGAGGACATCGATCTGCGCGAGGCCCTGGGCCTCTTTGCCTGGATCCCCCAGGTGGACGAGCTGCTCTACGACGGCCGCTTGCCCTTCTATAGCGAGGTCTTCGGCGAGACCTGGCCGGGTGACCGCGTCGAAGACGACCTGTTGGAGGTGGTGGATCCCCGCAGCCCGGGGGCAGCGGTCAGCCGCCGCATCGACCTGCGCTATGGCGAGGGCCTGAGCACCCGCCTCGCCTGGGCCATGCTGCAGGGGGCTGAGCTGGACGCCGCGGCCCAGGCCCTCGGCCTGCCTCCGGTGGAGATCTCCGCCTGGCGCAGGGCGCCTCCCGACGAAGAGCTGTCGGTGGCCGTGGACCGCGCCGACGACGGGCAGTGGCGGGTGCAGGTCCACCGACAAGCCAGCCCAAGCGTGCCCAGCGAGCCCATCGCCATCGACGTGGACGGCCACCGCGAGGTCTGGGATGCCAACCCGGGCGAGTCCCACCACACGCTGCTCCTGGACAGCAAGCCCGCCCGGGTGGTGGTCGATCCCGATGGCCTGATACACCAGCACCGGCGCTCCGACGACCGCTGGCCCACCCGCTGGACCACGGTGGCCTACCTGTGGTGGAGCGACTTCTCGCTGCGGGGAGGCGGCCTGGATGCAGGGGGTAACCTCATCTTTCGCAGGCAATACGAGACGCGCGAAGCCATCGGCCTGACCGCCGCCATCTCCCCCCAGGACAGCCTGTCGCTGGCCGGCACCTGGTATCTCTACCTCGGCCCCCTGCAAGATCGCCGCTCTCGCCCCTTTCGCCTGTGGTTCGGGGGCGGCCCGGCCCTGCTCAAGCCGGCCTACCGCCCGGTGGACGATGGCCGCGTGGCGGTGGATCTCTACGCGGGGGGCTCCTGGGACACCCGCACCGACGACCTCTTCCCCCGCAAGGGCCACCGGCTGAGCCTGGGCATCAGCGGCGGACAGGTCCTGGCCAGCCAGCAGCGCTGGGGGGCCATGTCCACCACGGCCACCGGGCTGGTGAGCGCCTGGGGTCGCGTGGCCCTGGCAGGTCGCCTGCGCCTGGGCCTGGCCGGCGGCGACGTCGCCCACCGCCTGCTCAGTCTGGGCGGCAGCGGCGGCGTGTCCGGCATCACCCCGCAGCCGCGGTCGGCCGCCAGCTGGTCGTCGCCGGGTCCGAGCTGCGCTGGCAGGTGCTCCGCTTCGCCTCCATTCCCGGACCGCTGCTGTGGCTCAGCGACATCCAACTCCAGGGTGGCGTCGAGGCGGGCTGGCTGGGCGCGCCCCTGCCCGCAGCCAGCGACAGCCTCCGCGAGGGCAGCAGCGTGGCGGCCCTGGGCTGGACCGGCGGCGCAGCCTTCACCGGCGACGTGCTGGGCGCCCGCCCCACCCTGCTGGGCATCTGGCTGGCGGGCCCCCTATGGACCCAAAAGGCCTCCCTCAGCGACGCAGACCGCCCCTTGCAGCTCTACCTGCGCATGACCCAGCCCTTCTGAGGCCCGCGGGTCCCGCGCCGGGCGATCAGCGCATCAGGTGTTGTCCCCTCGCCTTTCGCCGCCGCAGGATGACCGCCAGCACGCGCGCCACAGCCCCATAGAGCTCTTCGGGGATCATCTTGCCCTCTTTGGAGCCGGCATAGAGGGCGCGGGCCAAGGTGCGGTTCTCGATCTGGGGGATGTCGTGTCGGGTGGCCTCGGCGCGGATGCGGAGCGCCACCGCCTCGACGCCCATGGCCACCACCACCGGGGCCGGGGCCTCGGACTTCCGGTAGCGCAAGGCCACGGCGTAGTGGGTGGGATTGGTGATCACCACGTCGGCCTTGGACACGTTGCGGCTGGTCCGGGCCATCGCGATCTCGAGGGCCCGCCGCTTTCGTGCAGCCCGGAGGTGGGGGTCACCCTCGGTGCTCTTGTGCTCCTCCTTGATCTCCTCGCGGGTCATCTTCATCTTCTCGTGCAGCCGGTACCACTCATAGGCGTAGTCGACGATGGCGATGAAGAAGGCCACGGGCAGCGCCCGGGTGAGGATGACGAAGACGATCTCTTGAAAGACCTTGAGCAGCGCTCCGGGGGGCAGCGTCACCAGCGACGTGAACAATCCTCGCCGATCCCACATGGCCGCCGTGATCAGGCCGCCGATGAGCACCAGCTTGAGCACCGCCTTGAAGGCCTCCATCAGCGGCTTGGTCGAGAGGAACTTCTCCTGAAAGGCGGTGAAGAGGTTGAACTTCTGCAGGTCCACTTTGAAGGGCTCTTTGGGAAAGGCCCCCCGGCTCTGGATGCTGGCCACTATCAACATCAAGGCCCAGAGGATGCCCACCACCGGCAGCAGCATGCCCGCGACCAGGACCAGGATGCTGCCGGTCAGCTCGGCCACCCCTGCAAAGCCCATCTCCGCCGCCGGGATGCGGGAGTAGCAGAGGCTCATGACCTCCCCCAGCCCGCGCCCCACCATCGGCATGGCCATATAGACGACGATTCCGCCAAAGGCCAGGCCGAAGCTCTGCAAAACGTCCTGCGACTTGGGCACTTGCCCCTTGTCGCGGAACTCCTTGACCCGCTTGGCGGTCGGTTCGTGGCTCTTCTCCTGTGCGGCGTCGTCCGACATCGTCAGCGCCCCGCCAGGGTCTCAATCATCTGCGGCAGGTAGTCCATGGCGTCGCGCACCATATCCACGTGTGCCACCAGAACATGCGGCAGCACTGCATAGTACATGACTTGCCCCCCGATCAGGTTCAGCATGATGCCCACGCTGAAGAAGATGTTCATCTGGGGAGAGAGCCGGGTGACCACGGCCACAAAGAGGTTGCTCATGAAGACCAGGGCGATGACCGGCGCTGCCAGTCGGGCCCCGCCTTCAATCACGCCCCGAATCGACTCCAGCCAGTACAGCCCGCCCCCCGTGAGGTCGGCCACCTTGCCCACCGGCAGCAGCCAGAAGGAGTCCCCAACCGCCATGATCAGCTGCAGGTGCATGTCCAGCCCGACAAAGACCGCCGAGGCCAGAAAGGTCCCCAAGGCGCCCACCGGGCCCTGGCTGAGCTGGAGGGTGGGGTCGAATTGCAGGGCCGAGCCGTGACCGGTCTGCGAGCCCATCAGCTCGCCCGCCAGGGCCAGGGCGCCAAAGAAGAAGCGCACCACACCGCCCAGCAGCACCCCCACCATGACCTCGCCCACCATGCCCAGCAGCAGCGTGCCCACAGCGCCGGGCACCTCGGCTTGGGGCACGACCGGGCCCACCACGGCCGCCAGCGCCAAGGCCGCGATGATGCGCACCTGCGCGGGCACGCCCGTCATGCTGAAGACCGGCATGATCAGGAAGAGGCCCGAGATGCGCCCCGCGACCAGTCCGCCTGTCACGAGCCAGCCGAGACCGGGCACGCCGCCCCCTAGTTGTTGATGACCGCGGCCGACGAGAAGGCGCGTTCGCCGAAGCTCACGGCCTGGGTCAACATCCACCCGCCCATCAGGGTCATGGTGAGGATCACGGCGACGATCTTGGGCACAAAGACCAGGGTCATCTCCTGGATCTGGGTCAGCGCCTGAAAGAGGCTGATCAGCAGGCCCGTGACCATGGCCACCAGGAGCGGGGGCCCGCTGAGCAGGGCCACGGTCATGACCGAGTACTGCCCCCAGGTGATGGCTTCGCTCACGTCCATGGAAACTCCTGGGACTTCATAGTCCGAAACCGGCGGCCATCGAGCGAACCAGCAAGGTCCAACCATCCATCAGCACGAAGAGCAGCAGCTTGAAGGGCAAGGAGATGATGACCGGCGGCAGCACCATCATGCCCATGGCAAGCAGGATGTTGGCCACCACGATGTCGATCACCAGGAAGGGCAGGTAGACCTTTACCGCGATGACGAAGGCGGTCTTGAGCTCAGAGAGCACAAAAGCGCTCACCACCGCCGAGGTCGGCACATCGTCCAGGCTGTCGGGGCGGGCCAGCCGGCCCATCTCCATGACCGCCGCCAGATCGGTGCGCCGCGTATTGGTCAGCATGAAGCCGCGCATCGGGCCGATAAAGCTCGAATAGGCCTGCTCGGTGGTGATCTCGCCCGCCAGGTAGGGGTCCACCGAGTCGGCCTTGACCTTGTCCAGGGTTGGCCCCATCACCAGCAAGGACAGCATGAGCGCCAGCCCCACCAGCACCTGGTTGGGCGGGCTCTGCTGCAAACCCAGGGCCTGTCGAAGCAGGCCAAAGACCACCACAAAGCGGGTGAAGGGGGTCATCACCAGCAGGATGGCCGGCAAGAAGGTCAGGGCCGTCAGCAGCACCACCACGCGCACGCTGGTGGCCACCGGCATGGTGCGGACCTCTTCGGCCATATCCAGCACGCCGTCGCCCACCGGGTCGCCAGCCTGGGCAAAGGCCAGCGCCGGCGCCAGCAGCAGGACCAGCATCACCAGCCATTTCAAAGCGGTGTTCATCCGGTGGTGCCCCGGGCCGTGTAGGTGACCCCAGGAGCCCCGCCATCGGCGTCTTCCCCGGCATCCCCCACCACATCGTCCAACGAGAAGCCGTCCCCGACCTGGACCGTGCGGCGGCTGCGCTCTGCGAGCACTTCGGCGATGAGATCCCCCCGCCGTTCGAGGTTGACGCCGGGGGGCGCCGCCTTGCGATCGGAGCGGGAAGGGCTGCCTTCGGCGGCCCGCAGGGCCTCGACCCAGCGCGTGCTGGTGGGGTCGCCGGCCTCTGTCGCGGCAGCGCCGGGGTCACGGTTGCGGGTGGAGGGGCTGACCCGGGGCGCCGTCGGCAGGGACCGCGGCGCGGGGGGCGCCTCGAAGTCCATGCGGCCGAACTCGGGGATGGGGGTCAGATCGGCGACCAGCCGGGGGGCGCCGCTGCCGTAGCCCACCATCAGCCGGCGCCGCCCACCCTGGCCATCCCCCACCTCGAGCACGGCGATGTTGCCGTCTTTGCCCAGGCTGGCCCGGCTGAGGACCTTGATGCCCTCGTCGTCGCTGCGCTTGAGGTTGAGGGTCCGGCGCGCAAAGAAGAGGGCGACCACCATGAGGAGGACGACGCCCCAAAGCCAGCCTGGCACGGAGGGACCCTCGGGGCCCGTGGCCTCGCCGCCCGGGGCAGTGGCCGGTTCCTGCTCACCAAAGAGCCGCTTGAACTGCGCCTCTGCAGCGCTCTCCGCGGTGCCCCCAGCAGCGCCATCCGCGGGGCCCACCGTGGGCGTGGCAGCCGGCGGATCGCCCACAGCCGGGGCAGCCGCGGATCCGGCCACCTCGCCCGGCGGAAAGGGCCCCATCTCCTGGGGAGGCGGCGGGGGCCCATAGGCGGCTTCAGCTGGGGCGTCCGCCGGGGCAACGCTGCTGTCCTGGCCCGCCGCGGGCGCAGCAAAGGCGAGCGCCGCGGCGAGGCCAGCGGCTGCCCGCTTCACCCGTCCTCCCTCGACCGCCCGACAATCTCGGTGACCCGCAAAGCGACGCGATCGCCCACCATCACCAGCTCTCCGCGTGCGAGCACCTTGCCACCCACCACCAGATCGAGGGCCCGATCCATGGGTTGGTCCAGTTCGACGACGTCGTCCTGGTTCAACGCGGCGAGCTCTTTGAGCACCATGCGCCGACGCCCCAGCTCGATCACCACGTCCACGGGGATGTCCCCGAGGAAGGTGACCTCGTCTTGCCCTTCCTGGCTGCTCCTCGCCATTTACGTCCTCCGCGCGCGGGTCCGCCGTCCCTCTCGGCGGCGACTACCCATAGCACGTCGGCGCCTCCGAAGGGAAGCCGTCAAGAGAGACGGTTGAGCAGTCGCACAGAGCGCTGCCCGTTGGCGTGTCCGGGCTCTACGGAGAGCAGGGGACGGCCATTCACCCGCACCACCGCGTCGCGCACCGGCCCCAGCGGGACCAGATCGCCCACCTCCAGCCCGCGCAGATCGCGCACGCGCATGGGCAGCCGCGCGACCTCGGCCACCACCTCGACCTCGACGGGCATCACGCGCGAAAACTCCATTTTGGGCCGCTTGGCGGGGTCGGCCGTAGTGGTGCGGGGCTGGCCAAGGGCGCGCAGGACCTGGGTGGGCACCGCGGCGCAGAGCAGACCATAGGGCGCGTCGTCGGGCCCGAATTCGAGGTTGGCCACAAAGACCTCCTCATCCCCGCCGTGCTGTTCGACCACCCGCGCGTTGCCCGGGGGCCCGTCAAGGAAGATCGGCGGCGGGGGCAACAGGGGCCAGGTCTCGATCAGATCGCTGGCGAGATCAGCAAAGATCCGCTGGGCGATGCGGGCCTCGACCGGGCTGAGCGGGCGCACCTCGCCGTCGGGACCCGGTCCGTCCTCGCCATCGTCACCCAGCATCGCGCCGATGATCCGCGTGAGCAGGGGGCGCTGCAAGGCCGCCATGCCCGGGATGCGGGGGGTGTCGAAGCGCAGCAGGCCGTAGACGCCCGAGCCCCGAAAGCGGGCGTCGTCTTTGACATCCACCAGAGTCTGCACGCCGACGCTGGCCAGGCGCACCTGGAAGTTGGACGAGCTGCGGTTGACCATCCGCGCGCGAACGCGAAGGGTCAACGCCCGGAAAAATTCCTCCACCGCAGGCATGGCGGCTTCGGTATGTCGGCTGCGCCCAGAGAGCAGGACGGCGGTGGGATCTGCGGACATGTCGCCCTTTTTCGTGGCCGACCGCCGTAACCGATCGGCTCACGGGGATCGTCGGACTATTGAACCACGAATGCGGTGAAATAGACCCGGCTCACCTTCTCGGGGGCGAGGACCATGTTGACGCGGCGGTGGATCTCGTCCCGAAGCCGCATCTTGCCGTCCACGCCTTCGAGCTCCAGGTAGGTGTAGTCGCTGGCCAGCATCAGGATCGCGTCGCGAAGCTGCGCCTCGCGCTCCTCCACCATGGTGCCCGCGCTGCCGTCCCCCTCCACCGAGACATCCATCTGCAGCAGCCGACCGCCCGCGCTGTCGCGCAGGTTGACGGTGAAGGCCCCCAGCGAGATCACCTCGCTGCTGGCACCCAGGTCGGGCACCATGGCGTCGCCGCTGGCGGCCGCCTTGCTGCCATCGGCCCCGGCCGCCCCGGCCGCCCCGGCCGCCCCGGCCGGCTTTTCGCCACCAAAGAGGAAGTAGCCCCCTGCCAGCCCGCCCGCGCCAGCCACGACCAGCGTGCCGACGACCGCGAGGATGATGGGGAGCATGCCCTTCTTCTTGTCAGAGGCGGCCGCTTCGGGTGCCGCAGCTTCATCGGCCATCGATCCCTCCGGTGATCTGCTCGATCTTGTAGATGGCGTCGTAGGCGATGGGGCTCTTCGACTGGATGACGAGTTCTACCCGACGATCCCAGGTCGTGTCACCCCCCTCGGGCGAGGACGGCCGGTAGGACCCATAGCCGTGGGCTTCCAAGCGGCGCCCGTCGATTCCGCCCGAGGCCTGCAGCGCCGTGACCACCGCGACCGCACGCAAGGCCGACAGGCGCCAGTTGGCCTCTGCGCTGCCCGTGGCGTCGGTGTGACCTTCGACCCGCACATTGACGGGGTGGTTGGCCAGGGCCTCGCCCAGGCTCATCAGCAGCCCATAGGCCGCAGGATGCAAGACGTCGCTGCTGGGCGCAAAGAGCACCCGGTCGCTCAGGGACACCCGAATCTCGGTCTGGGTGCGGGTCATGCGCACCATGTCGTCGGAGACGTGGCGGGCCAGCGACTCGCGCAGCTCCGCCATGATGGGCTGCATCTCGTCGAGGGGCTGCAGCTCGCTGGGCTGGTTCATCTCGTTGGGGCTCACCCCCAGCAGGGTCTGGTGCTGCCCGCCCGCCCCCAGGGCCAGCCGAATGCTCTCCAACACCGCCTCCACCCGGCCGACCTCTTCGAAATTGGCCATGGCCATCATCATCACGAAGAAGGTCAGCAGCAGGGTCACCATGTCGGAGTAGGTGACCATCCAGAAGGGGGCCGACGGTCCGCTGCTGCCGGCGGCCTTCTTTTCGCGGCGCTTGCCCATATCAGGAGGCCTCGCTCAGGCGCTCACCCGGGGGCAGCTGGGCGTTGAGGCGGTCCACCAGGAAGCGCGGGCTCTCGCCGGCCAGGATGCTGAGCAGCCCCTGCACGATGAGCAGCTTCTCCGCGACCTCCTCCGAGGAGCGGATCTTGAGCTTGTTGGCCAGCGGCAGCGCAAATAGGTTGGCAATGACCGCGCCATAGAAGGTGGTCAACAAGGCCACGGCCATGGCCGGGCCGATGGCGCTGGGGTCGTCGAGCTTCTGCAGCATCTGCACCAGGCCGATGAGCGTGCCGATCATGCCCATTGCAGGCGCGAAGGTGCCGAACTGCTCGAAGAAGTCAGAGCCCGACTTGTGGCGCTCGGCGATCTTGTCGACCTCGTTGTAGAGCACCTCTTCGATGGCGGAAGGGTCGTGGCCGTCCACCACCATCTGGATGCCCTTCTTCAGGAACTCGTCCTTCTGCTCCCGGGCCATGTCTTCGAGGACCAGCACGCCTTCGCGCCGGGCCCGCGAGGACATCTCGCGCATGAGCTGGAGGACCTGATCGGGCGACCGCGCGTCCGTGCGGAAGCCCTTCATCATGACCTTCCAGGCATTCTTCATGTGGCTCGCAGGAAAGCCCACGGCCAGAATGGCAAAGGTCCCAAAGATGACCAGCAGGGTCGATGGCAGGTCGAAAAAGGTCAGCAGCGGGCTGCCGAGCATGATCGACGCGACCGTCAGCCCCAAGGCCGCGAGCAGCCCGATAATTGTTGCAAGGTCCATGGCTCTCACCTCGCCCCTCGAATCGGCCCCTTGGGTCCTCGGCTTGAGGGACCTGTCGAAGCGATTGCACCCGGCGGGGTCCGGATGCTCTGCTGCGGACGGACAAGCAGGCGCGGGTGCCGCGGAAGCATGCCTCTGACGGCACCGCGCGCCGACATGCTACACGAGGTTGACGAGTTCCTGAAGGGTGTCGTTGGCGGTGTTCACCACGCGGGCGTTGGCCTGGTAGGACCGCTGGCTGGTGATCATCTCCACGAACTGCTCTTCAAGGTCGACATTGCTGCGCTCGAGTGCATTCCCAGCGATGGTGCCGCGGCCACCGGTATCGGGCGCGCCGATGGCGGGGCTGTTGGAATCGATGGTCTCGCGGTAGAGGTTGCCACCGACGCGGTCCAGGCCCTGGTTGCTCTGGAAGCGCGCGAGGGCGACCTGACCCATGATCAGCTCTTCGCCGTTGCTGTAGACGCCGGTGACGATGCCGCTGGTATTCACCGAGAGATTCAGCAGGATGCCGGTGCCATAGCCGTCCTGGGTCACCGCGGTCACCGCCGATTCGCCGTTGTTCATGCGCACCTGGCCGTCCAGCGGGTTGCCCGCGGTGTCGATGCCGAAGTCGAAGACATAGGCCGGGTCCGCCGACGCGCCTTCGAAGTTGAAGCCCGTGGTATCGGTCTGGGTGAAGGCGGTCAGGTTGCCGGAGGTGTCGAAGGTCATCGTCCCCCCGCTGATCTGATAGGCCGACCCCGCCGTGCCGGTGGAGCCCAAGGCGGTGATCTCGGCCTCGCCGGCATCCACCAGGGCATACCAGTCCCAGTCATTGGTGCCGGTGCGCTCGAAGACCACCGTGACCTCGTGGGCCACGCCCAAGGAGTCATAGACCGTCACCGAGGTGGCGAAGTCCGCCTGGTTGGCCGCATCTTCGAGGGTGTCGCCGGTGCCGGTGTTGAGCACCAGGGCGGCCACCGGGGTGGTCGCGAAGTCCGCTTCGGCGGAGAGGTTGGCGGACATGGTGATGGTGGAGGTCTCGGCCGGGGCGATGGCGTCCAGGTCGATCTGAAGATCGTCCAGCGTGCCGCCCAGAACGCCGTTGGTGGCGTTGTAGCCTTGCAGGTTCAAGCCCTCGGCGCTGACGACAAAGCCTTCGTCGTCCAAGAAGAACTCGCCGGCGCGGGTGTAGAAGTCGGACACCGAGTCGCTCACGACAAAGAAGCCGTCGCCGCCGATGGCCATGTCCAGCGCATTGTCCGTGGAGGTGATCGAACCCTGGCCGAAGAGGGTCGAGATGCGGGTCAAGCCCACACCGGTGCCGAGCTGGCTGGGGCCGCCCGAACCATAGATGTTTTGAGGCAGCTGGTCGGAGAACTCCGTCCGGTTGGCCTTGTACCCAGTGGTGTTGATGTTGGCGATGTTGTCGCCGATGACGCTGAGGCTGGTGCTCGAGGCGCCGAGGCCGCTCGAAGCGACATTCATGGTCGTGAACAGGGACATGGATCCTCCTGGAGGATGGTGAGGCCTGACTGGGGGTACCTGACCCATCGTGGGCCAGATCTGCGGTCGAAACCATCCATTCAGAATGGCTTCGGCAGGCCTCCGCGGGTTGTCCCTTGGTCCGGCCTGCAAAGCCCCTCCGATATCGCGGAGGAGCGGCTCGACATGCGACTTCAGCGAATGACGAGCGTAGAGTCGATATTGGTGAAGATGCTCCCGATGGCCTCATCCCGAGGCATGGCGGTGATCACGGTACGCCGGGGGACCCCGACGACAAAGGCCTGATCGGCGAGGAGAACGAGGCTCTCCCTTGCGCCGTGTTGTGCGAGGCGGTCGACTGCATGCTCCAGATCGGCGACATCGGCGTGACTGACGTCCAACCCCCGGCTGCGCAGCCGGGCGAGGGCGTGCTTGGAGAAGCGGACCGAGGAGCCCTCGGTGGGGTCGTCGAGCGGCGCGGACGTCGGTCCGACCGCCTGATCCAGCAGGGCGTCAAAGGCGGTCCGGGGCGCAGCGGCCCCCCGCTCGGTCGCGGGTGCGGCCGGCCAGAGCCGGTTTCCGACGCCTTGAATGCTCACTGGACGGAGCCCTCGCGGGCATCCTCTTCGGCGGCGTCCTCGGCGGTGCTGACGAAGATGATGTCGGCCAGCGAGACCTCGACGCCGCGGATGGAGGGCACCGGGGTGCCGCTCTCAAAGGACATGCCGTCGATCTCGCCCTCGATGATCTCCTGCACCACCACTTCATTCCCATCGCTGTCCCGCGCGGTGATGCTGAAGGTGTAGTCGCCCTCGGGGGCGTCGCCGCCCGATAGGGAGTTGCCATCCCAGGTGTAGCTGCCCTCGCCCTCTTCGAGGGGTCCCATCTCGGTGGAGTAGACCACCTTGCCGTTCTCGTCCTGAATGGTGAGGGTGGCCGTGGCCACCGCGTCGGTGGCATCAAAGAGGATGTCGGTGCTGCCTGCGCCCTCGTAGTGGAAGGTGTCTCCGAAAGCGCGGATATTCTTGCCCAGCAGCTGGGTCATGCTGGCGTTGTTCATCGACGCCATGGCCTGGTACAGGAGCCCCAGCGCGTCGTTGGCATTGGTGAGCTGCTCGACCTGGCTGAACTGGGCCAGCTGGGCGATGAACTCGCCGTTCTCTTGGGGGTTCAGGGGGTCCTGGTTCTGCAGCTGGGTGACCAGCAGGTTCAGGAAGGCGTCCTGGCCCAGCTCCTGCGTGGCCGCCGTCGTGGTCGACGGCACGTCGCTGGTGTGGCTGACGTTGTTCAAGCTGACGCTGTTGGTGCTCATGGCGTGTTCCTCAGGCCTCTCGGCTCAACAAGCGGCCCTGCCCGTCGGGGGACACCGCGGGGGCTTGGGCTGCTGGGGCGCCGGCGGCGGCCGACCCGGCAGGGGTGCGCGAGGGGCGCGCGGGGTGGGCGCCGGCATCGGGTCCCGGCCCTTGGGCGTCCCCGTGCTCTCGCGCATCATAGGAGTCCAGATCGTAGCCGCTATCGGCCAGCGCCGCATCGACCTCGGGTTCCAAGGCGCGCAGTTGGGCCACGGCCTCGCGGGGCGACCGCACCTCGACCACCAGGCCATCGGCCTCTTGGGCCAGGGTGACCTTGAGGGCGTGCTCGCCATCCTGGATGTCGACCTCGATCTTCTGGGGCATGGTGACGCCCGCTTGCTGGGGCAACTTGCCGTCGGTGAAGCGCCCGTCCGCCGCCAGCTGGGTGGTGGTGATCGGCGCCGAGGGAGCCCGCAAACCGCCGGGCAGCGCGGGGTCGGCGAGGGTGGGGCCTGCGGGGGCCCGGCTGGCGACAGACAGCTCGGCTACCACGGGACGGGAGCGGACCGCAGGCTCTGCACCGCTGCGGGCGACCGCATCCTGCCGAGGCGCGGCGCCGGCGTCGCTGTCGGCGTCCTCCCCCAAGGCGGCCGGATCCGCATCGGCGGCGCGCAGCAGCGCGACCGGAGTGCTGCGGTCCACGGGAGCCGCCTGTGGGAGGCCGCCAGTCGCGGGAGCGGCGGGCGGCAGCGATGGCTGCGCCAAGGGAGCCGCGGCCTGGGCCCGCAGCTGGTCGGGCAACGCGGCAAAACGCTCGGGCAGGGGCGCTGGCCACGGCGGCCCGCACGCTGGGGGCAAGGCGGCGCGGGCAGCCGTCGGCAGCGCCGCCAGGCTGCGTCCCGGCGCCGCAGCCGCGCCCGGCTGGGCCCCTTCGGCGCAGCGGCAGCGGGTTCTTCCGGCCCATCCAGGCCCAGCCAGGGGGTGCTGTGCAAGGTGTCGGGGCGGGTGCCTGACTGCAAGGCGGCGGCGGCCGCGCCGGAGCGGCCAGCAGATCCACCGGCTGCGGGCTGCTGATGCGGACCGCGGCGTGGGTGGCAGCCGTCGGGGCCGAGGTCGGCTGCGGTGCAGCGCGAAGCGGCGCCGGGCCACGGCCGCCCGGGCAGCGGCGCCCCCGCCCAGCAGCGCAGCGGGCGTTGCCGGCGTTGCTGCGGCCGGAGGGCCAGGCAGCCGCGATGTGGAGGGAGCGGCAGCCCGCCTTGTGGCCCTGCGGCCTCTCCAATCGAAGCGGCAGCACCCAGCGGGTGCAGGGCCGGCGCCGGGTTGGCCATCGGCGATTGAAGGTAGGAGGCCAGCAGCACCGACAGATCGTCGGCAGCGGGCTGCGGGCTGGTCGGACGCGTCGCGGCGGAGGGGCCGGACCGGACCGCGACGGCCTCTGGGCCCTGGGCCAGTCCCAGCGCCGCCTCCCAGCCCGTCGCGAGGGAGCGCGGCGGGGAGGTCGCGACCGCCAGCGCCAGCGGGCGCGCAGCGCCGGCCGCACCGGCGGACGGCGGCCGCCTGGGGGCTGGATTTGGCGCCGGGCGCCGGGGCACCCAGAATCGAAAATGGGAGAAGACCGGCGCTCAATTCAACTCCGGCTTGAGGGCGGCATCGCCGATCGCTTCGGCGAAGAAGGCGGCGCGGTCGGGGGTCATCCCAGCCAGGACCTTGCCCGCCTTGTCCTTCTTCATGCGCTCGAGCACCTCGAGGGCCACGCTGTCTTCGGTGACCTCGAGGATTCCCGCGGCCTGCTTGGGGCGCATGGCCTCGAACATCTTGACGAGGTGGGTGATGCGGGCCTCGCGCTCGGCGTCGAGATCACCCAATTGCACCCGCAGATCGTCCCGCAGGGCCTGCAGGGCGGCCAGTCGCTGCTCGATCTCTTCCTGGGCGGCGCGCAGGTCGGCCTCCTTCTTGTCCACCGCCGATTCCCGCTCGCGCAGGCTCTGCTCTTTTCGGGCGAGCAGGCGCATGACCTCCTCGCGACCGAGATCGGGCGAGGGGCGCAAGGACAGGTCATTGGCGGGGTCGCCATCGGGCGCGCCAAGGGCCGAGACGCCGACCCCGATCACGCCGGTGGCCACCGCGAGTACGGCCAGCAGGCCCCATTGGCGAAGACGGGCGCTGGTCATGACGCGTTCTCCCGCCACCAGCGCGCGCCGGCCAGGGCGTCGAGCTTGCGTCCATCGGCCCGGCGCAGCTCGAGGGCGACCTCAGCGTCATGCTGCTCCAACGCGATCTCGACGACGCGGCGCTCCCGGTCCGCCTCGATGAGGCGCTCCCGCTGGGCTGCTGCGTCTTGCGCGCGTTGAACCAACACCTGCTGCTCCTTGCGAATTCTCACCTGCATGCGAAGCCGGTAGCTGTGCTCGATGGCCAGCCAGGAGGCGTCCCCCCCTGGATATCCGAGTTCATCACCGGTGTGGGACGATATCACCGCGCGGTGCAGGCCTTCCACCTCCTCTTCCTGGATGATCCGGGCACGCTCGGCAGCACCGAAGTCGCGCTCGGCCACCTTCTTGTGGGCGTCCCGCACCCGAAGCAGCGCCGCGAGTGCATTTCTCATCCACGCCCCCGCCGCTGGGGTGCCTGGGGCGCGCGGCGCACGCCGGGCACCGGCTGGGGTCCGCTGCGCATGCTGGCCAGCTGGGCCAGCCGGGTCAGGGTCTCCTCCCAGGGCGTGGCATCTTCGACCTCCTGCTGAAGGAAGGCGCGAATGTGGGGCCAGGCGTGGATGGCGGCATCCACGGATGGGTCCGAGCCGGTCTTATAGGCGCCAAGACGCACCAGCTCTTCGTTCTCGCGGTACATCGCAGCCATGGCCCGCACGTCTCGGGCGGCCTGGACATGCTCGGGGCTGGCGGTCGAAGGCATGGTCCGGCTGACGCTGCCGAGCACGTCGATGCTGGGGTAGTGCCCGAAGCTGGCGAGGCGCCGGCTGAGGATGACGTGACCGTCCACGATGCCGCGCACGGTGTCGGCGACCGGGTCATCCATGTCGTCGCCCTCCACCAGGACCGTAAGCACCCCCGTGATGCTGCCGCGCCCCGCCCCCGGTCCAGCGCGCTCCAGGAGCCGGGGCATCATCGAGAAGACCGATGGGGTGTAGCCCTTGGTGGTGGGAGGCTCGCCAGCCGACAGGCCCACCTGTCGCTGGGCCATGGCCAGCCGGGTGAGGCTGTCCACCATCAGGAGCACGTCGTGGCCTTCATCGCGGAAGTGCTCGCTCACCGCGAGGGCCGCCGACATCGCCTTGACCTGCAACACCGGAGAGCTGTCGGAGGTCGCCAGCACGATGACGGATCGAGCGACACCTTCGGGCCCCAGGTCCCGCTCCAGGAACTCGCGCACCTCCCGACCACGCTCGCCGATCAGCGCGACCACGTTGACGGTGGCCTTGCTGTTGCGCGCGAACATGCCCAGCAGCGTGCTCTTGCCCACCCCAGAGCCGGCCATCACCGCGATGCGCTGGCCCTTTCCCAAGGTGAGCAGGCCATCGATCACGCGGATGCCTGTCTCGAGGCTGTCGGCGATGCGGGAGCGCTTCATCGGGTCGGGCGCATTCGCCGAGAGCGGGCGGCGGAAGGGTACATCCGTGAGGGGCCGACCGTCCATGGGCGCGCCCAGGGGGTCAATGACCCGGCCCAACAGGCCGTCGCCGACCGAGACCGTCAACAGGCTGCTGCGCACCCGGACCACGCTACCGCAGGCCACCCCCTGCAGCGGCCCCAGCGGCATGAGCAGCGCGCGGTGGCCACGAAAGCCGATGACCTCGGCGGTCGCAGGGCCGATGTCGGCCAGCTCTCCCACCGCCACGCCCGGCAGATCGGCCTCAATCACGGTGCCGACCACCTGCACCACACGACCTTCGCGACGAATCAGCGGCACCGCGTCGAGGTGGGGGCGCATGCGATCGAGGGCCAGGCCGCTCATGTCCCCTCCCCTGCGCCCACCTCTGCGCGCCAGCTCGCTGCGGCGCTGCGGATGCCGGTCAGGGCAGCCTCCAGGCTGCCGTCGATGGTGCCCGCTTCGCTGATGGCCAGGCAGCCGCCCGTCACGCTGGCATCGGCTTCGACCCGCCAGCCGCTGCGATCGCCCACCAGCTCGGTCGCCAGCGCGAGGTCGTCGGGGCGCACGCGAAGCACGACGGCGCTGCTGCCCACCAGGCTCTCCGCGGCGTTGTTGACCCGGCTGCGCAACAGGCCTTCGAGGGCCTCGGGGAGCTCGCCGCTGATGCGCTCGATGGCCTGCAAGACCAGGCCACCCGCAGCGGCCCGGGCCTCTGCCGACAGGGCGGCGCGCCGGGCATCCAGGGCGTCCGCCATGGCCGCGAGGGTCTCCTTGACCGCGTCAATCTCGGCCCGGGCTGCGGCCAACTCGGCGGCCGCTTGGTCCCGCACCTCGGCCACCGCGCCGTCGATGCGGGCCTGGATCTCGGCCTCGGTGGGCCCGGGGGGCGGCGCCGGCGCCGGCGCCGCCTCGACCGGCTGCGGTGGCGCCGCAAAGAGGTTGCGGGGCACCCGGGCCGAGTGGTCGGCCAGGTGCACCGTGCGCACACCCTCCAGCCCGCGAATGGGGGTGATGACCTCGTTTTCGGCGGCCGTGGCCCCGCTCTGGTCAGGCTCCGCCACGCCGCCCGAGAAGCCGCGTCGCGCGCCATGCCGCAGGAGGGGGGTGAAGTCCGTCAATGATCAGCCCCCCTCGTCTTCGGCGCCCATGGGCAGGTAGATGGAGCCTTCTTCGGCCAGGGTCAGGGCGGCGGCGGTGATGCGCTCCTGGGCGGCCCGGATGCGGGACCGCGGGACCGGCCCCATGATCTCCATCTCTTCGCGGATGTCGTCGGCCGCCCGGCTGGAGACATTGGCCAGGAACATGTCCTGGAGCTGGGTGCTCGCGCCCTTGAGGGCCACCACGAGGTCGTCGCGATCGACCTGCTTGAGCACCACCTGAATCGCCATGTTGTTGAGGCCCGACAGGTCCTCGAAGACGATCATGCGGCGGCGCAAGGAGTCGGCGAGGTCGGGGTCCTTGTCGGACAGGGCCTCGAGGATGAGCCCGTTGTCGGTCCGGGACATGCGGCCGAGCACGCGGGCGGTGCGGTCCACGCCGCCCACGTCGAGGTGATCGTCCTGCCGCCCCAGGGCGGCCCGCAGGGCGCTGATCACATCGTCGGCCAGCTCGCCGGGAATGCGCTGCAGACGGGCCATCCGGATGGTGATCGCGGACTTCTGCTCGTCGTCGAGGAACTTGAGCACGCGGGCCGCGTTCTCGGCCCCCATCAGGCAGAGGGCGACCGCCTGGGTCTGGGGGTGCTCGTCCTTGAGCATGGCGGCCACGGAGGCCGCGGGCCGAACGGCGATGAACTGCTCGAACTCGCGGTTCACCCGACGGTTGATGATGGGCAGCAGCTCGGTCCTGCGGGCATCATCCAGCAGCCCCGGCAGCACCTTGGATACGAAATCCGGGCCCGACTTGGGCATCATGCTGACCTCGTGCAGGTCGCGCACGAAGTCGGAGATCACCTTCTCTATCACAACCGGGTCCACATTCTCGATGGACCCCATGGCCAGACCCACGGCGCGCACATCGTCGTCGTCCAGTTGACGAAGCAAGGATCGGGCCACGTCGCGGTCCAGGTACATCACCAGGATCGCCGCGCGCTGTGCTCCGCTGAGATCGGATTCGGCGGCGGACTCAGGCAAGGGAGCCCCCGCGCAGAGACGGGGCCTGGCGGCCCGTCGTGCAGGCCAGCGCGGTCAGGTGGGTCCGCATCAGGAGCCCCGAACCCAGCGCCTGAGCACCTGTGCCGTGGCCTCCTGCTCGAGATCGACCAGGCGGTTGAGGTCGGCGGCGTCCACATTCTCGAAGTTGTCGACCATGGCGCGCAAGCGCTCCGTCAGGTTGCGGCTGGCCTCACGCTGCTCGCCCTCGCCGCCCTGAAGATCGGCGATGGAGGCGATGCCGCCGCTGACGCCTGCGGTCTCGAGGGCCAGGGGCTCGGGGGGCGTGGCCGCGCGGGCGACCGCGCTCACCAGGGGGCGCACCACCATGAAGAAGAAGAGCAGCGTGGTGAGCAGCACCACGCCCAGCGACCCATAGGACCGCATCGTCTTTTCGAAGCCGGCCTGGGCGAGTTCGGGCTCGTCGGCCTCGTTTGCAGAGAAGGGCAAGAAGGCGACCGCGAGGCCGTCATTGCGCTCCTTGTCGAAGCCCATGGAGACCTCGACCGTCTTGCGCACCTGCTCTTCGAGCTCGGCCACCTTTGCGGTCACCGCGGCCTCATCCACGTCGCCCGCCTCGTTGGTGCCGACCATCTTGCGGGCCAGGGCGTCGATGCGCTCAGCATTGACGACCACCGCGACGCTGACCCGCTTGACGTCGCCGGGCTGCCGCTGCTCGCGCTCCTCGACGTTGGTGTATTCGTAGTTGGAGCGCTGTTCCAAGGACTCCTTGGAGGTGGCGCCGCCCCCTTCGGTCGTCGGCTCTTCGGGCAGGTTGCTGGCGGTGCCAGGGATGCCGCCGGCGCGAGCGCTCTGGGAGTTCTCCTCGCGCACGACCTCGGAGATGAGCACCTGGGTGTCGGGGTCCTGGGACCGGGTGAGGCGGTCCAGGGAGCTGGTCTCCACCTCGACCGTCACGCCGATGGTCACGTCATTGGCCGAGCCGAGGACCCGGGTGAGGGCCTCGTGGATGGCCGCGCGCGTGCGCTTGGCTTCGGCGTCGCGCAAGGCCAGCAAGGTGGGCATGCCCGCCAAGGGGCCATCGTCCTGTTCTCCGCCGGCGAGGAGCTGGCCGTCGTGGTCGATCAGCACCACATCGCTGGCCTTGAGCCCATTGACGGCGCCCGACACCAGGGCGGTGATGCCCCGGAGCTGCAGCCGCGTCAAGGTCGCGCCGGGGAGCAGCTTCACGGTCACGCTGGCCGAAGGCGGCCGCTCATCGCGCAAGAAAGCAGAGCGCTCGGGCATCACGAGGTGCACCCGAGACCACTCCACCTCTTCGAGGGAGTTGATGGTCTGCACCAGCTCACCCTGGAGGGCCCGCTGGTAGGCCCACTCCTCCAGGCGCGGCGACGTGCCCAGCTCGAGGTTGTCGAGGACCTCGAAGCCCAGCACCTTGCCCGCCGAGGCGCTCGCGATGCGGGCCTTGCCCTCGTGTTCGGGCAGGACCTCGACGGACAGGCCATCGGGGCTCAGGCGGTAGGGCACGCCCTGGGCGTCCAGGGCGACCGCGACGTCCTGGACATCCATGGGGTTGCGGGAGCTGTAGGCCGCCACATAGCGGTCCGACCAGGAGTAGAAGCCGACACCCACCAAGATGAGCATGGACAAGGCGACGGCAGCGAACAGAATGCGTCGCTGACCGACCTCCAGGCCGTCAAAGTAGGTGCGGAACTGTTCCACGAAACCGGGCAACGGATGAGACCAGGTGACGGATTGGACCTGCAGCTGCAGGCGTAAGAAGGCGGGGGCCTATTGTCACTTATTGTCAACAACAGGGCACGTGTCAAGGAGGCCCACCGCGCTGAGGAACGGGAGCGGAGCTTGCTCAGACGGCGATATTCATCACTGTCTGGTAGGCCTCGACGACCTTGTCCCGCGTGGCGACCATCAGCCGAAGCGAGATGTCGGCCTCTTGCATCGCGATCATCGTGGTGTGAATGTCGGCCTCCTCGCCAGAGGCAAGCCGGCTGAGCCGGACATCCGCGACATTCTGCTGGTCGCTGACGCTGCTGACCGCAGCCTGCAGGCGGCGCTCGAAGTCGCTCTCACCGCCGGAGATCTCGGCGGCGCGCTGGACGCCGACGCTGCCGGGGGCGACCTGTGGAAGGATGGATTGAATCGCCATGTCTACCTCGCGATGTCGAGGGCGGAACGTGCCATCTGCTTGGTCACGGTGACGATGTTGGCGTTGGCCTCGTAGGTGCGCGCCGTCATCATCATGTCGACCATCTCTTCGAGCACGTTGACATTCGGGAAGAGTACATAGCCGTCCGCGTTGGCGTCGGGGTGACCGGGATCGAAGACCTGGACGAAGGGCTCTTCGCTCTCGGCGATCTCGGTGACCTCGACCCGCGCGAGCTGCGCGTCGAGCTGGTCACCGAAGGGGTCGCCGGGGCGGGCCTCGAAGACCGGCATGCGGCGACGGTAGGGGCCTCCCTCCGCGGTGCGAGTGGTGCGGGCGTTGGCCATATTGGTCGCCACCGTCTGCATGCGCACGCGCTGGGCCGTCAACCCGCTGGCGGTCACGCTGAGCGTGTCAATCACATCCATGGAGTCCCTCCCCTGCTTACCAGATGTTCCACACTATCAGACCACTCTCGACTTGTCTCTGACAGCGGGACTACGTTCAGCTGGCCTTGCCGTCAGAGGCGGCGTAGCGCAGCAAGGCCATCCGACGGCTGAGCCCCCGGGCGACTGCGTCGTAGAGCAGCGAGTTTTCGGTGATCCGGACCGACTCGCGCTCGGGATCAACGGAGTTGCCATCCACCGCCCAGGGCGGCGGCTCGATCTCCCGGATCTCGGGATTGGAGGCGTCGGCCCCGGGCGCCGAGACATGACGCCCCCGGGTGCGCCGCATATCGACCTGCTGGCCCCGGCCCACCGCAGCCTCCAGCACCTCGTCAAAGGGGATGTACTGGGCCTTGTAGGCGGGGGTGTCGGAATTGGCGAGATTCGAGGCGGTCAGCGCGTGCTGGGACTGACGCAGGTCGAGGACCTGCCCCAGGCCGACGTGCAGGCGATCAAAGAGAAATGCCGACATGACCCCTCCCGAGGCCGCGAATGCGCTCTGACCGCGCGGACAACGCAGTCACTCCCCCATCATAGCGGAGCGCGGCCACTTCGGGGAGATGCTGCAGGACTACAGGGCTCAGAAGTGCTCGGACCCGCCCCCCCCGATCACCTGCGGGCGCTCCACTCCGTCTCTCGGCGGGCCTGCAACTCCAACTCGAAAGCCTCGCTGGCCTGCTGTTCCTTGGCCATCAAGGCCCAGATGTCGTCGCCTTCGACCAGGGTTGCGACGGACTCTTCATCCCGCCAATCCGATGCGGCCGCAGCCAGCCAGGTGGCATAGCGGGACTCCCCGTCCGAGCTGCTTCGGGCGGCGGCCCCCTTGGCTGCGCGCGCGGCCCCTTCACGGTCTCCTGCCACCCGCAGGCAGCGCGCCAGCGCCACCCAAGGCTCGGCGGCGGTGTAGGTCTCCTCTCCCTTTGGCGTGAAGAGCAGCCGCTGCAGGCTGGGGGCTGCGCGGGCGCAACGGCCGGCTTCGGCATCCATCATCGCCAGGCGCAAGCTGGCCTCGTCGCGGTATTCGGGGATCAAACCCGCCCGGCGCAAGGCGTCGGCTGCCGCGGCGAGATCGCCCGTCCCTGCGTGAAGCTCGGCCTCGGTGAGGGCAGCCGGCCCACGCAGCTCTGGGGGGATGCCCATGGCCTCCATATAGGCGATGGACTTCAACCCAGCGTCATGGCGCTGGGTCTTGGCATAGAGGCGCGCCAGCTGGAAGACCAGGCCCGCGTCGTCCTGGCCCTTGGCGTTGAGCACCTCGACGGCATCGCGCAAGACCACCATGGCGCGTTCGGGCAGCCCGACCTCTTCATAGGCGCGGGCGACGTCGACCAGCACCCGGGAGTCCGTGATGGCGCGGCGCACGGTGCGATCCCACACGGCCTCGTGCATGGCGGCGATGTCGAACCACCGGCCCGCCTTGGCCAGCTCTCCGACATAGCCGGAATAGACCCGCCAGAAGCGCTCGGGGACGTCGCTGCCTTCGGCCTTTCGGGGGTAGCGCCGCATGATGGCGGCCAGCTCATTGATGGCGTCCTCGCGGGTCGCAATGGGCACGGCCAGGTCGATCTGCGCCAGCAGGTAGAGGGATTCGGCGCCCGCGTCGGTGCGCGGGATGCTGGACTGCACCAGCCCCGGGATGGCCGCCGCCCACTGGGAGGGGTCGCCGCGCAACAGCTCGACCAGGCGCTCGCGCATGACGGCGAGATCCGGGCGCGTCTGGCCCCACGCCCGCACTGCGGCAGGCACATCGCCGTCCATCAGCAAGGCGTCGCCCAGCCGCAGGGCCACGCGCTCGGCGTCTTCGGAAGAGAGCTGGGGACCGAGGCCTTCGAGGATCGGCCGCGTCTCGCTGACATAGCCGTCCCGCTGGAGCAGTTCGGCCGCCAGCATCCGCGACTCGGGGCGGGCCGTCGCCGCCGCCAGGGCCCGCCCGGTGGCCGCCCGGGGCGGGTTGGAGGTGGCCAGGCTGACCACCGCCATGCCCTCCAGCACGCCGGCCTCGGGGGCGCCCAGGCGCCAGGCTTCGATCAGGTGTTGGCGCGCCTCGTCCCACCGCCCGCAAGACAGGGCGGCACGGGCCCGGGCGACCTCCAGGTCGCGCTGGGAGACCGGCCCCGGACGCTTGGAGATCTCGTTGAAGTAATAGCGGGCCTCCTTGCCGAAGCCGAGCTCGAGGTAGTGAAGGCCCAAGCGGTAGCGGGCCTGGGTCTCGGCGGCGCTGGAGGTGGCGCCCAACATCGCCGTGCGGGCGCGGTCCACGGCATCCCAGGTGGACCGCGGCAACCAGCCGGGGCTGGGCAGCAAGGTGACCGCATAGGACCAGGGCTCCATGGCCAAGGAGACCGCGTCACCCGGCAAGGAGGTCAACTCGAGCACCTCGGGCCGGGGCGGCGCGGAGGGGAGCGGCCCGTTGACCAGCTCTTCCACCGTCGCCACCCGGCCGCGCACGGGGCTGTCCCGGCTGGTGCGGGGCACCACTTCCAATGTCAGCACGCCGTCTTCGACCCGCGCTTCCAGGTCGGACTGGGCGTCGCGCAGGCCCACCCGCACGAACCAGACCCGGCCCCCCGACGACATGGCGTCCATATTGCGGATGGAGGGCGTGTTGCGCATATTGAGGACCGCATCCAGCTCGACCGGGGTGTCCTTGACCACCAGCTCGACGATGTCGCCCTTGACCCGCTGCAGCTTGGTGACCGAGGCCCCCGGGCCCACCGTGACCTGAACGGGGCGGTCCTGCACAGAGACCCCAACCGAGTCGATGGTGGGATCCTGGGCGCGGCCTTCCAGGCTCCACGGCGCCATACAGATCAGCACCAGAAGCGCGTTTCGGGCAAGGCGCGCGGTCACAGCCGAACGACCATCCCGGCACCCAGCCGCCAGGCCGAGAAGTCGAAGCCCTGCCCGATGCCAAAGGCGTGGTGCTGCCTGCGCCCAAAGAGCAGCTCGAAGTCCAGGCCCTGGGGGCCCACCACGCCTTCGGGACGGAGCTGTTGCCGCAACAGGCGGGTGTGGATGCGGGTGCCGGCGCGCAGATCCAGGCCGGGCTTTGCCCCCGAAACAGTGCCGACATCGGTACTTTCGGTGAAGACCGCCATGCCGTAGCCCGCCCCGGCGAAGAGCTCCGCGAGGCGGGTCTGCTTGCTGGCGACGGCAGAGACCGACATGGGGTAGAGCTCGAGGGAGCCTGCGGCCACACCCGCGCGGGTGGACTCGGCGGGGTGCGCGAGTAGCCGATCTCCGTCTCGATCGCGAGCCAGCTGAGCACGGGCACATCCACAAAGACCGCCCCTGCGAAGCGGCTGGACCGGTAGTGGGCGATCACGGAGGGGTCTTGCCAGGCCTCGACCACGCCCCGAAAGCCGATGAGCAGGTCCTTGGTGGCCTCGGTCGCGGCCGGGGCCGCAACGGTCGCGCTGCTGTCCCCTGCCCCGGCGCCCGTGGCCTGCAGGCCTGCACCGGCGGGCGCGCTGTCCTGGGCCCAGGCCGACGGCGCAGCGAGCCCGAAGGCCGCGAGGGCAGCCGAAGCGAGCAGCGGGAGGGCGGCATGCGCGCGCGTCATCTCAATCCCACGGGAAGAGGGCCCTAAGAGCCGGAGAGGCCATACTATCGGAGAGCTATGCCCGGCGATAGAGCCGCTGGTTCTTGCGGTCGGCCTTCAGGGTGCCATAACCCCGGTTTCCCCGCCGGCCCTTCTGGACGACATCCAAGGCCGCGCCGATGCGCTGCCGTTCGCCCTCTGCAGCGGCATGCAGGGCGCGTACGACCGCCTGCAGCGCGACCAGCTCGGCCGGATCCGCACCCTCGGTCAGGGCCGGAAGCTGGGCCAACAAGGCCTGGACCGCCTCGAAGTCCAGCCCGCTGTCGCGGCCCACCTCGGCGAGGTGGGCCTCAAGCAGCTGCCGGAGTTCGGAGACCTGCACCCGTCAGGGACTGGGGGCGGCGCGGAAGGCCTCGACCCAGCCATTGAGGAGGTTGCGGGTGACTGCGATGGTGTCATCCAACAGCTCGGCGTTCTTGTCCAGACCTGCCCGGCCCAGCTCTCGCAGCAGCCAGGAGTAGAGGCGGGCCAGATTCCCCGACAGCTCGGGCGCGGCCTCGTGGTCCAGCGACACGATGAGCTCGCCCACGATGTCGCGGGCATGCCGGAGGTGCTGGCGCCCCTCGTTGTTGTTGCCCTTCCGGAAGGCGTCCTGGGCGAGGTACTGGGAGCGGGTCGCAGCCTCGTAGAGCATGGCGACCAGCTCTTCTTTGCTGGCCGAGCCCAGGTTCACATTCTTGTATTCCGCGACCCCCCGGAGCTTGGCCTGGAGGTCTTCAGAATGCGTCATCGTTTCGCTCATGGGTGCATCCGGTCAAGAGCCATGGAGATCAGCCCAGCACCGCTGCCAGGTAGTCTGCGGAGGCCGTCAAGGTCCCGAGCAGGGCCTCCATGCCGGCATATTGGGTCTGCAGTCGAATCTGCAAGCGAGAGAGCCGACGATCCTGGTTGTCGACCTGATCTTCAAGGTCGCCGATGCGGTCTTCCAAGGAGTCCTTGCGGACCTCCAAGGAGCCATCGATCGAGTCCGTGTAGAGGTCGATGCGCGACAACATCGAGCTGATGAAGCCATCGTCGCTGGTGAAGAGCTCAGCGATCTGGTCGGGGTCGCTGACCAGCAGGTCCTGCAGGGTGTCCGAGTCGATGGACAGCTCGCCGTCGCGGTCCAGGCTGATGCCGATCAGGGACAAGGAGTCGTAGTCCTGCCCGAGGCCGCTGAAGGCCTGACCGATCTCGTTGCGAAGGCCGGTCACCACCCGCTGCACGCTGGCCTCGCCGACAAAGGGGCCGCGGATGCCGGTGTCGCCATCGTAGACGCTGTTGATGCGCACGAAGCTCATCACGTCGTTGTAGGCATCCACGAAGGTCTGGATGCGCTCTTCGATGGCCTCGGGGTCATCATCGACCAGCACGTTGAAGCTGGTCCCCGTCTCACCGGTGAGGGTGAGGGTCATGCCGGGGATGGCGTCGTTGATGATGTTGCTGTCCGAGGTGATCGCGATCCCGTTGATCTCGATCACGGCGCCGCTGGCCGCCACCTGGTTGGTCAGGTTCAGGGCCGTGCCGCTGATATTCTCGCTGTAGGAGATCGTCTCTCCCTCATCCTCGCCCTGGATGGCCAGACGGTAGCCGGAGCCCGTGTTGACCACATAGGCGGTCAGCCCGTCCAGGCGGTTGATGGCGGTGGCCAGGGTGCTGAGTGACTTATCAGTCAGGTCCACCGTGGTGGTGGTGCCGTCATAGGTGATGTCGAGCGTGTCCCCCGAATTGAAGACGCTGGTATCCGTGCGGCTCGCGAAGACGTCCGACGTGTCCAGCTGCGCGCGGGCCAGGGAGGTGACGGTGATGTCGTAGGAGCCCGCGACCGCGTCGCCGTCCACCTCGACCGTGAAGTCCCCGTTGTCCTCGTCGTAGGTCGCGCTGTAGGCGCGGAAGTCGCCGATGCTCTCGATGTCTTCGAGGGCGGACTGCAAGGCGTCGACCTTGCCGACCAGCTCGGTGATCTTTTCGACCCGGGTGTCATAGTCGTCGATGCGGCTCTGCAGGGCGTTGCGCGGCCCGGACGCTGCGTCGATGGTCGCCTGGATGAGCGCGCCGGTGTCGATACCCGAGACGATTCCAGTGGCTGCGACAGACATGATGGACCCTTGTGAAAGCTGTGTTCTCTTTTACCGCTACCCGAGCCCCCCCCGCAAGGGGGAGGCCCGGGAGTGGGTTGGGACGCCGCGTTGGGCCAGAGGCCGCGCGACGCCCCACCATCAGCCCCGACCTTAGTTGAGGAGGGAGATGACGGACTGGTTGATGTTCTTGGCCTGAGCCAGGGAGGCCACACCGGCCTGCTGCATGATCTGCAGACGGGTCATGTTCGAGGTCTCGGTGGCGAAGTCGGTGTCCTGGATCTGGCTCTGCGCACCGGACAGCGCCTCGGTGTTCACCGTGGCGTTGTTGATGGCGGAGTCCAGACGGTTCTGCACCGCGCCCAGGGTGGAGCGGTAGCTGTTGACCGAGTCCAGGGCGGTGTCGATGGTGGCCAGGGCAGCCTGAGCACCGGCGCTGGTGGACAGGTTGACACCGGTGGTATCCACACCCAGCGTGCTGGTCTGCAGGTCGCCGAGGGAGATGATGATGGTGTCGTTGGCGGAGCTGTTGATGCCCACCTGGACGTCCAGCGTGGAGCTGGCGTTGGACAGGTTAATGCCGTTGAACTCGGTCACCTCGGCGATGCGGCCGATTTCGCCCGAGAGCTGCTCGAACTCGGTCTGGATGTAGTCGCGCTCGTCGTCGTCCAGGGTCTCCGAGGAGCTCTGCACAGCGAGCTCGCGCATCCGCTGAAGGATGTCCACGACCTCGTTGGCCGCGCCTTCGGCGGTCTGGATGATGGAGACACCGTCGTTGGCGTTCCGGATGGCCTGCCGGGTGCTGGAGACCTGCGTCTCCAGGTTGGTGGCCACGCCGAGACCGGCGGAGTCGTCGGCGGCGCGGTTGATGCGCATGCCGCTGGAGATCTTGGCGAGGGAATTGCCCAGCGCCTTGTTGGTGCGGCCCAGCTGGCCGGCACCCATCATGGACGCGATGTTCGTCCTGACTGCCATAGTCATGGTGACTACCCCGTGTTGCTTTGTGGGTTGAGCCGCCCGCACAGAGAGTGAGGCGGGCTCGCCTTCACTCCTCGGTTGATCGGGGGCTCGGGTTTAGTTCCACAGTCACCTTTCGGTGACATCCCCCCACGCCCCAGACGGCAGCGCGCCCGGGCCGCCGTTGGGCTGCTCGGGCGCGGAGAAGCAAGATGCGAAGTCGAAGCGGGCGCCGGGCCGAATCAGATCCGGGCGAAGAGCAGGTTGGTGCGGGCGCTGGCGGTGACCTGCAAGGCGGCCTCGAAGGCCGACTGGACCTCGAAGAGGCGGGCGTAGCTCTCGGCCGCGTCCACCTCGGTGTCGTTGGAGATCTGGTCGCTGAGCTCGATGTCGAGGGCGATGGTGAGGTCGTAGGCGTCTTCTGCGACCAGCTGCTCGTTGCCGACGATGGTGCGGGCCTGGGAGAGCTGGGCCAGGCCGGCCTCGATGTCGTCCAAGGAGGACTGCACGGCAGCGGGGGTACCCGTCGTCAAGTTGGTGACCAGGTTGGCGAAGGCGGCGACGACATCCCCCGGCCCGGTCCCCAGCAGGTCGGATCCCGAGAAGCCGATCTGAACGTTGAGCCCGTCGGCCACTGGCACGTCGGGAGAGCCCAATACCGCGGCGGCGCCGGTATAGGCGCCCGTCGCGTCGTAGGGCGGATCGCCGTAGTCATCCCCCGCGAAGATGTAGCGCCCCCCGAACTGCGCGTTGGCATATTCCAGCGCGCGATCGAAGATGCCCTGGGCCTCGATTGCTGCGGTCTGACGCTCGGCGTCGGAGTAGCTCTCGGAGGAGAGCTGCACCGCAAGCTCTCTCGCCCGGGTCAGGACGTCGGCCAGACCCGAGAGCGCGCCATCGGCGCGGCTGAGCACCGAGGAGGCCCACTCCGAATTGTCGGCGTAGACCTGCTGGTTGTCCTGCTGTTCGCGCAGCCGGGCCAGGCGCGTGACCAGGCCCGGATCGTCGGAAGGCCGGCTGACCCGCAGCCCGGTGGTGGCCTGGGCCTGGGCCTCGGCAAGCTGGCCGGCAAGGCGGGTGTTGTTGTTCCGAAGCTGCGCGAGGCGGCCGTGGTAGGTCGTGCGAATGACCGTCATCAGGTCCCCATCGCCATCAGGGTGTCGAGCAGCTGGTTGGTGGTCGTGATGACCCGCGCGCTGGCCTCATAGGCAGCTTGCCAGGCCATCAGGTTCGCCGCCTCTTCGTCGAGGTCGACCCCGGAGATGGACTGGCGGAGCTCGTTCATGTCGGCCAGCTCCCCCTGTCGCATCTGGTTGTCGAAGTCGAAGGAGGACACGTCCTGGCTGATCTGTCGGTAGATAGCGGACAATGCGTCAGCGCCCGTCAGCGTTCCGCCCTGGTGGCTGAGGGTGCTCTCCAGGTCGAGCAGCAAGTCGAGGTTGCCGTCGTCGCCGGCGTTGCCCAGACCGAGCTGGGCCGCAGCGAAGAGGCTGACGTCAGCGGCCACGCTGGCGTCCACCGCGATCGTGCTGGCTTCGGCCCCCACGGTGAAGGTGAAGAAGTCGCCTCCCGCCGCGGCATTGCCGTCAAAGCCGGCCTGGTGCTGGGCGTTGAAGGGGTTCGCCAGCTCTGAGACGAAGGTGTCGAGGTCGCTGAGGTAGCCATCGGCGGCCACCCAGGAGTCCGACAGGCCGCCGAAGCTGCCACCCAGGTCGCTGGTGACGTCCACGACGGCCACTGAGCCAGCCGAGAGGTTGACCTGGGGCGCGCCGGTCGTCACATTGGTGGTGACGGAGAGGGTGCGGGCTGCGCTGCCGCTGACGGCCGCGTGGCCGCCGATGAAGACCGTGGCCTGCCCCTGGGGGGTGAAGTGAACGGTTGCGCCGATCTCTTCGGCCACTTCGCGGATGAGCTCGTCGCGTTGGTCGGCGTAGTCACCGGCAGCGACCGATCCGCCGCCGATGGCGATGCGCTCGTTGAGCTGCGCGATCTGGCTGAGCTTCTCGTTCACGCCCTCGATGGAGTCCTCCATCTCGTCCTGGATGAGGTCCTGGGAGCGGGTGATGGCGGTGGCGGTCTGGTTGAGGCTCTGGGTGAAGCGAGAGGCGGTCGAGACCACCTGCTGCCGAAGCGAGGGATCGGAGGGGTCGGCCTTGAGCTCCATCATGCTGTCGTAGAAGGCCCGAAGCTGGGTGGCGGGCCCCTGCACCATGTCCTCGTCGAAGTAGGTCTCGAGGGCGCCAACCGTGCGGGCGGCCGTCGCGCTGCGGGACTGCTGCCCGATGACCGTGACCATCTGATCGTCCACCAGGCGGTCTGCGCTGCGGGACAGCAGACCGACCCGGGCGCCTTGGCCATAAAGGTGCCCCTGGCGCAGGAGGGGGTCGCGGGTGGAAGTGACCGCCGAACGCCGGGAGTAGCCCTCGGTCGTCGCATTCGCGACGTTGTGGCTGGTGACGTTGATCCCCGAGGAGGCGACCCGAAGTCCGGTCGATCCCACGTTGATGGTGCTGAGGAGGTTGCTCATGGCCGCCTTTTCATGTCCGGCCGCCTCGGATGCGGCCATTCGAAGAATAGACCGGTGGGGCATCGCCGCCGGTGTTCAGTCCCTGGAAGACGCGGATTCCCGAATGGAGAATGCGCTCCAATCTGGCGTCCAGGGCACGAAGTTCAAAGGCCAGCGCCTGGGCCTCGTCGTCCATCTCTGCAAGGAGCCTCGGCGCACCCTCGGCCTCCATCTCGAAGAGCAGATCTTGGCGGCGGGCAGTGGCTTGGGAGAGCCGCTCGGTGTCCAGGCTGCGTGCCGCGTCCAGCTGCACCTCGGCGCAGGCGATCGAGTCCTCCAGGAGGTCCACAAGGGGTCGGTACATGGGTGCTCCTTGAGGAGCGGCGATGGGGACCGGGCCGACCCTAAAGGCCGGCCAAGAAGCCGTCTGCAGCGGCGGCGATTTCGGCGTCGGTGTCGAGCAGGCCGGACTGGATGTCCTGGCGCGCCCGCTCGATCTCAGCCCTTCTCGTCATCGACATTCCAGCAGCCGTCTCTTTGAGATCCCGGATGAAGCGGGCGGTCTCTGACAGCACGACGGTCTCGCCCTCAGAGGAGGCGCGACCGGGCCCCGGGTCATCCCGACGATCCTGTTCGGCGCGACGGAGCTTGTCCGTTCGCAGCGGCGATGGTGTTCCGAGGATCTTCATGTGCCCTCCACTCCTACTCGTCGGACGATCGGCCAGCTTGTTTAGGAGCCATGCCTCAAGAAAGCCTGAGAGTGCTTGTGGAACCTTTGGAATGAGAAATTGAAGGATTGATCAGGCCGGCGTCAGCGCCAGCGAAGGGCGCCTTCGGGGTTGACCGCCCGGCCATCGACGCGCACCTCGAAGTGCAGGTGGGGCCCGGTCGCGCGCCCGGTCTCGCCGACCGTGGCGATGGGCTGGCCCGCCCCCACGCGCTGCCCCTGCCGCACGGACAGACGGTCGCAGTGGGCGTAGAGGGTCTGGAGCCCGTCGCCGTGGTCCACGATGGCCACGCGCCCGTAGCCGGAGCGTTCGCCGGCAAAGACCACCTCGCCATCCCGCACGGCCCGGATCGGGCTGCCCTTGGCGGCGGCGATGTCCATGCCCGCGTGGTGGGCGTCGCGGTCTTGGAAAGGGTCGGCCCTGCGCCCGAAGCGCGAGGTGACGACGCCATCGACGGGGTGCTGGGCGCTCCACCGGCGGCCATGGCCCTCGGGCCCCTGCAGCATCCCCTGCCCTCCCCCGACGCTTGCCTGGGGATCCATGGCGCCCATCAGGGCCTGCTGCATGCCAAAACCACCCGAATCCGCGATGCGCTCCGATATCTCCTGGTCGAGGACATCCATGAAGACGTCGAGGGCATGGCTGCCCATCAGGCCGCCTTCGGGGATGGTCTTGCGCATCTCCCGGACCATGATCTGGGCGAGGTAGCCCTCGAAGGCCTCGGCGGCGCGGGCGGTCTCCATGCGGCGCACCGAGGCGGGGTCGCTCTCGAGGGCGCTCCGCGTGCCCGCGCTGGCCTGCAAGTTGAGGAGGGCGGAAGGCGCGGTGGGGTCGATGCTCATGCGGGGCTCACTGGACCACGATGTCGGCATGCAGGGCGCCAGCGCCGTGGATGCCTTGGAGGATCTGGATGAGATCGCGCGGCTTGACGCCAATGTCATTGAGGGCGGCGACCAGCTCGCCCACGGTGGCGCCGCCGATCATGGTGAGCTGACCCTTCTCTTCGTCCACGGTCACCGCGGCATTCTGGACCGGTGTGGTGACGCCACCCGCCAGCACGCCGGGCTGGCTGACGCTGTTGAGGGACTGCACCTCGATGGTGAGGCCCCCGTGGGCGACCGCGACCGGAGAGATGTGCACATTGGCGCCCATGACGACGGTGCCGGTGCGTTCATTGACCACCACCCGGGCCACCTGGTCCACCTCGATCTCGATGCGCTCGATCTCGGCCACCAGCTCGACCACGCGGTCCTTGTAGCGATCCGGCACCATCACGTTCACCATGCCGGAGTCCTCCGGCCGCGCGACCTCGCTCTCGAAGAGGGCGTTGATGGCGTCGGCCATGCGGGTGGCGGTGGTGAAGTCGGGGTCGTGGACGACCCACTCCAGCTTTTCGAGGGTGGAGAGGTCGATGCGGTTGGGGTTTTCGCGTTCGACCACCGCCCCCTGGGACACCCGGCCGGTGGTGGGGTGGTTGCGCTGGATGCTGGTGCCCGCCTGGAAGGCCTGAAAGCCACCCAGGGTGAGCGGGCCTTGCGCCGTCGCGAAGACCTCACCATTGGGGGCATAGAGCGGGGTCAATTGCAGGACGCCGCCCTGCAGGTTCATGGCGTCACCGCTGGAGCTGACCACCACGTCCAGCCGCAAGCCCGGCCGGGAATAGGAGGGCATCTCGGCGGTGACCATGACCACAGCGACGTTGCGCGCGAGGATCTCGTCGGTGCTGACGGTGAAGCCCAGGCCCTGGAGCCGGTTGGCGAGGGCGCGAATGGCGGCCTCGTTGCGCAGGCTGTCGCCGGAACGGTTGAGGCCGGTGACCAGCCCGTAGCCAAAGAGGGAGTTGGTGCGAACGCCCAGCAGGCTGGCGACGTCCTTGATGCGGGCGGCCTCGGCCCGTGGCGCAGCCACGAGGACGAAGAGCATGGCCAGCAGGAATCGAAACATGGTCAACCGCGCTCCTCAGAAGGGCCAGACATGGTCCATGACCCGGTGGCCGAGGCCCGGCCCCTGCTTGTCCCCCACCACGCCCTCACCGTCAAAGACGATGCGGGCCTCGGCGACGAGGTGGCTCAGGACGGTGTTGTCGGCCTGGATATCCCGCGGCCGCACCATTCCTGTCATCACCAGGAACTGGGTCTCCCGGTTGACCTCGATCTCCTTGGTGCCCCAGATGACGAGGTTGCCATTGGGCTGCACCTGCATCACCCGACAGGTGAGCTGCCCGGTGAGCAGGCCCTCGCGGCTGGTCTTGCCGTCGCCGGCATAGTTGGCGCTGCCGCTGACTTCGAGGCCGATCTGGCCGCCGAGGTTGGGGTTGGCAGCGGTGATGCTGTTGACCAGCCCGAAGAAGCTGCCGATGCCACCGGCGACGGAGCTGTCGCGGCTGGTGGAGGTGTCGGCCTGCAATTCGGTGCGGGTCTGTTCGGAGATGTTGACGGTGATGAGGTCGCCCACCCGCCGCGCGTTGCCGTCCATGCCGATGATCACGCGCAGCTTGGCCTCGTTCCAGAGGCTGCCGGGTGCTGCGGCCGGCGTGGGCGGGAGGCTGCCTTGCACGAGGTAGTCTGGAGGCTGAGGCGCATCCATCGCAGCGGCGCTGGCGCACCAGAGTGCCGACAAGATCGTGCAAGCCGTGGCCGGAACAGGTCTCATGGCGCGTCTCCCCCGCTGAAGCCAGCACCCACCCGGACGAGCCCGGGCTGGACCAGCGTGCCACGGAGGACGACGCCCGTGGCGGTATTGAGCACCTGAACCGTATCGCCCTGGGAGGCATCCGCCATCAGCCGCCCTCGGGCCTCCAGGCGCACCGGCCCCCGCTCGGCCAGCACCGTCACGACGCCACCGGAGCGACCATCGGGCATTCGGCGCACCCGCTGAAGGGTCACCGCGTCGCCGGGCGCCAGCGGGACGCGGGCTTCATAAGGCCCCTGGTCGGGGTCGACCGGCACTCCCGACACGTCGGTGCGGCGCACCCGGCCCCGCCCGAGCTCCACCCGCTCGCCGGCATCGGCGGCCCGCACGGCCACCGGGGCCTCCTCCCACACATCCAGCCGGATGCTGAGGCGGAGGTCGTCACAGGGCTGGCCCCCGGCGCTGGCCATCACCCGCAGGTCCGCCCGGCCCAGAAAGCGCTCTGCGGGCAGACTCTCAACCCGCAGGCTGGCATCGGCCGGACAGTGCAGCGGCCGGCCCAGGCCCAAATGAAGGATGTCCACATCGCTGGCCGCAACGCCCAGGCGCTCGCCCACATGGGCGCGCACGGCCGCCTCGACCGAGGCCGGACCCAGGTCGGCGACGGCGACAGGCAGGAGGGGCAGGCTGGCAAGAAGACTGATCAGGGGCGGGCTCCGGGCCTTTCAGCGCTTGAGGTTGGTGACCGTCTGCAGCATCTGGTCGGAGGTCTCGACCACCTTGCTGGTGAGCTCGAAGGAGCGCTGGGCCACGATCATGTTGATCAGCTCTTCGGCGACGTCCACGTTGCTGGACTCGACGAAGCCCTGCTGCAGGTTCACGAAGCCATCACCCGGATCCATGAGCAGGGGCTGCCCGCTCTCGGGGGTGGCGACAAAGAGGTTGCCGCCGATGCTGCGCAGGCCGTTGGGGTTGACGAACTCCGCCATCTGGAGCTGTCCCAGGGTTGCGAGGTCGGTCTCGTTCTGGAACTGCACCTGCACGGTGCCGTCCTGGGCGATGAGCACCAGTTCGGCGTCGTCGGGCACATTGATCTGCGGGACCAGGCTGAGCCCCGCACCGGTGACCAGCTGGCCGTTGGCGTCGAGGTGGAAGCGCCCGTCGCGGGTGTAGCGCTCCATGCCATTGGCGTCCTGGACCAGGAAGAAGCCGCGCCCGCCGATGGCCACATCCAGCTCGTTGCCCGAGTAGGTGAGGTCGCCGGTGGAGAAGTCGCGGTTCATGGCCACCAGCCGCGTGCCGGTGCCCACCTGAAGGGAGGTGGGGCGCTGGTTCTGCAGCGAGTTCGAGCCCACCGGCATGTCCTGGTAGATCAGGTCCTCGAAGGACTCGCGCGCCTTCTTGAAGCCCGTCGTCGAGACGTTGGACAGGTTGTTGGCGATGTTGTCGATCCGCACCTGCTGGGCGTTCATGCCCGTCGCGGCGGTGTAGAGGGAGCGCATGATCAGCCTCGCACGGTGTTCTGGATTCTCTCGTCGAGCTCGTCAGAGGTCCGCATGGCCCGCTGGTAGATCTCGAAATGGCGGCTGGCCTCGATGAGCTGGATCATGCCGCCGATGGCATCGACATTGGAGCCTTCCAGCGCACCCTGGATCATGCGGGTGTCGGTGGCGGGCTGGATCTCGCCCTGGGCACGGTAGCGCGTGCCCCCCAGCGATTCGACCTCGGCCGCCGTCACCAGGCTGATCTGCCCCAGATAGGTGGTGTCGACCTCCTGGCCGGTGCCGCGGCGGCTGGTGACCGTGCCGTCCTGGGCGATGTCGATCTGTTCGTCGAGGGGGACCTGGATGAGACCGTCCACGCCGACGATGGGCTCGCCGCGGTTGGTCACCAGGAAGCCCTGGTTGTCCAGGCGGAGCTCGCCCGACCGCACCAGCAGGGTCTCGCCGTCTTCGGCCTGGGCCATCATGAAGCCCGAGCCTTGCAGCGCGACATGGGTGGAGACGCCGGTCTGGAGGATGGGGCCGTCGGTGAGGTCGGCGCCTTCACCGTTGATCTGCACATAGCTGGACGCCAGCGGGAGATCGCCGCGGTCCTGCAGCTCGAAGGACACGAGGTGTTCCTTGAAGCCGGTGCTGTTGGCATTGGAGATATTCTGCGCCACCACCTCGACCTCGCGCCAGGAGGCCATGGCGCCGGTGAGCGAGGGGTAGATGTCGTGGCTGGCCAATTCCGTCTCCTTCAGAGGGCTTCAACGCTGCGGCGGGTCTCCCAGTCGAGGTCGGCGGCGCCGACATGCTCGCGCAGGGCTTCGCGCAGGGACTCGCGCGCGGAGGTGAGGATCTGGGAGATCCGCGACGGGGTGACGTCGAAGACCTCCGATATCTCCTTCAGGTTCAGACCGCGCCCATAGTACAGCACCATGCACTGGCGTTTGCGTTCTGGAAGCGCCTTGATGGCCTCTTGCAGCCGGTCCCGCGCCTGCCGGTTGAGGATGTTCCGGTAGGGTTCCTGCCCGTCGCTGCCCACCAGGATCTGCGACAGGGGGCGACTCTCTTCGTCGTCGCTGTTGCCCTCGTCGATCGAGACATGGCTGACGGGCTGGGTGGTCTGGACCACATGCCAGTAGGCGTCCATCTCAACACCCATCCGGTCGGCGATCTCCTCGTGTTCGGGGCGCCGACCCAAGGAGCGGGTGAGCTCGTCGATGGCGTGGTGCAGGTCGCGGGACATGGAGCGGCGATAGCGGGTGAAGGAGTCATTCTGGCGCAAGGCGTCCATCATCGCCCCCCGCACCCGGTACTCGGCGAAGGTGGAGAAGAGGATGTTGCGGGCGGGGTCGTAGCGTTCGAAGGCCTCGAGCAGCCCGATGGCCCCAAAGCCGACCAGATCTTCGAGGGTCAGCTCACAATCCGTGGGCAGGCGTTCGGACACGCGCCGCGCCACCAGCACGATGCGCCGGTGGTATTGCGCGCAGATCTCGTCGCGTGTGAGACCGTCAATGCGACGCTCACCGGAGATCCGTCCAGTCCGGCCATACACGGGTTGGGCGCCAGGGTTGCAGGTGAAGGAGGCGGGCGGATTGAGGAGAGGTACTCCGATGTCATACGCCACTTCGGCGTCCGGGCTCAAGTACCTTCCTATTACGGTCAGCTATTGCGGAGGGAGACCGCCGACACTCGTTCGAGGCGGACAGTGGGGAGCAGCTCGGCGGGCGAGATGACCGGCACCCGCGGGACCACCTTTTCGGTGAGGCGGCGCAGGGGGCCACGGGCCAGCGGCGGGCAGAGCACCACCACATCCTCGCCGCCGCGCCAGGCTTCGGCCGCCGCGCGCAGGCCCGTCAGCAGCTTGCGGGCCGACTGCGGATCCAGCGTGAGGTTCATCGCGCCGCCCTCGCCCCCGTGCAGCCCGTTGGAGATGGCCTGTTCGGCGTCGGGTGCCAGGCCGATATAGTGCACCACGCCGGCTTTCGAGGCGTAGCGGTGGGTGATGTGGCGGGCCAGCCGCTGCCGGACGAATTCGGTGAGCACGTCGGGGTCCTGTACCCGAGGGGCGTGGTCGGCCATGGCCTCGAGAATGGTCTGGGCGTCCCGGATGCTCACGCTCTCGCGCAGCAGGTTGCGGAAGACGTTGAGCACGGTGCCGCGGCCCAGGGGTTCGGGGATGAGATCCTCGACCAGGCGGGGGTTGTCCTGCTGCACGCGCTCCAGGATGTCGGAGAGCTGCTGGCGACTGAAGAGCTCATGGCCGTGCTGCTGGATGATCTCGGTGAGGTGCGTGGTGATGACCGTGGGCACGTCCACCACGGTGTAGCCCATGGTCTGGGCGCCCAGGCGCTGGTCTTCGGGCACCCAGAGCGCGGGCAATCCAAAGACCGGGTCCTTGCCCGCCACGCCCTTGAGTCCGTCCACGGCGTCGCCGGGGTTGATGGCGAGCAGCTGCCGCGGGAGCACCTTTCCGCGCGCGACCTCTTCGCCTCGGAGCACCACGCGGTATTCGCCGCCTTCAAGGCGCAGGTTGTCCCGCAGGTGCACCGGCGGGACCAGCATGCCCAGGTCCTGGGCGATCTGGCGCCGGATGCGCTGGATGCGCTCCACCAGGTTGCCACCCTTGCGCTCGTCCACCAGGTTGATGAGGTCCACCCCCAGCTCGACGGCGAGGGGCTCTACCTTGAGCAGCTGCTCGACCGGTGCCTCGTGGTCGGCAGCCCGGGAGTTCTGCGCGAGATCGTCTGCCAGCGCGCGATCCGGGGCCTTCTTGCTGCGCTTGTCGGTCTGCCAGGCCACCAGCATGGCCGCGCCGCCCATGATGAAGAAGGGCAGGCGCAGGCCGGGCATCAGCACAAAGCCGAAGAGGGTGGCCCCCAGCAGGAATAGGGGCCGGGGCGCACCAAAGAGCTGCTCGCCGAACTGGGTGGAGAGGTCGCGCTCTTCGGTGTCCACCACCCGGGTGACCAGCATGCCGGCGGCCGCCGAGATCACCAGCGCGGGGATCTGCCCCACCAGCCCATCGCCGATGGTGAGCACCGTGTAGACGGTGGCGGCCTCGCCCAGCGGCATGCCCTCTTGCACCACCCCGATGAGGATGCCGCCCAGGATGTTGACCACCGTGATGACGATGCCGGCGATGGCGTCGCCGCGGATGAACTTGCTGGCGCCGTCCATGGCGCCGTAGAAGTCCGCCTCGCGCGTGATCTCCTCGCGACGCTTGCGGGCCTGGACCTCGTCGATGGCGCCGGCATTCAGCTCGGCGTCGATGGCCATCTGCTTGCCCGGCATGGCGTCGAGGGTGAAGCGGGCGGCCACCTCGGCCACGCGGCCGGCACCCTTGGTGATCACGACGAAATTGATCACCACCAGGATGATGAAGACGACCAGGCCGACGACGTAGCTGCCCCCCACCACGATCTGACCAAATGTCTCGATGATGGCCCCGGCCGCGTGGGTGCCCGAGCCGCCCTCCAGCAGGATGAGGCGGGTGCTCGCGACGTTCAGGCTCAGCCGGTAGAGGGTGGTGGCCAGCAGCAAGGTCGGGAAGATCGAGAACTGGACAGGCTTCTTGACGTAGAAGGTCACCAGCAGGATGAGCAGGCTCGACGAGATGCTCAAGGTGATCAGCAGGTCCAGCACCGAGGCCGGCACCGGGATGATCATGATGACGAGGAAGGCGCCCAGGGAGGCCGCAAGCAGCACGTCGCCCTGGGAGCGCAGGCGCTCGAAGAGCTGACTCGGCGTGCTGTTGCGCAGGCGGGTGGCCATCGAAACTCGACAATGCGGGTGCGCGGAGGGGAGGGCCCGGAGGGCTGGGCCATCCGACCAGCGGGACTGTAGCCCGGGCGTCGCCTCCCTAGCCAGAGCAGCGGCCTTGCCCTGCCGCGGCGGGTGGTTAGCTACCGGTCGGTATAGCGCCCCTCGTACCTACCGGTAGGTAGAATGACCAGCCCCGCCGAGCCGTCGGACCTGCGGAACCGCATCCTCGAAGCCGCTGTCCGGCTCTTTGCTGAGCGGGGCTATGGCTCGACCTCGGTGCGGGAGGTGGTCGAGGCGGTGGGCTGCACCAAGCCCGCCCTCTACTACCATTTCGGCAGCAAGGAGGAGCTCTACCTGCACGCCGTGCAGACCCAGATGGCGCGAATGACCGAGATCGTCGCCGAAGTGGTGGCGATGGAGGGCGACGTGGCCTGCCGCCTGCACCGCTTTGCCCAGGCGCTGCTCGATCGCGTCGAGAAGCGCCCCTATGCCATGCGCCTGCTGCTGACGGCCGAGCACCACCCCACCGACGAGGGCCAGCCCGAGGTGGACCTGCTGTCGATGCACCTGGAGCTGGTGCAGCTGCTCACGCGAATCATCGAAGAGGGTCAGACCAACGGCACCTTGCGGCGCGATCTGCCGGCCTATGACCTCTGCCTGTCCTTTATCGGGATGGTCAACCTGCGGGCCCTGGGCTGCCTCTATGGCATGGCGCCCGGTCCGGAGGTCGCCCCCCTGCTCGTCGACATCTTCATCAACGGCGCCCGGCCGAAGCGGTGAACCCCATGCGCTCCGTTCTTCCCCTGCTTCTCATCCTGGCCGCTTGCGGGTCCGCGACCGCCGACCACGCCGCCGCGGCCAACGCCGAGGGCACCCCCACCGTGGCCGAGGCGCCGGGTGTGCGCGTGGAGACCGCCATCGTGCAGCCCACCAGCGCAGAGCTCGACATCTCCCTGCCGGGCGAGGTGCAGGGCAGCCGCGACGCCCTGTTGGGGGCAGCGCAGGGCGGCTTCGTCGAGGCGGTGCTCGTGGACAATGGCGACGTGGTGCAGAAGGGCCAGGCCCTCGCCCGGGTCAATACGCGGCTCTATGTGGCCCAGCGCGACCAGGCCCGTGCCCGGATGCAGCAGGCCGCAGACCAGGTGGCCCGCTTCGAGGCCCTCGGCGACCTGGGGGCCAAGGCCCAGATCGAGTCCGCCCGCCTCGACCTCGCGGTGGCCAAGGCCGGCGTGGACCTCGCCGACGTGCAGGTGGCGCGCTCCATCATCACGGCCCCCTTCAGCGGCCGGGTGGCCCAGGTGGGCATCGAAGTGGGCGAGATCACCAACCCGGGGTCCCCGGTGGCCCGCCTGGTGCTGCTGGACCCGGTCTCGGTCAGCGTCTCCATCTCGGACAAGGACATCGGCGCCTTGCGCCCGGGCATGGAGGTGCAGGTGACCGCGGACGCATCGGGCCGCCCGGTGCAGGGCACCCTCACCCGCATCGACCCGGCCGCGGACATCCGCACCCGCACCTTCCTCGGCGAGATCGAGGTGCCCAATCCCGATGGTCGGCTGCTGCCCGGGATGATCGCATCGGTGGCCATTCGCCAGCCCGTGGCCCAGGACACCATCGTCGTGCCCCAGGACTGGCTGGTGACCCGCATCGACGGCGTCGGCGTCTTCTTGGTCGGGGCCGAGGGCCGGGCAGAATGGCGGGCCATCGTGCCGGGGGTGGTGGTGCGCGACCAGGTCGTGGTGGAGAGCGGCCTGACCGAAGGCGACCAGGTGGTCACCAACGGGCAGCGCGGTCTCACCGACGGCGACCCCCTCATCATCGCGCGTACGGGCCGCTGCTGCACCCATGGCCGCGTCACCTTCTGAGCCCCTTCGGCTGAGCCCCTTCGGGCCGACGGAACGATCATGATCCGCTTCGTGGTGAAGCACGCCCCCCTCGTGATGCTGCTGGTCGGCGTCACCTTCGTCTTCGGGCTCGTGTCCTACATCGGCCTGCCCCGAGAGGCGTCCCCCGACGTCAAGATCCCGGTGGTGATGGTGACGACCCCCTACATCGGGGTGTCGCCGGCCGACATCGAGAGCCTGGTTACGATTCCCATCGAAAACGAGCTTGCAGGCGTCAAAGACGTCAAGAAGATGTCCTCGACCTCGGCCGAGGGCATCAGCATTGTGAGCCTGGAGTTCGAGCCCGCCGTCGTCATCGAAGAGGCCTTGCAGCGGGTGCGGGACCGGGTGGACCGGGCCAAGCCCAAGCTGCCCGAAGACGTGGAAGATCCCGAGATCCGGGAGATCTCCTTCTCGGACTTCCCCATCATGATCGTCAACATCGCCGGCGATGTGGACGAGGAGACCCTCAAGACCCTGGCGGAGGACCTGGGCGAGGAGGTCACCCGCGTGCCCGGCGTGCTGGACACCCGCATCTCGGGGGGCCTCACCCGCGAGATCCGCGTGCAGGTGGACCCGCGGCGGCTGGCCTCCTACGGGCTGAGCCTGGACGACATCATCGGGGCCCTGGGCAACGAGAACGTCAACATCCCCGGCGGCGACGTCAGCTCGGGCAATACCAGCTTCTTGCTGCGGGTGCCCGGGGACTTCACCACCGTCGCCGACATCGAGGCCGTGGCCGTCAAGCGCATCGGCGATCGCCCGGTATTTGTGCGGGACCTCGCCCACATCGTCGATGGCTACGCCGATCGCGCCAGCTACGCGCGCATGAGCGGCGAGGCCAGCGTGTCTCTGGCGGTGACCAAGCGAAGCGGCGCCAGCATCATCGACATCGCCGATGCCGTGAAGCTTCAGGCCGCCGACCACGCCACCCGCTGGCCGGCGGGCGTGGAATACCGGGTGCTGGCCGACCAGAGCAAGATGATCCGGCAGATGGTGTCGGACCTCGAGAACAACATCATCACCGCCCTGCTGCTGGTCGTGGGCGTGCTCGTCTTCTTCATGGGGCCGCGTCCCAGCCTCTTTGTGGCGGTGTCCATCCCGCTGTCCATGCTGATGAGCTTCATCGTGATTGAAGCCTTCGGCATGACCCTCAACATGATCGTGCTCTTCAGCCTCATCCTGGCCCTGGGCATGCTGGTGGACAACGCCATCGTCATCGTCGAGAACGTCTATCGGCACGTCGAAGAGGGCAAGGACGTGGTCACGGCGTCCATCGTGGGCACCCAGGAGGTGGCCATCGCGGTCGCCGCCTCGACGGCCACCACCGTCGCCGCCTTCTTTCCGCTGGTCTTCTGGTCCGGCATCATGGGCCAGTTCATGGGCTACCTGCCCAAGACCGTGATCATCGTGCTGGTCAGCTCTCTGGTGGTGGCGCTCTTCATCTTGCCGGTGCTGACCTCTCGCCTGCTCAAGCCGCTGAAGACCAGCCTGAAAGACAGCGAGACCCTGCCCACCGAAGGCGCCATGGGCCGCTATGTCCGGGTGCTCAACCAGGTCATCGAGCACCGCTACCTGAGCGTGGGGGCCGGCGTCCTGACGCTGATGGGCACGATCTTTGCCTATGGCGCGCTCAACCACGGCACCGAGTTCTTCCCCGAGACCGAGCCCAACCGCGCCACCATCTCGGTGCGCACCCCCGACGGCACCAACCTGGAGCAGACCGACAGCGTGGTGCGGCGCATCGAGAGCGTCCTGCACGATCAAGAGAATGTGGACGTCTACAGCGTCGAGACCGGCGTGGGCGGCGGGGGCGACCCCATGTCCAGCGCCCAGGCCCAGGCCAATGCCGCCAGCATCACCGTGGACTTCCTGCCCCACAAGAACGACGCCAACGACGGAGAGAGGTCCCGGGTGGAGAGCACGGAGCTGACCATCGACCGCATCCGGCGGGCCGTGGCCACCATCCCCGGCGCCGAGGTGGAGGTGGAGAAGGAGCGCATGGGACCGCCGGTGGGCGCACCCATCGCCGTGGAGGTGTCGGGCGAGGACTTCAACGCGGTCGGAGAGCTGGCCCTGATCGTGCGGCGCCGCATCGCGGCCCTGCCCGGCGTGGCCGACATCTCCGACGACTACCGGGTGGGCCGGCCCGAGATGCGCCTGCGCATCGACCGGGGCGCCGCCAAGCGCGTGGGTGCCAGCACTGCGCAGGTGGCCAGCACCGTGCGCACCGCGGTCGCCGGCAGCAAGGCCACCACCCTGCGCGATGGCACCGACGAATACGACATCATGGTGGAGTTGGACCCCCGCTACCGCGAGAGCCTGCAGGACATCCTGGGGCTGCGCATCCCCGGCCGGCTGGACACCTCGCCTGACACCTTCCAGGTGCCCCTCACCGCGGTCGCCGGCTACGAGCTGGTGGGCGGCTCGGGCGCCATTCGCCATGTGGACCAGGACCTGGTGGTCACCATCTCGGGCGACATCGCCGAGGGCTTCAACGAGAACGAAGTCCGGGGCGCCGTTGTCGGGCTGATCAAGGAGATGAAGGAGCAGGGCGAGATCCCCGCGGGCTTTGACCTGCGCCTGGGGGGTGCCAACGACGAACAAGCCAGCGCCCAGGCCTTCCTGGGGCGGGCCTTCGCCATCGCCTGCGCCTTGATCATGGTCGTGCTGGTGGCCCAATTCAACAACTTCCGCCTGCCGATCATCATCATGGCATCGGTGCTGTTGAGCCTGGTGGGCGTGCTGTGGGGCCTGGTGCTCACCGGCACGGCCTTCGGCGTGATCATGACGGGCCTTGGGGTGATCTCCCTGGCCGGGGTGGTGGTCAACAACGCCATCGTGCTCTTGGACTATGTCGAGCAGCTTCGAGAGCAGGGGGTCGTCCGGCGCGAGGCCCTGCTGCGCGCCGGCGTGACCCGTTTCCGCCCGGTGATGCTCACCGCCATCACGACGGTGCTGGGGCTGGTGCCCATGGCGCTGGGCATCTCCATCGACTTCCGCAACTTCAAGATCCTGATTGGCGGCGGGTCCAGCGAGTTCTGGGGGCCGATGGCCGTCGCAGTCATCTTCGGCCTCGGCTTTGCCACGGTGCTCACCCTGCTGATGGTGCCCACGCTCTACAGCGTCTTTGACGACCTGGGTGAGCTCACCGCCCGCATCACCGGCCGGGGCAAGGCCGCCGCCGCAGCCACCGCAGGCACGGCCGCCCTGCTCCTGGCCTTGCTGCCGGCCCGCGGCCACGCCGAGGTGGTCACCTTGGAGCAGGCCTGGCGCGCCGCCGGGGTCAACAACCTCGATCTCGCCCTCAGCCACGAGTCCACCGTGCAGGCCGAGAGCTTGAAGGGGCAGGCCTGGGCCCTGGTGTTGCCCAAGGTCTCGGCCGGTGCCACCTACACCATCAACCAGTACGAGATCTCCTTGGACCCCTCGTCCTTTGGGGACTTCAGCAGCGCGGCCAATGACGCGGCCCTGGGGCAGGCCGACCTGCTCGACGGCCTGGCCACCAGCTTCGAGGTGCTGCACCCCGGAGAGCCGGCTGCCACAGCGGTGGCCGCTGGATACCGCGACGCCGCGCAGGAGATCCGCGACGGCGTGGCCGAAGGCGCCAGCAGCACGCCGGCGGCCGAGCCCATCGTGATTCAGCAGAAGACCGCATGGGCCGGCAATTTCAATATTGTTCAGCCCCTCTTCAACGGCAGCAGCCTGCCGCTGCTCAAGGGGGCCTATGCCCAGGCCCGGGCGGCCAACGCCGACGAGCAGCGGGCCAACCAGCAGGTGCGCGCCGGCGTCACCCGGGCCTATTACGCCCTGGCCACCGCCCGGCAGCGGGTGGAGCTGTCCTCCCAGGCCCTGCAGAGCGCGAATTCCCACCAGACCCTGGCCCAGCGGCAGGTCGAGGCGGGCTTGTTGCCCCCGCGCGCCTTGATCCAGGCCCAGCTGGCCGTCAGCCAGAGCCAGCGCGACCTGGCCAGCGCCCAGGAGGCCGCCGGCGCCGCCGCCCGCAGCTTTGGGCAGCTCACCGGGCTCAGCGGCGAGGTGGAGCTGGTGATGCCGGCCCCGCCCGCCGTGCCGGCATCGGTGGACCAGGCCCTGGACGAGGGCCGCAGCGATCGCCCCGACATCGTCGCCATGCAGGAGCGCGCCCAGGTGGCCCGCTATTACCTCAATGGCAAGAAGGCCGAGTGGCTGCCCACCTTCGACGCGCGCTTCACCTGGTCCTACACCCAGAACATGGGCTTTCAGGAGGACCCGACCCTGTGGATGCTGGTCTTCGGGGCCAACTGGAATCTGTGGAATGGCGGCATGCGCCTGGCCCAGGCCAAAGAGCTGCGCAGCCGGGTTCGCCAGAGCGACATCATGCTCGAGAAGGCTCGCCGGGACAGCGCCATTGACGTGCACAACGCCTGGGAGCGCCTCAACCGGGCCCAGCAGGCCCTGGCCGCGACCGAGCTGGAGGTGCGCCTCGCAGAGGAGAACCTGCGCCTGGCCGACAGCTCCCTGGGCGCTGGCAGCGCGACCTGGCTGGAGGTCGAAGATGCACGCCTGGCGCTCTTTGCCGCCAAGCTCTCCAATGTGAGCGAGCGCATGAACCGCGACCTCGCCGCGGTGGACCTGCGGGTGGCCATGGGCGCCTATTGAGGCCGAGCCCGCGGTGCGTCAGCTCGTGGGCCTGGCCTTCCAGCGGCCCACGGCGTCCACCAGGTCCAAGGCGGTCGAGTCGGTGCTGAGGGGGCTCAAGGTGGGGTGCCCCCGCGAGAACCAGTAGCCGTCGGTGCCCTCCTCGTCGCAGAAGCCGACGTGGTCTCCGCCGATCCAGTAGTACTCACGGCCGCGCGGGTCGCGGTTGACCTGCACCCGTGGCGCATACTCGCGGCGCCCCAGCCGGGTGACATGCAGGCGGCTGAGCTGGTCGGCGGGCACATCGGGCACGTTGAGGTTGAGCAAGGCGCCGGCGGGCAGCTTGTTGGCCAGCATCATCTGCACCACATGAACCGCCAGAAGGGCGGCGCTATCCCAATTGCGGTCGCGGTCGCGGCGGCCCGATGGCGTGTCCAGGCTGACCGCGAGGGCCGGCACCCCCGCCAAGGCGGCCTCGCGGGCGGCGGCGACCGTGCCCGAGTAGTGCACATCTCCGCCCAGGTTGGTGCCGCGGTTGATGCCCGAGACCACCACATCCGGGCGACGGTCGCAGAGGTGGTGCAGGCCGATGTAGACACAGTCGGCCGGCGTGCCGTTGACGGCGAAGCGACCCGGGCCCTGGCCATGCACCCGGAGGGGCTCGTTCATGGTGAGGGCGTGGCTTCGGGCGGATTGTTCGGTGGCGGGCGCCACGCGGACCACCTGGCCCAGGCGGTCGAGGTGGTTGGCCAAGGCGATGAGGCCGGGCGCCTCGAAGCCGTCGTCGTTGGTGACCAGGATGTGCATGGCAGCTTGGGGCAGAGGGGAGGGCCGGCCTAACCCGGGTCCTGGGGATTGAGGCGCCCCACCCGGCATCCCGGCGTTATGCTGCGGACCTTCGAACACCCCGGTCCTGCAGGCAGCCATGCGACCCCGCTACGCCGACCTCTTCGCCGCCCTCAAGGATGAGGATCCCCACCGCTCCGACGCCGCCTATGACGCGGTGCTCTTTGATCGGGGAGAGGCCCTGCCCGATCTGGAGGAGCTCTACCAGAACAGCGTCGCAGACGAAGATCTGCGCTTTCTGGCGGTGCAGCTGATGGGCTTCTCTGAAGACAGCCGGGCGGTGCCGCTGGTGGTGGCGGCCCTGCAGGATCCCAGCCCCAAGGTGCGGGCCGAGGCCTGCCGCGCGATCGAAGACCTGCGGGCCCGGGACGCGGCCGACGACCTGATGGCCCGCGCCGACGACATGGACGTCAGCGTGCGCCGCGCCGCCCGCGAGACCCTGGCCGCCTTCGGCATCCGCCGCCGCTGATGCCGGCCGACTCCTCCCCTCCCCTCCCCTGGCGACCCCTCCCATGAACCGACGCCTGCTCCAGCTCGTCGTCGTCACCAGCGGCATGTCGGTGATGGCCGTCGAGATGACCGGCCTGCGCCTGCTCGCGCCCTATTTCGGCACCTCGCTGCTGGTCACGACGGCCCTGATCGGGTCGCTGATGGGCTGCCTCAGCCTGGGCTACTGGCTGGGGGGCCGCACAGCCGACAAGCACCCCAGCATCCAGGCCCTGGGCAAGGTGACCGCCGTCGCCTCTGTCTTTGTGCTGGCCATCCCCATCCTGGCCCAGCCCATCCTCAAGATCGCCAGCGCGGCGCTGCGTCCGCTGGTCTATGGCGAGGAGCTGGCCGAGCCCATGGTCGCCATCGCCAGCCTGGTGGGCGGGCTGCTGGGGTCGATGGCGCTGATGGCCATCCCGGTCACCTTGATGGGCATGGTGAGCCCCTGGGCGGTGCGCCTGGCGGTCGAAGATGTCGAACACGCCGGCCAGGCCGCCGGCCGCCTCTATGCCCTGAGCACCTTTGGCAGCATCGTCGGGTCCTTTCTGCCGGCCCTGGTGCTGGTGCCCGTCTTGGGGGTGCGCAAGACCTTCCTGGCGGTGGGTGGCCTCTTCCTGGCGGTGAGCCTGCTGGCCGTGCTCAAGGGCAAGGCGCGGCTGGCGGCCCCGGTGGCCCTGCTGGCCCTGGTGCTGGTGCCCGACACCCAGGTGCGGCCGATGCCGGGCCTGCTCTGGGAGGGGGAGAGCCTCTACCACTTCATCCAGGTGGTCGAAGAGCCCTATGGCGACTGCAAGAACGCCGTTCACCTCTACCTGAACGAAGGCGTGGGCGTTCACTCGGTCAAGTGCCCCCGAGACGACTACGACATCCGCGGCGTCTGGACCTATATGGCCTCGACCCCCCTGTGGTTGGACCAGCCCGAGACCCTGGACGACGCGCTGATCATCGGCCTGGCCGGTGGGACCATCGCCCGGCAGATGCTGGAGGCCTTCCCCGACGCCGAGGTGGACGGGGTCGAGATCGACCGCGAGGTGGTCGAGGTGGGCCTGAAGTACTTCGACAATGCCGACCCGCGCATCCACCCCATCGTCATGGACGGCCGCACCTTCTTGCAGATGAGCGACAAGAAGTACGACCTGGTGATGATGGACGCCTACCGGCAGCCCTACATCCCCTTTCACCTGGTCACCGTCGAGTTCTTCGAGCTGGTGCGGGACCATATGGAGGAAGACGCTGTGCTGGCCGTCAATGTGGCCAGCGTGCGCGGCGTGAGCCGCGACCTGGCCGCGATGATCTTCCACACGATGAAGCAGGTCTTTCCCACGGTGCTCCTGCTGGATGCCACCCAGTCCAACGACGTCATCATCGCGCTCAAGCGCGAGAAGCCCATCACCACCGGCGCGGACCACATCGAGGCCGTGGGCGACGCCCGGGGCCTGGGCCGCATCAAGAAGGCCCTGCGCAAGAAGATCGTGGGCCCGGTGCCGGGCTGGGAGGACGCCCGGGTGCTCACCGACGATCAGGCCCCCGTCGAGATGGCCTGGGACCTGATGGCCCTGGAATTCGCCGGCTGACCGCCCAGAAGGCCCGCTGTGGGCCCGGAGCGGTCGCCTGGGTCGCCCGGCGGGGTCGGGTCGGCTAGAAGGACGGACCGTTCCGACTGGGAGAGACCATGGCCCGCTTCGAAGGCGTCGACCTCTACAACATTGACTCACACCTCAGCGAAGACGAGCGCATGGTGCGGGATCTCGTCCGAGGCTGGGTGGATGACCAGGTCATCCCCGTCATCGAGGAGCACTGCCGTGCCGGCACCTTCCCCATGGACCTGGTCCCCCAGATCGGCGAGATGGGCCTGCTGGGCATGAACCTGCACGGCTACGGCTGCGCGGGCATGTCGAATGTCGCCTATGGCCTGGCCTGCCAGGAGCTGGAGCGCGGCGATTCGGGCGTGCGCAGCTTCGTCAGCGTCCAGGGCTCCCTGGCGATGTTCCCCATCTGGAAATTCGGCTCGGAAGAACAGAAGAACAAGTACCTGCCGGGCATGGCCGCAGCCAGGCTGATCGGCTGCTTCGGCCTGACCGAACCGGACTTTGGCAGCAACCCCGGCGGCATGATCACCAAGGCGGTCGATGACGGCAGCCACTACGTGCTCAACGGCGCCAAGATGTGGATCACCAACGGCTCCATCGCCGATGTCGCGGTGGTCTGGGCCAAGCTGGACGGCGTGATTCGAGGCTTCATCGTCGAAAAGGACGATCCCGGCTTCACCGCCCCCATCATGAAGAACAAGCACTCGCTCAAGGCCAGCGTCACCAGCGAGCTGGTCTTCGCAGACTGCCGCATCCCCAAGGACCGCCTGCTGCCCGAGGTGCGCGGCCTGCGCGGGCCCTTCTCCTGCCTGAACAACGCCCGCTTCGGCATCTCCTGGGGTGCCTTGGGCGCGGCCATGGCCTGCTTCCAGTCGGCTCGGGACTACGCCCTGTCCCGCATCCAGTTCGGCCGCCCCATCGCGTCCTTCCAGCTGGTGCAGAACAAGCTGGCCTGGATGCTGCGCGAGATCACCAAGGGCCAGCTGCTGGCCCTGCACCTGGGCCAGATGAAGGACGCCGGCACCATCAAGCCCGAGCAGATCTCCCTGGCCAAGATGAACAACGTGGACATCGCCCTGCAGATCGCGCGGATGTCGCGCGAAATCCACGGCGCGAACGGCATTCTTGACGAATACCCGATCATGCGCCACATGGCCAACCTCGAGAGCGTCTACACCTACGAGGGCACCCACGACATCCACAACCTCATCCTGGGGCGCTGGATCACGGGCATCTCGTCCTTTGAGCCCCCGGCCGAGCCCCAGCAGGACTGAGCCCCAGGCACGAAGGACGGCAGCGCGGCCCCCCAGGAGATGCCTGGGGGGCCGCTTTGCGTCGGGGCTTGGAAAGCGGCGTCCTCAGCCCTGGGCGAAGAGCCCGAGGGCCTCCACCAGCCGCTCCTTGCGCTCGCGGGCGGCCACCAGCTTGGCGTCGAAGTCGGCGACCACATCGGCGGGGGCCTTGGCCCGGAAGCCCGGGTTCAGGCGCCGCTCCAGCGCGACGATATCCTTGTCAGACTTGCCGATTTCACGGCCCAGGCGCTCTTTTTCGGCGTCGATGTCAATGACGCCTTCCAGGGGCAGGAAGAGGTCCTTGCCGCGGACCACGGCGGTGGCGCAGATGCCATCCCGGCCGCCGGCCCGTCGCTCCGTCACCCCGGCGAGGTCGGAGAAGGCCTTGGCGTGGCGATCCAGCAGGCCGAAGAGCCCGGCATCGGGGATGCTGGCCTTCATCGGCACCTTGGGGGCGATGTCCATCTCGGCGCGGATGCGGCGCACGGCGGTGATGGCCTCCTGCAAGGCGGCGACCTCGGCCAACGCGGCGGGGTCGTCGGGGAATTCCGCGGCCTTGGGGAAGGCCTGGACCATCACGGTGCCCTCGGTGTGGGGCAGGGCCCGCCAGATCTCCTCGGTCAAGAAGGGCATGATGGGGTGGGCCAGGCGCACCAGGGCGTGAAAGACCCTCCACAGGGTGTGGCGGGCCCCCTGCTTGGCGGCCTCGACCGAAGCGCCGTCGCCGTCGCCATAGAGCGTGCCCTTGGACAGCTCCAGGTACCAGTCGCACAGCTCATCCCAGGTGAAGCTGTAGATCTCGTTGGCCACGTCATTGAAGCGGTACTCGTCCAGGGCCTTGCGCACCCGGCGGGTGGCCTCTCCCAGCCGGGCGAGGATCCACTGGTCATAGGCGCTGTGGCTGCGCGGCGCGGCGGGATCGTAGTGCTCCAGGTGCATCATCGTGAAACGGAAGGCCTGCCAGATCTTGTTCTGGAACTTGACATAGCCCTCGGCACGGGCGGGATTCCACAGGATGTCCCGCCCCTGCGCGGCCATGGCCACCAGGGTGAAGCGGAAGGCGTCCGCCCCGTGCAGGTCGATGATCTCGAGCGGATCGACCACATTGCCCTTCGTCTTGGACATTTTCTGTCCGGATTCGTCCCGGACCAGGGCGTGGATGTAGACATCCTGGAAGGGCACCGCGCCCATGTGGTGGATGCCGCTGAAGAGCATGCGGGCCACCCAGAAGAAGATGATGTCAAAGCCCGTGATCAGCACGCTGGTGGGGTAATAGCGCGCCAGATCGGGCGTCTTGTCGGGCCAGCCCAGGGTGGAGTAGGGCCACAGGGCCGAGCTGAACCAGGTGTCCAACACGTCCTCGTCCTGCTGCAGGACCAGGTCGTCGGGCAGCTCGTGGCGCTGGCGCACCTCGGCCTCGCTGCGGCCCACATAGGTGTTGCCCTCGCCGTCATACCAGGCCGGGATGCGGTGCCCCCACCAGAGCTGCCGGCTGATGCACCAGTCCTTCACATCGCGCATCCATGCGAAGTAGGTGTTCTCCCAGCCCTTGGGAACGAAGCGGGTGAAGCCATTTTCGACGGCCGCAATCGAAGGCGCGGCCAGGGACTTCATCTTCAGGAACCACTGGGTGGAGAGCATGGGCTCGACCGGCGAGCCCGAGCGCTGGCTGCGGGGCAGGGCCATGACGTGGGCCTTGCTGCCGCGATCCAGGCCGAGTTCGGCGATGCGCGCCTTCACCGCCTTGCGGGCCTCGTAGCGGTCCATGCCAGCGAATTCGCCGCAGACCCCGTTGAGGGTGGCGTCGAGGTTGAGGATGTTGATCATCGGCAGGTCGTGGCGCTTGCCCATCTCGAAGTCGTTGAAGTCGTGGGCGGGCGTGATCTTGACCGCGCCGGTGCCAAAGGCGGGGTCCACGAGCTGGGCGTCGGCGATGATGGGGATCTGCCGGTCCAAGAAGGGGTGCTGGACCGTGCAGCCGATGAGCGCCTGGTAGCGGGGATCATCGGGGTGCACCGCCACCGCGGTATCGCCCAGCATGGTCTCGGGGCGGGTGGTGGCCACCACGATCTCGTCGGGGTGGTCCTGGCCGGCGAGCCTGGCCCGGGCAGACGGGCTGAGCGGGTAGGCGAAGCTCCACAGCTCGGCCTCGTGGCCCTCCTCGTTCTCCACCTCCAGGTCTGAGAGGGCGGTGAGGCCCACCGGGTCCCAGTTGATCAGGCGCTCGGCCCGGTGAATCAGGCCCTCCTCGTGGTAGCGGACGAAGACCTCGGTCACGGCTCTGGACAGGCCCTCGTCCAGGGTGAAGCGCTCGCGCTTCCAGTCGCAGCTCACCCCCAGCTTGCGCAGCTGGTCCACGATGGTGCCGCCGGATTCGGCCTTCCAGTCCCACACCCGCTGAAGGAAGGCCTCGCGGCCCATCTCGCGGCGGTCGAGCCCCTGTTCGCGCAGCTGGCGCTCCACCACCCACTGGGTCGCGATGCCGGCGTGGTCCAGACCGGGGACCCACAGGGTGTTGTAGCCGTCCATGCGCTTGTAGCGGATCAGCACGTCCTGCAGCGTGTTGTTGAGCGCGTGGCCCATGTGCAGGGAGCCCGTCACATTGGGGGGCGGGATGACGATGCTATAGGGCTCGCCCGGGGCCGCAGGATCCGGCGAGAACAAGCCCGCGGCCTCCCATTCGGCATAGATGCGGTCCGATGCAGACTGGGGATCGTAGAGCTTGGGCAGAGAGTCGATGAGGGCCATGGCGGGGTCTTTCCAGAGGGGAATATCGGGGAGGGGCGGCCCCAAGGGCCACCGAGTGCAGGACGGGTCGAGGGCCAGGGGGCCGGTGCGGGGCAAGGCCCCCGCCTGCATCGGACTTGTTCAACGGTGCGCGACTTGCGCGCTGCTGAACTAGTCCGAGCTGGACTCGATCTCGGCGAGGCGGGCCTCGACGACCCGGGCTGCGATGGCGGGGAGCTGGTTGCGCACCGCCTCTTCCACCGCCACCGAAACGAGATCCCGGAAGGCGGGGGAGCTGACCAGCGCCTGGCGCAGGACAGCCTCCACGACTTCTGGGAGCACCTCCATCACCGCACGCTCCAGGGCCGGTCCCACCACGTCGGGGTCCACGGCAACCAGCGGCAGCTCTTTGTAGTCACGGGGAAGGATGGTCGCGACCCGCTCGGATGCCAGCGAGGGCGCCGGGCGGCGCGCGGCGCGGGCGCAGGCGCGGGGCCTGGGGCGGGGCCTGGGGCGGGAGCCGCGAGCTCCTCGTCCAAAGCCGAGAGCAGCGCATGGCCCGAGAGGGCTTCAAAGGCCAGATCGGCGTCGAAGGGACCGACGGTCTCCTCGATGAGGCGCCGCAGGCCCTCGGCGCTGAAGGGCTTGGCGAGGTGGCCGGTCACCTCAGCCGCCTCGGCCCGAGCGGCGTTGTAGATCTCGTAGCCACCCGTCATCAGCAGGACGGTGGCCTGGGGCTGGCGGTCGCGCAAGCTGCGGGCCAGCTCGTAGCCATTGCCGCCCGGCAAGGAGGCCGAGGCCAGCAGCACCCGCACCGGGGCGGCGAAGTGCTCTTCGGCCTCGCGGGCATCCCGCGCCGTCAGCAAGGTCCAGCCGGAGCCGTCAAAGGCCTCAGCGACCCGTCGGTGGGTCGCTGGGTTGGGGTCCACCACCAGCACGGCCGGAATCGTCATGAGGTCTGCCTGGAGTCGGAATCCGCCGAGAACGACGCCGGAATGTAGTCCGCCAGGGGTCGCCTGTCACCCGTGGGCTCAGTCCTGCACCAGGGCCACGGCCATCGCGCGGATGGTGGCCTCGACCTTGTAGCCGTCGGCGGTGATGACCTCTTCGCTGCGTTGAAATCCGACATAGAGCTGGTTCTGCTCGACATCCAGGGTCTCGTCGAGCTGTCCCCACACGTCGTCGCCCAGGCTGAAGCTGTCCAGGCCGGTGGCGTTGCAGGTCACCGACTCCCAGGCCACGCCTTCGCGCTCGCGGCGGACCTGAACCCAGACCTGATCCCAGTCGTGGGCCTCCCAGCTGGCCGTGACCGCATCCCCCCATTCGATGGTCTGCACGCCGGTGCTGTCGTTGTAGCTGAGGCCGCTGAAGTCCACGCTGGGGATGTCTTCGGGGTTGGGGGTGCCTACGCCATCCAGCGCGCCGGCGTTCACGAGGCGGGTGCCGCCCAGCAGCACATTGTTGATGCTGTTGCAGGTGCGGTTGTCCTCGAAGACGTCGTCCTTGTAGAAGCCCGCGCTGCGCTCCGAGAAGACGCCATCGTCCACATCGGTCTCCCAGCGCACATCCCCGCTGAGATCGGGGATGGCCGTGCCCAGGCTGCCGGCGTTTTCCGGGAACATATTGAGCTGCGCCGTGCAGCCGCCGGGAGAGGGCAGGCGCATGGACGGCAAGGCATCCGGGGCGAACTGCAGGCTGATCACCTGGGCGAAGACGCCCTGGTAGTAGGGATCTTCAGCCTCGTAGTCGATGCACTCCCAGGAGTAGACGTCGGTGAGCAAGCGGGCGTCGGCGTCGGGCCCTCCGCCCGTCTGCTCGGCATCGTCCTTGTCGGTCTGGCAGCCGGCACCCAAGGCGCCGATCGAGAGAGCGCCCAGCAGGGCGGCGGAACGCGCGGACAGACCGATCATCACTGCGACCTCCATAGCAAAGCCGATGGTACTCCCCCATCTTCCAGGCGGCATCCACCAGGGTCAACCTTTTGCCAACAGGCAGCATTGATGCCCGGCCGGCTCTGCGATAGGACGGCCCCGCCCGATGGGGGCGTGGCGGAATGGTAGACGCGGCGGATTCAAAATCCGCTGGCCGCAAGGCTGTGTGGGTTCGATTCCCACCGCCCCTACCCCCCTTTCATCCACCGGATGAGGGGGGGGGACCCACCGGGCAGCTGTCGCAGACAGCCGCTACACTGGCGCTCCGAAAAGGAGTTCAGCGATGCGGGATGGCCGACCAGGCGCCTTGCCCATGGACGATGGCCACTGGAGGCGTATGGCCGACGACCGCTGCTCTTGCGGCAGCGGCCTGCCCTTTGGACGCTGCCATGGAGTGGAGCGCCTGCCCTCGGGCCGGCCCGCTGGACGCGCCCTGGCCAGCATCCTGCGGGAGATCGCCACCCCGCTGCTGCCACCCGACGCGCAGATGGACCCGCAGAGCTGGACACAGGCGGTCGGCATTGCGGCGGTGGTCTGGAACCTCAGCCGGGGCCCGGCCAGCGCCGACGCGGCGGGTCTGGCGCGGCTTTGTGATGACCTGGCCTCGCGGGCGCCCCCCGGGGCCCAGCTCAGCGCATTGCTGCGCGCGTGGCCGTAGCAGCCGGGCGCTGGCCCGAGGACCCGCGGCAGGTGGCCTCGGCCGAAGCCGTGATGCCCAGCCGAGGGGCCCTGCGTATCCTGGTGAAGGAGCGCAGCCCGGCGCCGGCGATCCAGGAACCGGAGACCTGAGGTCCGCCTGTGGGTCCAGCCGATCGGGCTGCTGCAGGAGCTGGCGGATCCCGCGGGCCAGCGGCAAGAGCGGCGAGCAGCCCACCCGCAGGCCCATGGCGCCCACATGGCTCACCTGGGCCGGGGGATGCCAGGCCACCGCCCCGATGCGGCGAAAGGCGCCACTGCCGCGGTAGGGGAGGAGTCGGGTGTCGCACAGGACCGGCGGGGGCTGCGCGGTCCTGCTATCCGGTCCATCGCGATGGACCCCGACCCCGACCCCACCGACGATCCGCACCGGCTGCCCCAGGCCGACCTGATGGCGGCCCTGCGCCTGGCCCTGGCCCGGGACGGCGCCTTGCTGACAGCAGGCGAAAACATGCTTATGGAGAGCTTCTTCGCGCTTCCCGAGCCGGCGCGAGCCCTCTATGCCCGGCTGCTCGCCCGACAGCCCGGCCCCTTCCCCCTGGGCGACCTGCACTACCCCGAGATCCCCGAGATCGGGCTGGCCAGCGCCCAGCTCGTGGCGGCGGGTCTGGCCTGGGCGGCGGAGCGGCTGCTGCCCACCACCCGCCTGCTCCAGCGGCAGACGGCGGCGGAGATCCGCGTCGCCTTGCGGGCCCTCGGGCTGCCCAGCACAGGAGCCAAGGCCGACCTGGTCGCGCGCCTGGCCGAGGCCGGCGGCGGCGCGGTGCGCCAGCAGCCCTGGCTGCTGCTGCGCCACCGAGGGCTGATGCGGCGGCTGCTGCGCCTGGCCTTGAGCGACCACCACGGCGATCTCAGCCGACTGGTCGTCGCCCGGCTGGGGCTGGTGCGCTTTCCTCACACCCACCGGCGGCGCGGGGCCTCTTCCCCCATCGGCGCGCCCTGCTGGCCTATGAGCAGGGGTCGCCCGCCGCGATCTGGACGCCGAGGCCCAGCTTGCGACGCGCCGGACACCTCATCCGCATCGCGCAGACGCCGCCGCCCGACCCCTTGCGGCGGCGCTTCAGCGGGCGCCGCTTCGACGAGGCCCTGGCGCTGGGGGCGGCCTCCCAGCTGGAGCGGGCCCGGCGCCCCGACGCGGCCGCCGGGGTCTATCGGGCTCATCGCCGCGGACGCGCTGCCGATGCCGCCCGCCCGCCTGCGCCTGGCCCTCTGCTTGAGGCCCTGGGGTCCCTGGGCGCCGGCGCCCGGGTCTCGCGCCGAAGGCCTGGCCCTGCCCCTGGAGGCCGTGCAGGCCGACCCCGCTTGCGGCCCCTGAGCGCACGGGGCGGCGGCTGGCCCGACGGGCGCGGGTGCCCTTCGCCCCCTCCCCCTGCGCAGCGCGCCCGAGCGCTGGATCAGCCTGCCCGCCGCCCCCGGCGATGGCCGCCGACCGCACTACCAGGTGGAGGGGGCCGATCTGCCCGTGGAGCCCGCGATCATGGCCGCCCTCTCGGCTTGCGGACGCAGGGCCCTTCACGTCGAAACATCGCTTTGGACCACCCTCTTTGCGCTGCTCATGCGCCCGGCCCTCTTTGCCCCCGTGCCGGGCATGTTGCCCACCGCCCTGCTCAGCGGCCCCCTCGACCTGCGCACGCCTGGCTTCTTGCGCCGCCGCCAGCCCCTCATCCAAGGGCTGCTCGGACGCATCCGCGGCGGTGCCGCCCCTGCCTTGCTGGACGCCGCCCTGGACGCGCACCTGGGCGAGGCCATCGTGGGGGCGCGCTGGGACCGCGTGGGCCCCGACGCGCTGCAGGCGGTGGTGGCCGCCCTGCCAGGTCCGGCCCTGGCCGCCGTCTTGCACGTCTTCTGCGAGGACTGGGGGCCGCCGCTCGGGGCATGCCCGATCTGGTGTTGCTGCCGGGCCCCGCCTTGAAGCTGGCCGAGGCCCGCCCCGGTCGGCTGAGGGAGGGCCTGCTGTTGATCGAGGTCAAGGGGCCCGGCGACCCGCTCTCGGACGCCCAGCGGGTGTGGCTGCACCGGCTGCTGCAGGCCGAGGTCCCCACCGAGCTTTGGCGGGTCCGAGCGTCAGGTTAGCCGCCCCATCCATCCTCGCCCCGGTGCCCCATGACGGATCCCACGCTGCCCCTGACCGAACAGGCCCGACAGGCCATCCTCGCCGCCCTGCCCGACGCGACGGCCCAGGTGAGCGGCGGCGGCGGCCACTTCGAGGTCCACGTGATCTCCTCGGCCTTTGCCGGCAAGCGCCTGCTGGCCCGCCAGCGCCTGGTCTATGCGGCCATCACCCCGCTGATGGCCGGCGCGGACGCGCCCATGCACGCGGTGGACCGCATGGTCTGCCAGACCCCCGAAGAAGCCGGGGCCTGACGCAGCGCGGCCCCGACCGCTTCAGGAGCGATCGGGGCCGCGGGTTCAAGGGACCGACCGGAATCAGCGCGCGACGCAGCTGTCGTTGGCGTCGCCGGGGGTGCCGTACTGGCCGTTGGCGCCGAAGCTGGTGGTGCTGTTGCACCAGGCGCCGGTCACGTCGTTGTCGGTGGCGGCCATGCCCACCGACAGCAGCGAGACGTCCACCTGGATGCTGGTGCCGGGCACATTGCTGTCCAGGGCGATGCCGGTGCCATCGATGGGGTTGACCAGGTCGGTGGGCGCGAAGACATAGAGGATGTCGCCGCTATTGCTGAGGCTCATATTCCCGCCGAAGAAGACGTCGGGCACCATGTCCACGGACATGAAGGGGCAGTTGGCGGCCCAGTCCGTCGCGTTCTTCTTGGCCATGACCGCGTAGTCACCCGAAGCCAGCACGAAGCTGCTGGACACGCTGCCCCAGCTGGCGCTGCTGTCGTCGTCCCCCACCACCAGGCCGCTGATGTCCACCGAGCCCGAGGTATTGTTGAAGATCTCGATCCACTCGCAGTAGTCCTCGGAGTCGCCGGTCAGCACGTCGTTCATCACCTCGGAGATGATGAGATCGCCGGCCACCAGGTCACCCACGCACTTGTCGCCGGGACAGGGGGGCGCGACATAGCCGCTGAAGTCGGCGGCGGTACGGGGAAGCAGCTTGTAGGCGCCATAGCCGTAGTGCAGGATGCCGGTGATGCTGTCGAAGGTGGCACCCACCAGCACCGCGTCGCCGCTGTCGTTGAAGTCGGTGAAGGCGTCGTCGATGACGAAGCCGTCATCCACCGACCACTCGCCGAAGCCCAGATCGGCGTTGGTCACGGTCAGGGGCGCGCCGTTGTGCACGGTGATCAGGCTGCCCTCGTAGGCCTCGGCCGTCGCGGGGTCGCTGAGATCTGCCGTGGTCAGGGAGGTGGGCATGGGCAGGCTGATGGCCGCGGTGCTGGCGGTCACGTCGGTGGTGGCGGTGTAGAGCAGCTCGGTGACCGTGTCGTCGCCTTCGAAGCTGGCATATTCGGTGTGGGTGCCCGAGATCTGCACCACATCGCCTTCGACCACGCCCACGTCGGCGTCGTAGAGGCCGTCGGCAAAGACCCAGACGCCGCTATACATGCCGCCGTTGCCGTCCAGCACCACAAAGCCCGTGCCCACCGAGTTGGTGCTCATGGGGGAGGCCACGATGCCCTCGATGACAACGGGGTCGCCGTCCACGGTCACGCCGCTCTGCATATTGTAGATGGCGGTGGGCGGGTCGGTGTCGGTGTCCGTATCGGTGTCCGTGTCCGTGTCGGTGTCGGTGTCGGTGTCCGTATCGGTGTCGGTGTCCGTATCGGTGTCCGTGTCCGTGTCGGTGTCCGTGTCCGTGTCCGTATCGGTGTCCGTATCGGTGTCCGTATCGGTGTCGGTATCCGAGTCGGTGTCCGTGTCGGCGTCACCGTCACCCGAGCCGGTGTCGTCGGACTTGTCGCCGCAGGCGCTGAGGGACAGGCCGCTGGCCAGGAACAGGACGACGAGGGCGCGAGACTTCATATTTCCTCCAGGGATGGGCGCGGCTCATAGCCGGTCCCTGGAAGGAAGGGGTGACAGCCCGGTGGCAAGGCCGTGAAACCCGACATTGCGCTGCCCGCTGTCGCGCCGGGACCTGCCCCCCTTCCGGAGTGCAGGCCCGCAGCCGGCTTCAGGTCGAGACCATCCACCGGCCGGCAGAGAAGCGCACCTTGCTCTCGCGCTTCATGCGCCGCAGGGTGGTCAGCACCTCGGCCTCGGTCAGGTCGCTCCACGGGGAGCGGTGCCGGGCGCCGGCGACCACGATGGACTCCTTGAGGCCCCGCGAGCCGTAGTTGGCCAGACGGGACAAGGCGTCTTCTTCGATCCAGGCCTCGCGCCGGGTGTCGACCTCGGCCGCCGGGGTCTTGGCGGCCTTGGGGGCGCCCTTGGGCTTGAGCACCGTGCGCTTGGTCTTGCCGGCACCGGTCTTCTTGCCGGCGGCGTCGGGGGATGCGCCCCGGGGCAGATCCACGATGGAGGCAGGAGCGCTCTCCCAGTGGTCCACCAGGCCCTCGATCGCGTCGATGGCGTCGGCGCTGACGCAGTCGTGCTTGAGGTTGGACACGGCCTGGCGCAGCGTGTTGGAGGCGCGACCGGCCTCGAGGGTGGACAGCTCGCGGGCGAATTCGGCGAGAGGGGGACCGTCGGGCAGGTCGCCGATCTCGCGGATCATCTGTTCGCGCCAGCGGCCCAGGTCGCGGCCCAGGTCGAAGGGAAGCTGGTCCGGGACCTCAGACAAGGCAAAGAGGTCCAACAGGGTGCCACGCTCCACCTGGCCGAGCGGGAGTCGGAGCACGTCCTGGGTGAGGACGGCCAGAGTGGTCGGGTCGGCCTTGCGCAGGCCGCCTACCGCGGCTCGAGTCTTACGGTGCTCCACGGGGTCTCCATCGATCTGTGGTCATCGCCGGGCCCGGCCCCGGTGGGGGTCGGCCTTGCGGCGGCTCAGGCACGTATCACGTCAGGCCCGGCCCCGACAGGCCCCACCGTCAGGCACCAACCACATGGCCCCCGCAAAGCACGGCTCGCCCAAGGCGCAGGATGGGGTAGACCTGCGGCTCGCAGGAGCGAAGCATGCGCATCACGAAGGTCTACACCCGCGGCGGCGACAAGGGCCAGACCAGCCTGGTCGGGGGGCAGCGGGTCCGAAAGGATCACGTCCGCATCGAGAGCTATGGCACGGTGGACGAGCTCAACGCCATCATCGGGCTGGCCCGCACCTTCAACGCGCGCTCCGGCGCCGACCCCGAAGCGGTCGCCCGCCTGGACGACATGCTGCGCCGGGTCCAGAATGACCTATTTGACGTCGGAGCCGATCTCGCCACGCCGGCCGCCAGCCGCTGGGAGGGCATGCGCCGCATCGGCGACGCCGAGGTGGGCCGGCTGGAGGGCTGGATCGACGATCTCAACGCCGATTTGCCCCCCCTGGTGGAGTTCATCCTGCCGGGCGGTGGACCGGTGGGCGCCTTCTTCCACCAGGCCCGCACGGTCTGCCGCCGGGCCGAACGCGAGGTCTTGCGCCTGATGGAGGCCGACCCCGAGGTGGGCGAGGGCGTCATGCGCTACCTCAACCGCCTGTCGGACTGGCTCTTCGTGGGGGGCCGGTGGGCCGCCCGCGCCCTGCAAGAGCCCGAATACAGCTGGGAGCGCCAGGGCTGAGCCCCGGCGCGGCGACGGGGCGTTCTAGAAACGTCCGCGCAGGGTGAAGCCCGGCCCGTGGCCGCCCAACATGATGCCCGCGTATTCGACACCCAGGCCCACCAGCAGGGTGGAGCCCGAGGCGATGACCAGGGTGTTGGTCAGCCGCTGGTATTTTTCGAGATCCGCAGTGGTACTGGCCGCTTCGAACTTGCCGTGGGTGGCGAAGGAGGCCCCGTAGATGCCCGCGGCGCCCAAGGCGATCACGGCCCCCGACAACATCAGGGGCGTCTTGGCCGCCGGGCGAACCCGCTGCACCTTGACCACCGAGAGGTCGTAATTGGGCTGGTGGTTGGCCTTGTCGGTCTTCTTGTCCCCCGAAGCCGCGGCCACGGCGACCTGGTCGGCGCTGCGCAGATATTGTTCGGGTAGGGCGTTGCCCGAGACCAGGAAGGCCTGGCGCACCGACGAGTCCGAGTCCGCGATCACCTGCAGCAGGTGCAGGCGGTTGAGCGTGGCCTCGGGCTGGGTGAGCTTCCGGCCATCCAGCAGCAGGGACGATCCAGCGGGCACGTTGAGGGCCTTGCCCTCCAGGCGCACCGGCTCGGAGGCCGCGCCTTCGCGCTCCTCGTCCAGCACCCGGCGCAGGGGGTGGTCCAGCGGGACCTCGCCCACATCCCACTCATAGGTGGGCGAGAGCTCGAGGAAGGAGCGGAACCAGGACCGGGCCTTCTCTTCGTCGCCGCGCATGAAGTAGGAGGCGCCGATGAAGCGGTAGGCGTTGGCAAAGACCTGGGCCGGGACCTTGGTGCGGATGCAGGCCAGGCCCACCTCCATGCGCCCACCGGTGGTGGTCAAGGTGTTCTTGTCGGCATCGCGCAAGGCGACGGTCATCACCGACAGATCCGCCACCAATTCCTGGCTGGTATAGGTGCGCTGGCAATCCGCCCAGGCGGGCGTCGCGACCGTGGCCGCCAGGAGGAAGGCGACGGCACAGGCGGCATTGCGGAGGCTTCGGCGGGGAAGGCGCAGGCGGCGCAAGGCTCCCTCCTTCGGGTCACGGGGCGCCAGAGGATACCACGCCGGGCGAAGCGGTGGGGCGGGTTAGGCCGGGCCCACCCCGGAGGCCGCCATGAACCTCGTGCCCGACCGCTGGTATTGCATCTTGCGCGCGGGGGAGGTCCCGACGGGCAGACCCGTCGCCTTTCGCCGCATGGGCGAGGATCTCGTCTTCTGGCGCGATGGCAGCGGCCAGCCCCGCGCCGCCCTGGACCGCTGCCCCCACCGGGGCGCGGCCCTGTCGCTGGGCGCCCTGCAAGGCGACAGCCTGGCCTGCCCCTACCACGGCTTCCGCTTTGACCCTGGGGGCGCCTGCGTGGCCATCCCTGCCCACCCCGACCAGCCCATCCCCCGCAAGATGGCGCTGCGCTGCCGCCGCCTGGCCGAGGCCCACGGCTTCATCTGGCTCTGGAATGGGCATGGCGAGCCCGTTCCCGCAGAGCCCCCCTTCTTTGACTTCACCGGCTACAGCTGTGCAGGCAGCGCCTTCCAGGCGCGCTGGGAGACCCACTATGCCCGGGTGGTGGAGAACGAATTCGACTTCGCCCACCTGCCCTTTGTGCACCACAACACCATCGGACGGGGCTTTCCCAAGCCGGTGGACATCGAGGTGAAGCAGGACGGCGACCACCTGTCCTGCTGGCTCACGCGCGACCCCGCCATGGTGCTGGAGGTGCGAGGCCCCAACCTCTGGCGCATGCCGCTGGGGCCCAAGGTCTACAACTTCATCGCCTTCGCCCCCATCGACGACGAAGCGGTGATGCTCTACCTGCGCACCTACCAGCGCATCGCCACCTGGGCGCCGCTGGCCTGGGTGATCGGGCGGGCCAACGCGCTGATCAACCCGGTGGTCCTGCGCCAGGACGCCCGCACCGTGCCCTCCCAGCGGCCCAAGGTGCCCAGCCTCACCGATGGCGACGTCTTCGTGGCCAGCGACAAGGCCATCGTCGCCTTTCTGCGGTGGCGGGCCCGCGCCCAACGCACCGCATCGGCGGAATCGAGTGGCGACACGCTGGAAGAGTCGGGCCGCGACCAGTAGAGTGGCGGCCCCTCGGGTCCGGATCGCACCCATGTTCCTGTTGCTGACCGCGCTGCTGGCCTGCAGCGACCCCGTCTACTATCCCGAGACCAACAAGGTCTATGAGGGCTGGGAGGGAGATTACGACGACGAGGGCGCCGACGGCGAGGACGGGGCCGATGGCACGCCCGGCGCCGGCGACGACCTCTCCGAGATCCCCTGCAGCGCCGACCCCCTGGGCGCCGCAGACACGGTCGAGGTGACCAACCGCCTCGGCGTCGAGGCCTACGCCTCGGTACACCTCGCGGACTGCAGCGTGGAGACCCGCTGGTCCACCCCCCCGGGCAGCTACTCCCTGCCCACCTTCGAAGGCGAGGTCTGGATCTTCACCAACACGGCCGGCACCGAGGTCTTCGGCTGGGTCGAAGCGGTGGTCGGCGACGCCGACACGATGGTGCTGCAATGACCCGCACAGCCGGGGCCGGCCTCGCGCTGATCGGGCTCTGCTCCTGCGATCCCATCAAGCCCATGCCCGATGATCTGCCCTGCCGAGAGGCCGGCTACGCCATCGCGGCCCGCACGGCCGAATGCACCGGCGACGCCGCCTTGGGACAGGCCCGCTACGAGGACTACCGCGCCCGCTACAGCTGCATCCTGTGGGAGGCCGACGACCCTGCGTTGAGGGACTCGTCCAATCCCGGCCCCGAAGACCTGTTCTCCTGCGCCTTCACCCTGCGGAATATCGCCTGCGAGGTGGCGCTGGATTTGGGCGACGACATCGACGGCTGGCTGTCCCTCGACCCGGGCTGCACCTGGGTGGCACAACCCAAAGGAGCAGGCCGATGAGTACAGCAGGACAGGCCGCTCGGGGCCTCCTCGCCGCGACGCTGCTGCTGCTCTCCGGTCCGGCGGCGGCGGCCTGGATGGATCGCATCACGGCGACCGAAGGCACCGAGTGTGACCAGAACGCCATCCCGATCGCGGGCACCTCGGGCATCGACAACGCCCGATCGGCCCTGAGCACCACGGCCCAGACCTATGCCGCCGCCAGCTACGCCGAGCGGCACGTCCTGCCCAGCAAGCCCCAGGACGGCGTCGTCTTCAGCACCGAATTCTTCCAGATGATCCGGGCCGCCGAGGTCCCCTCCTACGAGACCAAGGCGGGCCAGCCCGACACAAACTGTCCCGCGAACTACCGGGTCAGCCTGCGGCCGGTGGATCTGCAGGCGATGGCCCTGGGTGTGGGCTTCCAGAAGGGCGCCTGGGGCGGCTTCTACGCGGCCAGCGTCGTCTACGGCAACCCGGCGATGCCCAACAACGCGGTGCGGGGCATGTTGCTCTTCGCCCAGCCCATGTACGCGAGCGTGACCCTGGCGGCGGCCCCCCTCGCCCGAAACGGCTTCAGCACCCAGCAGGGCGCCTCCGCCTTCGCGCTGGACTGGGTCATGGGGGCCACCTATACCAGCTCGGTGCTGGGGCTGCGGGCGGGCTATGCGGGCTCTCGGGGCTTCTATGCCAACGTCGCCGAGAACAACCTCGGGCTCTTCGCTTCGGGCCTGCTGGGTGGCGCCGGGGAGTCCGGGGGCCTGCTGGGCTTCTTCCGGGCCGGCCTCGACCGGGCCAACCTGAACAAGCTGGTCAAGGGCGCCGGACTCAGCTCGCTCTACCTGCGGGACCTGCCCTTCGGCGTGACCCCCACGGCCGAGACCGACCCCGACTCGGGCCTGTTGCCCGACCGGGGGCGCCTGCAGACCGCTCACTTCCTCCAGCAGAATATGGGCAAGCACGTCGATGTGGGGCTGACCTGGGCCACGCGCCCCGTCTCGGCCCTCTACGACGCGTCGCTGGCTGTGCACTCCGCCAGCTACATCCCCAAGCGTGGGGTGACGGGCGCCCCCGACGGCGCCGCCTTCATGGCCAAGGTCGGCATGGTCAGCCTGCCGGCGCAGGCGACGCTCGGGCAGGAGGGCGGACGCTACTTCAGCGGGAGGGTGGACGCGGGCTATGCAGCCACGGGCAAAGGCGAAGAGTCCTTCTTGGGGGGCGGCTCCCTGATGCTGAACGACCCCGAGCTGATGGCCCTCTACCCCTACGCCGTGAACTCGCTCACCGTGCGCTTCTTCTTTGACGGGAGCTTCTGAGATGCCGCGTTCTCCCCTGTGTGCGCTGGCCCTGGTGGCTCTGGGCTGCGGCTCCAAGAACGAGGTCGGCTTCTGGGATATCGCCTCCGTGTCGGTGACCGCCGCGGGGCAGACCCAGGAGCAGCTGGACTTCGGCACCCTGGAATTCACCGAACAACAGGCCATATTCGCTGTTTTTCGCTATGATCTGCTGGATCCGGCCACGGTGCAGGCTGGCGCGCAGGCCGAGGCTGGCGACACCGGCGCCTCCGGTGCGGCCGGGGACTGGATGCCTCCGCTGCGACGGCCCGTGCTGGTGACCGGGAGCTTCGACGACAACGACCACACCATCGAGTACCTCTTCATCGGCACCATGAACCTCGCCGGGGCGGAGATGACCCGCTACCGCGGCACGGAGATCACCTACGAGGCCAGCGAAGGCATCATCGGGACCACGCCGATCGAGGCGCTGGTGATCGAGCTGACGCGCTGATTCACCGCCTCAGCAGGGGCAGTCGCAATAGGCCCGGGGCAAGGCCGCGTCTCCGCCATCGCCCAAGAGGCGCTGGCTGCCGGTGATCTCCTCGTCGAGGTGCAAACCGAAGACGCCGTCGCCATCGCTGTCGACCACGCCCCGGAGCGCGGAGCCCGTGATGTCGACGGGCGCCAGGCGCGAGGCGCCGTCCTGGCCGACCAGGCCGACAAAGACGGCGTGGTGGTCCTCTCCGCCGCAGAACCACTCCCCCTCGCCGGTCTGGAGCGTGAGCTCGAGGACCCGGGCCGGGCCATCGGGCAGGGACAGCTTGCGTTGGCGCCAGCGCTCGGTCACGGGCGCCCCGTTGGCTGCGGCCGCCGTCCGGGCCGCGTCCAGGGCGGGCTGCCAGGCCGCGGGGGCCAGTGCGGGGCCGCCGGGCTCCCAGGGGCCGTCAAAGCGGCCGGCCTGCCCCGCTCCGTTGAGCAGGACCAGGTCGGCGTCGCAGTCCACCTCGGCATAGATCCGGGGCGAGCCGCAGGCCGGCGCCTGCAAGCCCGCGTCGCGCATACCGAAGTGGGGGCGGCCGCTCACGCCCACGGCCCAGGCCTGCACGGTGCAGGTCACCGGGCCCCCGTCATACCGAAGGCCGCGGAGCGCCTGGCCCACGGTGGCGGCGCCCACGCTTCGGGCCGGCGTCCGGGCCCGCCAGCGGTCCTGCTCCTCATCCACGGCCTGCAAGGCCGGCGCGGCGTCCAAGAGCGGGGCCGTGAGCGCCGCGTCGATGGGCAGGGCGATCCCCAGGCCCGGCTCGAGAAAGGCCACCCGCTCCGAGCCTGCAGGCGGCTCGCGCATGGCCGAGCAGGCGCCCGAAAGCTCGGGCCGCGGCCCGATATGCGCCCCGCTGGGCTTGAGGTAGTGGTCCACGCCTGCGGCCTTGAGCTGCTCGCTGAGCAGCCGCGGCGTCAGCCCCTCACGGGTGGCCACCACCACCTCATAGCAGGGCATCAAGCCCTTGAATTCGGTGGAGTCCAGGCGTTCGAGGCGGATCTCTGGCAAGGCCGCCGCGATGTCCAGGCCGGGCACCGACAGGCCCCGCTCCAGGCTGGAAGAGAGGATGACCAGCACCTTGTCCCCATAGGCGGCGGGCGGACGGCGACCGGCAATGAGCCGGGGAGCGGCTGCGCTGCGGGGACGCCGGGGCCACCGCGCGGGGGCGGCATCGGGGGTCGGGCCCGGGGCGCAGGCGGCAAGAGCAGGGCGAGCAGCGGCTGCATGGGCGGCTCCAGAAGCAGGCGCGCAGCCTATCCGGGGGCGAGGGCGGAGAGGGCGCGCCGGAGGGCCCGCTGGGTGGCCGGCACCCCCCCCAGGCCCAGGGCCTCGGCCAGATCCGGCCAGGGCCGGAGGTCAAGAGCCGCCCCTGCACCAGGGCGGCGTCCGTGGGCGTCCGTGCCAGCGGCGGGTCGGCGGCCAACACCGCGGCGCGCAGGGCCCACAAGGAGTCGGGAGCGGCGGGGTCCCGCGAGGTAGGCCGCCAGGCCGGCCTGGACCTGGGCGGCGCGCGGGGGCGCGACCGAGGGCAGCCCCACGGCCAGGGCTTCGGCCAACCCCGGCTCCACGGCGCCGTCCCGACACAGCAATGCAACCTGAAAAGGCAGGTTCCACGCAAGCTCACGCTGCATTGCGACACAGATGGCCTCTGCCTCTGCGGTCACGGGGCGCAGCATCACGGCGGCGGGCGCCCCGCTGCGGTCCCCGGGGCTGGAACCCAGGCGCACCAGGCGGTAGCCCAGGCTGCGGCGAAAGGACAGCAGGTCCACGGTGGCCCCAAAGACGGTGCCAAAGAGCGCGGGCTGCGGATCCTGGTGCACCGCCTCCACCAGGCGGCGGGCGAGTCTTCGCGGCGGCGGTCCGGGTGGGTGGCGATGCGCACGCTGCGCAGCATGGACAAGGGCCCCGCCGCGACCTGTCCAGCCTGGACCACCAGGTTGTCGGCGAGGGCGTGGCCCTGCAGCCGCTGCTCACCCCGGGCCAGGGCCGCGCTCCACTCGGGCGAGAAGCCCCCTTCACGGGCCAGCAGGCGGCGAGCACCCGCCCCGCCTCCATCAGCGCGTGCACCTCCAGGTTGGGGGCGTCCAGCAGCCGATGCAGATTCTGGCGTGGTGCGGTAGTGGGCCTGCACCAGCAGGCCGAAGACCTCGCGCAGCAGCCCCTCGTCGGCGGCGAGGCGGTCGGGGTGCAGCCGCAGCAGCTCCTGGCGGGGGGCCGAGGAGGTCACCGGGCGCACTTGGGGCGCCGGCTCTGCATTCAGGGCCAGAAGGTCGAAGACGAAGGCCTCGAGCGGATCCCCGGCCTCCCAGCGGATGGGTGCGCAGAGCGACAACCGCGTCACGGGCCTCCCCGAAGCTGCGAGCCTGGGCAGGAAGCGCAACGAGAAGCCGCGCCCCGTCCCCTCATAGCCGTGGGTGGTGGTCGCAAAGGCGAAGCGCGCGCGGGGTGGGCCGCCACCAGCCGGTCGAGCAGGGCTACTGACAGGCGGGCGGCCTCGTCCACCACCACCAGCGCTCCGGCGAGGCCGCCCCGGCGCCAGCAGCGCCGCCGGCGCAGCACGCCGCTTGCGGAGCCCGGTCCCGGCGGGCCCGCAAAGCGCAGGATCTCCACCATGCCCGGCGGGATCCTCGCCCAGCACCACCTGACCGGCAGAGCGCTGGGCCCGGGCCAGGGCGAGGCCCAGGGCGGCCGGACTTTGCCGCGGCCCCGGTCGGCCACCAGGGCGAGACAGCCCCGGCGGCCCCATCAGCAAGGCCAGCAGCGCGTCATGGCGGCGTCCTGTCTGGTTGCCGCAGGCCTTGTGGTCGAGGGCGACCAGCGGCGCCGGCCCGGCCCGCGCCGCCGCCGGCAAGGCGTCCAGGGGCCCGCTCCAGCCGCGCGCCCACAGCCGCCGGGCCCACGTCTTGGGCGCCATGGGGGAAGGGGGCCAACGATGCCGGCCCGGGGGGCGGCCCCCGCAGCGCGCGGCGGCAAGGCGCAGCAGCAGCACACCCCCACCCCAGATCAGCCCATGGGCACAAGCCAGGACGTCGGGATCGAGCCCTCCGTGCAAATCCAGGACCAGGGCGTCCACCGCGGACCCAAGGAGGCGCACCAGGCGGCGGGGGGCATGAGCGGTGACCCCGGGCGGCGCGTCCGGTCCGTCCCACCCAGAGTCGGCCTGCCCGGGCAGCGCTGCGACCTGCCGCCAGGCCGCCGCGGCGGTCTCTTCGGGAGAGCCGCGCAGCAGGGCCAGCCGCCGGTGACGCGGCCGACCCCCCGGTTCATCGGGCGGCAGGGGCCGCCTCCAGGGCCAGCAGGCCCTTGCGCGCCCCCCGCGATCCCCGGACCCGGCCCTGCAAGAAGCGGATCTTTGCGTCCAGATCCCGCTGCGGGGCCCCAGGCAGATCCACCAGGTGCGCCGCCATGCGGTCCCAGCGCTGGGTCATCAGCCACCACCAGATCACCTGGTTGTTGGCCACCCCCGAGAAGACCACCGCGTCCTGCCGCCCGAACTGCTCCAGGTGGGCATGAAGAAAGGCCGGCATCTCGGTCCAATGCAAGGCGGGCTTGAGGTGGTGCACGATGTGGTAGCCATCGTTGAAGCAATTGTGGTTGTAGCGGGCATCCGTCAGGCAGGTGCTGTTGCGGTGGGCGTTGTCGGGATCGTCCGTGTCGACGAAGGCGTGCTGGGCCCAGTTGCCACTCATCATGAAGAAACGCATCAGCACCATGGGCACCAGCAGCAGGCCCACGGCCGCGACGGGGCGCAGCAGCAGCAGCAGGCCCAGGGCCGCGAGCCAGGCCCCCTCGCCCACCAGAAAGCGGCGGGCCAGCTTGTCGCGGCGCCGCAGCCGCAGGTAGCGCAGCAGGTGGGGGGCCCCAACGAAGAAGAAGCGGGCCCAATAGTGCAAGAAGTCGGAGAGGCGGTCGCGGCGGTAGGCCAGCGTGCTGGATTGGTCGGCCTCCAGGTTGTTTTCGGGGTGGTGCATGCCCATGTGGTGCACAAAGAAGCTGCCGGGGGTCTGCCCATAGAAGGGGCCCATGGCCCAGGGCAGCCAACGCTCCAGGATGGGGTGCCCGGGCTTGAACAGGGCGCGGTGGCTGGTGGCGTGGATGAGCAGCGTGGCCCGGCCGGCGCGCCCGGCAAAGACCAGGGGCACCCACAGCAGCACCGCCCAGGCCGGCAGGTCCAAGGCCAGGAAGGCCAGGGCGCCGGTCCAGGCGAAGGCGCTCAAGGACAGGCCGGCCCGCACCAGGTCCAGGTCGCGGGGGTCGCGCAGCCTGGGCAGGAACCAGCGCTCCAGCCCGTTGCGGGGGCCGGGGCCCGCTTGCATCGGGTCACTGAGACCCGGCGGCAAAGGCGCACTCACGCGTGACTCAGCCACTGCTGAGGCGCTCACGGCCGCAGCCACCCGATGACCTGTCCGGGGCTCACGCCATCGCCATCGGCGACCGCCCACTGCACGAAATGCCCCGCCGACCCCGCGCGAATCGGGGTGAAGGTCTTCATCACCTCGATCAAGGCCACCCGGGCGTCCGCGGCGAGGGCCGCGCCTTCTTGCACAAAGGCGGGCTCGCTGGGGGCGGGGCGGCTCCAGAAGCTGCCCTCCATGGGGGAGACGATGGCCACCAGGCCGGGCTCGGGTGCGGGGATCTCGGCTGCAGGGGGTGGCGCTTCGACCTGGATTTGCGCCAGCCGTCCGCGGGCCAGCCGCTCCAGATCGTGAACGCTCCAGATGCGGGGGTTCTTGGTGCGCCGGTAGCCGGTGGCCTGCCAGGCCATCTCGGCCAGGACCACCAGCCAGGGGCGCAGCTCGCTGAGCTTGACCAGCTCGTCGGTGTCCATGCGGGCCGCCGCAGCCACCGGGTCCATATCGGCCTCGATGCGGGCGGCGGTGCGCTCCATGCCCTGGCGGATGGCGGCCCTCTCGTCGGCATCAAAGCGGGGGTCGATGTTGAAGTCGTCGTCCAGCTTGGTGTTGTAGGCGGCGATGGCCAGGGTGCGCCCCTCCATCACCGCGAGGCGGGACAGGGGCGTGGCCAGCTGCAGCACGGGCTCGTAGGGCAGGCCCGCCATGGCGTAGTAGCCGGCCCCGCTGGCCTTGCGGACCAGCACGGTGAACATGGGCACCTGGTTGGTGCTGTTGCTGTAGATCAGGCTGCTGCCATAGCCCAGCAGGCCCTGGGCCTCGGCCTCGACCCCGATGTCGAAGCCGGCGATGTCTTGCAGCCACACCAGGGGCACGCCGTCGTCGTTGCAGGCGCGGCTGAAGGCGGCCAGCTTGGCGATGCCATCCCGGTAGAGGATGCCGCCGGGGCGGTGCCCGCGGCCTTCGGGGTGGGGGGTGGATTCGGGGTTGTTGGCCGCAAAACCCATCCACAGGCCGCCCACCCGCGCGAGCCCCGTGATGACCTCGGGGCCCACATCGGCCAACACCTCGTGAAAGAGGGAGGCGTCCACCAGGCGGCCCAGAAGCTGCCGCATATCGTAGACCTGCCGGTGGTCGGCCGGCAGCAAGGCGGCGGCCTCGTCGGGGTCCAACATGGGGGGCACAGCCTCCACCCCATGGCGGTAGAAATCGGCCCCGGAGCTTGGCAATCGCGCGATTTCGGCGCGGATGTGGGCCAGGCAGGTGGGGTCGTCGGGCACCCGCACATCGGCGCAGGCGGACTGGTGCACATGCACCTCGGGGCCGCCGATGTCCAGGCTGGTCAGGCTGAGGCTCTTGGCCCCCTTGATCAAGGCGGCCCCGGCGATGACCATATAGGCCTGCTCGGTCATGTAGACGCGGTCGCTGATCAGCGGCATATAGCCGCCCCCGGCGATGCAATCGCCAAAGACCCCAGCCACCTGCGGCACGCCAGCGGCCGCAAGCTCGGCGTTCTTCTTGAAGATGTGCCCAGCCCCGGTCAGGCCGGGAAAGGACCGCGCCTGTTCGGGCAAGAAGAGGCCCGAGCAGTCCACCAGGTAGATCACCGGCAGGCGCAGGCGCAGGGCCATCTGCTGGGCCCGCTCGATCTTTTCGGGGGTGAGCGGCCACCAGGCGCCGCTGGCCACCGTGTTGTCATTCGCGATGACCATCACCCAGCGGCCCTCTACCCGGCAGAAGGCGGTGACCACGCCGGCTCCGGGCGCCTGTCTCTGGCTGCCCGCAAAGTCCCGGCCCCAATTCACCAGGCTGCCGACGCTGTGCACCGGGCTGCCGGCGTCCACCAGCCGGCCGATGCGCTCCCAGGTGGTGAGCTTGCCCTTGCGGTGGACCTTCTCGGGGCCCCAGCCCGCACGCACCACGGCGCGCTTCTCGTCCAGGGCGGCGTCCAAGGCAGCCACGCTGGCGCGGTTGCGGGCTTGTTCTTCCGCAGAGAGGTCGAGATCGCTGCCAATGGGCTGGAGGCGGAGCTTCACGGGGTGGGATCCTCTTGGGAGGGGGCAGCGGCGGCGCGGCCCAACAAGGCGTCCAGGTTGGGCTCGAGCCAGCCCGTGTCATAGCGGCCCGCCCGGAAGTCGGGGTGGCGGAGGATGGCCCGGTGCAAAGCGGCGGTGGTGGGCACGCCTTTCACCTCCAGGGCCCCCAAGGCCTCCACCATGCGGTCGATGGCCTGGTCGCGGGTGGCGCCATGGCTGATGATCTTGGCGAACATGCTGTCGTAGTGCGGCGAGATGCGGTCGCCCTGCTGCAGGTGGGTGTCCACCCGCAGGCCCGGCCCCACCGGCAGGCGCAGGTGGCTGACCCGGCCGGGGAAGGGGCGGAAGTCCTGCGCCGGATCCTCGGCGTTGATGCGGCATTCGATGGCGTGGCCACCCGGCGCCGCCGACAGGTCCAGCGCCGAGAGGCCCTGGTTTGCGGCGATGCGGAGCTGCCACTCCACCAGGTCGAGGCCGGTGGTCTCTTCGGTGACGGTGTGTTCGACCTGCAGGCGGGTGTTCATCTCCATGAACCAGAGCCGCCCATCGGCGTCTTGCAGCATCTCCAGGGTGCCTGCGCCGCGGTAGCGCAAGGCGCCGCAGGCCACCGCCGCCCGCTGTGCGACCCGGGCATATTCATCGGCTGAGAGGGCCGGCGGGGGGCCCTCTTCGACCAGCTTCTGGTGCCGCCGCTGCACCGAGCACTCCCGCGCCCCCAGAATGCGCACGTCGCCTTCACCATCGCCGAGAAGCTGCAATTCGACGTGGCGGCCCCGCTCGATGAGCTTCTCGATGTAGAGGCGGCCATCGCCAAAGGCCGACAGGGCCTCGGCGCTGGCCTCGGACCAGGCTGCTGAGAGGGCATCGGGCTGGTAGACCCGGCGCATGCCGCGCCCTCCGCCGCCGCTCACAGCCTTGATCAAGACCGGGTAGCCGATGCCGGCTGCCGCGACCCGGGCGTCTGCGAGGCTGGCGACGGGGCCGTCGGTGCCGGGAATGGGCAGCAGGCCCAGGCGGGTCATGGTGGCCCGCGCCACCGCCTTGTCTGCCATCTGGCGCATGGACAAGGGGCGGGGGCCGATGAAGCTGATGCGGCTGGCTTCGCAGCGGCTGGCAAAGACGGGGTTCTCGGAGAGGAAGCCCCAGCCCGGGTGTACGGCCGAGCAGCGGTGGGCTTCGGCCACGGCCAGCAGCTTGTCCATGTCGAGGTAGGCCCGGCGGTCACCGAGGGGGGCCACGACATCGGCCTGGGACAACCAGGCGAGATCGGCGTCGGCGTCGGTGGCCACAGCCACGGCTTCGATGCCCAGGCGCTTGCAGCTGCGAATCACCCGGGCGGCGACCTCGCCCCGGTTGGCGACCAGGATGCGGCGAAACATGGCGCTCCCACTGGAGAGGGACAGTCGCCTATCGCAAGGTGGGGGCCCTGTCCCGCGGAGCCCTCCCCCCCCTTGTGGGCGGACTGGCGCGCCGCGAGGCGCTACAGTCCTGGCGCGAAACCGGAGCCCCCGATGCCCCTGCCCTTCCCCGAATACGACGATCTGGACGCCACCGCCCTCGCCGCCCACATCCGGGCCGGCGACGCCAGCCCATCGGAGGCCTTGGAGGCCGCCATCGCGCGCATCGAGGCGCGCAACCCGGCCCTCAACGCGGTGGTGCACCCGCTCTTTGAGCGCGCCCGGGCCGGCGTGCAGGGCTTGCCCCAGGGGCCGCTCTGGGGGGTGCCCACCCTGCTCAAGGACCTCAAGGCGGCCTTGAAGGGCACGCCCACCACCGGGTCCAGCAAGCACTTCGCCACCTATGTGCCCGATCGCAGCTCGGTGCTGGTGGAGCGCTACGAGGCCGCCGGGCTGCAGATCCTGGGCAAGACCAACTCACCCGAATTCGGCCTGATGGGCATCACCGAGCCCGCGACCCGCGGCCCCTGCCGCAACCCCTGGGACCCGGACTACACCCCCGGGGGATCCTCGGGCGGCGCCGCCAGCGCGGTGGCCGCGCGCATGGTGCCCCTGGCCCATGGGGGCGACGGCGGCGGCTCGATCCGGATCCCAGCCAGCCACTGCGGCCTGGTGGGCCTCAAGCCCACCCGCGGGCGCAACACCATGGCGCCCTTCATGGGCGACGCCTGGCAGGGCTTCGTGCAGGAGCACGTCCTCACCCGGTCGGTTCGGGATTGCGCCCTGGTGCTCGATCTCACCGCCAGGCCCACTCCGGGAGACCCCTACAACGCGCCGCCGCCGGACCGCCCCTGGATCGAGGAGGTCGGCGCCGACCCCGGCAAGCTGCGCATCGCGGTACACCGAGGCGCGCTCTTCGCCGAAGATCAAGACCCAGACTGCATCGCAGCGGTGGACGACGCGGCGGCGCTGCTGCGGGACCTGGGCCATGACGTGGTGGAAGGCTGCCCGAGCTTTCCCCGCGAAGACCTCGTCCGGGCCTACTTTCTCACCGTGGCAGCCGGTGTCGGCTACTATGTCGAGGAGGCGGCGGCCTTCGCCGGCGTCAAGCCCCGCGCCCGCGACTATGAGCCCAGCACCTGGCTCTTCGCCTTGATCGGCTGGAAGACCAGCGCGGTGGACATCGAACGCGCCCGGCAGACCATCCAGAAGGCCAGCATCGGCGTGGCCGACTTTTTCGGGCCCCACGACCTGCTGCTCACCGCCACCTGCGCGCGGCCCCCCGCGGCGGTGGGCGCCCTGCTGCCCAACAAGGCCGAGCAGCTGCAGATGGAGGCCCTGCGCCGGCTGCCGCTGAAGCCCGCGCTGGACTTCGCCTTGTCCAAGATGGGCGGCAGCAAGCTGTCCTGGACCCCCAACACCCAGCTCTTCAACCAGACGGGTCAACCGGCCATCAGCCTGCCGCTCTACTGGAATACCGGCGGGCTGCCCATTGGCGTGCAGCTTGCCGGGCGTTTCGGCGACGAGGCCACCCTGTTCCGGGTGGCGGCAGAGCGGAGGCGGCCCGACCCTGGGCCGGGCGCAAGCCGCCGATCCTGGGCTGAGAAACCGAGTCTTCAGCGGCGACGGCGGCTGAGACCGGCACCCAGGGCCAGCAGGCCGAAGAGCCCCGCGGCCCCTGAACCGGCAGGTCCGAGCAGGTGCCGCCATAGTAGCCCGGGTCCACGACATTGCGCGGGGGCTCGGGATCTCCGCTGTCCACCGTGCCCGTATCGGGATCGGGCGCCTCACCGGTGTCGGGCTCGGGCTCGGGCTCGGGGTCCACCCCCGGGATGTCGATGCTGGCGGCCTCGATCCAGGCCCAGGTGTCCAGCACGGCCACATTGCCGCGGCTGGACTCGGTGAAGTCGCCCCAGCCCCGCGCGCCCACGCCGGGCTCCATGGGGCTGGTGGCCGCACCCGACAGCATCCCGTCGGGCCCCGAGGCCAGGGCCGCCACATTGCCATCGGGGCTGGGGACCGCGGCATCGGCCACTGCGGCGTCATTCCAGCGCAGGGTGAGCGGGTCGAGGCTGCCCCCGGCGCTGGCCTCGTGGTGCAGCTGGATGCCCGGCCAGGCGGTCTCGATATCGACGCCCAGCAGGTGAACCTCGCCCGCCGCCAGCCAGACCGTGCAGTCGGGCAAGGGGCCCTCCCAGCGGGTGCCACCGGCCACGCGGCCATCCCAGGTCAGGCTGACCTCGCCGGCACCCACCTGCTCGGCCAGGGCGAGATCGGTGCCACCGGCGGGATCGATGGCCCCGTCGCCATCGGTGTCGCAGGCGATGTGCAGGGTGCCGGGGGTGCCTGTGGTGGCCGAGAAGGTGCCCCCAGTGCCAGCGGCCTCGAAGCTGGCGTCCAGAAGGGAAGGACTGGACATGGCGTGCGTCGAGGCCGCCGGCGAGGCGAGGTAGATGCGGTGCTGGGGGGGCGCGTCGGCCGTACGGGAGGGCTGGCTGCCCGCCGTGGGGCCGCCTTCGGGGCCCGTGCTATTGGCCAGGAACTGCCAGCGGTAGCCCACCCAGCCGCCCAGGCGCACTGCGACCACGCTGTCGATGCCCGCGGCGTCATCCATCACGCGCACGAAGAGCTGACCGTCAAAGGCGTCGGCCTGGGTGTAGCCGCGGCCATTCAGCCACCAGGCCTCGCTGAAGAGCCGGCCGCCGGCCTGCACCGGGTTGAGCACCGTGACATCCCAATCGATGATCTGCTCGGCGCTCAGGCGCAGCCGGTAGGCGCCGGGCACCGTCGGCACGATGGTCTCACCCGACATGAAACGGCCCAGGAGGTTGCCCGCGGGGTCGGTCACATCCACCGTGCCGCGGCCGGTGAACAGGATGCGCTCGACGGAGGGATCGAGGATGTCCACGCCCAGCAGGGTGGCGGTCTCGAGCGTCAGCACGGGGAGCTCGGCCGCCCCCTCGGCAAAGGAGGGCGAAGACAGCGTGAGCAGGAGGGGGAGGAGCATGGATCGCCTCAGGGTGGAATCGACCTATAGGCCGGCACCGCGCGCCGGGCCCTTACAGGCCCGTTACCATCACGCGGCCACCGATGTCACAACGATGTAAGGCGCAGCATCAGCTCCGCCGGCTACTCCATCGCCGATCCCACCTGGAAGTCCCATGCTGTCTCCCCTGCTCCTGCTGGTCCTGCCCTCGCTGACTGCCCGCGCCCAGGACGTGACCCCGCCGGTCCCCTCCCCCGACGTGAATGCACAGCTCTACCGCATTCCCATCGATGCCGAGCGCACGCTGTGGACCGATGACAGCGCCGCGGCGCCCACCGGATACTGGCGAGCCAAGCTCGGTCTGGCCTATGCCCGCAACCCCCTGACCTACCGATCCGCCGATGGCAGCGAGACCGCGATCCTGGCCAACGCACTGCAGGGTGACCTGATCGGGGCGGTGTCCCTGTCGCGCCTGCGCATCGGCCTGGACCTCCCCATCTGGCTGCTGACCGATGGCGACACCATCGGGGGCGGTGGGGGCCTGGGCGACATCGCCCTGGACCTCAAGGGCACGGCAATCTCGCGCGAGAACGGGCCCGTGGGGCTTGCTTTCGGCGCGCGCTTCGACCTGCCCACCTCCACGGTGGACGCCCCGGTGGGCAACCCCGGCCTGGGCTGGGCCCTGCAGGTGATCGCCGACGCCGAGGCCGGTCCCATGCTCTTTGCCGCCAACCTGGGCACCCAGGGGGTGCCCCCCACCGATCTGGGCGCGCAGGAGTGGGACGACCAGTTCTTCTACCGTTTGGGTGCCGGCCTCTCCCTGGCCGAAGACAACGACGCAGGGCTATCTTTGGACCTGGCGGGTCGCGCAGCCTATGGCGGCTTGGGCGCCAGCGGGTCGCCCCTGGAGGCCATGCTGGGCGGATGGACCCGCCTGGGCGAGTCCTTCGTGCTGCGACCCGGCGTGGGCACCGGCATCACCAAGGGCTTCGGCTCCCCGGACTTCCGCGGCGTCCTGACCCTGGGCTACGAGCCCCGCAAGGTCACGGACCGCGACGGTGACGGCATCCTGGACAAGGTGGACCAGTGCCGCAACCAGCCCGAGGACTTTGACCAGTTCCAGGACTCCGACGGTTGCCCCGACCCCAAGACCGCCGTGAAGGTGGTGGTGGTCGATGCCAAGAACGAACCGGTGCTGCGGGCCCGCACCTCGGTCAAGACCCCCGATGGCACCGAGACCGGCGGCGCAGAGCTGACCTTGGAGCTGCACCCCGGCAGCTACCAGGTCGAGATCAGCGCCCCGCGCTTTGCGGGCAAGACCGTCACCTTCGAGGTGCCCGAAGACAAGACCCACGAGGTTCGCGTGAAGATGGCCAGCACCTTTGGCAAGGTGGATCTGACGGTCACCGATCCCGATGGCCAGCCCCTGGACGCCAGCGTGCGGGTGCTCGAAGGCGACGTGACCGACGCGCCCGGCGGACGGGCCACCTTCGAGGCCGAAGAGGGCGACCGCTTCCTGATTGTGCAGGCGCCGGGCTTCAAGCCGGCCCGGGTGCCCGTCACCGTGATCGCGGGCAAGACCGCCCCGGCCGCGGTCCAGCTCGAGTCCTCCCGCGCCAAGGTCACCAAGGCCAAGATCGAGATCCTCGACAAGGTCTACTTCGACACCAACAAGGCCACGATCCAGCCCACCAGCTTCGGCATCCTGGGCGAGGTCGCGGCCCTGCTGGACGCCAACCCCGACGTCAAGAAGATCCGCATCGAGGGGCATACCGACAACCGCGGCGCTGCCGACGACAACCGCGAGCTGAGCCAGGCCCGTGCCGACGCGGTCAAGGCCTGGCTGGTGGCCCAGGGCATCGCCGCCGGGCGCATGGACAGCGTGGGCTACGGCGAAGACCAGCCGGTGAATCCGGCGAATAACGCAAAGGCCTGGGACCTCAACCGTCGGGTGGAATTCGTGATTGTCGAGAGGGAGGAATAGGCCCCCTCCCCTACAAGCCGCCGGCGCAGGGCTGAGACCCCTGCGCCGTGTTAGGCTGCCCCATTCTCACGGCGGATTGACCACGGATGGGCGAAGCGAAACGGCATATCGGCTGGCTGGACGTTCTGACGGGCGACACGGTCCTTCGCACCTATCCCCTGGTGCAAGGCTCCCTCCGCATTGGTCGCGGCCCCGACAATGATCTGGTCCTGCCTGAAGAGACCGTATCCGGCCACCACGCCGTGATTGAGTGCGCCGATGGGCCCCGCGTGGCCGACCTGGGCAGCCGCAACGGCACCTGGGTCAACGGCGTGCGGGTCGAGTCCACCCGCCCCTTGCAGAATGGGGACAAGGTGGGAATCGGCAGCGCGATCTTGCTGCGGGTCCGATTCGAGAACGCCGAGCTGTCGCAGCCGGCTGCATGGCTGTGGGATGTGGGATCGGGTCGGTGCCACGCCCTGCCAGCAGCCGGCGGCCTGTTGGGCGAGCTGCTCGCGGACCCCCAGATCCAGCAGGCGGGCCCCTTCAAGCTGGTGCTCCACGCCGACGGCGCCTTGTTGCATGGGCCCGAGGCCCTCACGCCCATTCGTTTCGGCGAGCCCTTCCAGGTGGCCGGCCGCGACCTGGAGCTGGTCGACCGCTTCCGCGCCCTGGCCTCCACCGTGACCTCGGCCTCCGAAGTGGGCTGGCAGCTGCTGGTGGACCTCAACGGCGCGACCGGTCCCGAGGCCAAGGTGCTGGGGCCGGGCGCACGCCTGCGGGGAACCATCCGGGCGGGCAACCGCGTGACCTTGCTGCACATGCTGGCCGAGGGCCTCAACGCCAACCCCGACGGCCCCCCAGACGAGCGCGGCTGGTGCGAGGACTCCACCATCATGCAGGGGGTCTGGGGCCGACGGTGGGCCGAAAAAGCCCCTTCATCCTTGCAGGTCCTGGTGCACCGCGTGCGGCGGGACCTGGCCGAGCTGGGCCTGGCCGGCGACGTCATCCAGAAGCGCGCGGGCTGGACCCGCATCCGCCCGGGCACGGTCCAAGCTCCTCTCCCCAAAGAGGGCTGAGCCACCATGGCGGGGGCGCCTGAAGAAGCGCAGCGGCTTGCCGATCGCTACCTGCTGGAAGCGGTGCTGGGCCAAGGCGGCGCGTCGGTGGTCTACCGGGCCTGGGACGGGCGCCTGGGGGTGCCGCGGGCGGTCAAGATCCTGCACCCGGGCAGCACCCAGGACAGCCCCGCGCACCGACGCAGGCTGAAGGCCGAGGCCCGCGGCATGGCGGCCCTGGAGCACCCGCATGTGCTGCGGGTCTTCGACGTGGGCTCGGATCAGGGGCGGGACTTCGTGGTCATGGAGCTGGCAGCCGGCAGCCTGACCGACCGGCTGGAGAGCGATGGCCCCCAGCCGGCCGAACGCGTGGTGCCCTGGATGTTGCAGGTGCTCTCGGCCCTGGCGGCGGCCCACGCCCGAGGGGTGATCCACCGCGACGTCAAGCCACACAACCTGCTTCTGGACCAGGAAGGCGCGGTGCGCCTGGCCGACTTCGGCATCGCCTTGTTCACCCAGGGCGAGAACCTGCGCGGCACCCGCACCGGGGCCGCCATGGGCTCGCTGTCCTATATGGCGCCCGAGCAGCGTCTGACGCCCGGAAGGTCGGCCCGGCGGCCGATGTCTACCAGCGGCGGGGGCCAAAGCCTCTACAACCTGCTCACGGGCGCATCGCCATGGACCTCTCTCTTCGCGGCCCCGCCCGACCCCCGCTGGGCGTGGGCCTCGGCGCCGGCGCTGCGGCGGTGGTGCGGCGGGCTCAGCCGCTACCTGCCGGAGCAACGCTACAGCAAGACGCCCCCGCGATGGCCGAGGCCCCGGTGGAGGCCATGGCCGAGATGGGCCTGAGCGCGTTGCTTCCGGCCGCCCTGGGCCCACCGGCCTCCTGGCCCCGCCCCGATCCCGAGCTGCTGGCCCAGGGCGACCCATCCCTGGAATTCGACGCGTCGCTCTCGGACTGGTCCGATCGGATCGAGGCCAGACCCAGCCGGCCCATGCGGGGCTCCCACAGCGAGAATCCCCTCACCGACCCCACCCGCGAGCCCCCCGCCAATCTCTCCTGGGCCCATGGGCGGGCCCCGGCAGGGCCCGCGGCGCCCCTGGCCACCACGGTGGAGGGTCCGTCTCCCGGCGACGCTCCCTGGTGGGCGCCCTCCTGCTGCTGATGTTGCTGGCCCTGGGGCTTGGCCTGTGGAATTGGCGGAACCAGGCCCGGGCGACCGCCCTCCGGTGCGGGTGGCCACGCCGACGCCGCCCTCGCCCCGCCTCGCGCCGGAAGCGGCGCCGCCCGTCGAGGTGCCGAGGCTCCGCCTGTGCCGATCGCATCGGCTCCGCGCCGCGCGCAAAGTGGCCCGGCGCGACCACCCCGCCCGAGCGCGCCCCTGCCCCCTCGACCCCTGCTGGCCCCTCTCCCCTTGGCACCTGGACCGGCGCCTACAATGGAAGGCCCGCCACCCTCGTGTTGCAGGGCTCCGCATCCGACCTCCAAGGCACGATGACCGTTCGCAACGGGCCAAACTCTGTGAGCACCGCAGTCGCTGGTCGGTTCCTTGCCGAGGATCGGCGCCTGCTGTTGCGAGACATCGAAGACGTCCCCGACGCCGGCACCTATGAATTGCAACTCAACGCCAGCCTGGACCGCTTCGAGGGGCGATTCACCAATGCCAACCTCCGGCAGTCCCTCCTCGTGACCGGTCGGCGGTCCGCGCCATGATCCTGCTGCTGGCGATCGCCACCGCGCAGGCCATGGCCCCGGGTGCCTTCCTTGATGGCCCGCGCCGCCAGTCCGTCGCGCTGCCGGCCGCCGAATCGGCCGGACTCGGCCTCACCGGCGCCTTGGGCCTCAGCAGCAGGTCGCTGGAGCTGGCGCCAGTGAGTTTGACTGGCCGGCAGCACCGCCACGCCAACCTGCCCGGTAGCCTCCGCATGTGGGCCGGCTCACCCGATGACGCTCAACAGTGGTCGTTATTCCTCGGTTATGGCGTTGCCTGACCGGCGGGATCCGACCCTTTGGAGCGGCTGGCCTCTCGGTCGCGGTAGCGAGGGATCCTGGCGCCTGCGGGTGGCCGGCGGACCCCGGCTGCACGGCCTGCAGGTGGAGGGCCTGGGCTCGCCCCGGGGTCGCGCGGCGCCCGGTCGCGGCCGCCGAAGCGCCGGCCCCAGCCGTCGCTGCACCGCCCGCCGAGGCCCCGGAAGCCCCCGAGATTCCTCCAGCGTCTGGAGCCCGAAGCGCGCATCTGGCTGCCCCACCCTGGTGCCGCTGGGGCGTCGGAGGGTGGCGTGGCCCGCCCGCCAGCCGCCGCCCAGGGCAGCACCGCCTGGGGCCACCGCCGAGGGCTACCTGCCCGCCCCGGTGCTGGTGGGTGATGGCGCGCCGGTGCAACTCAAGCCCATCGAAGCCCACGGCGCCGGAGTGGCGGTGGTCTTTCCCGGTGACCGCCTGTGGGCCGGTGAGATCGAGGTGCCCGTGGGCGCCGACGGGGTGGCCTTGCTGCGTGGGGTCGAAGGGCCCATGACCGTGCGGGTGAGTCAGCGGCCGCAGCCACGACGTCGCGCTCAGCCTGAGCAGCGGCTACGGGTAAAAGGGTTCCGCGCGCCGGCCCCCGAGACCCTGCGCATCGGCTTTGCCTCCGGCAGCGACCGGCTGAGCGCCGAAGGGGCGCGCCGCCTGGCCGCCTTCGCCCAGGATGCAGGCGACTGGTCCTTCGACCTCAGCGGCGGGGCCTCCCCGAGGGTGATCCCGCCGCAAATGCCGCCTGGTCTCTGCGGCGGGCGCAGTTCGCGCGGCGCCCTGCAGGCGGCGGGGTGGCCGCAGAGCGGCTGATCGTGCATGCGAGCAGCCCACCCTTCCAGACGCGGCGGCGGCCGCGGACCCGCGGGCATGCGCACCTGCATCGTCGCGCCGGTCTTCTCGCCTGAGTTTGCACCCTCCGGCGCCGGAGCGACCCCATGAAGCGCGCCCCAAGCTGCTGGCGGTCCTCGGCTACTTCGGCGGCGCCCGCGCGGGCGGGCGATGTCGCGGTGCCCGGGCCGACGAGACGGTGGAGCAGCTGGCCGCGCGCCTGGGCATGGCCGCAGAGGCCGCCGCCATACGCAGCCTCAACGGCCTGGCGCCCGACAGCGCGCCGCCCCCAGGCACCGTGGTGGAGCTTCCCCACACGGGTACAGACGGTCAGAATGAAGCGGTTGTGCTCGCTCTCCAGGGGACGGGCACCCTCACCCCCCCGGGCAAGGCCACCGCGGCCCTGGCCCTTGCTGCGCGCGTCACCCCCGGCTCTATCCTGTGTACCGGCGTGGACAGCTATGCCACCGTTCTCGTCCTGGTCGGTGATGACTTCCCAAAGCTCGGTCTTGCCGTCGCCGTCCATGTCAACGCGGAGAGTGTGCGTGTGGATCTGCACCGTGCGCCGCAGGTCGTCGTGGACGATCTGCCGCGGTCGCCGCAGCGCCCTGCTCAAGCTGCAGCGCGGCTCGTTGACGGTGCAGCCTGCGGCCCCCGGCGCGGCGCCCGGGCTGGTGGCGGTCGAGACCGACGACGGCGTCACAGCCGGTGACGCGGGGGGATTCCGCGTGCACAAGGAGGAGGGCTCCAGCCGCACCGAGGCCCTCTACGCCCCCTTGCGGGTCTTTGGCGCCGGCGTGCAGCAGCAGCTCCGCGCCGGAGAGGGCAGCCGGGTCAAATTCGGCGAGGCCCCCGGGCCCGCCCACGCCTTGCCCTTGTCGGGACGGCCCGTCGCCCCCCAAGACGGCGCCCCCCTTCGCCGCAGCGACTTCGACTGGCGGCCCGGCGACCGGGCCTTGTCCTACCTGGTCGTGCTCTCCGCCACCCCGGACTTCCGCGACATCGTCTATATGCAGGAGGTCGCCGAGACCCGCTGGCGCCCCGAGATGCTGATGCTGCCGGTGCGCCTGCCCGGCTTGTGGTGGCAGGTGGCGTCGGTGGACCGCACCGGCTTCGTGGGGGTGCCCTCGCCGGGGCGCAGCCTGGTCATCCCCGGCGGGGTTGGCCCATGAATACGCTCGTCGTGCTCATTTTCGCGATCGTGGCCACCACGGCGCAGGCGGCCCCGGCCCCGGGGCAGCCGGGCTATGTCGCGCCCGATCTTTCGGTGGATCTGCTGCGCCCCAGCACCGATGGCACGGCCGGGATCACGGTGGACAGCGCGGGTCGGGACTCGGTCCCCCGGGGCGCGCTGCTGCTGTCCTATGGCGCCTCCCCCCTGGTCTATTCGGTGCCGGGCCAAGAGCGGGTGGCGGTGGTATCGGGCACCACGGCCCTGTGGATGACGGCCGCCGCCAGCCGGGGCCCCCTGCGCCTGGGGCTGACGGCCCCGGCCTATCTGCGGGTCAGCTCGGAGCTTGCGCCCGCCCAGAGCACCGCCTTGGGCGACCCCTCCCTGGACCTCAAGCTGGCGCTGCTGCCCGAAGCATCCCCGGCCCCGGTCGGCCTGGGCCTGCTGGGCCGGGTGGTGGCCCCCTTGGGCGACGAGGCGGCCCAGGTGGGCCAGCCGGGTTGGACCGCCGAAGCCGGACTGGCGGGCGATCTCCGCCTGGGGAACTGGGGGCTGGCCCTCAACCTGCTCGCCCGCCTGGGCGAAGCAGCGCGCCTGGGGGAGGCCGACTTCGGCAATGGCGGGATCTACCGACTGGGGCTGCGCTGGGCGCCCAAGCCGCAGCTGGACCTGGGGCTGGAGGCCTTCGGCCAGCAGGCCTGGAGCGCCTTGCTGCGCTTTGATCGCCCCGCCTCTGCAGAGCTGCTGGCTTCGGGGACCTGGACCCTGGCCTCGGGCCTGGGGCTGCGCGCCGGATTGGGCCGCGGCATGATGGCCGGGCCGGGCAGCCCGGATCTGCGGGCGCTCGTGGGGGTGCAGCTCTCCCCGCCGGCGCCGCGATAGGGGCAGCGGGCTCGCCTTGAACCGGAGCCCCCATGCGCCTCCTCCTGCTGTGCTTGACGGCTTGTGCGGCCGATGCTCCGCCCACCCCTCGCCCGGCCCTGGCGCCGTCGCCCCCAACCGAAGGCAGCGTACCCCCGGCACCCATCGATCTGGGCGAGGCCGATGGCGTCGTCGCGGCCGATCTCGATGGGGACGGGCAGGACGAGGTCATTCGCATCCTGGGCAGCGAGGCGCTCTGGCTGGACCAGCGCGCCGACCTGGGCGGGCGCTTCCAGCGCGGCGCCCGGGGGGATATCGACGGTGACGGCAAAGAGGAGGCCCTGGTCGCGACGGGCATGGGCCGGGGCGACAAGGACTCCCCCGCGCGGCTGTGGGCCATCGCCGCAGGCGGAGCGACCCTGCTGTGGGAGCAGCGCGGCCCCCGCAACCAGGTCTCGGACCTGACCGTGGTGGACGGCCGGGTCTTCCTGGTTGCGTTCACCGATGAACGTGGGGTTGCAGCAGGCTTTCTGGATGCCGGGCGCTGGGCCGCGGGGCCGCCGGTGCACATGGGCATGCGCCAGCGCCCCCTGGGCCCCGGCGCGGTCGCCGTCGGACGTCTCTACGGCGAGGTCCCGCGCAGCGACGGCGATCTGCGCATCCTGTCGAGCGCCGGCCTTCGCACGCTGCCCAGCCTGCGGGGGGTGCGCGCGCTCGCGGTCGCTGACCTCGATGGAGATGGGGACCAGGACCTCATTGTCGGCGATGGCTGGCATGCGGAATACGGCGCGCACGGCGACGCCCGCCTGCGGCTCTTTGCCGGGCCGGACTGGGAGGATGGCCGCACCATCGCATTTCTGGACGGCAGCTACGCCATCTCCGACATCGAGGTGGTGGGCAGCGGTCCCAGCGCCACGCTGCTGGTCACGGGCACCCACAGCCTTCAGCTGCTGGCGCGCGACGCCCTGGGCTGGCAGAGCCGCAAGCTGGCCGACCTGGGGGAGACGGCCAACGCCGTGCGGGTGAGCACCCGAAGCGGGCCCGCCGTGGCCATCTCGGGCCAGCCGGCGCGGCTGCTGCCCCTGCGCTGACTCAGGGGGCGACACCCTCCGCCAGGCGCGGGGCCCAATCTACGAAACCAAAGGCCGCGCCCACCCCCAGGGACAAGGTCAGGCCTCCGTCGCCTTCGGGGTTGACCACGTCGATGCGTCCGGCGCTGGACCAGGACGCCAGGGTGTCGCCGCCCGGGAGGGTGGTCGCGTTGCCCAGGAAGGCCACGCGCTGGCAGACCTCGGAGGTGAAGGACCAGCTCTCGGTGGCGGTCCCGCCCTCGTCCAGCTCATAGGCCACGGCGCTGGAGCACTGGCCGAGATCGGTGAAGCTGCCCCGGTTGAAGACCAGCAGCCGGTCGCCGACCCGCTCGGAGCTGTGGGGCATGGCGATGGGGGCGCCGCTGACGGCATGGGTGGGGCTGTCGGATGCCTTGTCCGCCGACCAGACCCGCTGGCCCGAGGCCCGATCGATTCCCAGGATGGACTCGGTCAGGGCCACCGATACGACATATTCCCCGCGATCCGCGTCATAGAACAGGCCGTTGACGTGGGACCAGTCTTCGATGGTGGGGTCATCGGGCACGAATCCCTGGGGATAGCTGCGGCCCAGATCCACCGGCAGATCGTCGAAAGAGCGCCAGACCACGGTCTGGCTGCCATCGACCCCCACCTCGATGATGGTGTCGCCCAGCAGTCTGCGCTCACCGAAGCTGCGCACCTCCCAACCCAAGACCGCCATGCCACCGCCGGGCAGCAAGACAAAGTCGGTGTGGGAGGTCGGGATCTCCACCCGCGACCGCAGCTGCCCATCCCAGGACACGTGCACCACCTGGCCCGGCAAGTGGCTGAGGTCGCCCGCCCGCAGGTAGAGCAGGCCATCGCCGTCGGGGGAGCGCCGCATCCGGTAGACCGGCGAGGGGTCCGCGCGGTCCCCCGCTGGGGTCATCGGCTGCCAGGCCCAGACCAGCTCGCCATCGCGGTCAAAGACCAGCAGGTGGCTGCCGCTCTGCTGAATGAGGGGCGCGAGCAGGTAGCCCGTCTCCAGCACGCTCTCGTCGGTCCAGACCCGGTGGATGCCGGGCACCTCGGCGCCCAGGCCGGTCGTGCTGGCGGCGAGGGCTGCGCTGCAGCGCTCGGCCTCCTCTGCCACCTGCAGCCGGGCCACGATCTCGGTGTCGGTTGAGAAAGGGAGGCCCACCACCAGGCGCTCATGGCTGAGGCCGACCGGACCGCGCGCGGTCTGGGCCCAGCTCCCGTCCGGCAGGCGGAAGTCCACCGCCCCCGCACCCGCCACCTCGCTGTCGAAGCGCACCGACAGCACGCTGGCCACGGCGGTCGGGGCCACCCGCAGGTTGAAGATGCTGGGATCGGCGCCGGAGCAGCCTTCTGGGGCCGCGCTGCCGCCGCCGCTGTCGGTCACCGCCGAGTCGCCCCCGGGGACCGCTCCCGTGTCGGGCGCGCAGGCCAGAGCCGGCGTCAGCGCGAGGGAGAGGGCGAGTGCTCGGGACATGGGAAGGGGGATGAACAGGGGACGCTCCGTTGTGCCCCCAAGGTGCCTCCAGCCGCCTTCCGCGATGTGCGCGGCTTGTGAAGCCTCAGAGCCGGCGAAGGATGCGGTTCATCACGGCGTGGCCCGTGCTGGACAGCCCCTCGGGATCCAAGGCCGCCTCCAGGGCCCGCAGGCGGACGGTCTCCTCGTAGACCCGCTCGCGATCCGCCGGCTCCAGATCGAACCAGGCAGGGTGCCCTTGGGCCGCGCCGCTGCGATCCCGGGGGCGCCAGGCACCCAGGGCCGCTTCGATGAGATCGCGGGTGCTGCGGTTCATGGGGCCTCCGCGGGGCCGGCGCGGTGGCCCCCCGCTTCCAAGCAACGCTGCAGACCCAGCCGCGCCCGCCGGATATTCTGCAGAAAGGTGTTGAGGGTCATGCCCACCGCTTCGGCGAGGCTGGTGTCGGGCTGCCCGCCCTGGGCCGCGATGCGTTGGGACAAGGCGGCCCGGGGGCTCGGAGGCAGGGCCTCCAGACACCGTTGAATCAGCCGTCTCAGCAGGGGGTCCGGCGCCTCCACCCGCTCCACCTGCGCGTCGGAGATGCGCTCCAGCGCTTCAATCTCAGTTGGGAGGACGCGTCGACGCCGCAGCTCGCTGAGGGCGAGGTTGCGGCCGATGCGTTGGGCCAGCCGCAGCAGCCCGTCGGGACGGCCATCGGCCTGGAAGCGGGGGGCCACCTGCCAGACCCGAAGCAGGGTCTCCTGCAGCACCGCCTCGGTGTCCACCGTGCGGGCAAAACAGGCCAGGCTGGCCCGCAGACGTGGCTCGGCGCCGGAGACCCAGCGCCCGAAGGCGGCTGGATCCCCGGCGGCGATGGCCGCGGTCAGGCTGTCGATCTCGGCCATCACCTGGGACCTCCGGGGCGAGCTTAGCGGCTGAGCTGCAGGCGGAGCAGGGGGCCGCCCATCGGGCCGAGGGGCAGGTGCACCTCTTCGAGCTGCAGCGCCGCGAGACCCGAGGCCACCAGGGTGATGCGCAGGACCGCCCCCGCGGCCAGCCAGCCGGACCGGGTGCTGCGGCCGGCGTCCAGGGCCACGACCAGCTCGGTGCCATCGGCCAGCCGCACCCGAATCGGGGCCTGGGGGTGCGACCAGGCCAGGCCGGCGGCGCCCACGGTCACCTCCAGGCTGACGCGGTCGTCCTTGGCAAGCAGGATGCGGGCGACCAGCGCAATCTCGTGGATCGGACCGGCAGCGGCCTCCTCCCGGGCCATCGCGGGGGCCTCGGCGATCTCGTCGTCCATGCTGGCCTTCTCACCGGGCCAGAAGGCGTCCATCACCCGCGAGAGCAGGGGCTTGCTGCGCTTCTTCGCGCCGGGCGCCGCCGGAGGCGCCGGAGGCGTCGGCGCCATGCCCCCTGCCCCACCCAGGGGCGCCGGGGCGCTGCGGGCCCTGCGGACGCGCTCATGGGGCAGGCTGGCCTGCAGCTCCATCATCGGCATCGCCAAGGAGGCCGGCATTATCGGGGCCGGCATCATGGCGGCGGGCGCCCGCAAGCCCAGGCCCTCGGCGCTCATGCCATAGGGCAGGGACTGGGGCAGCTGCTCGCTGCGGGTGGGGGCGCTGGGGTCCACGGTCTTGCGGGGGTGCACCGCCACCCAGGAGGTGCAGCGGGTGCTGATCTGCCAGGCGACGCCCAGGGCCTCCAGCTCGGCATCGACCGACTGACCCTGGGCGGCCTTCAGCTCCAACTCCTCGGCCATCTCGCGCCCCACCAGGGCCACCACGGCGGGGCTCCCCTGCCCCGGCGCACAAGCCGGAACGGTCAGGCGCTGCAACCAGGCGCCCCCCGGCGCCTGCCCGCGCACGATCAGCTCGCCGCCCTCCGGCCGCAGGCGCAGGGCCACCCGCGCGGGGCGCCCGCCCATCAGGTCCGGGCAGCGGGGGGCCTCGGCCATGGCCAGCGCGCTGCCTTCCACCTGCACATCCACCACCTGGGGGGCGGCGGTGGCGGCCACCAGGGCCAAGGCGGCCTCTTCGGGGCCTTCGTCCAGGCCAATCAAGACCTCGATGCCGCCGCCGGCGCGGGCCGCGGGGGTGAGCAGGCTGCGGTTGACCCCGCTGCCGATGCCCACGGTGTGCACACGGCAGCCCCGGGGCAGGTCCAGGGCGATGGCGCCGATGATCTCCTGCTCGAAGCCGATCAGGCCGTCGGTCACCAGGATGACCTGGCGCTGGGCCTCCCCCCGCAGGGTCTTGAGGGCCGCCAGGATGCCGCTGCGCATCTCCGTGCCCCCGCCAGCCGACAGGCCCTCCACCCAGCGGATGGCCGCCGCCTTGTTGGCGGGGGTGGCGGCCAGGGGCCGGTCCTTGAAGGCGCGCGGGCGCGTGGAAAACTCGATGATCTGGAGCTGGTCGCCATCGGACAGGCTCTCCACCAGGGCCCGGGTCACGGCCTTGGCCTGGGCGATGGGGCGGCCGCCCATGGACCCGCTGGTATCCAGCAGCACCACCAGGTCTCGGGCGACGCTGTGCTGCACCGCGCGGGGGGGCACCAGGCTGAGCAGGCCGCAGCTCTGGGCGCTGATGCCCTTGTCGGCGCTGGCCCGGGCGAGGTCCAGGGACAGCCCGGCCTGGGGGCCGCCCACCGGCCACCGCACCACGATGTCGCGGTCCAAGGCGGCGCCGCCTTCCTCCGCGAGGCCGGCCTCTCCCCCCTCGGCCACCGGCAGGTGCAAGGCGTGGGTGGGGCTGGCAAGGGGGCCGCTGCGCAGATCGCGCACCTGGATCTGCAAGGCCATGCGCGCGGGCAGATCGCCGTCCGCCACCGGCACGGTCACCGCGGAAGCATCGGCCACACGCCCATTTTCGCCAAGGTAGCGCGGGGCGACCACCGTGGGAAAGCGCCACTCCCAGCCCGCCAGGGGGGCCTGCCACAGCAGCAGCTGGTCCAGGGTCAGCTCGCAGACCAGCTCGGCGCCGGGCGGGATATTGCCCACCTCCTGGGTGAAGAGGCTGGAGCGCTCCTGCTCCAGCAGGGCGGCGGTGCGGCCTTCGATCAGGGCCTCCTCAAAGCGCTCGCGGGCCGCCTGGCGCCCCTCCACCACCCCCACGATGCGCGCGCCCTCCAGCTCGAAGCAGAAGCCGGAGACGGCCGCGTCGGCCGGCAGCGGCACGGACCAGCTCACCTTGAGCGGCTCGGCGTAGGGGTTGAAGAAGCGCTGGCGCAGGGTGACCCGGGCGAGGCCGCCCATGGCGTCCACGGCCAGGCGTCCGCCCCGGAAGGGAAGCAGGCGGCCATCGGCGCTGACCAGGCGGCCGCCAGGGTTGGAGGACGGGGTGCTGGGGGAAGGGTGGGCGCGCATGACAGACATTCTGACCTCCGGGGGAGCATCCAGCCGCCGCGGTCCATCCGCGCGGCCTTCACCGTGCCAACGCAGAGCCCCCCCGGTCTTGTGACAGGCGAACCGCATTTTTTTCGGGGCCCGCTTCAAGCCGGGCGCTACGCTGTGGGCGTGCGCCTTCTCCCCGCGATGCTCGCAGCCGCTGGCTGCGCCTGTGCCCCCTCGGCCCCCCCGCCGACTCCGCCGCAGCCCCCGCGCCACGCCCTGCTGCTGGTGCTGGACACCACCCGAGACGACCTGCTGCGCGAGGTGCAGACCCCGGCGATCGACGCCCTGGCCGCGGCGGGGGCCCGCGCGGGCAAGGCCTGGCCCGGCGGCAGCTGGACCGTGCCCAGCGTCATCAGCTTGTTCATGGGCAAGCCCGTGCGCAGCCACGGCTGGGACCAGCCGTCGGGGCTGCTGGGCCGCTACCCGCCGCTGCCGGCCTTCCCCACCCTGGCCGAGGTGCTCCACGACGCGGGCTTCTCCACCCAGGGCTGGTACGCCAACCCCTACCTATCGGAAAAGCTCGGCTTTGACCGCGGCTTTGATGGCTGGACCCGATCGGGAGACGCCCAGATCCCCGGGCAGCTCGCCGCCCATGTGGCCGGGCACTGGGGCGATGGCGGTCGGCACTTTGCCTATGTCCACCTGCTGGGGCCCCACTCGCCCTTGCGGCCCAGCGCCGCAGCCCTCGCCCGCTTCGGGCTGGACCCGGCCACCTTTGCGGGGCCCCACGGCCTGCTGATCGGCGCGGCCAAGCGCGACCGCGAGGGCCCCATTCGGGCGACCTATGGGCAGGCCTACCGCGCCGCGCTGGAAGACAGCGACGCCCGGGTGGGCGAGGTGCTGGCCGCCCTGGGACCGCACCGCAAAGACACGCTGGTGGTCTTTACTTCAGACCATGGTGAGCTGCTGGGGGAGCACGACCGGGTGGGCCATGGCCACCATGTCTGGGAGGCGCTGGCGGCGGTGCCGCTGGTGGTGGACCACCCGGGCATCCCCGGCGACCGCGAGACCCTGGCCCCCGCCGGGAGCGCCGTCGCCATCGCAGATCTCATCACCCGCAGCCTGGCCGTGCCCGCAGACTGGGAGATCGGCATCCGCGATCCCCTGCCGCTGGTGGTGCAGCGAGAAGGGCGGGTGGCCATCTCGCCCGATGGCCGCCGAAAGGCGCTGTGGGACTCCGATCTGGGCGAGGAGCCCCACATCTTCGACCTGCTGGCGGATCCGGGCGAGGCCCGCCCTCCCCGGCGGCGCAGCCGATTGGGACCCGGTTGCCACCCGCGCCACCTGGGAGGCCGCCCACCCCGCCGGCCCCTTCTCGGCCCAGGCCGCCCTCGATCCCGAAGAGCAGGCTGCCTTGAAGGGGCTGGGCTATCTGGACGATTCGCCGTGAATCTGCGCACCCTGGCCCTCTTCACCCTGCTGTCGGCCCCGATGGCCGCCCCTGGGTGCGCCCGTCCCGCGGCGGCTCCGGCGCCCCCGCGCCCAGCGGCCCGCAGCCGCCCGGGCCGAGGCCGCCGCCCGGGTGCCCGATCCGACCCGCGGTGGCCCTGCCCTGCTGCGCCCGGGGCCAGCCCCCCCCCCCTTCACCGGCGTCTCCCGGGACAGCGCCCGCTATGTCGGGGGCGAGCGCTGCGCGGGCTGCCACCCCCTCGCCGCCCAGGTCTGGCCGGCAGCGCCCACGCCCAGGCCCTGTTCACCCTGGTCACCGCCAGCCGGGACGCGGATCCCGGCTGCCGATCCTGCCATGTGACAGGTTTGGGACATGAGGGCGGCTTTTCGACTCCAGGTCAAAAACCGGAACTTGCCCATGTGCAATGCGAGGCCTGCCATGGGCCCGGCTCCGATCACGTCGCCGGCCCCCGCGCCGGCTATGGCCAGCTGCCCCGCTCCCTGGCCGCCTGCGTGGCTTGTCACAACGAAGATCGCGCGCCTGACTTCATCTTCACCGATGCCTGGGCCCGCATCGCCCACTGACCCGGCGGCCTGCTTCAGCGGGCCACCAGGGCGATCACGACGACCGCGACCCCCAGCCCCAGGGCGCCGGCGCCGCCGTGGCCGACCGGGAGCCCGTGGGCGCGGGCCAGCAGCAGGGTGGCCGCCGCCCAGGCCGCAAGCAGGCTGAGCCCCCCCGATACGGGCAGCAGGCGCCCCATCGCGGCAAAACCCCACAGGCCGTAGGCCACCGCGTCGGGCAGCAAGAAGAGCAGGCCGAAGGCCAGGCTGAGCCCCAGGCCCAAGGCCCCCGCGCTGCCTTCGCGCGCCAGATCGGGGTGCTTGCGGCTGAGCAGGCGGTGGGCCGCCGCCCCGCCCATTCAGGCGCCGCCACCAGCAGCGGCGGTAGGATCGGCGCCTGCCGCGCATAGTGGTCCACCCCGAGGGGTGCCGGCCCCGAGGGCTGGTGGCCGGCTTGCGCGAGCATCCAGGACATCAGGCCCCAGCCCACCCCGGTGAGCCCCGTGGCGGCCATGCCCAGGATCAGCCAGCGGACGGGGCGCACGGGCTCAGCCCCCGGCCGACGAGCCGCCCGCGCAGGGGGGCGTCTCGTGCAGCAGGGCGCCCCCGCCTTCGGCCTGCCACTCGGCCGGGCTGAGGGTGCGCATGGACAAGGCGTGAATGCCCGCCTTCATCTCGGCCGCAAGCGCCCGGTAGACCGCCTGCTGCCGCGCCACGCTGCGCTTGCCTTCAAAGGCCGGCGAGACCAGCACCAGCTTCCAGTGGGACTCCGATCCCGGGGGCACGGCGTGCTTGTGGCTCTCGTCTTCAAGCTGCAGGTGGGTGGGGGCCAGGGCGGCCTGCAGGCGCTCCTGGATGCGCTGGGCCATGGACATGGGCTGCTCCTCTCCCGGGCCGCTCAACCGTCGCCGGGGACAAATTTGTAGCCCGCCCCACGGATGCTCAGGAAGTGCACCGGTTCGGCGGGGTCGGGTTCGAAGTGCTTGCGCAGGCGCAGCACGAAATTGTCGACGGTGCGGGTGTTGGGGTAGTCCCGCAGCTTCCAGACCTGGGTGAGCAGCTCTTCGCGAGAGAGCACCCGCTCGGCATTCTGGGCGAAATAGCGCAGCAGGTCCAGCTCCAGGGCGGTGAGCTTCAGCTCTTCGCCGCCCACCTCCACCTCGTGGCTGTCGAAGTCCACCGTGGCCCGCCCGAAGCGCAGCGCGCTGCCCGGGCTGGGCCCCACCCGCCGGGCCTCCCAGCGCTGGCGCCGCAGCAGACTGCGCACCCGCGCCAGCAGCTCATCGAGGTCAAAGGGCTTGGTGAGGTAGTCGTCGGCGCCCACCTCGAGGCCGGTCACGCGGTCCCTTGCCAGGGTGCGCGCGGTGAGCATGATCACAGGGGTGAGGTTGCCCGCCTGTCGCATGCGACGGCACAGCTCGAAGCCGTCGGTATCGGGCAGGGTCACATCCAGGACGATGGCGCTATAGGGCTTGCGCCCGGCCAGCAGGGCCGCCGCCTCACGGGCCGTGGCCGCCGTGTCCACCGTGTAGCCCTCCAGCTCGAAATTCAGGCGCAGACCCGCCAGCAGGTGCTGCTCGTCGTCCACCACAAGCAGGCGAACGCCCTCTTCCGGCTCGTCTCTCATGACCGACCTCGGGCCCGGGCGGGTGCGGGTTGGCCCGATCGCTGCCCCGCGCCTGCGACCTCGCGGGGGATGGTGAAGCGCAGGGTGCTGCCCTTGCCGGGGCCCTCGCTCTCGGCCTCCAGGCGCCCCCCCAGGGACTTGACCAGGGAGGCCGCGACATAGAGCCCCAGCCCGGTGCCGCGGCGGGCATGCACGACCTCGAGCGGCGCCCGGTAGAAGCGGTCGAAGATGCGCCGCAGGTGCTGCTGGGGGATGCCGATGCCCTGGTCCGACACGGCGATATTCACACGATCGGCGCCCACCTGCTGGGCCACCAGGCGAACGGTCACGGGGTCGTTGCTATACTTGACAGCATTGTCGAGGAGATTGCGCAGGACGACGTCCAGGGCGGTGACTTCGGTGAAGAGCACCATGCCGGAGGGCACCTGGACCTCCAGGGCGCCGGCGGGGGTGGAATAGCGCTCCCGCACCCGCTGTGCGCAGCGCTCGGCCAGCTCTTTCAGGTCCACCTCTGCGCAGGCGTGCTCCCCCGGGCCGTAGCCCACCCGGCTGGCATCCAGGATGTCATCGATGAAGACGTTGAGGCGATCGATGTCGTCGAGCATCATGCGCTGAAGCTCCTGGCGGTTGCGCTCGGGCAGGCCCGCGCGGCCCAGGGTCTCGACGCAGAGCTTCAAGCTGGCCAGCGGGCTCTTCAGCTCGTGGGTGACGGAGTCGATGAAGCGCACCTGCCGCTGAATCTCGAGGGTCTCGCGGGACAGGAAGACCGCAAAGACCACGATGATGGAGACGATCACCAGGAAGCTGAGGCTGCCGGCCGCCATCAGCCAGCCATTGGCCCGCACCTGCTGGGTGAGTTCGACATTGCGCACCAGCACCAGGATCCAGCCCACCAGCATCGCCAGGCTGAGGGTCACGCCTGTGGCCCCCAACAAGATGGGCACGGTGATGGTGCGGCGGGGCTGAAAGGCCATGGGCCGTGCCGGTTGGGGGGAGCGCGCCATCCTAACCCCCGGGGCCCGGGGGTCGCGGGCTTTACCGGCCCGGCGCAGCGGCGTAGCCTCCCCCATCCGTCCCCTCTCCTGGAGCCCCGATGGCAGAGGCCACGACCCCACAGCAGCAGATCCACCGGCGCCGAGACTGGTGGTTCTTGCGCTATGGCTGCTTGCTTGTGCTGGTGGGCTTCTTCTTCATATGCCTCATCGTGAGCGCGCTGGTGGCGGGGGATCTCTTCTCCAACGGCCCCATGGTGACGGCCCTGGCCTTTGTGCTGGCCACCGCCACGGCCGTGCCCTACAGCCTCGTCCTGCTGTGGTTCGATCGCAACGAACAAGAGCCCCTGCTGCTGATCATCACGGCCTTCATGTGGGGGGCGGTGGTCGCGACGGCCATCTCCTTGATCGTGAACACGGCATTCGGCGTGGCCATGTTCGGTGTGACCGGCGACGCGGCCTTGTCCGGGCAGCTCACGGCCAGCTTCTCGGCCCCCTTCATCGAGGAGCTGACCAAGGGCATGGCGGTCCTGTTCCTCTTCCTGCTCTTCCGCCGCGACTTTGACAACGTGCTGGACGGAATCCTCTACGGTGCGCTGGTGGGGCTTGGTTTCGCCTGGTTCGAGAATGTCATCTACTATGTGCGGGCCGGCGAAGGCGGCGTGCTGGAGATGGCCAAGCTGACCTATCTGCGGGGGGTGCTCAACGGCGTCACCAGCCACGCGGCCTATACCGGGCTGACCGGCCTGGGCTTTGGCCTGGTGCGGGTCCTGCGCAAGGGCGTGGCGCGCTGGGCCCTGGTGCCCCTGTTCTGGGGCATGGCGATGTTCGCCCACTTCATGTGGAATACCTTCGTGGGGCCCCTGATCTATGTCACGGGCGCCCGCTCCGAGCTCGAGGTCTACCTGGGCTCCTTGCCGCTGGCGGTGCTGGTCTTGCAGCTGCCCTTCGTGGTGCTGCTGCTGGGCGTCGCCTTCCTGGTCTGGCGGCACGAGCGCCAGCTGATCCACCGCTACCTCAAGGACGAGCCCGGCTTCGTCCTGCACCCCGAAGAGCTGCGCTGGCTGGTGCCCGCCCGCCGACGCCTCTTCTACGGCGTGCGCGTGTTCTTCTCCGAAGGCCCCCTGCAGTGGTGGCGCACCCGCGCCCTGCAACAGGATCTGATCAAGCTCTCCTTCGTCAAATGGCACCACGAACAGGACGAAGAGATCCGGTGGGCAGTTGACCAGGATGCCGACGTGCTGAGCTTGCGGGACCGTATCCGGCGCCGCAGGGCCCGCATGGCCCCCCGTTGAGCCCTCCCCTCCCCCCCCCTTCTTGCTAAGGTGACCCCATGCTGAACAGCCTGTCCAAAGATGAGCGCCTCCAGCTCATGCGCTTTGTCTGCTCCTTTGCCTGGGCCGATCTCGAGATCCGAGATGAAGAGCGCGTTTATGTGGCCGATCTCATGCGCCGGCTGGACCTCGACGAAGACGAAGAGGTCCAGGTGCAGGGCTGGCTGAGTCGGCCGCCCGCCCCCGAAGACGTGGACCCCACCCTCATTCCCGTCGAGCATCGACAGATCTTCCTGGACGCCTTGCTGGGCGTGCTGGGATCCGACGGCGAGATTGATGAGGCCGAGACCGAGAGCTTCAACCTGCTGTCGATGCTGCTGCGCTGAGCCCGACGACCCGGCCCCGGCGCGGCGGCTGCGGCCGTCGGTCGGGTTGGGTCTCCACCCGATGACACGGCCCACCGGCCGGAGCTTCTCCATGACCCAGACCCCGCCCGACGCCTCCATCCTTGTCCTCATCGGGGACGACTCCCCGGCCGACGCCGCCGGCACGGTCGCCGACCTGCGCGCCCAGCGCGGCATCCAGGCGCAGATCGTGCTTGTGGACCACAGCGACGGGGGCCTGGACCTCAGCGCCCTGGCCGGGCCGGACCTGACCGTGGTGCGGGCCGCCGCATTCGGGCGCAGCGCGGCCTTGCTGGAGGGCGTCGCCCGCTGTCGGGCCCCGGCCATCGGCCTGCGCACCGTGGGCTCGCGCAGCAACCCCGACTGGCTGGCCCGGTCGGTGGCGGCCCTGCAGGGCAGCGGCGCCGGGCTGGTCACCAGCAACTACTTCCTCAGCCGCGCCAACGGCGAGATGGCCTACAACATCGACCCCTCCCGCGAAGGCACCGCGCCGCCCCCGGGCTGGGACGCCGCCCTGGTCTTCTCGCGGGGGGCCCTGGCCGCGCTGTCGCCGGCCCCCTGCCGGCCCAACCTGCTGCTGCTCTACTGGGCCCTGCTCGAGGCGAAAGCCGTCCACCACATCGACGACGCGCTCTTCTCGGTCTCGGCCGAGACCTTCGCCCTGGAGCGCTTTCGGGCCAACTGGGACTTCCACACCGCCCGCTCCTTCCAAGAGCCCTTCGAGGCCGATGACCCCTGGGTGTCGGTGCTGGTGGACAGCCAGGGCGACCGCGCGGCCCTGCGCCGCTGCCTGGACGGGCTCTGCCGACAGGTGCTGCCCGCCAACACCTACGAGATCATCGTGGCCGACCGCGGGGAGGGCACCCTGGCGGCCGAGCTGGCGTCCTTGCCCTGGACCCTGCCCTTTCGGGCCCTGGACTGCGCGGGGCTCTCGGCCGCAGAAGCCCTGGGACGCGCCTTTGACTATGCGCGTGGCACCCTTGTTCTCAGCCTGGATGCAGCCCTGACGGCCTCCCCGGATACCGTCGAGCAGCACATCCGCGCCCACCGCGAGAACGACCCCCGGGAGCTGGCCGTGACCGGCCACATCGACCTCCCGGTGAGCGCCATCCAGCTGGCCCTGCCCCGGGCGCTGGCCGACGGCAGCTTCCAGCGCGATCGGCCCCACCCCGAAGATGGCTTTGTGCAGGGTCTTCGCCAGCTGGACCGCCGGAACTTCAGCGTGCCGCGGGTGGCCCTGCTGGCTGTCGGCGGCTTTGGCGCCGGCCTGCCCGACGCCGCCTTGGACGCCGATCTCGCCCAGCGCCTGGATGACCGGGGCACCTCGCTCTACCACCGCGAGAACGCACGGGTGGTGTTGCTTTCGGTGCCCGACCTCGCCGAGTTGGAGGCCGAGCGCGTGGAGCGCGCCCGCGCCTTCATCCACCTGGTCAACCGCCACCCCGACCTGGCTGATCTCGCGGTCGAGCCGGTGAATCGGGACGCCCTTCAGGCCCGACTGGACGACAACGCCGCCACGGTGCACACCATCCGGGCGGCAGCGGCCACCCTGGGCGGACTCTCCCTCGCCGCCCTCGAACCCATCGGAGAGGACTGGCGGGCGCTGTCGGCAGACCTGTCGTCCCGTCTTCAAGCCCTGCTGGGCCACCTGGACGCCCTCTGGCGGGCCCGGGGCCACATCGAGGGCCTGGACGAGCTGGGCGCGCCCAGCCTGGACGCCCTGGTGGCCCGCCACCCCGAGGCCCTGCCGGGCGCGCGGGCCACGCGCTACCTGCTCTGCCCCCAGCGCAACAGCGAGGACAGCTGGCTGATGGCCGCGGCCCGCTACCTGACGGGCTTTGACGACCGGGACGACTGCAGCCTGGTGCTGCTCGCCAATGCCGGGGACGACGGCTACTCCGTGGACGCCTTGCAGCGCGGCATCTCCGAGCTCACCCAGCGCATCCCCGCGCCACGCTTCGGTGGCTGGGCCCATGTGCTGATCGTGGACGAGTCCACCCGCAGCCGCGGCCTGCTGCGCCTGGTGGCCGGCATGGCGGGCTGGCAGCCCTCCGGCGGCGCCTTGGACGCCGAGCTGTCCCAGGCAGCGCAGGTCTGCGGCGTGCCCCAGGCCGACGCCCTGGGTTGGGAGCACCTCAAGAGTGGCGGCCAGCCGGCCTATCCCATGCAGACCGAGGCCCCGCGCCGGGTGCTCGCCTGGCCGGATTGGACCAGTGAAGCCGACCTGGACGCCCTGATCGATCGCTTCGCCCGCACCCTGGTGGGACGGGGCGACGCCGCGCTCTGCCTGCGCTTCCGCGAAGGCCTCGACGGCGACTCTGACGCCGGCCTGCAGCGGCTTCAGGCGGCCTTCGACCGCCACCTGCAGCCCGAGGACTACCTCGAGATCTTCCTCTTTGACGACGCCCTGGACGCCGAGCAGCTGCGCGCCCTGGGGGCGTCGGTGGACGCGGTCGCCCACCTGCCCTCGGCCAGCGAGCAGCCGCACCGCGCCGCCTTCCAGCAGGGCACGCAGGTGCCGACGGCCGCCTCGGCCGCCGAGCTGGCCGCCCTCCTGGACCGCCTGGCCCGCCAATTCAGCGGGCCCCTGGTGCCTGCGGTGACCTGGACCCTCTGAGGGCGGGCCGACAGGGGCCCCCGGCACCGCTCAGCCCTGCTTCAGCCCCCGCTTCGGCGGGGCTGGAAGGCGAAGCGCTCGCGGAAGGCTTCGAGCTGGTCGACCAGGTCGGCCTGGTCGTCGGCCGCCCCCGGCCAGATGCGCGGGTCCCGCCGCAAGACCAGGTTGCGGCGGCGCATGTCCTGCTCAGTGAAGATCATCTCGAGGTCCGGGTAGACCTGGGCCACGACCTGCGCGATCGCCCCCACGGCCAGGCTGCGTTCGACCAGGTCATGGGTGCCCTGCGGCGCCCCGGGCGCCACCAGGCGGCTGAGAACGGCCACAGCGTTGTCGACATGGACAAAAGACCGGCGCTGCTCACCCGAGCCGTGCACGTGGATGCGACCGCTGAAATGGGCGTCGAAGAGGAAGCGGTTGACCACGGCGTCAAAGCGCATGGACTCGGAGTAGCCGTAGACATTGGCGCAGCGCACCACCGTGACGGGCATGCGGCCGGCGAGGCGCTCCAACATCCGCTCGCCCCGCAGCTTGCTCAGGGCATAGGCCGTGTCGGGGGCCGGGTCGTCTTCGTGGCCCACGGGCTGGTCGCGGTCGCCGTAGACCGAGGCGCTCGAGACATAGAGCAGGCCGGCTCTGGGGGCCTCCTCCAGCAGGTAGCCCAGCTCCGCTGTCCCCCAGTGGTTGACTTGCTCCAAGCCGTGGTAGTCGGCGTCGGCAAAGGGCGTGCTCACCCGGGCGGCCAGGTGCACCACCCAGTCCACCGCTGCCAGCTCGCGGCGCAGGCGCCGGGTGTCGAGGATGTCGGCGATGACCACGCGCACGGGCTTCTGGGGCAGCCGGGCGCCGATGAAGAGGTTGTGGTTGCGCCGGGAGAGGTTGTCGTAGACCACGACCTCGGAGACATCGTCCCGTCGGCAGAGCTCCGCGACCAGCTCGGTGCCCAGGTAGCCCGCGCCCCCGGTGACCAGGACCCTCATCGCCCCCCCCCGGCCGCTGGCCCGGCGTCGAGGTGAAGCCCACACTCGGTCTTCTTGAGGCCGCTCCAGCGCCCGCCGCGGCCGCCGGCCCCCGCACTACCATCCAGCAGGCTGCGGGTGCAGGGCTGGCAGCCCACGCTGAGGTAGCCCTGGGCTTCGAGGGGGTGGCGCGGCAGATCGAAGGCCTCGATCGCCGCGTGCACGTCCCGGGCGCTCCAGGCCAGCAGGGGATGGTAGCGCAGGATGCCGTGGCGGCCGCGATCTTCGGTGCGTAGCGTGGCCCGGTGGGCGCTCTGTCCAGCCCGCACGCCGCTCACCCAGACATCGGACTGCAGGAGCACCGGGTCCAGGGGCAGGACCTTGTTGAGGTGGCAGCAGTGGTCGGGATCGCTGCCAAAGAGCAGGCGACCGTCACCATCGCGCTGCAGGTCCCGGGGCACCGGCGACCGCAGGGTGCGGATGTCCAGGCCCAGGCGCTCGCCCAGGGCGTCGCGGAAGCCCAGGGTCTCGGGGAAGTGGTAGCCGGTGTCCAGGAAGTAGACCGGCACATCGGGGGCATGGCGGCCCAACAGGGCCAGCAGCACCAACGAGTTGGTCTGGAAGGAGGAGGTCGCGATGACCTTGAGCCCGCGCGCCCGGTAGTCGGCGAAGCGGGCGATGATCGGCGCCTGCAGGGCGTCCAGGTCGGGGGGGGCTGGCAACATGGCGCCTCTTGGGGGCAGAAGCCAGAGCCTAGCGGACTGTCGGCCCGCCAGCCAGCCCGCTCAGGGCAGCAAGGCCTTCAGCGCCGAATAGGAGTGGAGATCGACGATCTGCCCTTGATCCTCAAGAGTCTGCGCCATGTCGAAGATCTCGTCTACGGTGCTCCAGGTGCTGCCCACCTCCTCGTTCAGGCTCACCCGCAGCGTGCCCGGATACAGCCCCGCCTCGGTGGCCACAGAGCCGATGATCAGCACGTCGGTGGAGCGCTCATAGGACATGAAGCTGACGCCGGCGACCTCGGCGCCCAGGTCCGCGAACCAGGCGTCGCGATCCGCCACCGATGGCCAGCCGATGCTGCCGCTGCCCCCCAGGCTGGCCGGCAGGTTGTCGAACCAGACCGCGAGGTCGGCCTCGATGGGGATGGCGGCGCCCGTGGTGCCGTCGAGGTGTTCGCGCACCGTGTGGAAGGTGTTGTTCAGCTGCAGCAGGCGGCCCCAGCGGTCCTCGTCGGTGGTGCCGGACCAGTCGCTGGCCGCCTGGGGCTCGATGTCCAGGTGCAAGGCGTCAAAGGCCTGGTCGGGGCTGCTCACCCCGGCGTTGAAGGCCAGCAGGCGCTGGTCGATCTTTTCGAGCATATTGGCCCACTCTCGGCTGGAGATGTAGGCGGGGTCTCCCAGGAGCAGCTGGCTGTCGATGCCCGCGGCGTCCAGCTGGGCATTCCAGCTGGCGATCACGGCGGGCTCGGTGACCGGGCGATCCCCATAGGAGCCATAGACCCGGGTCACCCCCCAGTCCTGCAGGGTGGCGATCATGGCGGCCTCGGCCACCGGATCCCCCACCACGGCGTCGGTGCCATTCGGGTCGCCGGCGTCGCGCCAGGCCCAGACCCCGCGGGGGCCGGGGATGGGCAGCCCGTCGGTGCCGTCGTTGAGGCCATCGCTGCCGCCGTCGCTGCCGCCGTCGCTGCCGTCGGTCCCGCCATCTCCGCCGTCGAGGGCATCATCGGCCAGGGGCTGGTTCTCGACCTCGGGCCCACAAGCCGGGGCCAGGGCCAGGGCGAGCAGCAAGGGTGCGGGGCGCGACAAGGGCATGGAGACCTCCACTTTGGACCGTAGCCGGTCCGTACCGGGCCCGCAGAGGCCGCGCCGGGCTCGGGCAATTCAGGGAGCTGTCAGACATCGCGGCGCCGTCTTGGAGGAGGGTGGGGAGGAAGGAGGCGGAGGAGCCAAGATCAGACAGGCCTGGCAGCCGCAGGATCGGGGGCTCTGCGGCAGCATCGGCAGGGGGCCGCGGCACGACGCGGCGCACCCCCGAAGCCTCGTCTTCGATCAGCAGGGCGCCGACTTCGGCCCTGCGCTCCCCCACCGAGGGCGCACCGACCACCCGGATCTCCAGGGCGTCGCCCAGGCGCAGCCGATCCCCGTCCTCCACCGGCTGGGCGCCATCCAGGGGCAGCCCGTTGAGGAAGGTGCCGTTGCGGCTGCCCAGGTCGCGCACCCACAGCAGCCCGTCCATCCAGAAGATCACGCCGTGGTGACGGGAGATCCCCTCGTCGGCCAGCACGACGCTGTTGTCGGGCGCGCGCCCCAGGGAGAGGCGGTCACCCTCCATGGGCTGGCGAAAGGCCACTTCCCCTGCGCGCAGCAGCTCGACTGCAATTGGGACCATGCGCGCTCCATCGGCGGCGGAGAGGTCCCAGCGTAGACCGTCCCCGGCCCAGGGGCGAGGCGCCCGAGGCGCTTCAGGCCCGGCGGCGGCGCACCAGGCCCAGAAGTCCCAGCAGCAGGCCTCCGGTGGCCACACCCCCGCTGGCATCGCAGCCGCAGGCCGACAGCTTGGCATCGCCGGCGCCGCTGCCTCCGCCCAGGGTGGCGCCATCGGCCCCGCCCGAGTCGGTGCCGCCGTCGCCGGGGCTGCCGGAGTCGTCGCCGGGCTCGTCGTCGTCGCAGGCCGACCCGATGCCATCGCCATCGCCGTCGGCCTGGTCTTCATTGGCCACGAATTCGCAGTTGTCCGCGTCGTCGATCACGCCGTCGCCGTCGTCGTCAAAGGCGTAGACCACGGTGTTGCCGAAGAAGGCGCCGTCGTTGCCGCCCACGTCATAGGCGTAGTAGCCGCCGCTGCCGCCGCCCAGGCCATCGGCGTCCGCCCGGAGGGTCTCGCTGACATCGCCAAAGTCGCCGTCGGCCTCCTCCCAGAACCAGCCGATCACCTCGCCGTCATTGAAGCTGAGGCCGATCTTCTGGATGGCGCCGGTGTCATAGCCGAAGCGCCCGGTGGCCAGCACCTCGGCGTCTCCGCCCGAGATGCGCGCGAGCACCGCGGTGCCCCGGCTCGCGCCCTCCTCGAAGGGGCTGGAGGCGCCGCCGCTGGTGGAGTCATTCGAGGTCAGCGTGAAGAGGAAGTAGTCGTCGGCACCCTGGTGGTGAAAGACGACGCCCATGCTGTCGTCGTCGCCGCTGTAGATCCAGGTGGTGATGGCGCCATCCTCGATATCGATGGATTCGTTCACCAGCCAGTTGTCGATGGCGTCGCCGCTGCCGAAGCTCCCGCCGTTGTCGTCGGTGGTCGAGTAGACATAGGTGCCGGTCTCGCCTTCGTAGCCCAGCCACGCGTCGGCATCGTAGCCCCCCGACCAGCCGCCGCTTCCCGCATAGGAGCGGTCTTCCTGGAAGTCGTCGTTCTCCCAGACCGGGACGAGGTCCTGGGCGTGGGCAGCAGGGGCGAGCAGCAGCAAGGCGAGGGCGGCAGTCATGGGCGTCTCCGGTGTCATCCGATGCGGCAGCGTAGACCCGGAAAGGCAGGCCCGGGACCGCGTTCTCGTCATGGACTCGTCAGGCTTTGGCCTGTGCTGCGCCTATGCCGCCAACCCCGCCGAGCGATCTGCCAATTTGAGACAAAATGGGGGCCGTCGCGGGCCGCGCCGACGCACCGCAGGAAGGATAGGCGGGCGCGTGCACGCCGGCCCCCCAGCCCGCGCCCCAGGAGCATGCATGGCCATCGATCGTTTCAGCGTCATCTCGCCGGTGGACGGCCGCGTCTGGCTGGAGCGCCCGCTCCACGCTCCTTCTGAGGTGGAGCAGGTGCTGGCCAAGGCAGAGTCCGCCCGCGCCGACTGGCGCCGCCGCCCCCTGGCCGAGCGCCTGGCCCTGCTCTCGGGCCTGGTGGACCACTTCGTCGCCCAGACCGACCAGCACGCGCAAGAGCTGGCCTGGCAGATGGGCCGGCCGATCCGCTTTGGCGCCGGCGAGGTCGGCGGCTTTGAAGACCGCGCCCGCCACATGATCGCCATCGCCCCCCAGGCGCTCTCGGACGTGGTGCCCGACGAAAAAGCCGGATTCAAGCGCTTCATCCGCCGGGAACCTTATGGGCTGGTCTTCGTGCTCAGCCCCTGGAACTACCCCTACCTGACCGCCGTGAACGCGGTGGTGCCTGCCCTCGCCGCCGGCAATGTGGTCATCCTCAAGCACTCCGACCAGACCCCCCTCTGCGCCGAGCGCATGGTCGAGGCCGCCCGGGCCGCCGGCATCCCCGAGGGCGTCTTTCAGCACCTGCACATCGATCACGACGCCGTCGCGCGGGTCATCGCCGACGCGCGGGTGCACCATGTGGCCTTCACCGGCTCGGTCGAAGGCGGGGCCGCGGTCGAAGGCGCCGCGGCGGGCCGCTTCATCGGCATGAACCTCGAATTGGGTGGAAAGGACGCCGCCTATGTGCGCCCCGACGCCGATCTCGCATTTGCCGCCGAGAATGTGGTCGAGGGCGTGCTCTTCAACTCGGGGCAGAGCTGCTGCGGCATCGAGCGGATCTACGTGCACGCCGATGTCTACGACGCTTTCATCGAGGCCGCCGTCGCTGCCGCCTATGGCTGGACCCTGGGCAACCCGATGGATGCCGAGACCTTGATGGGTCCGGTGGTGCGCGCCCGCAACGCCGACGCCATCCGCGCCCATGTCACGGCCGCCATCCAAGGCGGCGCCCGCCCCCTGCTGGACGCCAGCCGCTTTCCGGCCACCGCCTTGGGCCCGCAATACCTCGCCCCCCAGCTGCTGGACCGGGTGCGCGCCGACATGCCCCTGATGCGGGACGAGACCTTCGGGCCCGTGGCCGGCATCCAGAAGGTGGCCTCTGACGCCGAGGCCCTCTCCCTCATCAACGACAGCCCCTATGGGCTCACCGCCTCCATCTGGAGCGCCGACGCCGACCTGGCCGAGGCCCTGGGTGCCGAGCTCGAGGTGGGCACCGTCTTCCTGAACCGCTGCGACTACCTCGACCCCGGGCTGGCCTGGACCGGCCAGAAGCACTCGGGTCGGGGCGCCTCCTTGTCGGTGCTGGGCCTGCACGCCTTCACCCGCCCCAAGAGCTACCACCTCCGCCTGCGCTGACGCGCTCCGAGGCCCCCATGACGTCTCCTGTCGGCAACTGGAACTACCCCACCTCGATCCGCTTCGGCGCTGGCCGCATCGCGGAGCTGCCCCAGGCCTGCCGGGAGCTGGGCATGACCCGCCCCCTGCTGGTCACGGACCCCGGCCTGGCCGCCTTGCCCCTGGTGGGCTCGGCCGTGGCCCTCTGCGAAGAGGCCGGCCTGCCGGTCGCGGTCTTCTCCGATGTGAAGGGCAACCCCACCGGCGAGAATGTCGACGCCGGCACGGCGACCCTGCGGGCGGGCGGCCACGACGGGGTGATCGCATTCGGCGGCGGCAGCGCCCTGGACGCCGCCAAGGCCATCGCCCTGATGGCCGGCCAGACGCGCCCCCTGTGGGACTTCGAAGACCGGGCGGACTGGTATACCCGCGTAGACGTCAACGGCATGGTGCCCGTGGTCGCCGTGCCCACCACCGCCGGCACGGGCTCCGAGGTGGGTCGCGCCTCGGTGATCACCGACAGCGCCGAGCATGTCAAGAAGATCATCTTTCACGCGCGCATGCTGCCCGGCCGGGTCATCGCCGACCCTGCCTTGACCGTAGGCCTGCCCCGGGGGCTCACCGCCGCCACCGGCGTGGACGCCCTCAGCCACCTGCTGGAGGCCTGGTGCGCGCCTGGCTTCCACCCCCAGGCCGACGGCATCGCCCTGGAGGGCATGCGCCTGGTGCAGCGCTCCCTGGTGCAGGCCACCCGCGAGCCCGGCGACTTGAAGGCCCGCGCCGACATGCTCGCGGCCTCGTTGATGGGGGCCACCGCCTTCCAGAAGGGCCTGGGCGCCATGCACGCCCTCAGCCACCCCGTCGGCGCCGTCACCGACGCCCACCATGGCCTCTGCAACGCCGTGTTCATGCCCTATGTGCTCGCCTTCAACGGACCCGCCATCGTGGAGCGCCTGGACGGGCTGGCCCGCTACCTGGGCCTCAGCAGCGAGACGGGTGCGGGCCCCGAGGCGGTGCTGAGCTGGGTGCTGGCGCTGCGCGCCGAGCTGGGCATCCCCCACGGCGCGGACGCCTTGGGGGTGACCGAGCCGCTGGTCGAGCAGCTGGCGGCCATGGCGGTGGAAGACCCCAGCGCCGGCGGCAACCCCGTGCCCCTGGACGTGGCCGCCACCCGCAAGCTGCTGCGGGCGGCACTGGCCGGCGACGTGGACGCCGCCCGGCGCTGATCCCCGCCCCGGCGCGGCTCGCCGAGAGGGCCGCGCAGGTGCAATGACAAGAGTTTACTGGCCACCGGCCGGCGACGGTACGCTATCCTGCAACAAGCAGCGTTTTATCTTGTTGCATTGCGCCCCTTGCCCCGAGCCCGCCATGTCCACCGATCCAGAGCGCCTCAGAGGCAACGCAGCGCCCGGCAACGCAGCGCCCGGCAACGCAGCGCCCGGCAACGCAGCGCCCGGCAACAAAGAGCCCGGCAACAAAGAGCCCGGCGACGATGAGCCCAGCGTCCCCCATGTGCAAGCCAGCGCCAGCTTGTTGCGCGGCGCCATTGCCCACGGGGGCCTGCTCTCCATCGTGGGCGATCAAATCCGCTTTCGGGCCACAGGCGACCTGGATCGCCAGCTGGGTGCGCGGGATATCGACCTGCCCCTGGACGAGCTGACTGCCCTGAGCGCATCCCCCGCCGGGGACTTCCTGGCGCTCACGGCCGCAGGCACCTCCTTGCGCTTCTCGGGGGCGCAGCTCGGCGGGATTGTCACGGTGCTGCGTCGGCGCCTGCCCGGCCTGGGGCGCGGGCCCGATGGGGCCGCCATCGGCACCCGCAGCGACAGCCTGCTCAGCGGCATCGTCGACCTGCAGGTGGGCAGCGCGCCCTGGACCGCCGCCCGCATGGTGCTCAGCCAGGACCTGCTTCAGGTGATCCCCATCGAGCGCGTGCGCGGGGGAGAAGGCCTCGACCCCCAGAGCCTGCGTCCCGCCGACCTGCTCGAGGTCGACCTGCAGCCCAAGGGCGGCGCCCTGTCTTTGCGCACGGCAGGCTTGTCCTTGCAGCTTCGCGGCGCCCTGACCGTCGCGGCGGCCGACCGCCTGGGCCGCCTGATGCGGGGGGAGCCCGCAGAGCCGGTGACCGAGTCCATGGGGCCCACCCTGCGGGCAGCCTGGTGGCGCGGCCCGATCGTGCACCGGGGCCAGATCAGCCTCAGCAGCACCGCCCTGCGTTTCGAGCCCACCGGGCTGCTGGACAACCTCATCGGGGTCAAGGCCTTCACCATCCCCTGGGCCCAGGTGCGGCGGATTCGGCGCCCGGGCGGCGACGACCGCGTGGTCGAGATCAGCCACGCCGGCCAACGCCACCGCATCGAGCTGCTCGACGACGAGCACGGCTTTGTCCGCATGGTGCGCATGGTGCACCACGAGCAGCTGCGGGCCGCGCTGGAACCCGAAGGCGTGAACCTGTGGTCGCGGGCCTTGCTGGGGGCCTGGCGCGGTCGAGAGCCCGCCGCCCGCGAGCTGCCCCTGCTGCTCACCCCGGCCCTGCTGCTGGACGGGGGCGACGCCCGCACCGGGGCCTGGATGCTCACGGGGTCCACCGTCGCCTTCCTGCCCGAAGACCCCGATGACGAGCCCGGCCTGCGCAGCTGGCCCACCGCCGACCTCTCCCGGTCCCACCGGCTGGATGACGACTTCGCCGACAGCCTGCGCTTTGACGCCCGAGGAGAGTCCCTGCGGGTGGTACACGCCCTGGGGCCGGCCTTCCTCAGCGCCTTCTGGGCGCGCTGCCGGGCACCTGCGCGCACCTACTCCTGGCAGGGCCTGTCGCCCCGCACCGTCGCCCGGCTGACGGGCGCCGCCCACAGCGTCACCCTGGTCATTGGCGACCGCCGCATCGAGACGCAGCCAGGGCTCACCGTGTTGCACCCGCGGGGCTGGGCCGCCAGCCGATGCCCCCGGCGCCTGCAGCGGGTCACGGTGGAGCTGGGTCAGCTGGAGGGCGTCTACCAATTCGACGCCGTGGTGGACGAGCCCGTGCCGCTGCCCGCCCGCCTGCGCGAACGCGGCGATCCGCCTCGTTACCTGCTGGTGCTCCAAGACCGGGGCGACATCCGTCTCTTCAACCAGCGCGAGGGCTTGCGGGCCGCCGGGACCTGCCTGCCCGCATCCAGCCCCTGGTGACGCGGGGTGAGCGCGTGCCGCCGGGCGCCGCCCGCGACGGCCGCGTGCGGGACCTCGCCATTGGCGGCTGCGCCCTGGTAACCGACCGCGCCCTGCCGATCGGCGAGGCCCGAACCGTCGAGATCAGCCTGCCGGGCCACACCCTGCAGGCCCGCTTGCGGGTGACCCGGGTGGATGCCCCCGACGCCGAGGGGCAGATCCTGCACGCCTGCCGCTTCGAGCGCATCAGCACCGCTGACGAGGACCGCCTGCACCGGCTGGTCCTGGACCACCAGCGCCAGGATCTGCGCGGCGAGAGCGTCGAGCCGCCCTTGGGTCCGCCCCCCGAGGTCGCCCTCTGAGCCGCCGCCATCAGGGCATGAACTGCATCGGATAGCCGAAGGTGAAGCCGTCGGGCATGTCGTGCGGGGGAAAGGCCGCATAGGCCAGGGTGCCGGTCACGCAGCTCACCAGGCTGGCGGGGAGGCCATCGGCGTCCAACACCGCCACCGCCGCCACCCGGCCCGTGCAGGCCACCGTGATCTCCAGGTCCAAGGTGCCTTCTGCTGCGGCGCCGGGCTCCAGGCAGCGGCCCAGCAGGCCCAGCGCAGCGTCCATGCCGGCCTTGACCTGCCCGTGCCCAAGGCCAACGGACGCGGCGAAAGCGGCCTCGTCGCCCCCATCTTCATCCAGGATCGGGCCCTCCAGGCAGCGGCCCTCGGGCGGCAGCACCAGGCTGCCCGCGGCGGAGGGCGCGCCGGCCGCGACCTGCCGCCGGCGCTGCGGGTGCTGGGCCGGCGGGCCTTGCGGGGCGGGGCCGCCCCGACCGGTGTGGCCGCGTCCTGAAAGACCAGCAGCACCTGCCCCGGCTCGATGAGATCGCCTTTGAGCCCGTTCCATTGGCGCAGCTCTGCCACGCTCACCCCGTGGGCCCGGGCGATCTTCGACAGGCTGTCTCCGCGCAGGACCGTGTAGGCCAGGGGGGGTGGCGCCGCAGGGGGCTGCAGCAAGATCCAGCCTCCGGCGACTCCAAGGGCCAGCAGCACCAGGGCGAGCATCCAAAGCGGGGCGCGGGAGCGGCCGCTCGGGCTCACGCAGGCCCCAGGTTTTCCCGGGTGAAGCCCAACATCTCCTGCCAGCAGCGCTGGGCGTTGCTGCGCCACAAGAAGGCGTGGAAGGCGTGCACCTCGCCTGGGTAGTAGCGGGCCTCGCAGCGCCCCCCCAGGTTGCTCACCGCGGCCTGCAAGCGCCGGGTGTCATCCAGCAGCGGATCCCGGGTGCCCACCGGCGCAAAGAAGGCCGGCAGCGGCCGTTCCGGCGGATCGGCGGCCTCCAGCAGGGTGAGCGGGCTGGCCAGCGCCGAGGCCTCCGGGTCGGATCCGGGGGGCAGGTAGCTGTCGCAGCAACGGTAGATGGCGTCCTGCACCACCATGGGCAGCTTGCGCCGGGCCGAGAAGCGCTCCGGGTTGCTGACCTCCAGCACGCCGCAAGCGGGCAGCACCACCCTGGGCACCACGCCCCGGGCAAAGATGGCCGCAGCCCAGGGTTCCGGGCGGGGGTAGAGGCAGGCCACCGTCAGCATCGTGGCCAGGTTGGCGCCCGCCGACTCCCCGGCGATCACCAGCTGGTCCAGATCGAAGCCCCGGGCATCGGCCTGGTCGATCATCCAGGCGAATGCGGCGCAGCAGTCCTCGGCCGCAGCAGGAAAGGGGTGCTTGGGCGCCAGGCGGTAGTTGACGCTGACCACCCGCCAGCCCTCCCGGGCGAAGGCCAGCCCCATCAGCCAGTGGGTGTCCTTGCTGAGCATGCGGAAGCCGCCGCCATGCACATAGAAGACCACCGGCGCCTTGCCCCGTAGTCCCTGGGGCTCGTAGATGTCGAGGGTCCAGGCCGGGTGATCCCCCCCCTTGTAGGCCACATCTCGCACGACGCGCAGGCCGTGGCGTTCGGGGCGGGCCTGGGGCGCCAGCCCGCCCAAGCGGGCGAGGCTTTCGAAGGTGGTGGCCAGGCCGCGGGCCGCAGCCCGCTGGCGCAGCTTGCCAAAGGAGGTGCTGGGGCGACCATTGGGGCGGGTCGGGCTGTTCACCGGGGGCTCCTCGGGGCCGGCAGACGGGCCCCTGCTGTCGCGCACTGTAGTCGCCCCGTGGGCGACCCGTCAGGCCGCACGGGACAAGGCCGCGCCCCCCGCGTTAGCGGGCCCCTCCATCTGGAGGCAGGATGTTCCACCCCCGCGCGCTGCGCATCCTCGTGCTCGCCGCTCTCACGGCGGCCTGCAACACTGACGAGACGCCTGAGGCCGCCGAAGGCGAGGGCAGCACCGAGACCCTCGCCAAGGCCGAAAAGCCCGAAGACGGTCTGCGGCGCAGCAAGGCAGAGCGTGGCAAGCACGCACAAGGCGGCGAGATCGACGCGGCGGCCCTCGAAGCCGCCAAGATCGCCCCAGCCGATGTCGCCGCCCCGCCGGCCGACGCCCAGACCACCGCCAGCGGTCTGGCCTACAAGGCCCTGACCGAAGCCCCCGGCGACCAGCACCCCCGCGCCCACGACGGGGTCGAGGTGGTCTACACCGGCTGGACCACCGATGGCGAGATGTTCGACAGCTCGCTCAAGCGCGGAAAGCCCGCCTCCTTCCCGCTCAACCGCGTGATCGCTGGCTGGACCGAGGGCCTGCAGCTGATGACGGCGGGCGACAAGTACCGCTTCTGGATCCCCGAGTCCCTGGCCTACAAGGGCCAGCCCGGCCGCCCCGCCGGCATGCTGGTCTTCGATGTCGAGCTGGTCAGCATCGACAAGCAGCCTGATCCCCCCGCCGTGCCCAGCGATGTCGCCGGTCCGCCCGCCGACGCCAAGAAGACCGCCAGCGGCCTGGCCTACAAGGTGCTCACTGCCGGCACCGGCGCCGACCACCCCAAGGCCGAATCCGAGGTCACGGTGCACTACTCGGGGTGGACCACCGACGGCCAGATGTTCGACAGCTCGGTCTTGCGCGGAGAGCCCGCAAGCTTCCCCCTCAACCGCGTGATCGCCGGCTGGACCGAAGGCCTGCAGCTGATGACCACGGGCGCGAAGTACCGCTTCTGGATTCCGGTGGACCTGGCCTACCAGAACCGGCCGGGCAAGCCCGCCGGCATGCTGGTCTTCGACGTCGAGCTGCTCGGCATCAAGTAGGCCGGCATCGCGCAGGCCGGGGCGCCTTCAGCGCTTGCGGCCAAAGAGCCTGCGGCGGGAGGGCTCCTCCACCGCGGGCGCCTCCTTGTCGTTGCCCCCCATCTTCGCCTTCATGCGCTCCCAGGCGCTGGTGAGGGCGTCGCCAGCGTTGTCGAGGGGGCCGCCATGCAGGCGGCAGCCCGCCAGCGGGACCGTGCCTTCGGTGTAATACTCGCTCCAGCTCTCCGGGCAGGCGGCCTCGGCCGGCTGGTTGCTCTCGGTGCAGAGGGTGGCCAATACCAGGCCCTTGGGAACGGGAAAGGCGCCGGCGCTGGTGCCCGACCCGGCCACAAAGCGGGACCAGGCCGGCAAGGCGGCCTCCGAGCCCGTCAGCTTGACGCTGCGGCCCCGGTCAAAGCCCACCCAGACCGCGATGGCCAGCTCTGGGGTCACGCCCACAAACCAGGCGTCGCGCTCGTTGTCGGTGGTGCCGGTCTTGCCGCCCACCGCGCCGGTGGCCCCAAATGTGCTGGCCTTGCGGCCCGTGCCCTCTTCCACCACGGCCTGCAGCAGGCGGGTGCCCAGAAAGGCGGCGCGGTCGCTCGTGCGGCGAACGACGACGGCGTCCTCATTCCAGAGCAGCTTGCCGTCCAGGTCCACGGCCTGGCGCACCACGCTGGGGCGGGCCCAGCGCCCCGCGCCCGGAAAGACGGTGTAGGCGCCCGCGACCTCCACCGGGGTGGCTTCGAAGCTGCCCAGGGCGGCGGCGGGATTCTGGGTCGCACCGCTCAAACCCAGGTTCAACCATAGCTTTTGAAGGCTCCCCATGCCCACCTCTTCGCTCATCAACACCGCGGGGATGTTGCGCGAGGTGGCCAGGGCCCGCCGCAGGGTGATCTCGCCGACATAGCGCCCATCGTAGTTGTGGGGCTCCCAGGTCTTGCCATCGACCACGCGGCTGAGCGGCTCGTCGAGCAGGGTGGAGGCCGGGGACAAGGTCGGGTCGGCCTCGAAGGCGCCCAGATAGGTCAGGGGCTTGATGGTGCTGCCCACCTGGCGCCGGCCGTGCAGCGCCCGGTTGAACTGGCTCTCGCCATAGTCGCGCCCGCCCACCATCGCGACCACGGCCCCATCCGAGACCCGCACCGCGACCAGGGCCATCTGTGCGCCTTTGGCCTCTGGATGCTCCTTTTCGAGGGCGACGATGCTGTCGGCCACCACCTGCTCGGCCAGGCGCTGCAAGGCCGGCTGCAAGGTGGTGTGGATGGTCACCCCCCGCGCGGCCACGCTGCCTTCGCCCAAGCCGCCCTCCACCGCCTCCAGGGCCGCGTCCACCACCCAGGGCGCCCGGCGCCCCGTGGCATTGGCCCGCACCACCAGGGGGCTGGCCTTGGCCGCATCGGCCGCGTGGGGATCCAGCTGCCCCACCTCCACCATGCGGTCCAGGACGAGGTCCCGGCGGGCCTGGGCCTCGTCGGGGTGGCGCAGGGGCGAGTAGCGGTTGGGGGCGCTCACCACCCCGGCAAGGGTGGCGGCCTCGCCCACGGTCAGGCGCTCGGCCGAGGTGCCGAAATAGGCGCGGGCGGCCTGGTCGATGCCGCAGATCGACGCCCCGCCGGCCTCCCCCAGGTAGATCTCGTTGAGGTAGAGCTCAAGGATCTCGTCCTTGCTGCGGGTCTGTTCGATGGCGATGGCCAGCAGGGCCTCGCGGCCCTTGCGCTCCAGGCTGCGCTCCTGGGTCAAGAAGAGGTTCTTGACCAGCTGCTGGGTGAGGGTGCTGCCCCCCTGCAAGGGCTGATCGGTGAAGCTGTTGATCAGCACCGCCCGCAAGATGCCCACCGGGTCCAGCCCCTCGTGGGAGTAGAAGCGGGCGTCCTCCATGGCCAGCAGGGCTTGGGGCACATGGGGCGGCAGGTCCTTGAGGGCCACCGGGCTGCGGCTCTCGTTGCCGGGCCCGCGGATCTCAGACAGCTTGACCGGTGCGAAGACCGCGCGCTGGCGCGGGCTTACGGCGCTCACGACCCCGCCGCTGAAGCTCAGGTGCACCTCGCCGGCCGGCACCTTGACGCCCGCGCCCTCCCAGGCCGGCACATGGACCAGCACATCCCGCGCGGCCACCTGCACATCGCCGGGGCGGCTCGCTTTATCGACACGGGAGTAGCCGGCGGCCACCAGGTCTTCGGCCAGGGCCTCGGGGCTGAGGGCCAGTCCGGGCCAGATCTCCATCGGGCCGCTGAGCACGGCGCCAGAGCTCTGCCAGACGGGGCCCTCCAGGGCGGTCTCGACGTCCACCAGGGCCTGGCGGTAGAGCAGATAGACCACGGTGGCCACGCCGCCGCCGCCGCCCACGGCCACAGCCGAGGTCCAGGTCAGCAGCCAACGTCCCAGGCGCTTGCCCCAGCTGCCGCCGCCTCCCCTGCCCTTCTGCCCACCCTTGCCGCCGGCCTTGCGTCCGCCCTTGGCCGGGCTGCGGGCCTTGGAGGCGGCGGCGCGACTGCTGCGGGCGGGGGGCTTTCGCCGGGCTGGCGGCATGGGTCCTCGGGGTCAAGCCTCCAGGTTCAGGAGGCGGCGGGCGGTCCGGGCGATATTCTCGGGGTTCAGGCCAAGCCGGCTGGCGACCTCTTCACCGGGCGCCGAGGCGCCGAAGCGGTCGATGCCGACACTTGCTCCGTCAAGACCCACAATAGCCTGCCACCCGAAGGTCGTCCCGGCTTCCACGCTCACCCGGGGCAGGCCCGGGGGCAGGACCTGGGCACGATAGGCCGCGGGCTGGGCAAAGAAGAGGTCCCAACAAGGCAGGCTCACCAGCCGGGTGGGGATGCCGCCGGCCTGCAGCAGCGCGCGGGCATCCAGCGCCATGGGCACCTCGGAGCCGGTGGCGATCAGCACCACCTGGGGCGCGCCGCCCGTGGCCTCGGCCAGCACATACCCGCCCTTGTGCAGGCCCTCGGCCGAGGCCATGGCCCCACGATCGAGGTTGGGCAGGTCCTGGCGGGTCAGGCAGAGGGCCGTCGGGCCGCCGCTCCAGGCCAGGGCGGCCTTCCAGGCCTCCACCGTCTCGGCCCCGTCCGCCGGGCGGATCACCCGCAGGTTGGGCATGGCGCGCATGGCAGCCAGCTGCTCCACCGGCTGGTGGGTGGGGCCGTCCTCGCCCAGGTAGATGCTGTCGTGGGTGTAGAGGTAGAGCACCGGCAGCCCCATGAGGGCCGCGAGGCGCACGCTGGGGCGCATATAGTCGTGAAAGGCCAGGAAGGTCGCGCAATAAGGGCGGACGCCCCCATGCAGGGCCAGGCCGTTGCACAGGGCGGCCATCGCGTGCTCGCGGATGCCGAAGTGCAGGTTGCGGCCGGAGAACTCCCCAGGGAGACGTCGCCGCCGCCCTTGATGGTCGAGCCATTGCTGCCGGCGATGTCGGCGCTGCCACCGATGAGCTGGGGCAGGGCTGCGGCGGCCGCCTGCAAGGCAGCCTGGGAGGACTTGCGGCTGGCGATGGCGCCACCGGCGGGGAAGCTCGGCCAGTCCACGCCGGCCAGGGCGGGGCGGCGGGCGGCCCCCAGCGATCGGCCTGGCCGCTGTCGGCGAGGCGGCGCTCCCAGGCCAGCCGGGTGGCCTTGCGCGCCGCGTCCCCTTCCCGGAAGAAGCCATAGACGGCCTCGGGCACAACAAAGCGCTGGTCGGGATCCATGCCCAGGGCCCGCTTGGTGGCGGCCACCTCGGCCTCGCCCAGGGGCGACCCGTGGGTCTTCTCGGAGCCAGCCAGCTTGGGAGAGCCGAAGCCGATGGTGGTGCGGCAGCAGATCAGCACCGGCTGACCGCTGTCCTGGCGGGCGGCCAGCATGGCCTCGCGCAGGGCCACCGGGTCGTGGCCATCCACCGAAAGCACCCGCCAGCCCGCAGCCCGGAAGCGCGCCGGCACATCCTCCGAGAAGGACAGGTCGGTGGATCCGTCGATGGTGATGCGGTTGTCGTCGTAGAGCACCACCAGCTTGCCCAGGCCCAGGTGGCCCGCGACGCTGGCGGCCTCGGAGCTGATCCCCTCCATCAAGCAACCATCTCCGACGAAGCACCAGGTGTGGTGATTCACCAGCTCGTCACCGAAGCGGGCGGCCATCAGGCGCTCGGCCAGGGCCATGCCCACGGCGTTGGCGATGCCCTGACCCAGGGGGCCGGTGGTGGTCTCGATGCCGGGGGCCTCGCCATATTCGGGGTGGCCGGCGGTGCGGCTGCCCCACTGCCGAAAGTTGCGGAGATCCGCCATCTCCAGCGAGGTGCCCGTCAGGTGCAGCATGCTGTAGAGCAGCATGGAGGCGTGGCCATTGCTGAGCACCACGCGATCCCGGTCGGCCCAGTCCGGGGCCGAGGGGTCGTACTTGAGCACGCCTTGCCAGAGCGCGGTCGCCATGTCGGCCATGCCCATGGGCGCGCCGGGGTGCCCCGAGTTGGCCTGCTGGATGGCGTCCATGGCCAGCCCCCGGATGGTATTCGCGGCGAGCGTGGCGAGGGCGAGATCTTGGGTCGACATGGGGCCTCCAGGCGGCGCGGGCGCCCCCCTTACAACGGCCCCGGCGCCGTTGCTACCCGTCGGCGGCGGCCCCGCGCGGGTTAGTCCCTCGCCCCGATCCGCTTCCCAGGAGCCTCCCCATGTCCCAAGGCATCACGCCCCGCGCCGACGACTACTCCCAGTGGTACCTCGACGTCATCGCCGCCGCCGATCTCATCGACAGCAGCCCCGTCCGCGGATGCATGGTCATCAAGCCCCATGGCTACGCCGTCTGGGAGGCCATCCGGGATGACCTGGACCGCCGCTTCAAGGAGACCGGCCACGTCAACGCCTACTTCCCCTTGTTCATCCCCCAGTCCTTCTTGTCCAAGGAGGCCGAGCACGTCGAAGGCTTCGCCAAGGAGTGCGCGGTGGTCACCCACCACCGCTTGCGGGCGGCCGAAGGCGGCGGGGTCGAGCCCGACCCGACCGCCAAGCTCGAAGAGCCCCTGATCGTGCGCCCCACCAGCGAGACCATCATCTGGCATATGTATGGCCGCTGGATCCGCAGCTACCGCGACCTGCCCCTGCTCATCAACCAGTGGGCCAATGTGGTGCGCTGGGAGATGCGCACCCGGCCCTTCCTGCGCACCGCCGAGTTCCTCTGGCAAGAGGGCCACACGGCCCACGCCACCCGCGACGAGGCCGTGGCCGAGGCCGAGCGCATGCTGGACGTCTACGCCGACTTCGCCCGCGAGACCCTGGCCATCCCCGTGGTCAAGGGCGTCAAGTCCGCCGCCGAGCGCTTCGCCGGTGCCGACGAGACCTATACCATCGAGGCCATGATGCAGAATGGCTGGGCCCTGCAGGCCGGCACCAGCCACTTCCTGGGCCAGAACTTCGCCAAGGCCTTCGATGTGACCTTCCAGAACGCCGAGGGCAACGACGAGCTGGTCTGGGCCACCTCCTGGGGTGTGTCCACCCGCCTGGTGGGCGCCGCGATCATGACCCACAGCGACGACACCGGCCTGGTCCTCCCCCCCAAGGTCGCCCCCATCCAGGTGGTGCTCACCCCCATCTGGCGCAAGGACGAAGAGAAGGCCGAGGTCCTGGCCTTCTGCCGCGGGGTCGAGGCCATGCTCAAGCCCGGCGTGCGCGTGCACGTCGATGACCGTGACAGCGTCAAGCCCGGCGCCAAGTACTTCGAGTGGGAGCGCAAAGGCGTGCCCCTGCGCATGGAGGTCGGCCCCCGCGACGTGGCCAAGGCCAGCGTCTTCTGCGCCCGGCGCACCGGCGGCAAGAAGTACCCCCTCGAGGTCGGCGACGACGGCGCCGCCTTCCGCGCCCGGGTGGTGGAAGAGCTCGACGCCATCCAGGCCGAGCTGCTCGCCGCCGCCGCCGACAAGCTGCGCACCCGCAGCTTCCCCATCGACTCCTACGACGCCTTGAAGGCCCAGCTTGCCAGCGAGCCCGGCTTCTTCGAGGTGGCCTGGTGCGATGACGCCGACAACGAGGCCGCCATCAAGACCGACTGCAAGGCCACCATCCGCTGCTACCCCCTGGGGCGCCAGCAGGAGGCCGCGGGCCGCAGCTGCTTCTACAGCGGGCGCCCGGCCACCCACCTCGCCATCTTCGCCCGCGCCTACTGATTCAAGACGGCAGAGGCCGCTCCCCCAACCCTGGTGGAGCGGCCCGCACTTGAGTCGAAAACGAAGGCGGGGCCCTACTTCTTGCCGCCCTTCTTGTTGCTCTTCTTCTTGGGGGGCTGGAAGTCGCCGAAGTAGACCGTGGCCTCCAGGCCGCCATGCCAGAAGGTGCCGCCGCCGCCGCTGTCCTTGCTGCCGAAGAGGCCTTCGATCTCGGAGACCGTGCCGTTGGTGGCGGTGTACTCCTGCAGGCCCGGGAAGGTGGGCTGCACGAAGAGCCCGACCTCGATCGCGGCCTTCTTCAGGCGGTAGATGCCGCCCAGCTGCCCGCGCAGCAGGTAGGTGCTGAGCTTGAGCTCGGCGTCGCTGTCTTCGGCGCCGAACTTCATCTTGCCAAAGCCCAGCCCCAGGCCACCATAGGCGCCCAGACGGCTCTGGTTGAAGAGCATCTTGTCGGCTTCGAGGGTGAAGTCGAGGGCGTTGTAGTTGGCGCCCGCGCTGAAGAGGTGCGTGCGCAGGCCGCCGCGCCAGTCCTTGTTGAAGTAGAAGACGCCGCGCGCGCCCACCGCCATGTCGCCCCGGACCTCGTCCAGGGTCTGGATCTTGCGGTTGTCGTCCAGCTCGCCGGCGGGCATCAACGCGGCGTCTGCCTCGCTGAGCTTGGGCCACTTGAGCGGGTGCCCGCCGGGGAAGGCGATGGTGCTGAAGGTGGGACCGACACCCCACATCATGGGGCCGTTATTCGCCGCCTGCGCGTCCGGGGCGCCAAGGCCGAGAACGAGCGGGAGCAGAGTCGAAAGCAGCATCGATACTCCTGTGGACCCCTAAGGGTCGGGTTGGGTGCCGCCGTCCCCGCCCGCGTCGGGGCTGGGAGAAGGCGCGCTCGCGGGAGGCGCAGACACGGCGCCCGGGAGCTCCCGGTAGACGATGACGGGGTCGATGAGGCCCTGGCGGCGCATCCGGGGGGACACTTCGATGCGCACGCTGATACCGGGCTCTACGCCGAAGCTCTGGCCGCCAAATCGGTAGTCGCCCCTGGGCAACATGCCCATGAAGGCGCCATTCTGGCGGGAGGCCTCGATGGCGGCATCGACCGCCTTGCGCTGGTTGGGGTCAAAGGGCATGAGCTGCGGTTCGAGCTCGGTGCTTCGGGCCGGCACGCTGACCAGCTCGACGTGGCCGTAGTTATTGTCGATATCCCACAGCCAGTCGACGATCTCTTTGGTGCCCTTGATGCGCGCGGCGGCCTTGAGCCGATCGTAGCTGGAGGCCACATCGCCCAGCTCGCGGGCTGCAGTGGCGCCATGCAGGTAGTCGTCCACCGATAGCGGTGAGCCCAGCCCCTCCAGCTCCTGGTATTTGCGTTCGACGCCGGGCCAGACCTGGCGTTGGACCAGCTTCTCCATCTCGTCGGACAGGCGCGCGCGCTCGGCGTCGACGACCTCCTGGCCGGCCCAGGCAGGGCCCGCCAGCAGGAGGGTCAACGACAGCATTCGCGCGAGTCTCATGGACGTCCTTGGTATGGGGCTCGGCGGCCCGAGGCAAGGCCAGTCGAGCCCCCGCGGCTGATACGCAGACCCGGCGCAGTTATTCAATCACGAGGACAAGATCGCATGCGCCCCCCGCCCACGGGCATGGATCCGGTGGGCCCACTCCGTTACCCTCCGACGGTGCAGAACTTCCAGGTCGTCCACAAGAACGCGCTACCCCACGGCATCGTCGCGGGCGTCGTCCTCCCCGGCACAGCCGATCCGGTGCCCGAGGAGATCCTGGCACGCCTGGACCCCAGCGAGCAGGCCCTGGCGCGGGCGCTCAAGGGCTTTCGGCAGGCAGAGTTCGTGGGCGGGCGCCTCGCTGCCCAGTCCGCCATCCTGGGCCTGGGGCGGCCCCCTGGCCCGGTGGGCGCCGCCCCGCGCGGTGAGCCCCTCCCCCCTGCGGGCATCACCCTGTCCATCAGCCACAAGCGCCACCTCGCGGTGGCCATGGCCGCCCGGGCAGACTTTGGCGCGCTCGGCATCGACCTCGAAGCCCTGGAGCCCCCGCGCGAAGGCATCGCCTCCAAGGTGCTGGTACCCAGCGAGCGCGAGGCGGTGCAGGCCCTCCCCGAAGACCGGCGCTGGACGGGCACCGTGGTGCGCTTCGCCATCAAAGAGGCCATCTACAAGGCCCTCGCGCCGCGCCTGCAGCGCTACATCGCATTCGACGAGGCCGTCGTCATCCCCGACACCGACGGCACCGCCGCCGTGACCCTTCAGCTGTCGGCCGGGGACGCTCCCCGGCACATCGAGGCCCGCTACTGCTGGCTGGACCGCGCCGTGCTCGCCACGGTCCGGGCCTGCTGGTAGCCGCCCCCGCCCTTGCAGAAGGCGCGGCAGCTTGTTTCATCCCGTCCCCGTCCCTATAGTTCCCCTTCGACCCGACCCCTGCTGCCGGCATCGCCGGCCCCGAGGACATGGATGGCGGACGCCGCCGAACCCACAGTGCAGCAGCTCTTCAAGCGGTGGCGCAGCGGCGATGCCGACGCCGGCCGCGCCATGGCCCAGAAGTTCACCGACTGGTACTACGCCATCACGGCCGTGCGCCTGGGGGATTCCGGCGGCCGCGAGCCCCTGCAACGCGCCTGCAGCGCCTTCGCCGAGGGCATCGCGGGCGTCTCGCGCTCCAGCGACCTGGTGGACTGGTCCCACGACCTGGTCAAGCGCGAGGTCGACGCCGCCGGTGGGCGCATCCAAGGCGGCGACTTTCCCAACGCGCTGACCTCCAACCGCTCCCCCACCGAGCTGCTCGCCCAGGCCCGGCGGGGGCTCAGCCCCCAACAGGCCAACCTGCTGCACGCCACCTATGGCGGCGGCCTGGCGCTCCCCAAGCTGATCGATCTTGCAGAGGCCGCGGGCGGCTGGCCGCTGGCCGTGCTCGATGCCCGCTACGCGCTGAAGCGCTGGCTGCGCGAGAACGCCCGCATCAACTTCTCCGTGGTCCCCGATCAGGCGGATCTGGACCGCGCGCCCATGCCCCTCTACGAGGCCAGCCGGATGGCCTCCGCCGACGAGGAGGACTTCTTCGAGAAGTGGCTGATCTCGGACCTGGACCTGTGCCGCGACGTGGCGGAATTTGCCACCTTCGCCCATGCGTTGCGGGCAGGGGCCTTCAAGGGGGAACACCCCGCGCCGGTCGCCGCTTCCCCCGCGCCGGCGGCCGCCCCACGGCCCCGCGCAGCGGCGCCGGCTGCTGCCCCCCGCACCGCCGCCCATTGACCATTATGAGGACGAGAAGACGCGGGCACCGGCGATGGCCATCGGCCTCGCGATTGCCGGCGTCTTGGGTGCCCTGGCCCTGATTGTCACCGTCCTCTACTTCTTCCTTTAAGGGTCGCGCCGCGCCCGCGGCTGCCCGGTGGACCGATGCACCAGCAGACTCATGGCAGTTGGACCGTGGCGCCCGAAGTGCTGCGCGCCCTGCGAATCAAAGAGGCGCAGAACGCGCTCGGCAGCGGCGATCTCGACCAGGCGCTGGTTGAGGCCGAAGAGCTGCTGGAGGCCGAGCCCGACGATGTCGACGCCCTGCGGGTGGTGGGGCAGGCGGCCATGGCCATGGGAGATGCGACGCTGGCCGCCGAGGCCTGGTCCCGGTTGACCCTGCTGCGGGCCGAAGACGCCGACAACCACGCCGGCCTGGCGATGGCCCGCTTCGGCATGGCCGATCTCGAGGCCGCCTTGGAGGCCGCCCGGGTGGCGACCGCCCTGCGCCCCGACCTCGCGCCGGGCTGGTATTATCAGGCCCTGGCCAACGAGCGGCTGGGCCGCCCCGAGGCCGCGCGCCAGGCCTTCGAACGCGCCGCTCAGCTCGATCCCCTGGCCTTTGGCCGCGCCGAAGCCCTGCCCGAGCCCCTCTGGGCCGACGCGCTCGCCCAGGCCCCGGGCCTGCTCCCCCCCGCCCTGCGGCGCTTCTACGGCGAGGTGCAGGCGCGCTGGGAGGACTTCCCCACCCTCGACGAGCTGCTCAGCGTGGACCCGCCCCTGAGCCCCTTCACCGACGCGCTCTACGACGGCACGCCCCCGGTCGAAGGCGACCCCTGGTCGGCCCGGCCCGACAGCATCCGGCTCTTTCGCGGCAACCTGGGCTATCCCTGCGCCACCGTGCCAGAGCTGGCCGAGCGCATCGCCCGGGCGATGACCCACGAGGCCCTGGACTGGCTCGGCCTCACCTATGACGAGGTCCTGCGCCAGCCCGATCGCTGAGGCTGTGGGGGCGGCGCGCCCCCCGGACGCGCCCCTACTCCCACTCGATGGTGGCGGGCGGCTTGCTGCTGATGTCGTAGGCCACCCGGTTGATGCCGCGCACCTCGTTGATGATGCGCGAGGAGATGCGCTCCAGCACCGGCCAGGGCAGCCGGGCCACATGGGCGGTCATGCCATCGGTGCTGTGTACGGCGCGCACCGTGCAGACCTGCTCATAGGTGCGGGCGTCGCCCATCACCCCGACGCTGCGCACCGGCAGCAGCACGGCGAAGCACTGCCACAGCTGTCGGTAGAGGCCCGCAGCCCGGGTCTCCTCGTCCACGATGGCCTCGGCCTCTTGCAGGACCGCCACCCGCTCTGCGGTGACATCGCCCAGGATGCGCACCGCGAGGCCGGGCCCGGGGAAGGGCTGGCGGTGGATGCGCTCGTCGGAGAGGCCGAGTTCGCCCCCCAACAGGCGCACCTCGTCCTTGAAGAGCTCGCGCAGGGGCTCAATCAGCTTCATACGCATCTTTTCGGGCAGCCCGCCCACATTGTGGTGGCTCTTGATGGTGGCCGACGGCCCACGGAAGGACACCGACTCGATGACGTCGGGGTAGAGCGTGCCTTGGGCGAGCCAGTCGATGCTGCCGTGGCGCGCTTCGAGCTTGCCGGCCTCCTCGTCGAAGACCTCGATGAAGGTGCGCCCGATGATCTTGCGCTTCTGTTCGGGATCTTCGACGCCCGACAAGGCGTCGAGGAAGCGATCTCGGGCGTCTACCACCGTCAGGTCCAGCTCGGCGAACTCGGCAGCGACCTGGTCGCGCTCGCCCTTGCGCAGCACGCCATTGTCCACGAAGACGCAGTGCAGCCGGGGCCCGATGGCCCTGTGCAGCAAGGCGGCCACGACGGAAGAGTCCACACCGCCAGACAAGCCGCAGAGCACGTGGCCCTGGCCCACCTGCTCACGCACCCGGGCCACCTGCTCGTCCACGAAGCTGCCCATGCTCCAGTCGGCGTGGGCCCCACAGATCGAGAAGAGGAAGTTGCGCACCAGCAGCGTGCCCTGGGCGCTGTGGGCCACCTCGGGGTGGAACTGGATGCCAAAGCGCCGGCCGTCGGGCGAGGCCATCGCGGCGATGGGGCAGTTTTCGGAGCTGGCCTGGGTGACCCAGCCGGGGGGCAGCCGCTCGACGTGATCACCATGGCTCATCCACACCGCGGTCTCGGCGTCGATGCCAGCGAAGAGGGGGCCCGCATCGGCCACGGGGCGCAGCAGGGCGTGGCCATATTCCCGCAGGTGCGCCCCGCCGACGTGGCCATCGAGGTGGCGGGCCAGCAGCTGCATGCCGTAGCAGATGCCGAGCACGGGGACCGGGAGGGCGAGCCAGCCCGGATCGAAGGGGGGGGCGTCGGCGTCGTAGACCGAATTGGGCCCACCGGACAAGACCAGGCCCACCAGGCGCTCCGGCAGGCTGTCCGGCGCAGGGTCGGTGCAAGCGCGAATCTCGCAGTAGACGCCTTGTTCGCGAATGCGGCGGGCGATCAGCTGGGTGTACTGCGATCCGAAGTCGAGGATCAGGACGAGGTCGTGTCCGGGGTGCATGCGGCCTCCGATGCGACAGCGGGCCGCCCTCCTATCCGGTGGACCGGCCCCGCGACCCCGAGCCCCTGGGATAAGGGGGCACGGCCGGCGCTGGACCGGCCCTGGACCGGCCCTGGGAGCCTCGGATGCGCGTACTGCAAGCCGCGATGGACGCCATGCGACGCGGGCAAGCCGCAGCATTGGTCACGGTCATCGGCCGGGACGGCTCGGCCCCGCGCGCAGCCGGCGCCCGCATGCTGGTGGGTGCCGACGGCGAGATCGTGGGCACGATCGGCGGGGGCGCCTTCGAATACCAGGTGATCGCCGCCGCCCTCGACGCCATCGCGACCGGCCGACCCGCCCGCTTCAGCGCCCACCTCACCCGCGACCTCGGCATGTGCTGCGGTGGCGCCATGGAGGCCTTCATCGAACCGCTGCTGCCCCAAGCCACCCTGGTCATCCACGGCGCGGGCCATGTGGGAACCGCTGTCGCAAACTTGGCTGCAACCCTCGACTTTCGCTTGATCATCATCGACGGGCGGCCCGAGTGGGCAGACCCGAAGCGCCTCCCGGCCGGCGCCGAGGTGCGGGTCATCGACCCCCGCCGCGCATTGCCCAGCCTGCCCACCGGCCCCCTCGCCCACCACCTCGTGGTCACCCACGATCACGCCCTGGACCAGGACCTGGTGGAGGCCCTGCTCGGAGTCGATCTGGCCTGGTTGGGCCTGATTGGCAGCCGCGCCAAGGTGGCCAGGTTCCTGATCCGGCTGCGGGCCGCAGGCATGGACCCGGCCCGCTTCAGCCGCCTGAGCGCCCCGGTCGGGCTGGATCTGGGGGCCGAGACACCCGAGGAGATCGCCGTCAGCATCGCCGCCGAGCTGATTCGCCTGCGCCGGGGCAGCGACCGCCCTGCCCTGCCCCTGTCCCAGGGTCGGCCCGCGCTTCGCACGCCGGATCCGGCGCCTTAGCTCCGTGAATCGAAGGCGCCGATCCGAGGATCATTGGGCGAGAGCAGAGGCGCCGCCCGGATCGAGGGGCTCTTGGGGAGCGCAGGGCGGGCCCTCCGGCATCAATCCAGCAGCTCCTGCAGGAGCTCCCAGACCCCGTCCAGGCTGACCGGCTTGTGCAGCAGCCGCTCATAGCCAACGCTGAGCGCCCGCTGTTCGAGCTGGTGGTCCGGGAAGGGCAACACCCCGACCAGCCGCACGGGGCCGATGTCCTTGTCCTCGGCCACCTGCCGGGCCAGCCGAATGGGGTCCTGGCTGGTGAGCCCGAGGTCCACCAGCAGCAGGTCCGGGCGGAAGCGTCCGATCTCGAGGCCAATGGCGAAAGGCCCCACCGCACAGCGCAGGTCGAAGCGCCCCCGGAGCTGCAGATACTCCGACAGCATCTCGTAGAAGTCGTGCTCGGAGTCCACCACCAGCACCCGGGGCCGGGCGGTCCGCACCTCGAGCTCGGGGGGCAGCGGGTAGGAGAAGCGGCTGGCGAAGGCCATCAGCGACGCGCGAGAGATGCGCCGGTGGCCGCCGGGGGTCCGGTGGGCTTCGAGCTTCCCGCTCGCCGTCCAGTTCACCACAGTGGGCAGGCTGACGCCCAACATGCGCGCGACCTGGTGGGTGGTCAGGTAGACCGGATCCGCAGCCATCGGCTCTTTCCGCCAAGAGGAGCCCGCACCATACGACGAAGAGCCGCAGGGTTGCGGCTCTTCCAGGGGTCGGGCCGTCCCCCGCGATGGGAGGTGGCCCGACAATGGCCCGAAATCACATGATGCGGAAACGGAAGAAGGTCTCGCCGATGATGACCTCTTCGCCGCCAAAGAGGCGCCGTTCGGTGATCAGCTCGCCATTGACCAGGCTGCCGTTGGAGGACTTGTTGTCCTCGATGTAGAAGTTGCCACCGCGGCGGAAGAGCTTGCAGTGGAAGCGCGACACCTTGGAGTCATTCTTGATCTGGATGTCGTTGTCGCGACCCCGGCCGATGGTCAGGACCTCACCCGTGAAGGGGTAGATCTGCTCTTCGGCGGTGCCCTCCTGGTAGAGGAGCAGGGCGCGGCGGGGCTCGTCATCGGAGGCGGCGGGGGCGGCGTCCCCCGAGGCGTCGGCGGAGCCGGCATCTTCGTCCTCGTCGTCGGCCGATGCAACGGCGTCGGATTCGGCCTCGACCGCGTCGAGATCGATGCCGATCTCGTCGGCGCCGGCCTCTCGGGATTCAGCGCTGCCACCGGTCAGGTTCAGCTCGACCTCGGCGCCCGCCTGGGAGCCGTTGTCGTCTTCTTCGAAGCCGAAGTCGACCTCTTCGCCAGCTTCGATGGTCTCGCCGTCGTCGTCCATGGACACGCTGACCGCATCGGCGTCGGCGTCGTCAAAGACCGCGCTGACGTCCTCTTGAATGTGATCGGTGGAGGAGTGGGTGCCATCGCTGGTCTCCACCACCACGGGGGTGTCCCCGACCGGTTCAGGGGCGACGTCGCCCGCGTCCGCAGCGTCTGCGGTGGCGGTGCCGGGATCCTGTCCGGCCTCGACCGCGAGATCGACCCAGCGGTCCAGCGCGCCTTGCAGCTGGCCCCGATCGCCGTCGAGGGCTTCGAGGCGGCCGTTGGCCAGGTCCAGCTCGGCCCGCAGATCACCGCCCAGGGACTCGAAGTCCTCGTCGCTGAGCTCGCCGATGGCCTGGCGGAGCTGAAGCTCCTCCATCTGCTCGTCGGCGCGGGCCTTGCGGTTGTTGATCGACGCCTTCTCATCGTCGATCTGCCGGAGCTGGGCCTCAATCTCAGGCACCAGCGGCAGCAGCTCGTCGGCCACGCCCGAGGACTTGATCTCGTGGTCCAGCACGACCTTCTCGATCACGGCGGGCGAGAACTTGTCCGACTGGGTCTTGGCCCGACGGATGTAGTTCCGATGCTCCGCGTAGTTCTCGAGGAGAGCGTTAAAGTTGGTGAGCAGCTCTTGCATGTCCATCTCGCCCAGCTCCGGGTCAGCTTGCGGGAAGTGGGGCGGGCGGCCAAACAGCAGGCAGGCTGCAAGGGCGCGGGTCAGCCCACGACGACGCGTTGATATTCGTCGAGGGGGCGCCCTGTCAACCCCCGTCGCCCGACACAGGGCCGGACTCGCCGGGGATCGCGACGGCTCGCCCTCCCTCGGCGACGCCGCGCGAGCCGAGACGACTCGCCGGCTGACCAGCCGCGGAGCAGAAGATCGACGGCGACCAGCGGCAGCAGCACCCCCACTTGTTGCTTGCGCACCGCATAGACGCCGGTGGCCCACAGCACCCCATCCACCAGGACATAGCCCCCGGCTGCCCGCCAATCCCCCACAGCGGCGTGTCCGGCGCCGGGGACCAACAAGGAGAGGGCCACTGCCCCGCCGGGCGAAGGGCGCGGCAGGGGTGCCGCAGGGGCCGCTCCTGTGGGGCCGCCGCCCAGGCGCGCGTCCAAGGCCCCTAGCTGGAGGGGCAGGCCCTGGGCCTCTGCCGATACCACCAGGGCCCGCGGCACCCGGATCTCGCCCTGCGGGCCGCTGAGCACCACCAGGCCCGGCTCGGAGCGCAGATACCAGCCCTCCACCGTGCGCCCATCGGAGAGCGCGAGCACCAGCGCATCCCCACTCTCGAGCGCCAGGGCGCCGGTGCTCCACCCCACCAGCAACAAGGCGACCAGCAGGCCCGGCAGACGGGTGGCCAGCAGGGGCTGCCGGCGGCTCAAAGGTAGCCGTCTCCGTGGGCGGGGCGCGCGAGGTTGTCAAAGAGGGTGAATTCACCCTGGAAGCTCAACTCCACCGACCCGGTGGGTCCGTTGCGCTGCTTGGCGATGATGACCTCGGCCACCCCGGGACGGGTCGTGGTGTCGGGGTTGTAGTACTCGTCCCGGTAGATGAACATGATGATGTCGGCGTCCTGCTCGATGGCGCCTGACTCGCGGAGATCGGCCAGCTGCGGGATCTTCGGGTTGCGGGTCTCGACCGCCCGGTTGAGCTGAGAGAGGGCCAGCACGCAGACGTCCAGCTCCTTGGCGAGAATCTTCAGCCCCCGGCTGGAGGCGCTGACCTGCTCCTGGCGGTTCACCCGGGCGTCGCCCTGCATCAGGCCGATATAATCCACCACGATGAGCCCCAGGTCGGGGTTCATGCTCTTGAGTCGCCGCGCCCGGCTGCGCAGCTGGGTGATGTTGATACCCGGCGTGTCGTCCACATAGAGGGGCAGCCGGTAGAGCGCCTCGGCCGCCTCGGTCAGCCGCGGCCAGTCCTTGTCCTTGGACAAGAAGCCCGTGCGCACCTTGCTGGCTTCTACGCGGGCCTGGCTCACCAGCATGCGCGTGACCAGCTGCCCCGCGCTCATCTCCAGCGAGAAGACGCCCACGCCCACGCCGCTCAGCGCGACATTGCGGGCGATGTTGAGGGCCAGTGCGGTCTTGCCCATGGCGGGCCGGGCCGCGAGGATCATCAGGTCGGTGCGGTGCAGTCCGGCGATCATGCGGTCGAGATCGATGAGGCCGCTCGGGATCCCGCTGACCTCCCCCCGGTTCTCCGAGAGGCTCTGGATGCGCACGAACTCCTTGTCCACAACCTCCGAGATCACGCTCCAATCCCGGGTCTGGCGGGACTGGGTGATGCTGAAGATGGTGGACTCGGCGTAGTCCAGCAGATCGGCGAGCTCGCGCTGGCCGCTGGTGGTCTCTTCCGAGATCTGCCGGGCGCCATCGATCAGCCGGCGCTCGACCGCCCGCTCATGAACAATATTGGCGTAGTACTCGAGGTTCTCGGTGCTGGGCACATTGTCGGGCAGGGAGCTGACATAGGCGATGCCGCCCACCGCATCGTCCAGCCCCGCCTTGGTGACGGCCTCCACCACCGCCACCATCTCGACGGGCTCCCCCCTCTCGCTCATGTCGAACATGAGCTGGAACAGTCGCTGGTGGGCCTCGCGGTAGAACTCGTCTGCCCCGATGCGCTCGGCCACCCCGTGGATGCGCTCGGGATCCAGCATCAGGCCGCCGAGCACGGCTCGTTCGGCTTCGGCGCTGTGGGGAACCTGACGGCTGTTGTCCATGGTCCCTGCCTCCCAACGGCGACGCCCGCACACCTATCCGGTGGCGGGCGTGGGCACCCGAAGCCCGCAGGCTTCGGTCGGTGCGCCGGCGAGCGAAGGCCACAAGGCCCCCGCCAGCCCAGCGGAATCAACCCTGGATGACGTAGACCTTGGTGGTGGTCTCGACTTCGGGGTGCAGCTTCACCGGCACATTGTAGACGCCGATGGACCGGATGGGCTCGTCGAGGATCACCATGCGGCGAACCACCTCGAAGCCCTCGGCCTGAAGGGCCTCGGCGATGTCCCGGTTGTTCACCGAGCCGAAGAGGCGCCCCTCATCACCGCTCTCGCGCTTGATGCTGATCGACACGCTGGAGATGCGCGTGGCAAGCCCCTTGGCGGCGAGCAGCACCTTGGCGGCGCGGGCCTGGGCGACGCGCTTCTGGTGGTCCAGGCGCTTGACATTCTGCTCGTCGGCGGCGACCGCGAGGCCGTTGGGCACGAGGTAGTTGCGGGCGTAGCCGTCCTTGACCTTGACGATCTGGCCGGTTCGTCCGAGGTTGGACACATCTTCCTGAAGAATGACCTTCATCGGGGCTCCTGCGCCGTGGCGGTAGGGAGGGGTCGGCCGGGTGGCCTCAGCCTGGCGGTCGGTTCACGACCGGGAGGGGCTGGGGAGGACCGGCGGCCGGGAGCGGGGACTCAAGATCCCTCCTCTCCGGCTCCTTCATTCGCTGCGGCTGGTCGGGTTCGTTGGGAGTCGCCAGCGGCCCGCGGCCGAGGCCGGGGGCACCCCGCGAAGGCGGGGGGCGACGGGGAGGGGTTCAGTCCTGATCGTTGTCGTCGTCGTTGTAGTCCTCGATCTCCTCATCGGGGAGATCGGCGACACTGGCGTCCATCGCGGTGCCCGTGGGGGGGGCGATGGGAGCCGGCGACATCATGGACTCGCGGACGCTGCGCACGCGACCCCGGCTGTCATCCATCGCAGCGGCGGCGTTGGATGCGGCCTGGGCACGGGCGATCCGCCGGCGCTGCCGCTGGCGGGCGAGCACCCGGGTGTTCTCGATCTCGATGAAGTCGTTGATCTTGACGGTCAGGAAGCGGACGACGTTGTCCTCGATCTTGACGATGCGCTCGAGCTGGGCGGGCACGCCGGCCGGCGAGGCGTAGTTCACGAAGAGGTAGTGGCCGCTGTGCTGCTTCTTGATCTTGTAGGCGAGCTTGCGCCGGCCCCAGTCTTCGAGGACGAGGATCTCGCCGCCGTTGTTGGAGACGGTGTCCAAGAGGCGCTGCTTGATGCGCTCGTGTTCGGCCTCGTCGAGGTCGGGACGGATGATGAAGGTGGTTTCGTATTCGTGAATGTGCATAGGGCTTTTGGCCTCCACTCGGACTGTTGGGGGGCGGGGCTTCGCCGCCCCCGCGGAGGGGATGGCCACCCAGGATGGGTGGCCAGAGAGGGGTGATTCAGAACTGGACCAGGGCGCCGAAGGTGGCCAGCATGGGGGCCAGCACCAGGGAGACGACGCTCATGAGCTTGACGAGGATGTTGAGGGACGGGCCGGCGGTGTCCTTGAAGGGGTCACCCACGGTGTCGCCGACGACGGCCGCGGCGTGGGCCGGAGAGCCCTTGGGATGGGTCACGCCATCGTCCATCTTGAAGCCGCCGCCTTCAAAGGACTTCTTGGCATTGTCCCAGGCGCCACCGGCATTGGACATGAAGATGGCCATCAGCACACCGGTCACGGTCACACCGGCGAGCACGCCACCGAGGGGTTCGGCGCCGAAGAGGAAGCCGACGACCACGGGGGTGACCACCGCCATGGCGCCGGGGGCGACCATGCGCTTGAGGGCGGCCTTGGTGGAGATGTCCACGCAGCGGGCGGTGTCGGGCTTGGCGGTGCCTTCGAGCAGGCCGGGGATCTCGCGGAACTGGCGGCGAACCTCGGTGATCATCTCCATGGCGGCTTCACCCACCGCGGACATGGCCATGGCGCTGAAGAGGAAGGGCAGCATGCCGCCGATGAAGACGCCGGCCATGACCTCAGGCTTGCTGATGTCGATGGCGCTGATGCCCGCCTGCTGCATGAAGGCCGCGAAGAGCGCCAGGGCGGTCATGGCGGCGGAGCCGATGGCGAAGCCCTTGCCGATGGCAGCCGTGGTATTGCCCACGGCGTCCAGGGTGTCGGTGCGCTCGCGGACCTTGGCGTCCTGGTGGGACATCTCGGCGATGCCACCGGCGTTGTCGGCGATGGGGCCATACGCGTCCACAGCCAGCTGGATGCCGGTGGTGGAGAGCATGCCCAAGGCGGCGATGGCCACGCCGTAGAGGCCGGCGGTGGCGTTGGCCACGACCACACCCACCGCGAGCACCAGGATGGGCGCAGCGGTGGACTGCATGCCCACGCCCAGGCCGGCGATGATGTTGGTGGCGCTGCCGGTGCGGGACTGGTTGGCGATGCTGTTGACCGGCCCCTTGCCCATGGAGCAGTAGTAGGAGGTGATCATGCCGATGGCGACGCCGACACCCAGGCCGACGACGGTGGCGACACCGACCTCCCACCAGAGCACCACATCGGCAGTGGCGCTGCCGTTGAGGTCGAGGATGGCGGTGCCGCCCTGCGGCCACAGGTAGTAGGACAGCACGAAGGTCAGGATGGCCATCGCGCCCGCCGCACCAAAGGCGCCGAAGTCTAAGGCGAGCTGGGGGTTGCCGCCCTCCTTGGTCTTGACGAAGAAGGTGCCGATGATCGAGCAGATGATGCCCGCGGCGGCGATGAGCATGGGCAGCAGCACAGGCGCCATATTGCCGTCGTTGCTGACGGCCTCGAAGCTCATGGCGAGCACCATGGCACCGATGATGGCGCCCACGAAGCTCTCGAAGAGGTCAGCCCCCATGCCGGCCACGTCGCCGACGTTGTCACCGACGTTGTCGGCGATGACGGCGGGGTTCCGGGGGTCGTCCTCGGGGAGGCCGGCCTCGACCTTGCCCACCAGGTCCGCGCCCACGTCGGCGGCCTTGGTGTAGATGCCGCCGCCCACCCGGGCGAAGAGGGCGATGGAGGAGGCGCCCATCGAGAAGCCGGTCAGCACGTTCAGGGTGGTGACGAGGCCGCCCCCGCTGACGCCGAAGATGCCGGAGAAGATGAGCCACAACGAGCCGAGGCCCAGCATGGCCAGGCCGACCACGCTCATGCCCATGACCGCGCCACCCGAGAAGGCGACGTCGAGGGCGGCCGACAGGCTCTTGGTGGCGGCCTGGGTGGTGCGGTAGTTGGCGTCGGTCGCGATGCGCATGCCGAAGTAGCCGGCCAGCCCCGAAGCGAGGGCGCCCACGATGAAGGCGACCGCGATGACGGGGCTCTGGTTGGGGCCGCCGGTCGAGTTGCCGATGGCAAGGAGCACGGCGACGATGGCCACGAAGACCGCGAGCACCTTGTACTCGCGCGCCAGGAAGGCCATGGCGCCCTCCTGGATCAGGGCGCCGATGTCGCGCATCTCCTGGCTGCCGCCGTCCTGCTTGCGCACCCACGACGCCTTGTAGAAGGCAAAGATCAAGGCGATGATGCCCGCGGCAGGCACCGCCAGGACGAGCGTACTCAAATCCATCGTTGGCTCCTCGAGGCGCTCATCGCGCCTCGCTTCGAATCGGTTCGGAGAGAGACCCGCCGCGAACGGCGCGTGCGTTGAAGCGCTCGACCACCTCAGCGCCGGCACCGCGGAGGAAGACCTCCACCGCGTCACAGGCCTGATCGATCACGCTGCTCATCGACTGAGCTTCTTCAGCTGTCCACCGGGCGAGCACATAGTCGGCGGGATCCCAGCCTTCTGGCGGGCGCCCGATGCCGACCCGGACCCGAAGGTGGTCCCGGCCAAAGTGCCGGTGGATGTCGCGCAGGCCGTTGTGGCCGCCATGGCCGCCGCCCACTTTGCAGCGAACCACCCCAAAGGGCAGCTCCAAATCATCGTGAACCACGATGACCCGCTCCGGACCGAGCTTGTAGTAGCCGGCCAGGGAGACCGTCGGGTGACCGGAGCGGTTCATGAAGGACTGGGGGCGAGCGACGACGCAGCGTTCGCCGGCCACCAGGCCATCCCCGACGGTGCAGCCGAGCTGGGTCCGTGCGTCGGGGCTGAAAGCCCAACGCTCCGCGAGGCGTTCAGCGACGAGATACCCGACGCTGTGCCGCGTGTCGGCATAGCGCCGACCCGGATTGCCCAACCCGACCACAAGAAACACGATCAGGCCTCGGCCTTGGCTGCCGTCGGGGCCTTCTTGCCGATCACCGAGACGATGTTGAAGTCGCCGGTGAAGAGGAGATTCACGCCGGCCGGCGGCACGATCTCGGAGGCCCGCTTGTACTTGCCCACGCCCAGCTTGGCGACGTCGACCTCGATGAAGTCGGGGATGTCCGCCGGCTTGCAGGAGACCATCATGTCGCGGCGCATGATCTGCAGGCGACCGCCCATGCGCACACCCTCGGGGGTGCCCACGCAGCGGATGTCCACCCGGACCTTGACCTCGGCGTCGGGGTCCACCTGGTAGAAGTCCGCGTGCAGCAGCTCGCGGCTCACCGGGTGCCGGTGGGTCTCCTTGACCAGGCAGGTGCGGATCTTGCCGCCCTCTTCCAGACCCAGGAGGGTGTTGCGGTCGTTGGTCCGGCGGAAGATGGCTTCCAGCGTGGCGATGTCCACGGCGATGGGGTCGCCGCTGGCGCCGTGGCCGTAGACCACAGCCGGAGCCAGTCCGCGGGCGCGAAGCTTGCGGGCGGCACCCTTGCCGGTGTCGGTGCGGGTAGAGACTTTGAGGCTCTCGGTGTGCATCTTCATTGCTCCAAAGGCGTAGGGCTCGAGGCGAGGCAGGCCCGATGGAGGCCGAGCCCGGCGCTGAGCAGTCCATGAGCAGAGCGGTGCTGCGTTCCTGGCCTCACCGTCGCCTGAGCGAGGGGAGACTCGGTACCGCCGTGCCCTGGACTGCGGGCCCGGTAAAGGGCCGACACGGTGGCGTCCGCAACCAGTCTGATGAGGTCCCGGAAGGGGGAAACGCCAGGAAAGGGCTCCTGGCGGCGTCGGCATCTACTCCCGCCCCCCGTGTCTGTCAACACGCGGTCCCCATTGGCGGGCGGCCCATTGCGGTCGTCCTGCGGCCTCTCCTTCAGACGAAGAGGCGGCTGACCGAGTCGTGGTGGTGGATCGCCCGGATGGCCTCGGCAAAGACCGCATCGACGCTCACCTGGACGATGCGGTCACAGGCGGCGGCTTGGGCGCTGAGGGGGATGGTGTCGGTCACCAGGACCTTCTTGATGACGCTGTCTTCGATGCGCTCGACGGCGGGTCCCGAGAGCACGGCGTGGGTGGCCGCAGCATAGACCTCGGCGGCGCCCGCCTCGGCCAAGGCCGCAGCGCCCTTGGTGAGGGTGCCTGCGGTGTCGATCATGTCGTCGATGATGATGGTCACGCGCCCCTCAACCTCGCCGATGATATTCATCACCTCGGCGACATTGGGCCCGCGCCGCCGCTTGTCGATGATCGCAAGGCCCGCCCCCAGCCGCTTGGCCACCAGCCGGGCGCGTTCGACGCCGCCGGCGTCGGGGGACACCACCACCGCCTCGTGCAGCTTGACGTTGCGGTCGAGGAAGTCGCAAATCAGCGAGGACGAGTAGAGGTTGTCCACGGGCATGTCGAAGAAGCCCTGGATCTGGCCGGCGTGAAGCTCCATGGTCAGCACCCGATCCAGCCCCGCCCGGCCCATCAGGTCGGCGACCAGCTTGGCGGTGATGGGCACCCGGGGGGCCACCTTGCGATCCTGCCGCGCATAGCCGAAATAGGGGATCACCCCGGTCACCCGACCCGCCGATGCGCGCTTGCAGGCGTCGGTCAGGATGAGCAGCTCCATCAGGTGGTCATTGGTGGGGGCGCAGGTGGGCTGTATGAGGAAGACATCGCGCCCGCGGACATTGTCACCAATCTCGACGTTGATTTCACCGTCGCTGAACCGCCCGACCTTGGCCCGCCCCACCGGCACATCGAGGTAGCGGGCGATCCGCTCTGCGAGCACGGGGTTCGCATTGCCGCTGAAGAGCTTGATCTCGGAGACCATGGGCCACCTTGGGGATGGGATGCCCCCGAGCGCCGGCGGCGTCGGGACCTCGGCTTCGATGAGGTCGGTCGGTCGGTCAGAAGGTACAGTCACGGCCGATCGCAGAGATGTGGTGGGGGTTGGGGCGGTAGGACTCGAACCTACATAGCCAGGGCCAAAACCTGGTGACCTACCATTGATCGACGCCCCAATGGAGTCCCGCCGGCCCGACTATGGGGCCGACGGGGCGGCGGCAAGGGCCGGCGTCAGCGGGCCAGCTCCGCGTCGATGCGCTGCTCGAGCTCCGCCATCCAGGCGTCGCTGAAGCCGGCGTGGCGCTCCAGGATCTCGCCATCGGGCCCGACCAGCACGCTGGTGGGCATGGCCGTGATGTCGAAGAGGCCCGCGATCTCGCTGCGGGCGTCCAAAATGACCGGGAACGGCGGTGCCTTGCCGCCCAGGAAGCGCAGGGCCTGCTGGGGGTCGCGATCGATGCTGATCGCCAGCAGCTCGAATCCCTGGCCCTTCTTGCGCTCATAGAGCTGGGCGAGGGCCGGCATCTCCTTGCGGCAGGGGGTGCACCAGGAGGCCCAGAAATTGATGAGGGTCACCTTGCCCTGCAGCTGTGCCGACCCGAAGCGCGTGTCGCGGCCGATCCCTGCCCCCTCGAAGGCGGGCATGCGATCGCCGGGGTCCGCGAGATCGGCGCCCACGGTCAGGCTGGCCCCATCAAAGGCCGGCGCGGCCACATCGGCGTCCGCGCAGCAGCGAAAGCCCGTGCTGCGGTTGGCCATGCCCGGACCGAAATTGTCGTAGGCGGTCGTGCAGCCGGCCTTGTCACCATAGTACCAGGCCCCGCCCAGGAGCACGGCCTTGCCCTCGTCGGCGCCCACCCACTCCTGCAGGTTGCCGGCGAGATCATAGACCCCCTCGGGGCTTTGGCAGGCGCCAAAGGCCCCGGCGGGTCCGTGGCGCTGGGCCTCGCGGTCGCCGGAGTCCTGGCACCATCCCTCGCGGTAGTGGGCGCCGTAGGGGTAGGGGCGGCCCTCGACATAGTCGTCGAGCACGCTGCCCGAGGCGTCATCGTCCACGGGGGCGACCCCCTGACAGGCGCCCACCCACTCCTCCACCGTGCACATGCGCTTGCCGGCGGCCCCACAGGCTTGCTGGGCCTCCAGCCAGGACGCGGTGGCGGGCGTGGCCCCTGCCAGGGCGATGGCCCGGCCCTCGCCGTCGATGCTGGCCTCCACCGCGTCGATGAAGAAGCGGTGGTCGCCGAGCTGCTCTGCGACCATGGGCACCGGGCCAGGCGGCAGGGGGGCCGCGGTCACGACCTCCTCGGTGGTGCGCACCCGGCCGTCTTCGGTGGTCTCGGCCTCGCCCAGCTCGTAGAGGATGGCGGCCTCCAACATGGCGGCGCTCACGGCGCCGCTGAACAGGCGTCCGTTGACATAGGTTCGGGGGGTGCCGCTGACGTCCAGGCTGGCGCCGTGGGACAGGTCCTCGCGCAGCTGTGCCACGGCGTCGTCGCTGTCCAGGCAGGCCTCAAAGAGGGTGGCATCCAGGCCCAGGCGGCCGGCGTAGTGGACCAGGTCCGCACGCTCCAGGTGGTCCTGGTTGTTGAAGAGCAGGTCGTGGTAGGGCCAGAAGCCGCGCTGCACATGGGCGCAGATGGAGGCCCGGGCGGCGAGGCAGGCCTGGGGGTGGTGCTGCCGCTTCAGCGTGGAATTGCAGGCCTGGTCCATGGGGAAGTGCTTGAAGACGAAGCGCACCCGGTCGCTGTAGCGCTCCTTGAGGGGGGCGAGGTTGTGAGCGAGCCTGCGGCAGTAGGCGCACTCGAAGTCGGCGAATTCAACCACCGTCACCCTTGCGTTGTTGGGCCCCACGGCGGGATCGTAGCGGTCCGTGGGCACCTCGACCGTGCGGTCTGGGAGGGCCACCACCCGGCCCGCCCGCCGCTCGGTCGCGACCTCGGCCTGGGCGAGCCCGGGGCCCTCCATGATCGCCGCGGCCGCCTGGCGGTCCAAGCTCTCGCCATAGATGATGCTGAACTGAAAGCTGGTGCCCATGAACAGCACCGCGAGCAGGAAGGCCAGCACCATGTCCAGGCCCGCCGGCAGCGCCGGCCGGCGCCCCCCCGGCGGCGCGAGGGCCAGGCCGAGAATGACGACGTGGAGTAGATCCAGGGCGGTACAGAACAGGCAGATGCTGCCCACATCAAAGAGCATCACCCCCAGGAGGAAGGCGCTGAAGGCCACCACGCCGCCCGACAGCAGGACCAGGCCCCCTCGGGCGCGCCGTCCCCGCTCGCTGTCGCTTCGGCCCACCCAGGCCAGCAGGGCCATCATCGCGTAGAGGGGGAAGGCGTAGAAGCTGATCGGGACGCCGCGAAGCTCGCCCCAATCGCTGGTATTGACGCTGTCGCAGTCGAAGCTGCCCCCGAGGCTGCAGAGGCTGTCGAAGGCCCCCGCGCCATGGGTCAGGTGGATGTGGCTCCAGCCCAGCCAGCCGGCAAGGGCGGCGGCGAGGCAGAGGACCCCAATCAACAGCACCAAGGCGCCGGAGCGCTCGACGCGGGCAGGGCTGTCGTCGTAAAGGGACATGGAGCCTCCGGGCACAAAGGGAGACGGAGCTATCTGGAAGGTCCAGGCCAGGCACCCGCGTCCATGCAGCCCTGCGGCGCTGATGCGCCTGTTGACGGCCTTGTCGCTCGGCTGTGCACCGGAGCCCACGCCCACCTTGCGCCCCCCCGCAGACGTCTCGTTGGCGCTGCGCTCGCCGGTGGACGGGGATTGGGGATGTCGGGGCGCCAACCGGTCCCCTGCCCTGGCCTGGGAGGCCCTCGCCGACGCCCCCTTCGCGGTGCTGGTGGTGCAGAGCCAGCCCGAGGACGGCGGGCCGCCCCGGCTGCACTGGAGCGCCTGGGACCTGCCTGCGACCGAAGGCCTGCTGCCGACCGGCATTCGGCCGGGCCAGGCGCCGCCCATCCAGGGCCTGGCCAGCGACGGCGCGGTCGGGTGGTCGGGCCCCTGTGATGCGCCCGGCACCGGGCTGCGCCTGCGGGTGGAGATCTGGCTGCTGGACGCCCCCTTGAAGGCCCCTCCCACCCTGGAACTGGAGGCCTTGCGGGAGCGCTCAGCCCCCCATGTCCGGGGGCTGGGGCTGCTTCAGATTGGGCCCACCGACGCGATCTCCGGCCCATGATCCGCAGCCCTCGCCCCCTCCTGGTGCGCGGCGCCCGCACCCGAAACCTCAAGGGGGTCGATCTCGATCTGGAGCTGGGCGGCATGGTGGCCCTGGTGGGCCCCAGCGGCTCGGGCAAGACCTCCCTGGCCATCGACACCCTGCATGCCGAGAGCCAGCGCCGCTATGTGGCGGCCCTGGGCGGCGAGACGCGGGGCCCGCGCACCCAGGTGGACCTGGTGACCGGGCTGCCCCCGACCGTGGCCATCGAAGCCCGCCCCCAGCTGCCCGCGACCCGCACGGTCGGGCAGATCTCGGGCCTCAGCGAGCTGCTTGCGGCCCTCTACACCAGCCGCGGACAGGTGCATGGCGCGGCGGGTCAGCCCCTGCCCATCGCCGACCCCCAGCAGGTCGCCGCCGAGCTGGCCGCCCTGCCCGAGGGCAGCCGCCTGACCCTGAAGGCCCCCCTCTTGCGCGGCGCCATGGGCGACCAGGCGCGCCTGCTGGACGAGCTGCGCCGCCAGGGCTTCGCCCGCATCGCGCTCGCCGGGAAAGAGCTGCGCCTGGACGAGATCAGCGCCTTGCCGGGGCCCGGTCCTCACGACCTGGATCTGGTGCTGGACCGCATCCGCGTCGGGCCCGACCGGCTCTCCCGCATCGAAGAGGCGGTTCGGGACTGTTTTGCGGCCGGAGCGGGCCGCCTGGTGGCCGAGATCCAGCCCCCGGGGGGCGCCGTGCAGCGCCTGGGCCGCTCCGACCGGCCTTGGGATCCCGACACCGATGAGACCTGGCCCCGGCCCACCGCCGAGCACCTCCTCCCCCTGCCCGATGGCAGCCTGGGCGCGCTGGCCGAGCGCTGCCGGCTGGGTGGCCCGAGCTTCGTCGAGCGGCTGAATGCCCCCTTGAGCAGCCTCCCCGATTGGCTGGACGCCCTGGGGCAACCAAGCCAACAGGGCGGCCTGATGGACGAGCTGCGGGCCCGGGTGGACGCCTTGGTGCGCCTGGGCCTGGGCCACCTGCCCTTGTCCCGCAAGGCCGGCGATCTGGCCATGGGCGAGCGGGGCCGGCTGGTGCTGGCCACCCGCACCTCGGGGCACCTGGCCGACCTGGTCTTCATCATCGACGAGCCCTCCAGCCACCTGGATGCAGCGGGCGTATCGGCCGTGCGCGCCTACCTCGAGGGGCTGCGGGCCGAAGGCGCCACGCTGCTGGTCATCGACCACCACGCCGCGCTGGTGCGGGCCGCCGATCGGGTCATCGAGTTCGGCCCTGGCGCCGGTCATCGGGGTGGACAGATCGTCTATGACGGGCACCCCGATGGTCTCGCCCGCGCCGACACGGCGACCGGGCGGGCCTGGGCCCAGGTCCACCCATCCCCCCCTGCGCGGCCGCGCCCCGATCGGGGCAGCATCCAGCTGCGCGGAGCCCGTGGCAACAACCTGCGGGGCATCGACCTGTCGGTGCCGCTGGGCGCCCTGACCGCGGTGGTCGGACCCTCGGGGGCCGGCAAACGCAGCCTGGTGATCGACACATTCGGCGCGGCCCTCGCCCAGGCCCTCGACCGGGTGGCCTCCCCTGCCCTGCCCCACGCCGCCCTGGAGCTGCCCGATGCCGCACCCACCCGGCTGGTTCGCCTGGAGCGCAGCGGCCGCAGCCGCTCCAACCGCTCCTGTGTGGCCACGGCCGCCGGCGCCTGGACGCCCATCCGCGCCCTGCTGGCCCAGACGCGCGAAGCCCGCATTCGTGGCTTTGGACCTGAGCAGTTCAGCTTCAACGCAAGCCCGGGTCGCTGCAGCAGCTGCGACGGGGTCGGGTCCCTGGGATTGGATCCCAGCGGTCGCGGCGCCAGCGCCCCCTGCCCCGCCTGCGAAGGAGCCCGCTTCGGACCCGAGACCCGGTCGGTCCGCTGGCAGGGGCTGCACCCGGGCGACCTGCTCAAGCTCGACGTGGACGAAGCCCTGGCGCTCTTTTCCGCGCAGCGTCGGGTGTCGGGCCCCCTGAGGGCCCTCGCGGCCGTGGGCCTGGGCCACCTGCCGCTGGGGCGGCCAACCGGCAGCTTGTCCGGCGGCGAATACCAGCGCATGCAGCTGGCGGTAGAGCTCGCCCGGGCCGGCGATCCCACGCGCCTGCACGCTGGCGCCCTGGCCGATACCATCCTCGTGCTCGAACCGCCGGCGGCGGGGCTGCATGCCGTCGAGGCCGAGCAGGTCGCCGAGGTCCTCGCCCAGATCTGCGACGCCGGCGCCACGGTGCTCTGTGTGGCCTACCACCCCGCGATCATCGCCCGGGCCGATCAGGTCGTGGCCCTGGGGCCCGGCGCCGGCCCCGCAGGCGGGGCCCGGCTGGACCCCGCCTGATCGGGTTCAGGCCTCGGCGAAGGCCTCGTCGATGGCCTGCTTCAGCTCACCGGACTGGTGCATCTGGATCAAGATGTCACTGCCGCCGAGGAATTCGCCGCCCACATAGATCTGGGGCAGGGTCGGCCACTGGCTGTACTCCTTGACAGCCTGCCGGACCTCGGGGTCGGACAAGATGTCGAAGTGGGTCAGAGGCCGGCCGTAGCTGGTCAGAATGCCAATGGCGTTGGCGCTGAAGCCACACATGGGCTGCGCCGGGTTGCCCTTCATGAAGATGACGATCTTGTTGCCCTTGACCAGCTCGTCGATGAACTGCTCCACCGGCACGTCGGCCCGCGGGGCATCGGCCGCCTCCTCCTCGTCCCAGGTGGGCTGGGCCGCTGCCTGGCTGCCCGCGGACGCTGCCGCGGACCCACCCGGCGAAACCGGCTGCCCGGCGGCGGAACCGAAGATGGGAAGGCGCTTCTTGATGCTGCTACGAATACCCATGAGACCTCCTGCCCGCCCGGTAACCCAGCCGAAGTCGGGGTAAAGAGCGGGCCTGGGACCGGGCCGACTCCTTCGGGCCACCCAGCGCCGGGACCCGCCATGCTGACCTTTGTGCTCGTGCTCGCCTCGATCGTCGCCGCGGTCGTACCGATGGTGGGATTCCTGTGGGTGGCCTGGTGGCTGGACCGCTACGATCGCGAACCCGTCTGGCTGGTCTTGATGACCTTCGCCTGGGGTGCCCTCATCGCCACCCTGCTGTCCCTGGTGGGCAACACCCTGATGGACCTGGCCATCGGCCTCGCCTTTGGGCCGGCCGCCGCGGGAATGGTCACCCCGGTCCTGGTGGCCCCCGCCATCGAAGAGCCCACCAAGGCCGCCATCCTGCTGCTGGTGGTGCGCTCTCGCCGCTTCGACAACGCCACCGACGGCATCGTCTATGGCGTGGCAGCGGGCCTGGGCTTCGGCATGACCGAGAACCTGCTCTACTTCATCACCGCGGCGCGGGTGGCCAGCTTCGACCCCCTCTCGGGCACCCTGGCCTGGGCCGCAACGGTCTTTGCACGCACCTTCTTCAGCGCGCTGATGCATGCTTCGGCCAGCGCGCTGGTGGGGGCTGCCCTCGGCCTCAGCCGCTTCTGGCACCGGGCGTTGCGGCCCCTGGGCTTGATCGCCGGGCTGGCCCTGGCCATGGGCATGCACGCGCTCTGGAATGGGCTGCTGACCGCCGCTTCGGTCAAGGGCATGCCCAGCCTGGTCGCGGTGGACTTCGCCCTCTTCCCCTTTGAATTGCTCGGCGTCTTCCTGCTGTTTCAGCTTGGGCTCTGGCAAGAGCGCCGCATCCTGCGCCGAGAGCTGGAGGCGGAGGCCCACGAGCACGGCACCTTGCCCCTCGCCCACATCCCCCACCTGGCCTCCTGGCGCCGGCGGGCCCTCAGCCACTTCGCCCCAAGAGGCGTAGACCAGGCGGCCTATATCCGCGCGGCCACCGCCCTCGGTTTTCGCAGGGGCCAGCTGCACGCCAAGGCCGCCCGGGTGGAGGCCTGGCTGGAGCGCGACCTGCTGCGGTTGCGGCAAGAGATCCGCGGGATCCTCCAGCCGCCGACCTCCTGATCGCTATTCCAGCGTGCGCTGGGGGTCGGGGACCGGGCTGACGTGGGCCGTGGACTCGGGTTCGGCGTACCAGGTCGAGGCGGACCAGGTGGCGGACAAGCCCTCGTAATCCCGCGCCAGCACGTAGATCATATTGGGGCCGGCCTCCAGCACCGGATCCGCGCTGAAGGGGATGCTGGTGGTATCGGCGTTGCCCCCCCGATAAAAAATCTTCTCTTCGCCGTGAAAGACCATCACGTCGCGAATGCCGCGGTCATCGGTCACCAGGCCGCTCACCACGGCGTCGGGCGCGTCGCTGCGCAGCGGGCTGGCCCGGGTCACGACCACCGAGGGCGGCCGACGCTGCCGGGGCTCCAGGGGGGCCTCCGCAGAGAGCCACAGGGTCTCATCGAGCTGGAAATAGTCGTAAAAGCCGCCCTGTTGGACGGTGGCATAGTCGAAGCGCTCGTTGTCGCCGACCATGACCTCGAGCTCCCAGCCGCGGTCGTCGGTGGGCGGGTCGCGAAGCTCGAAGCTGACCCGCCCCACGCTGGTCTCGCCCGGGGCCAGCTCCCGGCGGCAGCCCGCGCTGCCGGTCTCGCAGGCCTCTCCACTCTCGCTCTGTTCGGTGCCCAGGCTGAGGCTGCCGGTCACCAGGTCCAGGCCGCGGCCCGAGCGGTTCTTCAGGCGGGCGAAGCCCCCCCGGGTGGCGCCGGCGCCGACGTTGACCACGCTGATCTCGATGTCGATGCGCTCGCCCACCTCGGGGATGCCATCGCCATCGCCCCGGCTGGTGCCGCTGCCATCGTCAAAGACCTGCAGCGTATAGGCCAGGGCCGGCAGGGCGTGGCCCACGGTCTCGACGAATTCCCGCGCCCGGAACAGCTCGGCGCCGTCCTGGCCGCGCAGCCGGACATCCACGCTGGCCACCTCGGAGTGGTAGCCGTCGTGGAGCTGCACCACCTGCTCGAAGCGAGCGGTCTGGCCGGGATCGACCCGCCCGAAGAAGAACTCCCGGTGGTTGAGCCAGGGGTTGTCGCTGTCGGTGACGGCGCTCAAGCGCAGGACCGGCTGGTCTCCCCGATTGGTGACCTCCAGCGCGACCACCTCACTCTGACCGGCCACCAGCACTCCATCTTCGCCGAGGTCCAGGCGCACGTCCAAGGCGGGCAGGGCCTGGCTGCTCTTGTCGCTGGACCAGTTCAGGGCCAGGGCCGCCAGGGCCCGCTCCACGCGCTCCTCTTCGCGCTGCTGGTGGCGGGCCACGACGGGGAGGCGGCGGCCAGGGTGTCGGCGCGAGGCGCTGCTCGCCGCCAACAGGACCTCGCGGGCAAAGCCCACCTCCCAGTCGCGGCGGGGGTCGTCGCCCTCGTCCCCGGCGCCATCGGTGCGCAGGTAGCGCAGGCTGAAGACCGCCCCGGCCTCGGGCTCGGGCTCGTTTTCGAGGTGCCGGTCCAAGCTGGCCTCCCGATCGATCCACTCCCGGCCGAACATCGAGATCTGGCCGCGGCTGTCGGGCGCATCCCCCTTGGCGCGGGCCAGGACGGGCTGCAGCAGGATGTCGGGGGGGATGCCCACGCTCTGAATGCTGTGGTCGCCGGGGGTCAGGTACTTGGCGACGGTGAGCTTGAGCGAGCTGTCGTCCGGGTTTCCGTAGAGGTGCTGGACCGAGCCCTTCCCAAAGGTGCGCTCGCCGATGATGATCGCGCGCTCCTGGTTGCGCAGGGCCCCTGCCACGATCTCCGAGGCGCTGGCGCTGTTGCCATTGACCAGCACGGCGATGGGGTAGTCGGGCTCGGTTCCCGGACGGGTGGCGCGCTGCTCGTCCCGGCGCCGGTTGCCCCCCTCGACCGTGGACACGATCACGCCGTCGGACAAGAAGCGGTTGGACACCTCATAGGCCTGGTTGAGGTAGCCACCGGGATTCCCCCGCAGGTCCAGGACCAGCCCACGCAGCCCGCCGGTGGCCTCCCGCCGGAAGAGCGACAGCTTCTCATCCAGGTCCGACGAGACCTGCCGATTGAAGTTCTTGATGCGGATATAGCCGATATCCCCCTCAAGAAGCTGCCCCTCGACGGGGTTCACGCGAATGGTGTCGCGCACGATGGTGAAGAGCCGGGGCTTGCTGAGGCCCTTGCGCTCCACCAGCAGGTGCACCGGCGTGCCCACCTCGCCCCGCAGCCGCGTGACCGCGTCGTTGAGGTCCATGTTGATGGTGGACTCGTCTTCGATGCGAATGACGTGGTCGCCGGCCATCAGCCCCACGGCATGCGCCGGCGATCCATCCATGGCCGACTTCACGATCAAGCGCCCGTCGCGGTTGATGATCTCGATGCCCAGTCCACCAAACTCGCCCTGGTTGTCCACCTCCATCTCGCGGGCGGCGGCGGGGGGCAGCAGCACCGAGTGGGGGTCCAACACCGACAAGGCGCCGTTGATCAGGGCGTATTCGACTTCGGGCTTCTCGACGTCTTCAGAGAGGTGGGCGTCCAACACCTGGGCCACCCGGCGAAGCTCCCCGGTCAGGGCGCTGAAGTCGTCGATGGGGTCCAGCAGCAGCACCGTGGTGTAGGAGCCCACCGAGACCTGGAGCCGCCGGCCCCGGGGCTCCCGCAAGAACATGACCTCGTTGACCCGGCGCTCCACCAGGTCCAGCGCGCCATCGAACATCGCTTCGGGGTCCAGGCGCTCCTTTTCGACGTAGCGCTGCTCGACATAGTAGAAGCACCGCTCCAGCAGCTCCAGTCGGGCGAGATCGTGGTCATCGCCGAGGGTGAGCCCCTGCACGGCGTCCACCAGGCGGCGCGAGGCCGTCTCGGCGCTGGCATCCGCGGCCCCTTGCCCCAAAACGAAGTGGTAGCCCAGGAGGCCGAGGGGCAAGGACAGTCCGAGCAGGGCGAGGTGCTTCACCATCCGAGCCATCCATTCTCCGCCGAGGTTGCTGTCGCGCAGGATAGGAGCGCCCAGCGGCCGGCGTCAACGCACGCGGCAAACGGTCCGACACTGCGACGGTAGCAGGCATTCCACGCAGGGGCGTCGCATTGACGTCGCGGGGAGGGCCCGGTACTTGCGCCGACTTCAGCGAGTCCGGCATGGCACTCAAGATCACCTGCCCCCACTGCGGCGCACCGCGAAAGCTCGGTGAGCCCTTCCCTCTCCCTGGGACAGAGCTCCAATGTGAGCGCTGCGGGCGGGCCCTCGCCATCAGCTACCCCTCTGGAATGGTGTCGCGCCTGCGCGCCAAAGGGGTGCGCTTCGAAGACGATCCGGTGGCAGAGCCGCCCGGGCCGGCGCCGGCCGATCCTTCGCGCATCACCGACCACCGGGTGGCGCCACCGACCGATCTGGGCCGCCTGCCCCCCGGGCGCCTGAGCCAGCCCGCCCCCGAGGCCCCGGCCGCCGTCTTGGGGCGTACCATCAGCCCTTCGGCCGCGCCCCCGCGCCGGCCCGCCCCGCGCCAGGCCCCTGCGCCCCCGCCGCCCCAGGGCCGCCTGCGCCGCCGCCCCCGATGGACCACCCACGCCCAGAATGACCGGGCGACGGTGCCAGGCCCCCGCGCCGTGCCGCACCGCGCCGCACCGCCACCGGCCAACCCGCCGGCCCCTCGGGCCCCCCGCCCGGCGCGGCCTCGCCTCCCAAGCGCTCGGTCCTGGGCCGCTTGCTGCGCGCCGTCGTCGTGCTCGGGCTGCTGGGCGCAATCGGGGGTGCCGGCGTCCTGGCTGCGGCCTTCGCCTACTACGGCAAGGACCTGCCCACGGTGGAGGCCCTGGGCCGCTACGAGCCCCCCAGCGTCACCACGGTCTTCGACCACCAGGGACGGGTGCTGGGTGAGATCTACGAGAAGCGGCGCTACGTCACCAAGCTCGAGGATATCCCCGACCCGGTGCGCAACGCCTTCATCGCGGCAGAAGACGCCAACTTCTGGACCCACAGTGGCGTGGACTACGAGGGCATCTTGCGCGCGGTGGGCCGCAACGCCCTCAAGGGCCGCAAGGCCCAGGGCGCGAGCACCATCACCATGCAGGTGGCCCGCAACTTCTTGCTCACCAAGGACAAGACCTACGAGCGCAAGATCAAGGAGATCACGCTCTCGCGGCGCATCGAAGAGGTCTTCACCAAGGAGCACATCCTCTACCTCTACCTCAACGAGATCTACCTGGGCTCGGGCGCCTATGGGGTCGAGGCCGCGGCGCGCACCTACTTCGACAAGCACGTCGGCGAGCTCAGCCTCGCCGAGGCCGCCATCATCGCGGGCCTGCCCCAACGCCCCAGCGACTACTCGCCGCACCGCCACTGGGACAAGGCCCGGGCACGGCAGGAATATGTGCTCGGGCAGATGCTGGCCAAGGGCTATATCAGCCGCTCCGAACACGATGCAGCCCTCACCGAGAAGGTGCGCATCGTGCAGAAAGACAACGAGTTCTTGAAGCAGGCGCCCTACTTCACCGAACACGTCCGCCGCTACCTCGTCGAAACCTATGGCTTCGACAAGATCTACAACGACGGCTTGTCGGTCTACACCACCGCCGATCTCGAACTGCAAAAGGTGGCCCAGAAGGCCCTGGTTGACGGTGTCACCTGGGCGGATGAGCAGACCGGCTGGCGCGGCCCCATCGAGAAGCTGTCCCCCAGCGTCATCGAGTCCCGTCTGCAAGCCCAAGAGCAGGCGCTGCGGGAGGAGGAGGGGCACAAGACCCTCTTTGTCGCCGGCGAAGGCCAGGGCGGCGGCTACGGCGCGCCCCCCGCCAGTAGCACGCTGGAGCTCGAGCGCCGCTACCCCGCCGTGGTGCTCGAGGTCGCCCAGAAGCACGCCGTCGTCGGAATCGGGCGGCACCGCGCCCTGATCCCCGTGTCTTGGACCACCTGGGGCTATGGCCCCGACCCCGCGCGCAGCTTCACCGGCCGCCGACAGACCGACATGACCAAGGTGCTCGAGCGGGGCGACCTCATCGAGGTCACCATCGCGAACCTGTCCTCCGACGACGCCGAGAACCTCAAGGGCTACACCGGGGCGGGGCCGGGCCCCTTCGCTGCCGCCCGCATCTACCAGCCCCCCGACCTGCAAGGAGCGCTGTTCTCCTACCGGCAGTCCGACGGCGCCGTGGTGGCCATGGTGGGGGGCGTGGACTTCGAGAACTCCGAGTACAACCGCGCCACGCAGGCCCGTCGCCAGGTGGGCTCCACCTTCAAGCCCATCGTCTACGCCGCCGCTGTCGCTACCCGGAAATTCACGGTGGGGTCCATCGTGCAGGACGCCCCCACCGTCTTCCAGACCATCGGCAACAAGCTGTGGAAGCCCGGCAACTACGGCGACGAGTACCTGGGGGACATCACCCTGAGAAAGGCCCTGCAGATGTCGCGCAATGTGTGCACCGTGCGCGTCCTGGACAAAGTCGGCCTTGAACCTGTCTTTCAGCTTGCCGGACCGGCGCTGCGCATCGGCTACAACGAGCCCTCCTGCAGCCGCACCCATGTGCGCGCCGGCAGCGATTGCAAGGGCAGCCTGACGCCCAGCCGCGTCGCGGGCATGGCCTGGTGCGAATACTGCGAACCCACCTCCTGCCCGGTGGTCCTGGCCGACAAGCAGACCGTGAGCGTGGACGGCGAAGACCGCTTCGTCAACGACGCCAAGACCTGCATGGACGCCCCCGCTTCGGCCGATGGCAAGAGCTGGTGCCACTCCTGCGACGTCAACCTGCGGGTCTGCGACTGGCTCACCATCGACCAGATCCCCAGCACCGATCCCTGCGTGGACGCCCGCAAGGACGAGAATGGCCAGACCTGGTGCCGGTCCTGCGACCTGAGCATGGGCCTGGGCTCCAGCTCGCTCACCATGGTCGAGCTGGCCCGCGCCTACAGCGCCTTCGCCACCTATGGCCACCTGGTCGAGCCCCACTTCATCGACAAGGTGGTGGATCGCGACGGGACGGTGATCGAGGAGTGGACCCCACCGGCAGAGGGCTGGCCCCAGGTCATGGATCCCGCGGTGGCCGGCATCGCCCACTGGCTGCTGCGCGAGGTCGCCACCGGCGGCACCGCGGCCCGCAGCAACCGGCTGGGCATCCAGGTGGCCGGAAAGACCGGAACCACCAACGACTTCTTCGACGCCTGGTTCGTCGGCTACAACCCCGACATCATCTCGGCCGTGTGGGTGGGCTACGACACACCCCGCTCCATCGGGCGCTCCTTCACCGGCGGCAAGACCGCCTTGCCCATCTGGATGGAGTACATGGCCGTGGCCGCTCCCAAGAAGAAGGACCGGCCCTTCCCGCCCCTGCCCGGAGTCGAGTTCGTGTCCATCGACGAATCCAACGGCCGCGTGGCCGTCGGGGGCCGCTCGGTGCCCATGTTGCCCGGCACCGCGCCGCGCAACGCCGTGGGCGAGATCGGGCAGAAGTCCACCGAAGACCTCTTGATCAGCGACTTCTGATGCCCATCCGCCGCCTCAACTCCGCCCCTGCCCTCGTCCTGCTGCTGCTGGGCTGCGCCACCTCCACCGTGGACTATGGGCAGCGCTGCGACGTCGTTCTGGACTCGCTGCAAGGTGCGGTGGTCCAGCCGGGCCAGGCCCTGAACCTGGTCGGTGGTCCCCTCACCAAGGCCTACGACACCACGGTCACCATCGGCGATGTCGATGCCCCGGTGGCGGATCTGCAGCGCACGGACTGCGAGGCCTGCGACAGCTGCCGCGACGATGCCGGCTGCACCGCCTGCAGCGACTGCGACAGCTGCGACGCCGAATGCACCGACATCTGCGTGGAATCGGTGACCGTGACGGTACCCGACCTGCCCGACGGTCCCGCCGCGCTGGTGCTCTTCAACGCCTATGGGGCGACCCAGCCCCAGACGGTCGAGGTGCAAGGCGACGGCGGCGCTTCCGACACCGGGACCGCCGAGGCCGCGGCGCTGCCGCCCGCGCCCGCCGCGGGCCCATGACGGTGCCCGCGATCGGCCTGTCGACGCCCCTTGGCAGCCAAACGGTTGCCAGCTCAGGCCACTTCCTGCTAAGCATGCCCTTCGACGCGGCTGGGCAACTCCCAGGGCGCGCTCGGTCGGCAGCGCCGCATCCCAGCTACGGAAGCCCCATGCGCAAGATTCTCAGCACCCTCGCCGCCTTCACGGTCCTCGGCACCGCCTCGACCCCCGCACTGGCGGGGGGTCTGGGCGTGATGGGCACCGCAGGCATTCGCCAGGCCCCCGCCTACTACTACGACGGCGAAGGCACCCAGGGCATCGACTGGCAGAGCCGCCCGTCCACCGGCTTCGGCATCGAAGGCCTGTTGGGCGACAAGGACAACAAGATCCAGGGCGTCTTCCGCTTCTACACCTTGTGGGACACCCCCACCAAGGACCCGGATCTCTCCGCAGAGGGCGACACCTCCGACTTCGTCTTCCCCGACGCAGCCAGCCAGGACCCCGTCAACGTGGGCGCCGCGACCGTGGGCGTGCAGTGGGGCATCTTCGGCGACCCCACCGGCCTTCAGTTCGTGATCTCCACCATGGCGGGCACCGCCTTCATCACCACCGACAACCAGGAGTTCTTCATCTTCGAACCCGGTGTCGGCGGCACGTGGACCACCAACGATCGCCTGCAGTTCTTCGCCACCGCCAACTGGCAGGTGCGCTTCCGCAAGCAGTTCTGGCAGGGCGCCAACGCCGTCGCCGGCGTCCGCTACCTCTTCGATTGATCGATCCGGTGGCGGCATCCCACCGGATCGCAGGCACTCCACGACGCCCGTGGCCCCTTGGGTCGCGGGCTGTTGTGCTGATTGGGATGCTGGGCAGCGCGGGATGCAGCCTGGCCCCGACCGACGGGCACTGGCGCGAGCAGCTGCAGCCCGGCGGGCCCTGCTGGTCTCTGAACCTCGCAGACGGCTTCGAGAGTCCCGCCGAGGTGGACACCCTGCTGGACTGCCTGGATCAGTCCGGTGACTTCGCGCCACTGCGCGGGCTGGTGGCCGCCTTGGAGGGCGAAGCCGCCGACGGCAGTCGCAACTGGTCCCAGGTCGAGGCCCTCGCCGCGGCGGCCCCGGAGGCCGACCTGTCCCTGGGGGCCTGGATCAGCCCCCTGCTGCGCTTGCTGGACGAGGACGACGGCATCTTCCGGGATCTGCTGGAGGTGGGCGTCGAGCTGATCTATGGCCGGCCCTTTGGGGTGGTGGCCGCCGGAGAGCTGGACCTGGCAGACCCCGCCGCCTTGCAGGCGGGCCTGCTCGCCCCGCTCTATGCGCCGCTGAACGCCGCGGTGGTGGCGATCCTGGACGATGGGCCGGCCATCCCGGACCTGCTCGGCGACGCCTTGGACTCCGCCCGCGGTCGGGACGCGCTGTGCACGCTGGTTGGCATCGCCCGCAGCACCGACCCCGACATCGGCCCCATGGCCCAAGGCGCCATGACCGCGCTGGGAGAGGCCATCGCCTTCACCCGCGACGCCGGCAACGACCGCTGGGCCGGCGCCTCGGGCGACTCGTTGCGGGACCTGGTGGATGCGATGGTCTTTGCCGAGGACCGCGCCAATGGCCGCTCCTGGCTGGACAGCGGCGCGGGGGATCTGGGCGCGCTCTTGGGCGACCGCAGCCTGCAGGGCCGCCTGGAGTCCACCCTGCTGGACCTCGCCGAAGGCGGCCACATCGGCCCGCTCTTCCAGCAGCTGCGCACCCTGGCCGAGGTGGACGCGCTGGGCACCTCCTTGGACCTGCCGCCCACCGACGCCCCCCCGGGCGCGCGCGTCTCGGCCCTCTCGTCCTTCCTGCGATTGATCGATACCGCCAGCCGGCCGGTCAGCTGCGGCTTCCTGGGGCTGGAATTCGACAACCTCAGCGTGACCCTGTTGCAGTTGATGGCGGACCTGGACCCCGACACCGTGCGCGTCGGCGTGTCCATCCTGGGCCCCTTGTTGGACTCCTGGTTTGGCGGCGCCACCCTGGACATCGTGGAGGCCGTCTGCGATGGGGTCACCGAGGAGCTGATCTGGGACCTGCATTCCGTGGACCGCTTCAACGACGAGGAGACCGGCGATCTGCTGGTGATCCTGCTGCAGGTGCTGGCGGCGGCCTCGCCCGAGGACGGGTCGGTGGACCGCACACCCGAGCTGGTGGGCCTGCTGTCCCTGGCCTGGCGGGCCGACCTCGCGCCGCCGGTCGAGGAGCTGCTCCGGGACGTCGGCAACACGGCCCTGGCCGACGACGTCGCCGCTGTCATCCCCCTGGTGGTGGACCCTTCCCCCCTGGCCGTGGCCGACTGCCCCACCGGCAGCGCCCCGCTGGACTTCCCCGCCCTCTGGGACCTCGCCGCCTTGGCCCTGGTGGGCGAGGAGGGCGCCAGCGCCGCGCTGGACCGCTTGCGGCCCGCCGTCGAGCCCCTGGTGGCCTCTGATGAGGTCTGGCTGCTGGTGGGGCGCCTGGGGGCCTTGCTGCGCGAGGACGCGGCGCGGCTGCGGGGTGCCCCTGAGCTGGGCGCCCGCCTGGTGGCCGCAGACCCGGATCTCGCGGTCTTTGACGATCTGGCCGGCCTGGTGCGCGACCCCGCCCTGGCGCAACCCAGCCTCAAGCTGCTGGGCAGCCCTGCCTTTGCCGACGCCCTGCAAGAGACCGCGTTGGGTGCCCCCGGACCGGTGCCCTGGCTCAGCGGCCTGATCCTGGACGACACTCTGGAGCGGGTCCTGCGCACCGTGAAGCTGGTGGTGGACTGGGCCCGCGGCCTGGACGGCGACCCCGGCTGAAGCCCGCATCGGGCCGCAGTTCACAGGATCGTCAACCCGCCAGGACACCACCAGGGATACCTCGCCGCTTCCATCCCAGGAGGCGTCATGGCAAGCGAAACCCTGCGGGTACTGATCCCCGAAGATCGGCTCCAGGCCCGAATTCGCGAGCTGGGCCGCCAGATTCGCCAGGACTATGGGGACGCGCCCATCACCTGCATCGGCGTGCTCAAGGGCTCCTTCATCTTCATGGCCGACCTGGTGCGGGCCATCGGCGGCGACATCCGCTGCGAGTTCCTGGGAGTGTCGAGCTACCACGGCGGCACGCGCTCCACCGGGGTGGTGCGGATCACCGAGGACCTCAACAACCCCATCGAAGGCCAGCACTGCCTGATCATCGAAGACATCGTCGATACGGGGCTGACCTTGGACTACCTGCTCCGCACCCTGGAGGTGCGCGGGCCCAGCTCCATCAAGGTCTGCGCCCTGCTGGACAAGGCGCCCCGGCGCGAGGTGGACGTGAAGGCCGACTATGTGGGCTTCTCCATCCCCGACGAATTCGTGGTGGGCTTCGGGCTCGACCTGGGGGAGCGCTTCCGCAACCTCCCCCATGTCGCCGTCTACACGCCCTGACCCTCGGCCCCTGCGCGCTGATCGCAGCGCGCCGAGGCGGGTCGCCCCCCTGCCGGGGGCGGGACCGCCGCCTACTCGCCGTCGGACTTGCGGCGGCGCCGGCGGGGCCGCTTGCGCTTGGGGGTCCGCTCTTCCACCGTGTGCAAGGCGGCGAGCAGCTCTTCACCGTAGTGTTCGACCTGCCATTTCCGAACGCCCGGGACCGCCCGCAGCTCGTCGAGGTCGCGGGGCGCCAAGACCGAGATCTCCTTGAGCAGGCCGTTGCTGGCGACCACCACGGGCGCGAGGGACTCGCGGTCCACCACGTCGTTGCGCCACTGCTTGAGCGCGGCCAGCAGCAGGTCCACCCCCGGGGCGTCCTCGCGGCTGCGCTCGGGCCGGTTGCGGCTGCGCTTGTCGTCGTCGTCCTTTTCCTTGCCGGTGGGCAAGGGGCGCTTATCGGCCAGACCCTCGGCCACCGCGGCAAAGAGGGCCTCGCCATGCAGCCGGGTCATGCTGGCCCCCGGTCGCATGATGCGGGCGAAGTCCTCGGCGTTGGTGGGCCGATCGTGGGACAGGGCGAGCAGCACGTGATCGGGCAGGATCTTGAAGGAGGGCCGATCCGCCTGGCGGGCCTGCTCGTCCCGGTAGGTCCACACCGCCCGCAGCACGCGCTTTCCGGTCTCGTCCAAGGCGTTGGACTTCTTGACCCGCAAGAAGTCGGCGGCGCCGCCCCCGCGGCCACCCCACTCGCGGTCTTCGAGCAGCTTGCACTCCTCGATGTGGGCGTCCAGGCGTCCGGCGCGCTGCAGGCGCAGCTGCAACACATCCCGCAGGGCCAGCAGGAAGTGGGTGTCGCCCCGGGCATAGTCCAGGTGCTCTTCTTCCAACGGGCGACGGGCCCAGTCGTGGCGCTGGTACTTCTTGTCGATCTCGTAGCCGAAGAAGCGGCGGATGAGGTCGGCCAGCCCGATGCGCGGAAAGCCCAGGAACTGGCCCGCGATCATCGTGTCGAAGATATTGTGGATGTGGATGCCATAGTCCCGCTTGAGGCTGACGACGTCGTAGTCGCCCCCATGCAGGACCTTCACCATGGCCTCATCTTCGAGCAACGCGGCGAAGGGCGAGATGTCGGGCACCTTCAGCGGGTCGATGATGTAGTCGCGCTCCTGATCCGAGACCTGGATGAGGCAGAGCTTCTCTTTGTAGTGGTGGAAGGAGTCAGCTTCGGTGTCCACGCCGATGACGGGGCAGGTCCGGAGGTGCTCGACCACTTCGGCCAGCGTCTGCTGGTCCTCGACCATGACGAGAGGGGTGTCGTAGAACATCGGACCTGGCTTTGTTGGGACGCCGCCGGGATGGCCGCGAGGCCGCCAAAGTAACGCAGCAGCCCCGCAAAGGCTATGCCCCCGCGCCGCGACCCTGGGCCAGAACCGGCCCCACCAGCAGCGCCTCAAGGATGTCGTGCAGCTGCTGGGGGTGGGTGAGCCAGGGCCGATGCCCCCCCGGTACCGTCTCGACCGCAGCCCGGGGCATGGCCTGGGCCGCCTGCGCCAGGGTCCAAGGCGCCTCGCGATCCACCTGCCCCCGCAGCCAGGTGGTGGGCAGCTCTGGCGCGGGCGAATGGGTCCAGCGCAGCAGGGCCTGCAGCCGCGCCCGCAGGCTCTGCCGATCCGGCAAGGCGTCCAGGTGCCGGCGGGCCCGCTCCGGGCACACCCCCTCCTCGCGGAGCCGCGCCGCGATGCGGCGACGGTAGAGCGCATTGAAGGCAGCGTCCGGGCAATACCCCAGGGCGAGATGCCCCCTGCGGATGCCCGCGGGCACGAAGGCGGGGGAGGGCAGCGCCCCCACGCCCACCAGCCCGATGGCCTGAAGGCCGGGCTGCCGCGCCAGGCTGCGGGCCACCAGGGCGCCAAAGCTGGCCCCCACCAGCAGCAGGCGCCGCGGCGGCAACATTGCGGCGATCACGGCCGCAGCGGCGTTCAGATCGTCCAAGGCCGGCAGATCCACCGCCAGCAGGTCCACCCGGCGGCCCAGGGGCGCCTGGGCGCAGAAGGTCGCGGCGGCGCCTTCGATGCCGGGCAGCAGCAACAAGGCTGG
>JAGYJW010000119.1 GCA_018401435.1 Deltaproteobacteria bacterium | reverse complement strand
TGGGGCGCGCTGGGCCGCAAGCTGGTCCGCTCCCAGGCCCGCGGCCATGGCCAGCACCAGGGAGGCCAGGCCCAGGTGGTGCAGGTCCCGGGCGACCCCGCCGATCACCAGCAGCATCAGCGGCAGGAGCACCGATACGAAGCGGGTGAGGGCCTCTCGTGGGGCCGGCTGGCGCCGCAGCCAGGCCATGGCCAGGCCCAGGCCCACCACCGCCAGCCCGGCGGCCCGCAGGCCCGACGGACCGGGCGCGGCTGCACCATAGGCGCGCTGAAAGAAGGCGAGGGGTTGCACCGCCCACAGCCCCAGGTTGCCCAGGCCCTCTCGGGCCGGGCCCGCCTGCATGCGCAAGGCGCCCAGCACGCGCTGCCACTGGGTGCCCACGAAGTCGTGGCTGGGCAGCGCCAGGGCCGGCGGGTGCACCGCAAAATGCAGGGCTGTCAGCAGCAGGGGGCTGACCAGCAGCAGGGTGCCCAGCAGGGCCAGGGCCGGCCGGCGGGGCAGGGGAGGGCGCATCGCCTGGCGGTCCCAGCGCATCAGCAGCGCCGTGGCCAGAAGCGCCCCAAAACTAAGCACAAAGGTCAGCTTTCCCAGCAACCCCAGGCCCAGGCCCAGGCCCAGGGCGGCGAGGCCATAGCGCCCGCCGGTCCACCGACGGGTCCACAGGCCCCACAGGCAGGCCATCAGCCCGAAGAGCAGGGCCAGCTCGGTGCCTCCCAGCACCTTTCGGTAGAAGACGAAGGACCAGTCGGTGGCCAGGACCAGCACGGCCGCGCCGGCGGCGCCCAAGTCCAACAAGGTGAGCCACACCGTCCAGCGGGGCGAGGCCCTGTCCGCCATCGCCGCGCGCTACGGCGTGTCCCAGTCCGACCTGCTGCGCTGGAATCGCATTGGCAACGCCAACAAGATCCTGGCCGGACAGAAGCTGGTGGTCTACGAGCCGGCCTCGCGGTGGACCAGCTACACAGTGCGCGCCGGCGACTCGTTGGGGGTCATCGCCCAGCGCAACGGCTGCTCGGTTTCCGAGCTGAAGAGCTGGAACAACCTGGGCTCTTCCACGATTCACCCCGGGCAGCGCCTGAAGGTCCGCAAGGGCTGAAGCGAGCCAGAGATGAGATAGGGAGGGGCTCCAACGCCTGGAGTCTCCCTTGCTCTCTGTCGAAGACGCCCTGGGCCGCGTGCTGTCGGTCCACCTGCCGGTGCGCACCGAGACGGTGCCCCTGAGCGAGGCCCTGGACCGCGTGCTGGCCGAGCCGGTGCTGGCGACCCTGCCGCTCCCCCCCTGGGACAACAGCGCCATGGACGGCTACGCCTTGCGTGCGGCCGACACGGAGCGCGGTCAGGCCCGTCAAGAGCAGCCCGACTGCGAATACGACGGCCCCCGGCCCGCTCCCGGAGTGGCCCTGCGGGTCAGCGAGGTCATCGGCGCGGGAAGGGCCAGCAGCGCGGCGCTGAGCCCCGGCACCTGCGCCCGCATCATGACCGGCGCGCCGCTGCCCCCTGGGGCCGACGCCGTGGTGATGCAAGAGAACACCCAGGTGGAGGCCGACGGCCTGGTGCGCATCCTTGGCATCGCGCGGCCGGGTCAGCATGTGCGTCGGGCGGGCGAGGACGTGCAAGCGGGTGAGACGGTGCTCACCGCCGGGCAGCGCCTCAGCCCAGGCCGCCTGGGCCTCTGCGCCGCCCTGGGCAAGGACGCGGTGGTGGTGGCCCGGCGACCACGGGTGGCCATCCTCGCCACCGGCGACGAGCTGGTGCCCCCGGGCCAGCCCCTGGCCCCCGGACAGATCTGGTCCAGCAACACCGCCAGCCTGCTGGGGCTGGTGCGCGAGGCCGGTGGCCAGCCCATCGACTGCGGCATCGCCGGCGACAGCCGGGAGGGCACCCGGGCCGCCATCCGCGCGGTCTTGGACAGCGAGCCCGACCTGCTGGTGACCACCGGCGGGGTCAGCGTCGGGGACTTCGACGTGGTCAAGCAGGCCTTCGCCGATGTGGGCGCCGATATGGCCTTCTGGAAGATCGCGATGAAGCCCGGCAAGCCCCTGGCCTTTGGCGTGGTGGGCGGCGTGCCGGTCTTCGGCCTGCCGGGCAATCCGGTCGCCAGCTCGGTCTGCTTCCTGCAATTCGTCCGGCCGGTGCTGCGCCGCGCCCTGGGCGACCCCCGCCCCTACCTGGCCGTGGTGGACGCCGTGCTGGCCGATCGGGTCTCCAAGCGGCCCGGCCGTGCCGAGCTGGTTCGCGTGCGCCTGGAGCTGCATGGAGGCCGGCTGGAGGCCCACCTCGCCGGGGGTCAGGGCTCGGGCAATGCCGCATCCATGGCCGCCGCCAACGGCCTGCTGCTGCTGAGCGCCAACAGCGGCGGGGCTGCCCCGGGCGACCGCGTGGCCGTGCAGATCTTCGACCCCGACGCGCTGCATGGGGCCGATCCCCAGTACCGGTGGGGCGGGCGACCGGCCTCGCCATGAGGGGCCCGCCGGGCCTGGTGCTGGCCGGGGGAGCCTCGCGGCGCATGGGCCAGGACAAGGCCCTGATGCCCATCTCCGGCGAGGCCATGGCCCCGCGCATGGCGCGCCGCCTGGCCGAGGCCGGCTGCACGCCGGTCTGCCTGGTGGGGCGGCAGGTGGGCCTGCATGGCCGGGGCTGGCCCGTGGTGCAAGAGGACGAGGCCGCGCCGCGGCACCCCCTCTCGGGTGTCGCTTCTGGCCTGCGCTGGGCGGCAGCCCTGGGCAGCCCGCTCGCCCTGGTTGTGCCCTGCGACCTCCTCTTCGTCGAGGTCGAAGACCTCGCGGCCTTGCTCTCTGCTGGAGCAGCCACCGTCGCGGTCGCTGCCGGGTCCACCCAGCCCCTG
>JAGYJW010000118.1 GCA_018401435.1 Deltaproteobacteria bacterium | reverse complement strand
CGCCGCCCAGGGCGAGGGCGTCGCCCGCCTTGCTTCCCCCACCGTGGTCGCCTCCTGGGAGGGCGGGCAGCTCACCTATGGTGATCTGCTCGGCGAGGTCGAAGGCCAGCTGATCAAGGCCCGCGTGGACTACCTCACCGGGGTCTACAACGCCGAAAACCAGACCCTCGAACAGAAGGTGATGGAGTCCGTGCTGCAGGCCGAGGCCAAGTCCCGCGGCTTTGACGGCCCCGAGGCCCTGCTCAAGGTCGAGATCGAAGACAAGACCCCCGAGGTCACCGAACAGGAGGCCCGCGAGTTCTACCCGGTCATCGCCCGGCAGCTGCGCGGCGCCACCTATGAGCAGGCCGAGGTCCAGATCAAGGGCGAGCTGCGCCGGCGCAAGCAGTCCGAGCGCTTTGCCGCCTATATCGACGAACTCAAGGCCAGATACAAGGTGCAGAACAAGCTGCCCTACCCCGATGTGCCCCGCATTCAGGTCAGCATCGACGACGACCCCTACCTGGGCACCAAGGGCGCCCCCGTCACGATTGTGCAGTTTGCTGAGTACCAGTGCCCCTACTGCGGCAAGGCCAATGAAGCCGTCGAGCAGGTGCTCAAGGAGTACGAGGGCAAGGTGCTGATGGTCTATCGGGACTTCCCCCTGTCCTTCCACGACCGCGCCATCCCCGCCGCCATCGCCGCCAATTGCGCCGGCGAACAGGGCAAGTACTGGGAGATGCACACCACGCTGATGGCCAACCAGCAGGCCCTGCAAGAGACCGATCTCGAGGGCTATGCCCGCCAGAACGGCGTGGATCTGGCCAAGTGGCAGACCTGCCGGCAGGACCCCAAGCAGGCCGCCGAGGTGCAGAAAGATATGGAGGATGGCATGGCCGCCGGTGTGAGCGGCACCCCCGCATTCTTCATCAATGGCATCATGATCTCCGGGGCCCAGCCCTTCAGCGAGTTCAAGAGCATCATCGACCGCGAGCTGGGCGCGGACTGATCGCGCGGGCGCCGCGCCCGGGCCTGTCGGCGATCAGGACCACCCGCGATCGGGGGGTGCGGGGTGTTGGCTTCGTGCGGACCGGGCGCGCCTGGGGATAATGGCGCGCATGACTCCTGCCGCCCCATCGACGCCCGCCTCTATGACGCCACCCCGGGGCGGGCCCCTGGCCTGGGCCGGCCGCGCCCTGGCCGAGGTCTTCGGCCTGGACACCCGCTCGCTGGCCCTCATGCGCATCAGCCTGGGCCTGCTCTGCGTCTATGACGTGCTCAGCCGCTTTTCGGACCTGCGGGCCTTTCACAGCGACGCCGGCGCGCTGCCCCGCGACGCCGTCATGTCCCACCTCAGCCGGGTGGAGCACTTCTCCATCTATATGGGCTCGGGCGCGGCCACCTGGGCCGGCATCCTGTTGCTGATCCAGGCCGCAGCCGGGCTGGCCTTTGCGCTGGGCTACCGCACGCGCCTGAGCAACCTGGTGCTGTGGTTGATGGTCATCTCGCTGCATGTGCGGGGCGGCATCCTGCTGCAGTCCGGCGATGTGGTCATGCGGCTGCTGCTGTTCTGGTGCCTCTTTCTGCCAGTGGGCGCCCGGCTCAGCCTGGACTCCTTGCGGCGCTGGCCCACCGGCCCGGCGCCGGGCCTAGTGGTGGGTGTGGCCAGCCTGGGCTTCTCGGTGCAGCTGGCCGTGGTCTACATCTTCACGGCCTACCTCAAGTCCGGGGCGGTGTGGAGCAATGGCCAGGCCGTCTACTATTCGCTGATGATCGACCACTTCGCCAAGCAGCCCTTCGCCGATCTGCTGCTGTCCCAACCCTGGCTGCTGGAGATCCTCACCCCCGCCACCTGGTATTGGGAGATCGCGGGCCCCTACCTGCTCCTGGTGCCCTTTCTGCGCGGGCCGGTGCGCAGCTTCGTGGTGTCTGCCTTCATCTTCATGCACCTTGGCTTCTTTGCCGGTCTGGAGATCGGCATGTTCCCCTGGATCTGCATCGGCGCCTGGCTGGCCCTGTACCCGGGCTGGTTCTGGGACCGGCTGGGTTGGCGGGTGAACGCGCTGCCCACGCAGGCTTTGGGCATCACCGATCCGCCGGCCGCGTCGCGGGGTCTGCGGCTGGTCGGGGTGGGCGCCCACAACCTGGTGGCGGCCTTCTTCCTCTTCATTGTGGTGATGTGGAATCTGAGCACCGTGGGGGGCTCTCGCTACGATGTGCCCGAGCCGGCGCGCAGCCTGGGACACGCCCTTCGCCTTGACCAGAAGTGGAATATGTTCGCCCCCTTTCCGCTCAAGGACGATGGCTGGTTCGTGATGCCGGGCCAGCTGAGCGGCGGCGATTGGGTGGAGATCTGGCAGGGGGGAGAGCCCCAGTGGGCCACCGAGGCCGAGCGGGCCACCTGGCCCGATGGCGCCCAGACCAGCCCCCAGGGCCAGCCCGACGGCGCAAAGGGCTGGTTGACCCGGGTCAAGCCCGAGAATGTCTCGGGAATGTACAAGAACCAACGTTGGCGCAAATATATGCGCAACATCTGGTTGAAGCAATACAAGGACATGCGGCTCTACTACGGAAAGTACCGCTGCCGGGAATGGAACGCCCGACACAGCGGAAACCAGCGCCTTCGGCAGTTCGAGATCTGGTATATGAAGGAGGTCACCGGACCCCCCGCCGTGGGAGAGGAGCCTGTCGTGCCCGTGCGCATCTGGACCCACCGCTGCTACGAGACCGAGACGGTGCACTGATGCGGGGCCGACTGGACCCCGCCGCCCTGGAAGCCGAGCTGGAAGACGCGCTGATGAACGCGCTGATGGGCGATCCCTGGGGCCGGGCCTTGCAGGGCCGCCTGGAGACGGTGGCCCGCGCCGTGCTGCTGCGCCACGGCCTTCCCCAGGCCCGGGTGCAGGTCAGCGGCGGCC
>JAGYJW010000117.1 GCA_018401435.1 Deltaproteobacteria bacterium | reverse complement strand
CAGCAGCGGCAACAAGGACGTCCACCCAGGGCGACCCGCACCACTCCCAGACATTGCCGTGTACATCGAACAGGTCAAAGGAGTTGCGTGCTTTCTGGCCCACAGGCCACGGATGCCCGCCGCTGTTGCTGCCGTACCAGCCAGCCTTATCGAGGGCCTCCGCTCCGTCTCCGGACCAATAATCACCCTGGGAGCCCGCGCGACAGGCGTACTCCCACTCGACGTCGGCAGGCAGGCGACAGCCACCCCAGTCGTCGCGCAGGGTCGCTATCCAGGCCGCGAAGGCAGCGGCCTCCCACCAGGTCACGTTGTAGGCCGGGTGGGCGTCCTGGTCGGCTGTTGGGACGCCATCGCCGAAAGAGGAGAAGTCCCCGCGTTCAGACCGATGACCGGGATCGAAACACTCGTAGAGCGAATTCGTCACCGGCACTGCCAGCATCCGCAGCCCGCCGCCCATGGCCAGTCGGAAGCGCGGGCGCTCGTCGCGATGGTCGACGCCCTCGGGGCTGCCGATGACGCCTTCTCCCGCCGGAATCTCGCGCCAGATGGCGTCCAGGGGATCGGGGGCATCGGGAAAGAGCCTGCGGCCCAGCGCCGCCAGCTCGGCCAGGGCGCGCTCCCCCCGCTCTTTGAGGAAGTGGTCGAAGAAGGTTGCCAGCGCCGCGGTCGCCGCCTGCTGGGCCCGCTCATGGTGTTGGCGCTCCGCAGCGTTGGCCTTCGCGGGTGGACTGGCCTTGGCGACCTGCTCCAGGGCGTAGCGGCACCACCACAGGTCCACGCCGTGCTCGGTCGTGCGCCGATAGGCCGACAGCACCTGCACCCGCAACAGCGGGTCGGGCAGCAGGCCGCCCGTGGCAATGCGCTCCAGCACTTCACGGCGCTGCTCCCAAGCCTCTCGCGCCGGGTTCATCTCCAGCACGCGGCACAACACGGCGGGGGACAGGGTGTCGGCGGCCGCAACCACCTGGTAGGCCAGGTCCGGGCTGGCCTCTCGGCAGGCATCCACCAGCCGGTCCACCAGGTCGGGGCGTGGGGCTGTCCCATCCTCAGCGTGCCCTCCCAGCAGGGCGCAGGCCTGGGCGAAGGCCCCACCCCACTGGGCTGGGGCTCTCGCAGCCCGGGCCAGGACAGCGGCGAAGGTCGGGGCTTGGGCCTGTCCAAGGCCGACCAGCTCCGCGATGCGGCTTGCAGCGAGGTGCTCGCGCAAGGCGCGATGCCGGAAGAGCACCAGGTCCTGGCCCCCGCCGACTGGGCGCAGCTCCACCAGTCCGGTAATCCGTTGAATCTCCAGGAGCGCAGTGGGCAAGCCTCTGTCGTCGAGGGCCCGGGCCAGACGTTGCTGCACCTCCGACAGGCGCAGCTTGGCCCCGGGCTCGCCATGAACGGCCAAGGCGACCTCGGACAGCACCTTGCGAGCCTGGGCCGGGCTTTGGAAGGCGCGTGCGCGGTTCTGCAGGGGCCAGCTCTTCCGCTCCTCCATACCCAGCAGCACGTCCACCGCCTGGCGAAACAGCCCCACGCGGTGGGCGGGCAGACGGTCCGGGTGGTGGCCGCGCTTGCGCACCACCACCGCCACCAGTGTGAGCAGCAGCGGGTTTGTGAGGAAGTCCTGCAGGCCATCTCGGTTGAGGCGGTCCAGGGTGGGTTGGACCCGACCCGGAGCCGCCCGGAGGCGCTTGATGAGCAGCTGCTTGGCCGCTTCGGGTTGCAGCGGCAACAGCCGGGCCTGCAAATAGGCCAGCCAGCGGTGGCGGGCCTGGGCGAAGGCCTCGGGACGGCCCGAGACCACCAGGGCGCAGCCCAGGGTCGCCAGGCGCGCCCTTTCGATGGCATCCGCAGCCGCCTCCACCTGGTCGACCTCGTCCGCACCATCCAGAAGGAGCACCACCCGCCCAGAGTCCAGCCCGGCACGTACTGCCGCCTCAACCAACGGGCGAAGGGCTGCTGCGACGGGCTGCGCAGCCGCCCGGGCCAGGTCACCGCAAGCCACAAGGTCGGCCACGCTGGCCACAATGGGAAGCGGCTCCCCAGAGTCCGTCTCTCGGGCATCCAGCAAGTCGAGCAGCGTCATCTTCAGAAGGGTGGACTTGCCCGCACCGGGTTCCCCCTCCAGAACCCAGGCTTGCGGACGCCCCCGGACGAGGTCGAGCAGGATGCGCCGCTCGCCCGGTCCTGTAGGCGCCCCCATGTCTCGTCCGGACTCTTCAACCTCCACCTCAACATAGACCTCGTGGGTCAACGCCTGGCCATCCTCATTCCAGAGCAGCTGGGGCAATTGCTCGGCCCAGGCGCGCATCGCAGCGCTGAGTTCAGCCTCGTGGGGCAGGCGGGCGGCCCGGGACGGCGACTGCGGGCCGTCGTCAGTCGCCCTCCTTGCCACCGACCCCGCTGCCGCCCGCACGGGGGGCGCAGCGCTGCAAGTAGCGGAGCAGGTCGTTGTGTTCGGAGCCGTAGCGGATGACATCAACCCGCGCGTCTCGCAGCAGCTGCGGATCCACCGGCAGCGCCTCATCGGTGCGCAGGAGCAGCTTGTGGGTGCGCGCGACCCCTCTGAATGTGCTCGCCGCCCAGCGAATCAGCGCCCCCAGGTTGGGGTCGGCCAGGGTGCCACCGCAGCCAACAAAGAGCAGGGTGCGATCCATCCAAAGGGAGCGCAGCACCGCGCTGGCGTAGGAATCGCTGGCGACGGCGTGGTAGTCGAGGGTGCCCAATACAACGGACCGGGGGTGCTCCCAGTGGCCGTGCAGGTGGAGCACGCCGGGGTCGTCACGGCGCAGCCAGCGGTCCACCTTGTTGACTTCGGTCCAGAGCAGCTCTCGCCGGCTGAGCACCCTCTCGACGAGACCATCGTAGTTGGTGGTGGCGATGGGGCAGGCCAGCCCACCCAAGGCCTCGATGAGGGCTGGGCGATGGGGCTGCAGGGCGCCGATAGAATGCTGGAGCCACGCAGCGAAAGCG
>JAGYJW010000116.1 GCA_018401435.1 Deltaproteobacteria bacterium | reverse complement strand
AACCACCGGCGCCGCCTTCAGCACCGTGGAGTCGAACCGGCCCAGCGTCGACCACTCCGAGGCCGGTACGTCGAGATCGTGCAAGAACGAGTGACGTGCCGCGGGGCGCAGCGACGGAAACGAGAGAGGGACAACCGGTCGGCCGGCCTGCGCGTGCCAGCGGTCCAGCTCCGATGGGTGCAGGCGTAGCGCATGGGCGGCCAGGCGCTTCCACATCAACTCGTAGGTGAGGTCGGCGAGCGCGTCCGGGAGATCGAGCACCGCGTCCATCGGCTGGTGCCGCGACACCTGCTCGTCATGGGGGAGGTGCCCCGCCAGGCGAAGCACCGCCTCGTCCGACCAGTCCACCGTCAACCGCACCTCGGACGACGGGCCGAACGACCCGCGATCCGCGACGTTCACGAGCTGGAAGAGGTGTCCGTTCTGTTTCGACACCGCGACAGGGCCGCGCTCGCACCGCCGCAACAGGTCGGGAACGCGGTCGGGCTGAACCCGCTTATCGCCTCGCTTTCGAGCGTCACGCATCGCGTTCCGCTCCCTGTGGACTGGCTCGGATTCCAGGCGCGAAGCGTGGATGAGTGGTACCGTCACCAGCGGATCGTCCACCACGTAGATGCGCCAGATCCCTTCTTCGGGCACCAGCACCTCGCCGTGTTCGAGTGCGAGCCGACCCGACTCCGACAGCGAGGTGGGTCCATCGCTGCGCTCCCGTTCGAGCAGGCCCAAGGCGACGCAGCGCTCGATGACCCGCCAACCGAGGACCTCTGGCCGCTCGCCCAGCAGTTCGCGCAACACGACGTGGGCGCCGATAGGGCGGCCGAGATCGGCGGCGAGGCGGGCCACGGCGAGGAACTCGGGGCGGTCCTGGCCGAGGGCGACGGTGGCCTCCACGTCGAACGTGGAAACCTTCAGCGACCGGGAAAGACGGATCATTCGGGCTCCCATCCGATGTCGTGGGCGTACTGCTCGGCGCTCGCGAGCGAACGAAGAAGCTCGGACCGGCACCTCTCGGACGCGAGCCAGCTCCGGTGACCGACCAGCACGATCTGGTACCGAGCGCGGGTGAGCGCGACGTTGAGCCGGTTCGGGCTGTTCAAGAAGCCCGTGGACCCGCTCTTCACGAAGGAGAGGAGCACCAGATCCGCCTCGTGCCCCTGGAAGCGGTCGGTGGTGCACAACGTGACGTGCACTCGCCCCTTGCCCCCGGGCAGCCGGAAGTTCCGGCTGTTCCCGTGCTGGCCGCTCATCGCCTGCAGCCGGGATCGCAGCTCCTTCTCCTGGCCGCGGTAGAACGTGAGGACCGCGACCTCCCAGGGCGCTTGCGGGTCCTTCCCCGGCCTTGGGGCGGTGGCCGCCCAGCTCACGAACTCCTTGAGCTCGGTGATGACCGCGTCGGCCTCGGCGGGGTTCCGGTTGCCCGAGGACCCCTTCTTGCGGCCGCGCTCGCGCGCCGGCGCGATGTCGATCCCACGGCACGGCGCGCGTACCGGCGAGTGGCTCCATGCGCGAGCCTCGGCCATGCCGGCGGCGTCGTTGAGCAGGTCGTCGGCGGCGTAGAACTGGGCCCGGGGAAACGCCGAGATGTCCGGGTGCATCCGGTGCTGGTACGACAGGGAGACCAGCCGCTGCTCCAGGGCCCAACGCGGCAAACCGTGAGTCAAGGCGGTCTCGTTGTCCCAGCCGAGCGAACCCGCACCGAGCTGGAGGATCTCGAGGATCGAAGGCATCGACACCCGGCGCATGTTCGCGAGGTCCTCCTCCAGCGCCTCGGCGGCGGTCTGCTGCACGTCGCCCAGGGTCCGCGGCCGGCGGCGACGGAACTCGAAGAACCAGTCGCCCAGCGTGGTGGGGATGAGGGCGGCGAGCTCGCCGAGCAGGCGCTTCTGTTCGGCTTCATTGAAGCGGAGTTCGTAGGCTCGCACCTGCCTCCACGCTACCTCCCCGGCCCACGACACCGGGTCATCGGGCGATCGGGTTCCGACCGCGCGCCGGTGAGCCTCCCAGCTCGCAAGCTCCGGCACCGGACCCGCGACGGCTTGCAGGTCACCTGGGAGCCGGTGCTGCCATGCCGCGATCGTCGCCGGATTGCCGAAGATCAGGTCGGCGTACAGCAGCTCGACGCAAGCGCCAGGCACGCCGCGAAGCGTCGCGGGCTGCACCCCGTCCAGATCCACCGCGTAGATGTCGCGCGCCTCCGCCTCGTCAGCCACGAGGTGCGCCTCTTCGTCGGACGCGACCGCGACCAGGGAACGAACTCGGAGCCCACGGGGGACCGCATCGGAGGCGAGGAAGGTATGCGCGGTGGCGCGCCCCACCTCGGGCGGCAACAGCCCCCGGAAGTTCTCGGCGAGGTCCTGCTCCTCCACGTAGGGCGAGAGCTGGCGGCGGTCTCCGACTACCACCCAACGCTCGGCGTACGCGGCGGGCACCAGGAACTCCGTGAAGGTGGTCTTCGAGGCCTCGTCGAGCACCAGGTAGTCGAACGGCTCCATCGCCGCGCCGCCCTTCTTGCGCGACGCCTTGATGGCCGGGTGCTGGAGGATGCCGATGGTGGTGCCGCAGACCAGGTTGGACGCATCGAGCAGCATCCGGATCAACGGGGACTCCTCGCCGTCACGGGTCAGCGCTCCCTTGAGCATGCTCCGTGCCCCGGCCCCTTCGGGTGCTGCGCCCTGCGGTCGGTCGAGGAAGTCGAGGATTTCACCACGCCAGGTCCTGAGAAGGTTCCGCAGCACCCAAGCTCCCACGGCGTCGGACGAGACGTTGTCCTCGTCGCCGATCCGGATCGGCATCACGAGCTTCTCGGTGGACGCATTCTGCCATTCGAGGAGGCGCTCGAGCACGTTGTCGACGGCGACATGGGTGGACGCGACCAGGAGGACCCGCTTGCCCCTCCTGGCGAGCTGGATGATGAGTTCGCAGATCGCGGTGGTCTTTCCGGAGCCAGGCGGACCCTCCAGTACAGCGAAGTCGTCGGTCGCCAAAGCCTGGTTGACGAACACACGCTGCTCGTCCGTGCCGTCGCGGAGTCCGCCGTTCTTCTC
>JAGYJW010000115.1 GCA_018401435.1 Deltaproteobacteria bacterium | reverse complement strand
CCAGAATTCGCTCCCATGCGGTTGTCTCGCCGGGCCCATCCCCCTCGGACCCCTGCCCCAGGACGTGCTTGACCACCTTCCAGTCCGCTGTCGAGACGTGCTGAAAGCCCGCAACCCGCCAGGCGACGCCGTCTTGAGCGGGCACCACCTCGAAGCGACGGCTGAGGTCCAGCGTGGTGGGTCCCGCTTGCGGGGCCCGCGTCACGGAGCAACACAGCACATCCACCAGGCGCTGGCGCAGCAGCGCGGGCCACTCGTTGAAGCGCACATCCACAAAGGGGCTGAGGTGTTGGCGCTGCACGGACCACCGCCGACCGCCCGGCCCTTCGAACCAGGCCAGGTGGGCTTCGGGGGTGGCCCAGCCGCTGCGGGCCGCGGGGTCCGCGCCAATGTAGCGCAGGCCGTCGATGGGGGCGCTCATGCCGGCCTCCTGGCCTTGGAATCATCTTTCAACGCAAGGAAATTGAGGGCCTGCAAGAGGCGGTAGCCCTGGGGATCGGGCTCGTCTGGCAGGTAGTCGGGGCGCAGCCCCCGCTGGCGGCCAGTCTCGCAGGCCCACATACCCCGGTCTGCATAGCGGGAGACGCTGGTGGCCGAGAGGGTCCCCAGCTCGGTCGCGATCTCGTCTGCCGCCAACACATCGCCCAGGGCAAACTGGCCGATCTTGAAGAGCTTCCACACCTGCACATTCTTCTCGATGGCCTCGCGGGACATGCCGATGCTCTTCTTTCGCGCAAGCAACAGCAGATCCTCGGGCGCCTTGGTCTGGACGAGGTCCACCGCCTGCTCCTTGCAGAGCTCGAGCAGTCCGGGAAGGCGACGCTTGAGCCGCAGGATGTCGATCTTGTCGTCTGGGGGACGCTCCCCATTCGGCGGAGGCGGACCACCTGGGGTTGGCTCGGTGTCCGCACCAATCTCGACGAACTTTGGCTCGCGCTTTGCCTTGCGGAGCAGGTCCCTGCAGGCGTTGGCTGCAACTTGGTGCACCCAGGCTGCGGCCTGGACATCGGTCTCGCCATTGAAGGTGCCGCAGGCTGCCATCAGCTTCCCCTGCACATCCTGCGCGAGGTCTTCGGCGCCGACGTGCAGGTAGCGGCTCTGCCCCCTCAACATCGTGCACGCAATCAACAGAACCCTCGGGCCGGTCAACGCCGCCACGCTGCCCATCGCGCGGGACCGGCTTGCGACGGCCGAGTCCCGGGCTTGAAGCAAGCTCAGCGCGGGCGCCGCCGCGCTCTCGTCGATCGCGGCCTCTGCGTCGTCAACGCGCGCCTGGGCTGCGGCAAGGTCCGCGATGCAGCGGGCCAGGCCCTCGGGGTAGCTCGTCATGCCCTTCTCCGGATCCGGTGGAAGCCGGCGCGACCATAGTCGAGGCAAGGGTGGCGGGGAAGCGCCGACCCGCTGCGCGCGGTTCATGTCCGCAGACGCGCGTCGCCCAGCACATGGTTCGCCCAACGGCGAAGCTCCGACGGGCGCACCAGGGCGATGCCCAGCTCTGCCAACCGAAGCCACAGCGCGCCCAGGGCGTCCTCCCGTCCCGGCGTCTGGGCTGCGGGGACCACCACCACCACCTCGGGGTTGGGGTTGGGCAAGCCCAGCCGCGCAAAGACCAGGGCCAGGCCGTCGCGACGGTGCGCGAGGCTGTCGCAGTCGATGCGGTCGGGTGCCCCGGTCTTGCTCTCGACCCACAGCAGCCGCTGTTGACCGGCCACCTCGGCCAGGGCCAGCACATCCAGCTCTGCGCGCCAGCCGCCCAGATCCGGTGCTGCCTCCAGCTCCACCAGGGTGCGCAGGCAGAGGGGCACCGCCAGCCGGCGCGCCTGGTCGGACAACACTGCCGCCGCAAGCGCGCTCAGCCACTCGCCCTGGATCAGCCGACGGACGGCCGCGTCATCGGGCAGCTGGAAGCCCCAGAACGGGTGAAAGCGCGCGTGCCGGTCGGCAAAGGGCCCGCGTTGCACCAGCCCCAGCGTCGAGAGGCGGGCGAGGGCCTGCAGCAGCAGCCTCCGGTCGGCTGGATCCAATGACCCAACCGGGAAGGTGAAGCGCCGCTGGCCTCGCGCGAGGCTCATGCGCGCTTGGTCCACCCAGACGGCCATTCCGGGCAGGTCCCGCGCCAGCACCTGCGCCGCCTCAGCCGCCGCCGTGCCCAGGACGCCGACAGAGCGCACGTCTACACCCAACTGAAGCAGTTCGCCCAACAGGGGATCCGCCGGGACGATCCGATGCAGCGGGGCGCCCCGCACGGTGGACAGCAGGGCCGGCGCGCCAGCGGCCTCGACCAGCAGCGTGTCGGGGTCCAGCGTGTGTGCGGGGCCTTGTCGGCCTGCGGGGTGCACCAGGGTCAGGACGTCGTTCATGGTCGCTCCAAGGAGGGGGTCAACCAGGAGACGCGGCGGGGCCCGGCGCGCGGACAGGGTTCCGACCGCCCCGCGTCCCGTCCAAGGCTCATCGCGCCAGGACCTCATCAAAGGGAATAAGCAGGCCGCATCCCAAACTGGTTGGGTCGGCGATGGGCCGGGGCGTGAGCGCGATGCCGTCCAGGCTGGCAGAGAGGCTGCCGGCCAGGGCGAAGCTGCCATCGCTGGTGCGCAGGCAGCTCCAGGTGTCGCCGATCCCGTCCTGGTTGAGGTCCGCGACGGCCTCGCCCCGGAAGGCGGTGGCCCCACACACCTTCATCTCCAGAGAGACCTCCGAACCGTGCACGACGCCGGTGAGCCGCTGCCAAGGCAGCACGACCCCGCCATCGGCGCCCTGCAGCTCACCCTCGATGTGCAGGTCGGCCACGACCGGCGCCACCCAGGTGAACACGAAGCGGTGGCAGTCGGTCTCCTCGGGCTCGTGCTCGTCGGGCACATCGCCGGTGTCGCCGGTGTCCGGGTCTGCGCTGTCCAGCGCGGCGGTGTCCTCCGCGAACTTGTCGAGGCCGACCAGGCTGTGGTCCGAGCAGCCCAGGGCGAGGGCGAGCAGGAGGAGGGAGCGGTGGGGGAAGGGTGCGGTCATGGCGGCCTCGTCGGTTGGTGCCGAGGGGTAGACGACGGGTGCCGATGTTTGCGAACAGAGTCGGG
>JAGYJW010000114.1 GCA_018401435.1 Deltaproteobacteria bacterium | reverse complement strand
AGACGAAGACTGGATCTGGGAGGCCATGACCCGAAACCCCGACCTGGTGGGCGGCTTCAACCGGCTGGACAGCACCATCCTCAAGGCGGGTGAGGGCCGGGTGCTGGCCAAGGAGGGGGCCGACGGCCTGTTGGGCCTGGCCATCGAGCACCCGGACTACCCCGAGGGCCTGGGGGTGGTCATCAAGATTGCCCATGGCTGGAATGCCCAGGCAACCTGGTATATTGCCCGAGGCATCCTGGGCAGCCTGGGCTTCGAGCTGCGCAACCCCTACAAGCTGCACCGGCAGAAGGCCTTCCTGGTGCCCGGCGTGGTGCCCGCCGATCGCCTGGCCGCCTTGGAGCAGACCCCCACCTGGGATGCCTGGGACCCCGACATCGAGCGCTACCAATATGACTGGCGGGCCTATGCGGGCCCGGGGGGCGGCGGGCGCGGCCCCAGCTGAGGGGCCACCTGCGGCAGCATCGCGGCAAGAGCTGGAGACGACCAAGCGGAGCCAGCATGTCCATCCACGCGTGCTACCCCTATCTGCGCGTCTCGGACGCCCCTGCCGCCATCGCCTTCTATGCGCAGGTCTTTGGCGCCACGGAGCGCTTTCGCCTGGTGGACCCCAGCGACGGGCGCATCGGCCACGCGGAGCTTGTCTTGGCGCCAGGCATCGTGATCATGCTGTCGGCGGAGTACCCAGAGATGGGCATGGTCGGCCCCAGCGGCAAGCCCGGCCTGTCCATGCACCTGCATGTGGACGACTGCGACGCCGTCTTCGCGCGGGCCCGGGTCGCCGGCGCCACCATCCTGCGGCCCCCTGCGGACCCGGTCCACGGGGAACGCAGCGGCAGCTTCGTGGATCCCTTTGGCCACGAGTGGATGGTGGGCCACAGCATCGAAGAGGTGCCCGAAGAGGCGATGCAGGCCCGCTGGGACGCGCTGGTGAAGGGGGGCTGAACGCGCACCGGCGCATGCGGCTCTCGCGCCTCCCCAAAGCAGGCGGGCGACCGGCGAGGGCAGCGCCGCAAGGGGGGCGGCCCTACTCAGTCACCAGGAAGCCTCCGGCGAACCAGGCCCGGTGCGGCCCCTCCAGGATGAGGCTGTGCACGTCGATCACGTCGCCCGGCGGCAGGGCTCGGACCTGGGCTGGGGCGCTCTGCAGCTGGTCGCCATCCCGCAGCACCAGCATCTGTCCGTCCGACAGGGCGCCTGCCCGCACCCACTCCCCCGTCTCTGCATCGGCGAAGCGGTGGCTGGGGGTGCTGCTCACCGTCTCGGCACCCGCCTGGATTGTGATCAGCTCCTTGCCAAAGCTATCCCAACGGAAGGCCACCCGCGCGGGCAGCTGCTGGCCGCTGCTGCGATCCACCGCCCAGACGGTGTCTCCGGTGCCCAGGTGGTTGATGGGCACATCGCCCTTGGGCGTGGCCACCAGCGTCTCGCCGGGAAAGCAGCGGGGCGGCTGCGGGCTGCCCTCCAGCGCGTCGAGGCTGAAGGCCAGGGCGCCGGTCGCGCTCTGGGCGGCCATGGCGGCGGCGAGATGGCCCCAGGTGGACCCGGCCGAGGAGGGCGTCCTCGCTGGCGGAGCGGGGTGGGCGCAGGACAGGCTCAGGAGCAGGATCGGGATCAGGCGCATGAGGCCCTCTACCGGGCCAAGCGGGCGGTGGCCGGGTAGAGGTGCAGCTCCATCGCCTCGTCCAAGGCCAGCAGCATCCCATCGGGAATAGGCTCCCAGTGGTCCTCTTCGCCGATGGGCTCGCTGGCCACCAACAGGTGGTTGACCTTGCGCACCGAACCCTCGGGCAAGGGGGCCTGGCCAAAGCGGGCGACCGAGGGCAGCTCCCGGAAGCAGAGCTTCTCGGCCGGGCAGGTGTCGAAGTCGGCGCAGCGCTTCTTCTGGCTGGCCAGGTAGAGGTCGAGGCCAGCCCGCTGGGCAAAGAAGCTGCGCCCGTTGGTGAGGATGAAGTTCACCAGGGGCGGGTGGCCGCCAGCCTGTTGGGCCCAGCCAAAGAGCTGGTCGGTGGCAGCGCGCAGGGCCTCGGCCGCCTGGGGAAGATCGGGGTTGCAGCGCCCATGTTCGGGCACGCCCGCGTCCATCAGGGCCGACACCAGGTAGTAGAACAGGTGCTCGGAGTCGGTCTGCCCGAAGATCAGATCCCGCAGGTGGGGTCGGGTGGCCGCCAAGAGGCGCCCCCGAAGATCCACATCGCCCTCAAAGCCAAAAAGGGTGCCGTTGTGGGCGAAGACCCAGGACCCATGCCGAAAGGGGTGGGTGTTGAGGTAGTCGGCCCCGCCCACGGTGGCCCGCCGGACATGCACCACGAAGGCGTGGCTCTGCAGGCGACTGCTCAGGCGCTTGAAGCGCTCGTCGCTGGCAGCGCCGGCATCGGCCTTGAGAATATAGGCTTCCTCCCCCAGATAATAGCCAATCCCCCAGCCGTCGCCATGGCCGCAGGCCTGGTTGGCGATGGCGTTTTCGGCCTCCACCAGCGAGCGGTGGGTGGTGGTGGGGACATTGCTTCGGAAGCCGAAGAGGCGGCACATGGTGGGTGTTGTGGCTGGGGGTTCGACCCCCGATAACCGACAGGGACCCGCATCGCGGCGGGGCCCATGCAGGGCCGCCCCTGTGCCCCAACCGAGATAGGGAGGCGAGGCTCAGCCCCCGGACCCCCAGATGCTCAACCTCGGCTTTGGCGAGATCGCGCTGATCGTTGCGCTGGCCATCGTGGTGGTCGGCCCTGACCGGCTGCCCGAGATGCTCCGCTTCCTGGGCAAGCAGTATGGCCGCCTGATGCGGGCCAGCAACGAGCTGCGCCGCGCCTTCATGATCGAGGCCGACCGCGACGAGGCCGCCCGCCGGGCCGACGCTCTGCGGCAGCGCCGGGAACAAGCCCGCAAGCGGGCCGAGGAGGCGCGCAACCGGGCCATCGAGCGCGCCCAGCTGACCGAGGCGGGCGAGTTTTACTACCAAGAGACTGGGGCGCAGCGGCCCCGCGCGGCCTACGACCCTAACCAAGAGCTGATCAGCAGGAACGGCAACGACTACATAAGGACGCGAAGCGGTCAGGAAGCCCTGGTGCGCAGCCTGAAGGCTGACGGCACTGTGACGGTGAC
>JAGYJW010000113.1 GCA_018401435.1 Deltaproteobacteria bacterium | reverse complement strand
GGGCCGGAGGGACTACTGAGCAAGCCTGGGTGCTGACGGGGGGCCAGCCTGTCGAACTCACGGTCTTTGCCAGCGCGGCAGTGGATCTCGCCATTGTGACCGACCGATGCGAAGAGGTGGGAATCGGTTCCATCGCGGCAGGTGGCAGCTTCTCTGCCCTGGCCAACCCAGGCTCGGTCTACAGCTTCCGCGCGCCCGAAGGGGAGCTGCTGGGTTGGTTCCAGGTGCCCGACACCGGCGGGCAGCCCTGGACCGAGGAGGTGCCTTGAGGCGCCACTCCTTCAATACCCCTTCGAGGGGGGTGACGCTGCTTTGGTTGGGTGGGCAGATGGGTTGCGTGCGAAGCTTGCCGGAAGGGCAGCATTGCCTGGAGGTGGCCTATGCCATCGCTGGACGCACGCAGGAGTGTACGTCCGACGGCGCGCTGGCAGAGGCCCGATACGAACAGTTCTTCGCCGACTATGAGTGTCGGGTCATCGCCACGGAAGGCCTGGGAGAGGACACCGCCAGCCTGGTGGCGCCCCAGGATGTCTACGCTTGCCCGCTGGCCCTCCGCAACCTCTCCTGCGCGCTGGTGCTCGACTATGGCGACGATCTGGACGCCTGGCTGGCGGTGTCGGATATGTGCCTCTACCTGACCGAGCCCAAGGGCGGCGGGAGTGGCCCGTGAGGGGGCCGTGGGTCCGCCTGGGCCGCGCGGCGCTGGCAGCGCTGGCCCTCTTCTTTGCCCCGCAGGCTCGGGCTCGGCCCCCTGGCTGCGAATTCAACCTGCCCATCGCCGGATCGGCGGGCTTCGCCAATGCCCAGGCCGCCCGAAAGACCAATGTCAGCACCTATGGGGCCGCGGCCTTCGCCGAGCGCAGCGCCCAGCAGATGGGGCTGAACAGCATGGAGTCGGGAGGCGCCCCGCGCCCCTGGGGCTTCGCGTCGGCCGAGCTGAACTGGACCTTTGGAGCGGCCCGGGTGCCCACGCTCTGCGATGACCCCATGCCCACCTCCAGCGGATCCTATGGGCTCGACCCCCTGAAGCGTTGGGGCCGCAAGGAGCGGGTCTATGAGCAGCCACTCGACCTGTACGCGACCAATGTTGCCTTCGGCTTCGGCCTGCGACGGGCCGGCGCCTTCTACTCAGCGAGCGTGACCCAGAGCGTGCTCGGGCAACGGATCCTCGTCCTGCCGACAGCGCTGACCAACTTCTATCCGGCCGCCTTTGCGCCCCTGGTGGGGGCGGGATCGACTGGCTCGGGTGTGGGCAGCTATACGGTGGACTGGATTGGCGGCGCCTGGCTCGACCACCCCCTGGCAGGGGCCCGTGTCGGCTATACCGGCGTCCGAGGCTTCTACGCCTCTGCAGATGAGCGCGTGCTGGGCCTCTTCGGGACCTTGTCGGCCAGCGGCAAGGACGCCGAGGGCGCGCGCAGCCCGGTGGACTACCTGCGCGCGGGTGTGGAGGCCTTCTCGGTGCGTCGCTTCGGCGCCTCGGATGCTGCCGACAAGATTGGAATGAGCAGCCTGTTCTTCCGAAACCTGCCTGTGGCCGCCTCGGCCGCCGCAGGCAGCGCCCAAAGCGAAGGCGCGGGCGACCACATCCGAACACTGCACGCGGTTCAGCGCGGCATCCTGCAGCATGGCGAGGTAGATCTGGCGGTCAACCTGGGTGACCAGGCCGGCCTCTTTGAAGCCCAGCTCGGCTTTCACAGCGCGGGCTACTTTGCGGACCGCGATGGTATCCAATCCACCCCCGAGGCCCAACCCAAGGGTTTCCTGTTCAAGGCCGGCATGATTCGCCTGCCCGGCCGCTACGCCCTGGGCGTGCCGGGGGGCAACTTCGTCGCCTTGCGGGCGGAGTTTCGAGCGGCACCCTTCAGCTTTCAGGCGCTCTTCAATGACCCCGAGCAGCTGGCCCTCTTCCCATTCGCCACCAACGCGCTGTCCCTTCGCCTCGCCCTCAGCAGCATTGGATGGGGGGATTGATACGGGACCCTTGTGAATGATCGAGGATAGTCCCGCACCGAGCGCCCTTGCGCGAGCCGCCCCGGCGGGTGATCGGCAGCGACCCTACCTGGAGGTCGACATGCCTGCTCCGCTGAAGGTTGTGCCCCACCTGTCCAACGCCGAGATCGAGGCGCGGTATCGCGCCGCGCCGGACGCGACGCTGAGTCGTCACTGGCAGGTGGTGCTGCTGGTCGCCCGTGGGGAAGGCGTGGCGACTGCGGCGAAAGTGACGACGCTGTCCGTCCCGTGGGTGCGCAGGATCGTCCAGCGCTACAACCAGGACGGGCCCGCCGGTCTCGGCGACCACCGGCACAACAACCCCGGCGCGACCTCACCCCTGACGGCGGAAGTCATCACCGAGCTGCGTGAGGCGCTCGCGGGAGACGCGCCGGATGGTGGCGTCTGGTCGGGCCCCAAGGCCGCAGTCTGGCTGTCTGCGCGTCTGGGTCAGCCCGTGGACCCCAAGAAGGCGTGGAGGTGGCTCCGTGAGTTGGGCTACGTGCTTCGCCGGCCTCGCCCTCGGCATCCCAAGGGCGACAAGGAGGACCAGACAGGCCGCATTCAAGAGCCGACTCGGCGACAAGGTCAAGGAGGTCCAGGCGGCGCATCCCGGCGCCAAGGTGACCCTTTGGAGCATGGATGAGCACCGTGTTGGCCTCAAGCCCATCCTGCGCCGTGTGTGGACCCGCAAAGGAACCCACCCCATCGCGCTCGGCTGGCACCGCTTCGAGTCCTTGCAGGTCTCGGCATTCGTCCAGCCCGAAACCGGCGAGAACCACTGGTGGCTCCACGACAAGGTCAACGTGCCCACCTTCGAGTTCGTCCTTCAAGCCTTCGCCGACGCCGTCGGCGCTGGAGCAAAGCACCGCGTCGTTGTCGTCCTCGACGGGGCGGGCTGGCACACTTCGAAGAAGCTCGTCGTTCCCGACGGCATCCACCTCCACCACCTGCCGCCCTACTCGCCCGAGTTGCAGCCCGCCGAAAGGCTGTGGAGCCTCTCGGACGAACCCCTGGTCAACAAGTACTTCAAGGCTCTCGACGATATCCGGGACGTCCTCAACCGCCGATGTGCAGACCTCAAGACCCGCCAAGCCGAGGTCCAAGGCAGGACCCTCTTTCAC
>JAGYJW010000112.1 GCA_018401435.1 Deltaproteobacteria bacterium | reverse complement strand
CCGCCGTGGCCTCTGCTTCGTCCGCCGCCTCCCGCCGCGCCTGCTCCTCCTTCAGCGCCTGGTGCCGCCGGATCAGCGCCATGCGCAGCTCCTGCATCTTCTTCCCGCAGCGCCGCGCCCGCTCACTCGGCGCCGGGAGGGGCGCGCCCCACTCCTTCTCCATCACCCCGACCAGCGCCTCCCCCGCCACGCCCGCGGCGCAGCACAGGGCGGCGAGGCAGGCCGTCTCCGCGGCCGCCAGCTCCGGGTAGGCTTCGCATAGCCGCTTCGTGATGCGCCCGCCGCCGTGGGGGTCCAGCCATTTGGCCAGCCGGGCGGCTTGGGCCGGCGACTGCTGGGCGTCGGGGGGGGAAGTGGACGTGGCTTTGTCCGGGGGAGAGAGGCCCAGCAACGACAGGAAGGGCTGCATGGGACCACCACGGGCCTCCTCTTCGACCGCCGCCCGGGTCGGGAGCGGTCGCTTCTTCCGCCCCATCGGCCTGAAAAGACGACCGCCCTCATCCGCTTCCTGGCTCGACCCGGGCACGACCCCGCCCAGCAGCTCCTTCAGCTGCAAGCCGTCCACCTCCAGGCCCGCTTCCTCCTCCTCCACGTCCCCATCGTCACCGTCGCCCTCCTCGTCCTCCTCCGCCACCGCAGCGGCCGGCGGGGGCGCCGCCACCGACGACACCGGCGGGACGAGCAAGGGGCTGGCCGCCCACTTGGCCAGGCGCATCTCCCCCGGGGAAAACCGCGGCCCCGCCGTCGCCGTCCCCGCGAGCAAGGCGCCGGCCGCCGCCAGCGTGTGCTCCAGGTCCAGGAGCCAGGGCAGCGCCACCGTGCCCACCGTGCCGGCGGGGCGGATGGCCACTCGGTCCCCGGCGTGCTTCAGCGACACGGCGGGGTACAGCTCTGCCTCACCACCGTCCAGCAGCACCACCGCCGCGCCCTCCGCCGCCGCGCCCGAGCCGGGGGCGCCAAAGGCCACGCCCAGGTCGCGCCCGTTGACCGCAAAGCCCAGTGAACCCGCGGCGGTGTCGAGCGTGACTGTCACCACGTCCCCGTCCGTCATGAGGTGGCTGGGAGCCCCGACACTGGCGTCGTCCGCGTCCGCGTCCGCCTTGGCGCCGCTGCCGTAGCCGCTCGCCACCTGCCGGCCGTGCGCCCAGAGCGTCCCATCCGTGCGCCAGGCCCACGCCCCGGGCAACGCCCCCACCTGCGCCATCGCCGCCTCGGGCCCCCAGCCTGGCCCCCCGCCGCTGACGCCCACGGCGAGGACGGCCTTACCGCAGCGCTCGACGCACACCTCCCACACGTGCCGCGCCCCGCCGGCCGCGGGGAGGGCCCGCGTCGTGACCGCCGTCGCCCACGCCGCGTCGCGCTCCCTGTCCACGTGCGCGAACGAGTTGTCGCACCCGTCCACCTCGGCGTGGCCGGGGGGCGGGGCGCGCGCCCGGCGGCCGTCGAAGCGCAGCGTGGCGGGGTCTTGCGCCTCCAGCTCCTCCGCCTCCCCGGACCAGCACTCCACCTTGAGCAGGCGCACCTCGATACCCGCACGGTAGGTGCAGACGGCGGGGAAGACCTCCCCCTCCAGGTCCGTGAAGGCCACGCCCTCCTCCTCCCCGTTCCGCTTGAAGCTCAGCGTGTGCGCGTCCAGGTCCACCTCCACCCGCACCACGTCTCCCGGGTGCACTTTGGCCAAGGCGCCGTACCCCGCGCTGGTCCCGTGGTAGAGCTGGCCGTTGTAGGAGCGGCGCATCCACATGTTGGGGCAGGACTCGTAGCTGGAGGAGGCCACCGGCTTGACGGCGGCGCCCAGCGCGGAGCACTCGTCGTTGGGGCTGTCCGACTCGAGCCGGAACTCCCACGCCGCGCGCCCCGTTTTGAAGCCGACGTTGGCCAGCGCGTGCTGGTTCGACGAGGCCGAGGAGCGGAAGAGCCGGCCGCCGTCCTCGATGCTCACGTCCTCCGAGTGCTCCTTCCCGTCAAACGCCGCCGACAGCACCTCGCTCCGCCGCAGGGAGACCCACCGCCCACGGGCCGCGCTCCGCTCCTGCTGCCGCAGGGCCGCGTCGGCGGCGCGCGCGCACGGGAGCCGGGCGTTGAGCGCGTCCAGGCGCTGCACGACCTCGGCGATGCGCGGGGCGAGCGGGGCGGCGAACCACAGCTCGTGCCCCAGCAGCGGCGCGGCGGTGCCGAGGAGCGGGAGGAGCTGCCCGACCAGCGTCGTGTGCAGGAACGCTTGGGTGGCGGCGGGGTCCAGGGATCCCTTGGAGACTGCGGCCACGGCCGCGTCGATGAGGGCGTGGCAGTGCGCGAGCGTCATGCGGGCGAAGCGCACGAGCATCCGGCGCGTCGCCGATGGGGGGACAGAGGCGCCACCAGTACTGCTGCTGCTGGTGCTCAGGAGCTGCCGCAGGTAGGCACTCAGGAGCGCCGCCATCGTCTCCGCGAACCCCGATGCTGAGGCTGCGGCCGCCTCTGCCCCTCCTTGCACAAGCGCCGCCAGCTCCCTTCGCTTCTCCAGCGCCAGCGCGTCGAAGAGCCGCGCGAGCAGCGCCGTCGCCTCCTCCAGCGACGCTGATGCCCCCGCGTCCTCCGTGGGAAGGAGCGCCACCACCCCCTCGTTCGTCCCGAACCGCCGCAAGAGCCGGTCGAGCAGCGTGGCGCGGCCCGACAGGGGCAACAGCACGCCCTTCTCCGTCTCCTTCCCCCCGCCCTCGATGTGCGCCTGCAGCAGCTGGCCCAGCAGCGCGCAGCGGACGCGCGTGTCGGGGTAAAGGATCTCCATCCCCGCTGCCAGGGCTTCTGCCGCTGCCTGCCCCAGCCCCGCATCCACCTCCTCCCCCCCGGACATGAGCGCCTCGAGCGTCCGCCGGAGCGGGAACAGCGAGGCCAAACCTCCACCGCCCTCCTCCTTCTCCTCCTTCTCGGTCAAGGGGACGGACGGCGGTTCTGCCGCAGCGGGGAGCGGGGCGTGCACATCGATGCCCACGTCCGCCGGGTCCACGTGCGCAAGCGCCAGCCTGTCGAAGTTGGTCCGCAGCAGCCGCAACGCCGCCAGGACGATCCGGCGCTGCCTTTCCTCCCCTTCCCCCTGCCCTTGTCCTTCTCTTGACCGCCGCCGCCACTTCCGCGTGCGCAGCGTGACGAGGGCGTGCAGGAGCGCAAACACCTCGGCGTTGGGCTCCGCGCAGAAGGGCAGCGTGATGGGCTCGGTCGCCGTGGCCGCGCCCTCGCCGCTGCCCTCGCCGCCGTCCGGGGGCCCTGCTGC
>JAGYJW010000111.1 GCA_018401435.1 Deltaproteobacteria bacterium | reverse complement strand
CCCACGGTGCATTGCGACGAGGACCCCGACGACCGCCTTCTGTTGGGTCATCGGCGCGGGGCCTGGGCGGGCTTTCACGACCGGCTGGCGTCCTTCTTGCCCGATCATGCCTGGCGGGAGGGCTTGTGCCAGGCGCCATCGGGGGTGGCCGCCTTGTCGGCCTTGGGGCTGCTGGGCCCCCACCTCGGCCTGGTGCACCTGGTGGCCGCCGACGCCGCCGACCTGGACGCGGTGGCCCGGGCGGGCAGCACGGCGGTGCTCTGCCCGCGCTCCAACCTGCACATCGGCGGGCGCCTGCCCGATGTGGCCGGCCTGGTGGCCCGGGGCGTGCCCCTGGCCATCGGCACCGACTCCCTGGCCAGCAGCCCCGATCTCGACCTGCTGGCCGAGGCCGCCGCCCTCTCTGCAGCCTTTCCCGACCTGCCCGCAGCCCTGTGGATTCGGGCGATGACCGAGGGGGGAGCGGCCTTGTTGGCGGATTCCGACCTGGGTGCGATCCGGCCGGGGGCCCGCCCGGGGCTGCTGCGCATCGACCTGCCGGCCACCGGAGATCCGTTGGCCGCCTTGCTGAGTGGGCAGCAATGGCCCCGAGGATGGCTCGCATGACCCCCGACCCCCGTGCAGGGGCCCAGCTGCGGGCCTTTGCCCGCGACATCAAGCTGTCCCACAGCATCTTCGCGCTGCCCTTCGCCCTGGCGGCCGCCTGGCTGGTCAGCCGCGTGCAGGCGGTGCCCTGGACGGCCTGGCTGTGGATCGCGGTGGCCATGGTGGCGGCGCGCTCCTCGGCCATGGGCATGAACCGCATCGCCGACCGGCGCATCGACGCCGACAATCCCCGCACCCGGGACCGCGAGCTGGCCGCCGGGCGCCTGCGCCTGGGTTGGGCCTGGGGGCTCACCCTGGGCAGCGGGGCCCTCTTTGGCCTGGCCGCGGCGATGCTGCACCCCCTGGCCCTGGCCCTCAGCCCCCTCGTGCTGTTGTGGCTCTGGGGCTACTCCTTTGCCAAGCGCTTCACCGCCCTCTGCCACCTGTGGCTGGGGGTGGCCCTGGGCCTGAGCCCGGTCTGCGTGTGGATCGCCCTGACCGGCACGGTGCAGGCCCCGGCCTGGATCATGGGCGGGGTCATCGCCACCTGGGTGGGGGGCTTCGACATCCTCTACGCCCTGCAGGATCACGCCTTTGACGCCCAAGCCGGGCTGAATTCGCTGCCGGCGCGCCTGGGGCCGCGGCGGGCCCTGGCAGTGAGCAGCCTGCTGCACCTCTTCACCGTGGGCCTGCTGGTGGCGCTGCCTTTCAGCCTGGAGGGGGGCATGGCCTTGGGTTGGCCCTATGGGTTGGGGGCGCTGGCCATCGCCGGGCTGCTGCTATGGGAGCACCGCCTGGTCAGCCCTACGGACCTGTCTCGCATGAACCAGGCCTTCTTTGCGGCCAATTCCTATGTCTCGGTGGTCTTTCTGGCGAGCGTGCTGGCCGGCAGCTGGGTGGGCTGAGGGCGATCAGGGCTCTGGAGGGGCGGCGGCCGGGGCGGGGCCTTGCAGGCCCTCGGGCACGAAGCGTTGCAGCAAGGGCTGGATGTCCCGGCGGCGGAAGGGCTTGACCAGGCTCTCGTCGGCGCCCAGCTCGGCGAGGCGCTGGCGCCAGGCGTCGGTGAGGTGGCCGGTGACCACCACGATGCCGACGTCGTCAAAGCTGGGGTCGGCGCGGATGCGACGGCAGACCTCGAAGCCGTCCATGCCCGGCATGACCAGGTCGAGGAAGATGAGGTTGGGCCGGAAGTCGAAGACCAGCGCCCCGGCCGCGAAACCATCGGCGGCGCTCTCGATCTCCAGGCCGGGGTATTCCGTGGTGAGCATGCGGGTGAGCAGCTGCACATGCAGCCGGTCATCGTCCACAATGGCCACCCGGCGCCGATCCGGGGCCAGCTCGCCCGGCAGGGCCATGCCCCGTGTGCGCATGAATTCCAGGAGGTCGGAGCGGCGAATCCGCCGGCGGCCACCCCCGGTCTGGTAGCCGGGCAGGACGCCGGCATCGACCCAACGCAGGACCGTTCGGGGCGCCACGCCGCAGAGCTTCGCGACGTCGTGGGTGCTCATGTCGTCGGAGGTGGTCATCGAAGGCGCTTGGCGGGGCTAGTGGGGAGCAGGAGGGCCTGGCTGGCGGAGCACGCCGGATGCTGCACATCCTCGCCTGGGGCGAGTGTACTGAGGTGGCAAGGAGCGCGCCGGCGCATCCGAGCGGGTTGTAACGCGGCTGTGATAGTGTGCGTCCATGCCGTCCCGCCCGTCGCTTGTCCGTCCCTACCAGGGGCTCCTGCTCGCGCTGCTCCTGGGTTGCGCTGACGAGCCCGGCGTGTCGGTGTCGGCGGAGGGCCTGGAGCTTGCGGAAGATGTCGCCGAAGACGCTGCCGCAGACACCGACGCGCCTGGGGACACCCCCCCCGAACCAGCCGCAGCCCCTCAGGCCGCGGTGGACGTGGCCGGGGGCAACAAGGCGGGGCCGCTGGGCACCCGGCGCCTCTATTTTCACGGCGTCATGCGCTCCAAAGAGACGCGAAACCTGGAAAGCGGTCGTCGGTTGACCGCCTATACCGCTCGCCCCTTTGTGGTGAAGCTGGGGGACGCCCTCTTCGAGGATGGCCGCTGGTGGTTTGGGGACGATGATCGTCTGCACCAGCACAACCTCTGGCTGGCCCGCACCACTCCCGCCCTCTGCGCCAGCGCCGCCGCCCAGCTGGGCAGCGAATATGGGCCGCCCACGCGGGATCGCGCCCAGGAGAAGGTCTGGGTGGGCAAGAAGGTGATGGCGCGGTGGATCCAGCGCGACCTGGACCGGGGCGCGGTGCGGTGCGAGGTCGAGTGGCTGGACCTGGCCTATTTCGGGGGCTGAGCCATGCGGGCCTTGATGGTGGGGGCCGGCGCCGTGGGCCAGGTCTATGGGGTGCACCTGCAGCGCGGCGGCGCGACGGTCGATGTCTATGTGCGCGAGCGCTATGCCGCAGAGGCCCGGGCGGGCTTCGCCTTGCAGCCTCCGCGGGCCAACGGTCCCCGGATCTTCCGGCCCGATGCCGTCCTGTGCTCGCCCGACGCGATCGCCGCCCAGACCTTTGACCAGGTGTGGTTGTGCATGTCCTCCACCGGGCTGCGCGGCGCCTGGCTGGGGGAGGTCGCCGCCGCCTTGGGGCAGGCCACCCTGGTGTCCTTGCAGCCGGGCCTGCGCGACCGGGAGCTGCTCGACCCCCTGGTGCCCCCCGAGCGGCTGGTCATCGGCCTCATCGCCTTCTCGG
>JAGYJW010000110.1 GCA_018401435.1 Deltaproteobacteria bacterium | reverse complement strand
GCGCGGGTGGCCAGGGACGGGCCAGCCACAGGCCACGGCCGAGGGGGAACAGGGCCAGAAGTCCCGCCCAAACCGGAAAGTCGGGCGGCAAGCGCGCTACGGTGGGCCAGAAGGGCAGGATCAGCCGCTGCACATAGAAGAGCAGCATGGCGGGCGCGGTCAGCACCGATTGCAGCGTCGGGTGACCAGCATCCGCCGCGTCCACCGCCCAGCTGTGCACCAGCGCCGTTCGCACCAGAGCCCAGGCCAGCAGGACCAGCAGGGGTGGCAGCCACTGGCGCCGGCCTTCGGGGCCCCGCGGCGCGGCCAGCCAGGCGATCAGCGGCACCACCACGGCGGTCTCTTTGCTGAAGAGGGCCAGCAGCGTGAACAGGGCCGCCCAGGGCCCGGCCGTGAGCACGGCGAGGCTGCCCCACAGCGCCACATAGAGGTCCGTGCGTGCCGTTATGTTGGCGATGGCCTCCACCGCCATCGGGTGAAGCAAGACAAGGCCCGCCGCCAGGGCGCCGCGCGTCCCGTAGCGCCAGGCCACCGCCGCCCCGGATAGGAGCACCAGCAGCAGGTTGTGCAGGTGAAAGGCCCAGGGTTGGCCCCCCCCTACCGCGTGGTCCAGGTAGTAGCTCGCCGATACGAGGGGCCGCCAATAGGGCGAGACGCGGGCCTTGCCCTCGGCCAGCCAGAAGAGATCGCGCAGCAGCGCCTGCTTCAAGGTGCCGACCTCGGGCAAGAGGCGGCTGCCCTCCACCAGCAGGCGGTCGTCCTGGACAAAGCCGAAGCCCAGGCTGCTGCCATAGACCGCCATGCCCAGCAGCAGCACCCCGCCGACCGCGAGGGCCCGCTGGGCGGTGCTTTGGGTTGCCGTGGTGGGGGGACTGGACACGTCGATGGGGGAGGGGAGGGCAGGGCGACTGTAGCCCAGCGGCGCCACCGACCCCGGCCTGGACGCGGGCGCGGGTGCAAATGCGCGCGACCCTGAAGAGGGTGGAACGCGAGGCCATGGCCAGGCGGCAGGAGCCCCGTAACCGCTCACCCTGCCCCCTCTTGCCCCGCGCCGCCGCGCGTGTCTCCGTCCCGCCCGCGCTACGCGGTGTCGTAGATCGGCCGGGCGTTGAGCCCCCGTCCCTTCCTCCAGTTCCAAGGCAGCAGGTCTTCAACGGTGAGACCGGGCTCGCCCACGGCAATCAGCACGTCTGCCAGCCACGGCTCCGGGTCCACCCCATGCAGCTGGCAGGTCGCCATCATCGACAAGAGCATCGCGAGGTGCTCGCCGCCCTCGTCGCTGCCGACGAAGAGCGCCGTCTTCCTCAGCAGGGCCACGATGCGCAGGGCCCGTTCGCTCAGGTTGTTGTGGATCGGCACCCGCGCATCCGTCAGAAACAGCGTCAGCGGCCCCCTCTGGTTGAGCAGGTAGCCCATCGCCTTGGCGATGCTGGTGCGCGGCTCAAAGCGCCCGACCTCGCGTTCGATTGTGGCGAAGAGCGCGGCGACCACCGGGGCCGACCGCTCCTGTCTCAAGGCGAGGTGCGCGTCGGTGCCGACGATTCGCTGCTCGACAGCGAGGTGCTCGATATAGAACAGCTCGCCTATCAACACGAGCAAGCCATCCACCAGCGCCTCGTCGTAGCTGCGGGCCTCGTAGAGCCCCCGACGGCCATGGGACCAGCACCCGCCGCGTTGCCGGCGGCCCGCCTGGGTGACGAGGTTGTAGCCCGTGTGTCCATCGACGGTCAGCGTGCCTTTCGAGCGCCCCAACACGCTATCGGCGACCTGGCCGCCGCGCGAGGGCGAGTAGAGGTACAGGACCACCTCGTCGGTGGCGAAGACCCACATCCAACCTTTGCGCGTCTTGTCCTCGTCCAGCACGGGCTGCGGCGTCTCGTCCGCCGAGACGTGCGATGCGGCGCCCACCCAGGCCATCAATGCCATGTACAGCGGCACGACCGCCACCGCGCTGCGGTGGAACAGGGTGCAGATGACCGAGATCGGCAGGGGCGCGCCCCACCGTTCAAAGGCCCGTTCCAGCCGCCGCAAGGGCATGCCGTCCAGGCACTTGGTGACCGCTACCTTGGCGTGCAGGGCCGGGCCGTAGATGCCCCCTTCGATCACCTGGGGCGGCGGTGGTGCCGTCACGATCTTGCCGTCGGGCAGCACCCGCTGCTCGCGCTGCACGAGCAGGCGAACCAGCTCGCCACGGCGCCACTCGTAGATCACCGATCCCTCGGGGGGCAGCGCGCGACCCGGGGGCAGCTGGGGATCCAGTGGCAACACAACGGTCTTGGTGCGCAACGCATCGAGCTTGGCCTGGCGCGCCCGGGCAGCGGTTTCGCGTTCGGCCTTCCGCTGCTCTTCGGCCAGCTCGCCGCGACGCCGCTTCCGCGCCTCCTTGCGGGCGTCGGGCGTCTTCTTCTGCCGTTCGGATCGCTTGCCGAACACGTGCCGCTCAAGCTGGTCGATGCGGTCCTTCGTGACCTGCAGGGCCAGCCCATGCTCGGTGGCCTGGGTCTGGGCCTCGACACGCACGGCGTCGATCTCTTCCTGCGCCGCAATGAGCTGGGCCGTCAGCGCCTGCCGCTCTGCGGCCCCGGCGTCAATCACGCCCTGCATGGCGACCAGGGTCTCGCCCACGCGCGCGACGAGCGGCTCGGTCAGCGCCCGGATCAGCGGGTTCTGCTGGCTGTGCCAGGCCTGCAGGTCGGCCAGCGCGGGGGTGGCGAGGTCGGTCATGGGGCCCATCGGATCACGGCGCCGACACGGCGTCGATCCGTGGCGAACACCCACCGCCCGACTTCGATCGTTGTACGCCGGCAACCTGCAATCCCGCGAGTAGCGAGGCCAACGTGGCCGCGTCCAGCGTCGCGGTGCGCGCGCCCGGCGGGACCGCGGGCAGGGCAAAGCAGCCGCGGGAGAGACGCTTGTAGAGCACCACGAGGCCGGTGCCGTCGTGGGTCAGAATCTTGATGTGCGTTCGCCGACGGGACAGGAAAACAAAGAGGTGGCCGGCGTACAGGTCGAGTCCGGCCTGGACCACCCGGCAAGCGAGGCGGTCAAAACCACCGCGCATGTCGACGGCCTCGGTGGCCAGGTAGATCTGCTGGGTCGGGCTGGGTGTCAGCATGGCGCGAGCGCCTGGACCACCGCCGCGAACCAGGCGGCGGGCGGCGGGCTGTCGAAGTGCAGCGCGTGCCCGCCAACGCGCACGGAGAACGCAGGCGTGGCCGGCGCGGGCGGCGCGGCCACCTGCACGAACCGGGGCGCCTCGGTCGCGGCCGGGGGCGCCGGACGGTGCCGCGCAACCCAAGCGGCGAAGGTCGCCTGGGCCACGCCGTGTTGTCGGGCGAAGGCCGACATCGACTGGTCAGTGCCGCGCCACTCCGCGACGAGGCGGCCCTGCTGGACCACCGGCGTGTGTTTGCCCATTGAAGTTTGCCTCCTGGGACACCGTCACACGGCGATGTGGACCCGGGAGGGGGGGCCAGGCTGAGCGGTTAC
>JAGYJW010000011.1 GCA_018401435.1 Deltaproteobacteria bacterium | reverse complement strand
GGATGTGGAGCTGCGGGTGGACGCGGGCGTTCAAGGCGCCATCTTGCGGCTGCCCATCGAGATCCCCATCAATGGCAGCTATGTGGTGCGCCAGCCCCCGCGGCTGCTGGGCGAGGCCCCGCCCACGGTGGTCTCTCCGGGCCGCATCCTGCTGCGCCTGGACGCCACCGACGATCGCGGCGTCAGCTCGATCACCACCTGGCTGGACCGCGACAAGATCGCCTGGCAGGCGGGCACGGGCAAGAAGACCCGGATGGAGCTGCCGGTGGAGATCCCGCCAGGGCCCCACAGCCTGGTGGTCATGGTCGAAGACGACGAGGGGGCTCGCACGCGGCGCGTCTTCCATGTGCGCGGCCTGGACAGCGTCCCGGCCAACGCCTCCGGCCCCGCGCCCTGAGCGCGGGCTTCAGCACCAGCGGAGCGCGGGCTTCAGTACCAGCCCCACCCGAAGTGCAGGTCGGTGAGGCCCGCCACAGCGGCCAGGACATATTCGTCGCCCGAGGTGGGCTCGGTGTCGATGAAGACCGCCACGTCGAGGGCCTGGACCCCACCGGTGGCCAGCTGGTACTCGGTGAAGAGCCCCGTCGACGTGGTATAGCGCACAAACCAGGCCTGGCCGGTGTTGTTGGCATAGGCCACCACGATGTCGGGGTTGCCGACGCCGCCGTTGACGAAGGCCGCGTGCAGGCTGCGCGGCGTTCCGTGGGTGGTGAGCACATCGGGGCTGCCGGCGGTGTCCAGGATCACGATGCTCTGGCTCACCACATCGGCCATCACCGTGAAGCGGCTGGAGCCCCGGCTGAGCACCTCCAGCTCGAGCGGGGAGCTTGTGCTGTTGACCGAGGTCTGGCTGAAGGTGGGCGGCAGGCCCGTAATGTCGAAGCCCCAGGTCTCGAGGCCTGTGGCGCCTCGGCCCAGCAGGGTGCCGTTGGCGACCAGCTCACAGCTCTGCATGGAGATGCCGCTGTAGAGCTCCTGTTCGACCAGGCTGTTGGCCTCGAGGGTGGCGGGGTCAGCCCGAAGATAATGCAGGATGCCCTGGCTGGACTCGCAGGCGGCGGCGTGCAGGTTGCCGCTGCTGTCGCGCATCAGGCTCATGTCTTCGAAGTCGGGCAGCACGCTGCTGCCCCCGAAGGTCAACCGGCTGGACTGCCCGAAGCGGGAGCCATCAGACAAGTCGTAGCCATTCATGCGCAAGGCCCGACCGGTGGCCAGCTGCAACCCGACCAGGCCGTAGAGGGCGTCGTCTTCGGCGATGAAGTCGTGGCCTTCGGTGACGGAGTAGGGGGCTGAAGCGCCGGTATATCGCCACCAATCGGCGATATCGACGATGCCGCTCTCGGGGTCGCGCCGGTCTGAACCAAAGGCGAAGGCGCTCTCGTAGTAGGTGCTGGGGCTGAGGGGGCCGCTGGCGCTGTCGCGGGTGACCACGACCTCGGGCGTGCGCACCGAGAGGTAGACGCTGTCGGCGTTCGCGTCAAAGACGAGGTCGCCGGGTGCCGCCCAGTCCAGGCTGTAGAGCGCGTCCGAGAAGTCTTCGAGGGGGGCCATCACGAAGGTCGAGGCGCTGCCATCGCAGTCATAGTCGGTGGCATCGCTGATGGTCTCGGTGGCACCCGGGAAGACGGCGTCGTTGCCGTCGTCGCAGTCGCCGCCGGGCAGCGCGCCGGTGCCCAGGATGGCCCCCGACGCGTCTTCGGTCACCCGCCCGAAATTGGCGTCATCCACGAAGCCGTCGAGGTCCTGGTCGAAGTCGTCGTCGCCCGCGCAGTCGGTGTCCCAGCCGTCATACCAGCTGTCCACCGTGGTGGGGGAGGGGTTGGTGACGGGGTCGGAGTCGTCGCAGTCGCCGCCGGGCAAGGTGCCCGAGCCGCTCACATAGCGGGTGGTGAGGTTGACGTAGAGGTCGGGCACATAGCCGTCGGCGTCGGCGTCGTAGTCGTCGTCGCCCGCACAGTCGTTGTCCACGCCGTCATACCAGGCGTCGGCGGCGCCGGGGTGCACGTCGTCGCGCTCATCGTCGCAGTCGCCGGCGGGCAGGGCCCCCGAGCTGTCGACATAGCGGGTGCTCAGGTTGGCATATTCGTCGGGAACAAAGCCGTCGCCATCGGCATCATAGTCGTCGTTGCCGCGGCAGTCGGTGTCGATGCCGTCATAGAGCACATCGGTGGCCTCGGGGTTGACTGCGGCGTCTTCATCGTCACAATCACCGCCCGGTAGCAGGCCCGAAGCCTCGACCCCTGCGGTGGGGAGGCCCACATACTCATCTGCGATATAGCCGTCCTTGTCGGCGTCGAAGTCGTCGTCCTGGCCGCAATCGGAGTCGATGCCGTCGTACCAGATCTCTTCGGCGTCGGGGTTGATCTTGGCGTCGGCGTCGTCGCAGTCCTGGCTCTTGACGAAGCCGTCGCCGTCGTCGTCCATGGTGGTGCGGCGACCCTCGAGGTCGGCGGAGCTGATCCAGGTGCAACCGCCGACCAGCAAGGCCAACAGCGGGGAGAGGGGACGCATCGAAACCTCCTCGGGAACCGAAGGGTGCGAGGGCACAGGATAGCACGCTGCCCGGCTACCGGTCCGGGGGCGAAGGGGGCGGGGCTGGCGAGGGGGCGGCGGCTGCGGCCCCGGCAAGGCGCACCTGGGCCAGCTGGGCGGCCTCTTGCACCGGCGCATCGGGATCCGCCGCCAATCGGGCCAGGGCGTCGCCGGCCAGGCTCGGCTGATCGGCACCCAGGGCGCCCAGGGCCTCTGCCACGGTGATCCGGACCGTGCGGTCGCTGTGACCGGCCGCGGCGGCATGGCGGCACCGCCGCGTGGTGGTCGGTGGCCAGGGCCACGCGGCAGGCCGCCACCATGATGCCTGGCAGCCCCGATCCCAGCCAGGTCAGCAGCTGCTCGGGCTCGCCGGCCTCCAGTCCCCGGGCGGCCAGGGCATCCAAGGCGGCGGGCGCGCGGGCTCGCTCAGCAGCTCCTCCCAGAGGCTGCCGCCGGTGCGGGGCTGGGGCTGAGAGGGGCTGGTGGCTGCATCGCGCCGGTGGTCTCGTCGGGGCGGGGGCCCGGCCACCAGCCTCCTCCACCTCGTCCAAGATGAGGTCCTCGTCTTCATTCACAAGCTGCGGGCAGGCGTTCCGGGCACCTCCCCGGTGGTCCTGGGATCGCCGGCCCGGCGCGGGTCCACCGCGATGCGCACCTGCTCCCGGCCCTTGACGTGGCGCACGACCGATACCGGTAGGGGGCTCGAAGCCGCCTCCATGCCGGCGAGGGGCGAGGGGAGGGCGCTCGGAGGGGGCAGGCAAGGACTCTTCTGAACCAGCCGGCGGCACGGGCCACGGCACCTGCGGCGGACACGGTCCAGCGCCGGCCCGCCTGGCGAATGGCGGAGAGGCCATCGCGCACGCTCCAGCGCAGGCCCGGCGCTCGCGCGATCCAGGGCCTCGATGGCGGGGCGACGCGCTGGAGGTCGGCGAGGTCCCCGGCCCCGATTGCCGCTGGCCTCCAGGCTGCGGTCGGTGCAGGTGGCCGACAAGCCGACGGCGCGCAGGGTCCCGCGGATCCTCGTGCTGAGCGCTGACGCTGAGCGGGTTTTCGGCCAGGGCGCGCAGGCGGACCCGACCATCGGGCGGGGGCAGGCGCAGCAGGCGGCCGCTGCGCAGGCTGCGGCGGGCGGTCGCCCGGTCTCGTCCCGGCGGCCGGCTTGCCGACGCAGGCTGTGCACCGCCCGGCGATCGCCGCAGCGCGCCAGCGCCCGCAGCGCGCCCAGGCGCACGTCGGGGTTGGCATCCGACAGCATCTCCAGCAGCGGGGCGGTGCCCGAGGGCAGGCCCAGGTGGCCGATCCTCGGCGGTGGCCTCTCTCACCGAAGAGCGCAGGTGCCGCGCGGCCTGTTCGAGCAGGGCGAAGGCGTCCGCCCTGTCAGCCTCTCCCAGGGCCCGCACCACCCGCGCGAGCACGTCGGCATCGTCGCTCTCCAACAGCTCGCGCAGGTCTGCGACGCTGGCCTGGCGGGCCAGGGCCCCGGCGGCTTCGAGCTGGACCTGCCAGGAGTCGTCGCTGGCGTGAAGGCGCTTGAGGGCGGGCAAGGCCCGACGGCCGCCGATGCGGTCGAGGTGTCGGGCGGCGGCACGGCGGATGTCGGCGTCCTCGTGGTCGGCCCGGGAGAGCGCAGGCCCGAATGCGCCGGCATCCCCGGCATCGCCCGCCGCGGCTAGGCGTGGGCCGCAAGGCGGGGGTGATCCAGGCGGCGCGCACCGCGCGGCGGGCGGGCGCGCCGGGCACCTGGCGAGGCCCCGCACCGCGGTGCGGCCACCACCGGCTCGGGGTCTTGAAGCAGGGCGATCAACAGGGGCCGCGTCGTTGCGCCCCGAACCGGCCGCGGCCTGGCGGCCAGCGCCCGCACGGGCCAGGAGCGGTCCGACGCCGCGACCCGCCCCAAGGCGGCCAGCAGCCCCGGAATGGCGTTGGGCGGCCAGATCTGCTGGCTGAGCAGCAGGCAGGCCCCCGCCGCCGCCGGGTCCGAGCCCGACAGGGCGCCCAGGGCCAGGCGGGCGAAGTCGGGCTGGCCGATCAGCCCCCGCGCGGCCTCCATGCGGTGGGCGTCGGGCAAGGACCGGATGGCCTGGCCGATGGGGCTCTCGGGCACCTCGGTGTCGGGGTCCAGCAGCAGCAGGTCATCCCCGAGCAGGTCGTCCTCCCACTGGGGCCCCTCGCTGTCTCCGCCCGCGTCCAAGGAGGGCCGGGCCAGCAGGTCGGCGCCCAGGGCCTCCACCAGGGGCCAGGTGACGGCCCCGGGGGCGGGTTCGACCCAGGGGTCGGTCTTTTCGGCCACGGTCGAGCGCCGCAGCACCGCCATCAGGTCCCGGGCGGCCGCCCGCTCGGTGCGGTCGCCCGTCTCGATCAGGCGCTCGGCGATATCCTCCAGGGAGTCGCCCTCCACCAGCTCCCGGCGGGCCAGATCGGCGAGCAGGGACGCCGCGGCGCCGCCCAGCACCCCCGCGCTGGCCAGGGCCTCCAGGCGACCCAGGTGGCGCACGCCGGGCGCGGCCCCTGCGCGCAGCAGCCCCCGCTGGGGCCCCACCCGGGCGATCACCTGGAGCAGGTCGGCCAGCTCCCTCCGTGCGCGGCGCCCCGCAGCATCGGCAGGCGCGGGCCGGGGAGATCGGCGGGGGCAGCAGGATCTCGCGGGGGTCGGGGCGCCAGGCCGGGTCCAGGGCCGGGAGGGCCTGCAGCGGGCTGCCATCGGTGCTGGGAAGCGCAAAGCGGCCATTCAACCTGCCCAAGAGCGCGGCAGGATCGTGCAGGCTGAGCCCGCAGCCGGGAACCTGCTGCTCCAGATCGTCGAGCAGGGCGAGCACCTGGGGCAATTCGACGAGATCGAGGTCGGGGTCGCCATAGGTGAGGAAGGCCGCGGCCACCTCGCCCGCGGGCCCGTCCAGGGCCATCACCCGCAGGCTGGCCACGCTGCGCCATCCCCGGTTCACCGCGCTGGCCGCGAGGGTGGCCAGGGCGCGGTGCTCCTCGGGGCGCAGGGGCTGGGGCGTCAGCAGCAGCCGCAGCTGCTGTCCCCGCACCGGGTGCGGCACGCCAGGAATCAGGCCGGCTTCCTCGGACATTTGGGGCTCCGCGCTGGACTACCGGGGGGGCTGCACCACCGTCCATGGGCCGGGCACGGCGGCGGACAGGGGGGCCTGGATCTTGGAGAGATCGCCGCTGACCACGACAATGGCGCGATCCAGCGTGGGTCGGGCCAGGGTGGCCCCCACTGTCGCTGAAGTGGCCGCGGACAGGGCCTCCAGCTCGCGCTGCAGGCCATCGGGGGGCAGGCGTCTCTCGACCAGGTTGAGCAAGCTGTCCGCCAGGCTGGAGCGGGTGGACATGGCTTCGACCATCTCGGTGCGGCGCGCGCCCTGGGCTTTGCGCAGCTCGTCGTCGGTGATGCCGGCGGGCAGCTTCTTGAGCTCGGCCAGCAGGTCCACCAGGGCCGGACCGGTCACGTCGCGCTGCACATTGGTGCTGGCCACGATCACCCCAAAGCCCGGGGCGTCCAGGCTGCGGGCCCCCGCGCCATAGGTGTAGCCCTTCTCTTCGCGCAGCAGGCGGTTCAGGCGGCTGGTGAAGGTGCCGCCGAGCACCACCACCGCGAGGCTGCCGGGCACCGCCTCGGGCTGGTCGGCGGTCCACCCGGGAAGCAGGACCCGCAGCACGGACTGGCTGGCTTCGGGCTTGTCCACCAGGAAGTAGGCGGGGCCGCTGCCCCCCACCCGCTGGGCGGCGGGCAAGGCCACCGGGGTGGGCTCAGCCGGGTCGACCCAATCCGAGAACTGCGACGCCAGCGTGTCTTTGAGGCTGGCGGCGTCCACTGCACCCGTGACCACCAGGGTGGAGCGGCTGGGCACGGCGCGCCCCGTCCAGCTGGCCCGGAGGGCGTCGGGCCCCAGGCCCGCGATGCCCGAGACCGTGCCTTCGGTGGGGTGGGCCAGGGGGTGGCCCGCGCCGAACCACTGCTGCCAGGCCACCATGCTGGCGACCGCGCGGCCATCGTCGAGCTGGCCGAGGATGTCGCCCTCTTGCTGGGCGCGCACCCGATCCAGCTCTTCGGCGTCGAAGCGCGGCGCGAGCAGGGCGTCGGTCATCAAGGCCAGCCCTTCGGCGAAGCGGTCGGCGTGGCAGTCCAGGTGGAAGGTGGTGCGCGTGCTGTCCGTGCCCACCCACAGGTCGATGGCCTGCCGCTCCAGGGCCTCTGCATACTGGGCGGCGTCGCGGTCGCCTGCGCCGTGAACCAGCATCTCATCGGCGAGGTAGGTCAGGCCGGGGTGCTCGGCGGGATCCGCCGCCGAACCCCCGGGCAGGGACAGGCGCAGGCTCACCAGCGGCAGGTCCGGCCGACTGAGAACCCAGACCGTGAGCCCATTCTCAAGCTGGAAGCTCTCGGCGGCGGGGGGCTGGAAGGCCGGGGGCGGGCCCACGGGGGGCCGCTCGGCGAGGAGGTCCACGACGGGGGCCTTCTTGGGGCCGCAGGCCATCAGGCCCAGGACGAGCAGCAGCATCACTTGACTCCAGGGCGGTCGGCGCCTTCGGCGTGGACGCGGATGAGGGCGCGGCGGTCCGGGCTCAGCCGGGCGGCGGCGGCCTGGACATCGGCGGCGGTCACAGCCCGGTACCGGGCGAGGTCCTGGCTCACCCAGCCGGGGTCGCCTTTGAGGTAGCGGTAGCGGTTGAGGCTGGCGGCGCGATCCTGCAAGTCCTCCAGGGAGCGCAAGAAGGACAGCTCGATGCCATTGCGCACGCGGTCCAGCTCCTCGGGTGTCGGGCCCTCGGCCGCGAGGCGGCTGAGCTGGGCCTGCACCGCTGCTTCGACCGCCGGAAGGTCGTGGCCTTCGGCGGGCTTGGCGGAGATCATGAAGACGCTGCCCAGCATGGCGCTCATCTGGTAGGCGTCCACCTCCAGGGCGAGGCTGTCCTGCTGGATGAGGGCGCTATAGAGCCGGCTGGAGCGACCATCGCCCAGAACCGCGGCCAGCACGTCCATCACCGCATCGCCCTGGCTGAGCGCCGCATCGGTGTGCCACAACATGACCGACATGGGCACCTGCACCTGGTCGGTCAGCTCCAAGAGCGCCTTCTGGGGCTTGTCCACCGGCGCTGGCAGCACCCGCTCTTGCAGGGGCACCTTGGCGATGCCGCCGAACAGGCGCTGGATGTCGGCCTTGGTGGTGGCCACGTCGAAGTCGCCCGCCACCACCAGGCCCGCGTTGTTGGGCCCATACCAGGTCTGAAAGAAGGCCACGACGTCTTCGACCGAGGCCGCCTGGAGGTCCTCGTGGGTGCCGATGACCGTGTGCGCATAGGGGTGGCCCGGCGGGTAGAGCATGGCGGGCATCTCCAGCCACAGGGCGCCATAAGGCTCGTCCTCGCTGGACTGTCGGCGCTCGTTGCGCACCACGTCCCGCTGCAGGTCCACCTTCTTGCGCGTCATGGCGCGGGCCAGCCCGTCCATGCGGTCGGCCTCCATCCACAGCAATGTGGGCAGCAGGTTGCTGGGGCCCACATCGTAGTAGTCGGTGGCGTCTTCGCTGGTCCAGGCGTTGTTCCAGCCGCCTTCGGCCTCCATCAGCTCGTCGAAGCCCGAGCCGGGCAGGCGCTCGGTGCCCATGAACATCAGGTGCTCGAAGAGGTGGGCGAAGCCCGACCTCCCGGCGACCTCGTCCTTGGAGCCCACCCCATACCAGGTGTTGACCACGACCTGCGGCAGCGACGGGTCGTGCAGAAGGATGACGTCCAGCCCATTTTCGAGCTGGTAGCGCTCGTGGGGGATGTCGATTCCGACGCCGTCTGCGGCCCGGGCGGCGGGGCCTTGGTGCAGCGTCAAGAGGGGCAGGAGCAGGGGCAGGAGCACGGGGCCTCCGAGGGCGCAGGCGGCGAGGCGTCAAGGAGTCGGGGTGTCGGAGCGGGGCCCGGGGGGGCCTTCGATGTCGATGTGTACGATGCGGTCGGTGGGCTGCAGCGCGCGCACGACCTGCATGCCTTGCAGCACCCGACCAAAGACCGGGTAGGTGCCGTCGAGGTGGGGCTGGGATGACAGGGTCACAAACCACTGGCTGCCGCCGGTGTCGGGCCCCGACAGGGCCATGCCCAGCGTGCCCTCGTCGAAGGGCAGCGGGCTGGGCTCGTCGGGGATGCTCCAGCCCGGCCCGCCATTGCCATCGCCGCGGGGATCGCCGCCCTGCACCACGAAATCCGGCACGATGCGGTGAAAGCGCAGATTGTCGAAGAAGCCGGAACGGGCGAGCTGGGCGAAGTTCCAGACCGTGAGTGGCGCCTCGTCGGGGAGCAGCTCGACGATGAAGCTGCCGCGGCTGGTGCGCACCCGGGCGCTGCGCAGGCCCCGCAGCTCGTCGAGGGGGGCGGTGGCCAAGGCGTGCCAGGGCGAGGGGGCGTTCAGGTCGAGGGAGAGGGCGAGATCGAAGGCGGCGGCGCGCACCGACCCGTCGGGGTGGCCATAGAGCGGGGCCAGGAAGGGGTCCAGGGGCGTCTCCGGCGGTCGAAGGCGACCCCCTGATCGCGAATAGAGCGCTTTCAACGCGTGCAGACAGGAGGTGAGCAGCGTGGGCTCATCGGCCTCCTCCAGCAAGGCGACCAGGCTGCTCTCGGTGGCGGGATCGGGGTGCTCCACCAGCCAGTCCGCGGCCATGGCGGCCACGATCTCGTCAAAGCCATCCAACATGCGCCGGGCGTCGTGGGGCTGCACCGTGTCCAGCGACAGCAGGCGGCCCGCGGCCGCGCTGCGCACCGCCGGCTCACCATCTTCGGTGGCCAGCTTGAGCAGCCGGGCGGGCGTCAGGACGGCGTCCACGGCGGCTGCGCGGATCTCGGTGGGGCGGGCCTTGTCCAGCCACTTGCCCGGGTCCTTGAGGGCGCCGGCCTCGGCCAGGGCCGACAAGGCAGCTGCGGCGTCGAGCAGGCGGGGATCGAAGCTGGTGCGGGCGTCTCGGCGGCGTCGAGGTCGTCGCCGGCCTCGACCACCGGCAGGAGCAGCGCATGGGCGTCGAGGGTGGGCACCTTTGCGACGGCTGCCATGGCCTCGCGCCGCACGCCGCGGTCGGCATCGGCCAACAAGGCGGTCACGCCCGCCCATGCCGCTGCCCCCGCCGCCCGGGCCGTCGCCACCCGCACGCCCTCATCGGGATCCTGTGCGGTGACGGTGAGCAATGCGTCCAGATCCGGCCCTGGGACCAGGTTGCCGGCCGCGCGCACCAGGTAGGCCTGAACCGTGGCGATGGGCTCATCCTGGGCCCAGGTCAGCAGGTCGGCCCGCTGGTCCAGGGGCAGCTGGGCCAGGCGCAAGCGGGCCAGGGCATAGGCACAATCCAGGCGCAAGCCGCCATCGACCCGCCGGCGCTGATCGAGCAGGGCCCCACTGATCTCGGGCTCTCTGGCTGCTTCGAGATCCCGCAGCCCCATGCGGCCGATGGACCGCGCCGCCGCCCGGGCGGCCAGGGCCGGGTGCAGGGCCGGGGGGCGCAGATCGAGGCTCTGGCGCAGGATGGGCAGCGACGCGGGGCCGCCTTCCCGCCCCAGCGCGTCCAGCAAGGCTGCCCGGCAGGCCGGTTCGACCTCGACCGAGAGGCGGGCGAGCAGCAGGAGCTCGGCCCCAGGCGTCATGCCCAGCGCCCATGCGGCCTCGGTGCGCACCACGAGATCGGGGTCCTCCACCAGCTTCTTGAGGGGGGCGAGTGCCGTAGCCGTGCGCAGTCGCCCCAGGGCCCGGGCGGCGCGGGCGCGGGTGGCCGGATCGCTGTGGCCCACGAAGTCGTTGAGGGCGAGGGCCGGCAAGCGCTGGGCTTCAATCTGGAGGATGGCCTGGGCGTCGTCGTCACTGAGCGCGTGGGCCGGCTGCACCAGCCAGGCCATCGCGAGCAGGGAGGGGGCGAGGGGCACGGGGCATCCGGATCGCAGGACCAGGGCGCTGTAACGCCGCACGGCGCGCTTCGGGCACGCTACATGCACCGCGAAAGCCCCGGAGCGGCGCTTGGCCGACGACCCCCGCACCCTGCCGCTCCGCGTGCTGCACCGCATCCGCAGCGAGCGCCTGTGGGCCCCGGGACAGGCCCTGCGGGTCTGCGTGAGCGGCGGCTGCGACAGCACCGTGCTGCTCCAGATCCTGCACAGAACCGCGGCGGCCCATGGCGCGCGTTTGACCGTGTGGAGCTTCGATCACGGCTTGCGTCCGGAGGCCGCCGACGAGCTTCGCGGGGTGGCGGCCCAGGCGGCCGCACTGGGGCTGCCTTTTCGGGGGCTGGCGCTGGGGCTGTCTCCGGGGCCCGATCTCGCCGCGCGGGCCCGGATGCCCGGCGGGCGGCCCTGGCTGCCGAGCCCGGACTGGTCGCGACGGGCCACCACGCCGACGACCAGGCCGAGACCGTGCTGCAGCGCCCGCTGCAGGCTCGGGCGCGGGGCCTGGCGGCCATGCGAGTGGCCGACGGGGATCAGCGTCGGCCGCCGCTGGGCGAGCGGGCTGCGGTCCTGCGGGCTCTGGGCGCAGGCCGCCGGCTTGAGTTGGGTCGAGGATCCGAGCAATGCAAGCAGCGAGCGGGGCCGCCTGCGCGCGCTCCCTTCCCGCCCTCGAAGGCATCCGGGCCGGCGCGGCCCGGGGCCTCGGCCGGTCGGCTGCCCTGCTCGCCGAAGATGAAGCCCTGCTGTCTGATCTCGCCGAGAAGGCCCGACCGGGTTGCGCCCGCGACGGCGGCCTGGACCTCGCCGCGCTGCAGGCCCTGCCGCCGCCCCTCTCCTTGCGCCTGTTGCTCGCCCTGGCCGAAGAGGCCCCCTCGCCGATCCGGGCCGACGGCCTGCGAAGGCTGCTGCACCCGGCCTTCACGTCGGGTGTCATCGAGCTTGGCGGCGGCGCCCGCCTGGTGGTCGAAGGCGGGGTGGTCCGACTGCTTCAGTCCTCCTGAAGCCGGAGTGCGACGAGCAGGTCGCTGGCCGTGCCATTGGGGGCCAGGCCGCTCGCCTGCCCGGCCATGCAGCCAGCAGGCCACCGCCGCCGCGCGGTCTTGGGCAGACCCTGGGCCAGCAGGCCGCCCAGCAGGCCCGCCAGCACATCTCCGGTGCCCGCCGTCGCCAGGGCCGCGCTGCCCGTGGGGTTGATAAAGGGCGTTTCGCCGCCGATGAGGGTGAAGGGGCCCTTGAGCAGCACGCCGGGCCCCAGGCGGCCGATGGCGGCGAAGCGGTCGGCCTCGACCGCCGCTCGGCTGCAGCCCAACAAGCGAGCGGCCTCGGCGACGTGGGGGGTCAGGCTGCGGCCCGGTCGGCCGAAGGTGCGGCTGCCCCTGGCGGGCCAGGGCGTTGAGGGCGTCGGCATCTGCGACAATCTGGCCGGGAAAGCTGTCCCAGAGGGCGCTCACGGCGGCATCGGCGGCCGCGCCCAGCCCCGGGCCCAGGACCAGCACATCGTGGCGGTCGGGGTCCAGATCGCCGCGCTCGGCCAGGATCACCTCGGGGGCAAGCCGTGCAGGGCGGGCCATTCGGCCCGGGGGCGAGCAGGCTGACCAGGCCCGCGCCTGCGGCGAAGGCCCCGCGCGCAGCCAGCACGCTGGCGCCGCCGCCGCCCATCACGGCCACATGGCCGCGGTCCCACTTGGCGGCCCCCGCCGGGCGGCCTGGCAGCCAGGCGGCGATGTCGGCGGCCTCCAGCTCCCAGGCGGCGGGCGATCCGTGAACAGGGTTCACGATCTTGGCCAGGTCCAGCCCGATGTCGATGAGCTGCACCTCGCCGCAAAGCGCCGCGCCGGGCATGGCGCGGTGGCCGCACTTGAGGCGTCCAAAGCTCAGCGTCAGCGCGGCTTGAACGGCCAGGACGCCGAGCAGCTGCCCGGTGTCGGCGTGTACGCCTGTGGGCAGATCCAGGGCCACCACCGGCGGGCGGTGGCCGGCTGCGCCCCACCGCCGCGGCGATGGGCCCCCGGGGGGCCTGGTCCTGGCCGGTGCCCAGCAGCGCGTCGATGGCGATGGCGTCCGGTCCGAGGGCATCATCCAGGGAAGAGGAAGGTTTCAGGCCCATCCTCGCGCAGAGCTGGGCGTTGGCCAGCGCCTCGGGCGTGCGGGGCGGGCCGCTCGCCCACATCCTCACCGGGTGGCCCCACAAGGCCAGCCAGCGCGCGAGCACATAGCCATCCCCGCCGTTATTTCCGGGCCCACACAGCACCGCGATGGGGGCGCCGGGCCAGCGCGTGTGCACCACCTGCGGGCCGCCTGCCCCGCCAACTCCATCAGCTGCCGCCCCGGAATGGCCAGCCCGTCGATGCAGGCGGCGTCCAGGGCGCGGCATTGGGCGGCGGTGCAGACTGGCCGCATGTCAGCGCCGGATGATGTCGACCAGGTCCCGCACGGCGCGGTCCAGTCCGACAAAGAGCGCGCGGCTGATGATGCTGTGGCCGATGTTGTATTCGACGATCTCGGGCACCGCGGCGACCAGGGGGGGGAGGTTGTGGTGGGTCAGGCCATGGCCGGCCGCCACCTCCAAGCCCAGGCCCTGGGCCAGCACCGCCGCCGCCTTGATGCGGGCGAGGTCGGATGGGTCGTTTTCGGCGTAGACGCTGGTATTCAGCTCGATCATATCCACGCCGGGCAGGGCGCTGGCCCGCACCTGGTCCGGGACCGGATCGACAAAGAGGCTGACCCGGATGCCGGCGGCCTGCAGCCGGGCGGCGGCCGAGGCCACCGCGTCGCGGTGGGTGACCACGTCCAGGCCGCCCTCGGTGGTGATCTCGCCGGGGCGCTCCTCCACCAGGGTCACCCGGTGGTGCCGACCGTGGGGGTCCTGGGCCAGCACCGCCAGGGCGATGTCCATCATCTCGTCGGTGGCGGCCATCTCCACATTGAGCAGGGTCTGCACGCTGTCCCGCAGGCGGGGCAGGTCGGCGTCCTGGATGTGGCGCCGGTCCATGCGGATGTGGCAGGTGATCTGGTCGGCCCCCGACAGCTCGGCCAAGGCCGCGGCGGCGGCAGGGTCGGGGTAGGGCGATCGCCGGGCCTGGCGCACGGTGGCGACGTGATCGATGTTCACGCCAAGGCGACGCAGCGCTGCGTGGGTCAAGCTCACCTCCTGGACCGCCCCCCTAATCGCCTGTCCGGGTGGGGGCTCAGCGGGCGGCCAGTCGGGCCTGGAAGTCGGCGGCGATCCGGTCCACCCAGGCCGCGGGGGCCTCGTCGCCCTGGCCCTGGCCCTCGACCATGATGCGCAGCTTGGCTTCGGTGCCCGAGTAGCGGACCACCGGCCGCGCGCCGCTCTGCTGGCAGGCGATCACGCTGGGCCAGGCCTCCAGGGACACCCGTGGGCCCGAAAAACGCAGGTTCAGGCCGGCTTGGGGCCAGCGGGTCCAGCCCCCCACCGGCAGGGGAAGGGCCGGACGGCCGGCCTCATCCGCCACCGCCTGCAGCACCCGCAGGGCGCTGTAGAGGCCGTCGCCTGTGGGCATGCCATCGTCAAAGAGCACATGGCCCGAGGGCTCGGCCCCGCAGGCCGCCCCCGACATGGCCATCAGGGCGGCCACATGGCGGTCCCCCACCGCCGCCCGCAGCAGGCGCGGGCCCAGGGCAGCGCCCAGGCCACCATTGCTGAGGATGGTGCCCACCACCGGGCGGGGGTCCTTGCGCGCGAGCAGCCACAGCAGATCGTCGCCGTCCAGCTCGCCCGATACCGGGTCCACCAGCACGATGCGGTCCGCGTCCCCATCCAGGCAGAGGGCGAGATCGGCCCCCCACTCGGCCAGCTCGGCGGGGGTGGGCGGGTGCATGGCCCCCACGCCATCGTTGATATTCTGCCCATCGGGGGCGGGATCCCGGCGAAGCACCCGGGCCCCGAGGGACTCCAGCAGGGCCGGGCCCACCGCCCAGGCCGCGCCGCTGGCGGCATCCAGCAGCAGCGTCCGGCCCGAGAGGTCCACCCGGGGCATGGCGGCACGCCAGGGTCCGGCCGGATCGTCGAGGATCTGTACGCTGCCTTCGGTTTCGACGGGGATGGGGCTGCCGAAGCGGGCCTCCAGGGCGGCGGTCTCGACCAGCTTGCCGCCGCCGGGGGCCAGCACCTTGATGCCGTTGTCGGTCCAGGGGTTGTGGCTGGCGGTCAGCACGACCCCAGCCTGCAGGCCCAGGTCTCGGACCAGGCAGGATGCAGCGGCGGTGGGCAGCACGCCCCCCAGCAGGACCTCGGCGCCACCGGCCACGAGGCCAGCCACCAGGGCATCTTGCAAGGCGGGCCCCGACGCGCGGCTGTCGCGGAGCACCACCACCCGCGGACTTTGGCCGGGCGGGCCGCAGAGCCGGGCGTGATCGGCGACGGCGCGCCCGATCAGGTGGGCGCCGTCTGCGTTGATGGGCCAGGCGCCGGCGGGGCCGCGGACCCCGTCGGTGCCAAAGTGGATGGGAGCGGGTCGGGCGCTGTCGCTCACTGTTGCTGCTCCAGGTGGAACCTGTCGGGGCTCAGATCGATGACCTCCACCGCGTCGTCGGCCCCGGGAATGACCACCTGCACCCCGCCGTCGGCGTCGGTGAAGCTGTCGTCGGGGGTCCAGCGGATGGTCAGGGGTTCACCGATGGGCGTGGGGGTGGGAAGGTGCAGCAGCACGCTGATCTGCGCGGCTTCAAGCCGCTTGAGCTGCTCGGCCGGCCCACGCAGGGTCAGGCGGGCGGTGCGGGGCCTGGCCTGCCAGCCCGCTGCCCGCTCCACCACCGACACCTCCTGGAAGACCCGCGTGGCGACAATGGCCTCGATGGGGATGGACAGCGTGATGGGCTGCTGGATGAGGGGGCGCACCGTGCGCCGCTCGATGGCCAGGGGCACCCGCACCTGCTTGCTGTCCCGAAAGCCCGATATATCGACGATATCGGTAGAGACCTCTGCGATATTGCGCACAACGCTCTGGGGGCCGGTGATCTCGACGATGGGCGGATCGGCGGTGACCTCGCCCCGGATATAGCCGGAGGGCAGGTCACCGATGAGGGCCGGCCGCACGACCACCTGCCGGGTCATCGCCTGGTCGAGTTCGACCGTTGCGCCCACGGGGGACACCTGCACCACCGACACGCCGGTGGGCAGCCCCAGCACCACCTTGTCGGTGAAGTCCACCGCCGTGCTGCCCTGTTCGGCGTCGGCGAGGTCGACGTGAATGGACAGCTGCTCGCTGCCCAGGTTGCGCACGATGCCTTGGGGGCCCCGCACATTGATCATCGCCGAGGTGGTCACGTCATTGGCCAGCACCAGGCCCTCGGGCCATGTGTATTCGATGTTGGCCCGGGCCCGAACCATCACCACCTGCTCCAGCTGCAGCCAGCCCCAGATGCCGACGGCCACCAGCAAGGACAGCGCCTTGTAGTGCAGGTTCTCGGTGAAGAGCTGCACCAGCAGCACGCGCAGGCGCCCGAGAAGGCGCGACGGCGCAGAAGGAGGGGGAGGCGCCATGGCTCAGGCCTCCCCGTCGCGGCTGGGGGCCCCGGGGGAGGCGGCCTGAAAGACCGACTGCAAGGCCTGCCGAAGCTCGTTGGCGTCGCTGGTGGGGCGCAGCACGCCGCCTTCGACCAGGGACACCGTCCCCCGCTCCTCACTCACGATGATCACGATGGCGTCTGCCTCTTCGGTGAGCCCGATGGCCGCGCGGTGCCGCGTGCCAAAGAAGCGCGACACATTCTTGGACTGGGTGAGGGGCAAGAAGCCCTGGGCGCAGGCGATGCGGCCCTTCTGGATGATGACAGCCCCGTCGTGCAGGGGGCTGGTGGGGTGGAAGATGGACAAGAGGAGGTCGTGGCTGACCTTTGCGTCGAGCACGGTCGCCGATTCGACATATTCATCCAGGCTGGCCCCGCGCTCCAGCGCGATGAGGGCGCCCACCCGCCGGCTGGCCATGGCAAAGCTCGCCCGCACCAGCTCTTCGAGCATGCCGAGGTCGGTGGTCCGGCGTCCCGATACCAGGAAGAGCCGGCCGCCCGCCCGCGCCAGGCCCCGCCGGATGTCCTGCTGAAAGAGGATGATGACGGCCAGCACGATGTAGACAAAGAATTTTTCGAGCAGCCAGTGGATGCTCACCAGGTCCAGCCAGCCCGCCCCTGCATAGAGCACCATCAAGACCAGCAGACCCGCGAGGCTCTGGATGGCCCGCGTGCCCCGCAGCACCAGCAAGGTGCGGTAGAGAATCGTGGCCATCAGCCCGATGTCGAGCAGATCGGTCCAGGCGAGGCTGTCCAGCAGCCACCTCATGGAGCGGCCCCGATGGCGTCGAGCAGGTCGAGGAGCTGCCGGGTGGGGGCCACATCGTGCACCCGAAAGGCCACAGCCCCTCCGGCCCGAGCGGTCGCCACAGCCGCGAGCGAGCCCCCCAGGCGGTCGTGGGTCAGGGGGAGGTCGAGGGTTCGACCGATGAAGCTCTTTCGGGATGCGCCCACGAGCACCGGGTAGCCCGTGGCGACCAGATCCGCCGTGTGCCGCAACAAGCTGAGGCTCTGTTGGGCGGTCTTGGCAAAGCCGATGCCCGGATCGATGTAGACCCGGGCGCAGCGGGCCCGGCGCGCCGACTGCAGCAGGCTGTCGCGCACCTCGGCCAGCAGGTCACGGTAGTCGGTGTGCTGGGCCATATCGGCGGGCTCGCCGCGCATGTGCATGACCACCACCGCCTCGGCCCGGGCGCTGAGGGCCACCATCTCTGGATCCCGCAAGCCGGTGACATCGTTGAGGATGCTGGCCCCGGCAGCCAGCGCCGGCGCGGCCACGGCGGCCTTGCGGGTGTCGATGCTGATGCGGACCTGGGGGGGCAGACGGGCGCGAAGCTCGGCGATAACGGGCACCACGCGAGAAATCTCGACATCGTCGGGCACCCGGGCAGCGCCGGGGCGGGTGCTCTCTCCCCCCACGTCGATCCAATCGGCCCCAGCCGCCGCCATGGCCAGCCCAGCCGCCACCTGCCCCGCGAGATCGCCGTGCTGACCGCCATCCGAGAAGGAGTCGGGCGTGCAATTGAGCACGCCGACGACCAGGGCGCGGCTCATGCGCTGTGGGGCACCGGGTAGACCGGATTCAGCCCCTTGACGATGGACTCGAATTCCACGCCTTCGACCGTCTCTTTTTCCAAGAGCAGCTGGGCCAGGCCTTCGAGCATCGTGGGGTTCTGCCGCAGGATGGATTGGGCGAGGCGGTCGGCCTCGTCCAAGAAGCGCTTGACCTCGCTGTCCACCAGCTGGGCGGTGGATTCGGACACGCTGCGGCTGCGGCCATAGTCCCGGCCCAAGAAGACCTCGTTATCGTCGTCGATGGCCATGGGGCCGACCTTCTCGGACATGCCGTACTCGGTCACCATGGCGCGGGCGAGCAAGGTGGCGTGCTTGAGGTCCTGGCTGGCGCCGGTGCTATACTCCTTGAAGGTGAGCAGCTCGGCCGCGCGGCCGCCCATGGCGATGGTGATGCGCGCCCGGAGCTGGTTCACGGTGGCGCCCAGCCGGTCCTCGTCGGGGAGCATCATGGTGACGCCCAGCGCCCGGCCGCGGGGCACGATGGTCACCTTGTGAACGCGGTCGCTGTCGGGCATCAGGCGGGCGACGATGGCGTGGCCCGCCTCGTGGTAGGCGGTGCGCCGGCGCTCGGCCTCGGGCACCACCATGCTGCGCCGCTCCACCCCCATCGACACCTTGTCCTTGGCGGACTCGAAGTCATTCTGCTCGAGCCGGTCCTGGCCATTTCGGGCGGCCAGCAGGGCGGCCTCGTTCACCAGGTTCTCGAGGTCGGCCCCCGAGAAGCCGGGCGTGCCGCGGGCCACGACCTCCAGGTCCACGCCGTCGGCGAGGGGGGTGCGCCGGGAGTGCACCTTGAGGATGCCCAGGCGGCCCTTGATGTCGGGGTTGGACACCACCACCCGGCGGTCAAAGCGCCCCGGCCGCAACAGCGCCGGGTCGAGCACATCGGGGCGGTTGGTGGCCGCCATCAGGATGACGCCGTCGTTGCTCTCGAAGCCGTCCATCTCGACCAGCAGCTGGTTCAGCGTCTGCTCGCGCTCGTCGTGGCCGCCGCCCATGCCCGCGCCCCGGTGCCGGCCCACCGCGTCGATCTCATCGACGAAGATGATGCAGGGGGCCTGCTTCTTGCCTTGTTCAAAGAGGTCGCGCACCCGGCTGGCGCCCACCCCCACGAACATCTCGACGAAGTCCGAACCCGAGATGCTGAAGAAGGGCACCCCGGCCTCGCCGGCCACTGCACGGGCCAGCAGGGTCTTGCCCGTGCCCGGCGGTCCCATCAGCAGAACGCCCTTGGGGATGCGGCCGCCCAGGCGGGTGAAGCGGCGGGGATCCTTGAGGAACTGGATGATCTCTTCGAGCTCGGTCTTGGCCTCTTCGCAGCCGGCCACGTCTTCGAAGGTGACGCGCTTGCTGGTCTCGTTGAGCAGCCGGGCCCGGCTCTTGCCAAAGCTCATGGCCTTGCCGCCGCTCGATTGAATCTGCCGCATGAAGAAGATGAAGAGCACGAAGATGAGGCCCATCATCACCACATTCGTGATGATGGTGACCAGGTTGCCGTTGGGGGCGGGCTCGAAGTTGGGCACCAGGTCGTTGGCGAGGAAGGCCTCCAACATGGGGGCCTGATCTTCGGGACCGATGGCGCGGAAGCGCGAGCCATCCGAGAAGGTGCCCCGAAGCTCCTGGCCCTTGACCCGGACCTCTTTGACCTGCCGCTGTTCGACCCGCTGGACCAGCTGGGAGAACTCGATGTCCTGTTCCCCCCGGGCGTCGTCGCCCCCCACCAGGAAGAAGACGAGGGCGAAGACCGCGAGTACGACGGCCCAGATGATCAAACCGCGGCTGTAGTTCTTCATCGTCGGCTCTTCATCGTCGGCTGCCCTGGAGAGCAGGGGCCCTATCCTTGCGAGGGGGGGCTGGCCAAGGCGCCTCCCGGCGGCCTCCCGTTCGTGCTAGGCGCGGGCCCGACGGGCGGGGGGCCGAGCCCCCAGGAGGCGGAGATGGCGCAGGCAGGCTTGACAGTGGTGCTGGCTGGCGGGGGCACTGGCGGCCATGTCTACCCGGCGTTGGCCATGGGGGATGCCCTGGCCGCGCGGGGGCACCAGCTGCGCTACTACGGCGACGCCAGCCGGCTGGAGGGGCGGGTGGTGCCTGCCCGGGGGATCCCGTTTACGCCCATTCAAGCAGCTCAATTCCCCCGAGCGGGCCTGTTGTCCAAGCTGCGCTTCGGGCTCTCCCTGGTGCAGGGGGTGGCCGAAAGCCGAAAACTGCTCAAGAAGGACGGCGCAGACTTCGTTCTGGGGGTGGGTGGCTACATCTCTGCGCCCCCGGTCCTGGCGGCCTGGACCCTGGGCCTGCCCACGGCCATCCACGAGGCCAATGTGACGCCGGGGCTGGCCAACCGGCTCTGCGCGCGGGTCACCGACCTGGTCTTTCTGACCTATGAGGCCACCAAGGCGCGCCTGCCGGGCAAGCCCCGCACCGAGCTGGTGGGCTGCCCGGTGAGCCCCAAGGTGGCCCAGGGCGACGCGGCGGCGGCCCTGTCCCGCTATGGGCTCTCCGCCGAGCGTCCGCTGCTGCTGGTGGTCGGGGGCTCCTTGGGGGCGGCCACCCTCAACCGGCTGGGCATGGCCCTGGCCCGGCTGCCCGACCGCGCCTTTCAGGTGGTGCTGGTGACCGGCCCCACCTACGAGGCCGAGCTACGCGCGGCCCTGGGCCCGCTGCCGCCGGGGGTGGCCCTGGTGGGCTACGAAGACCGGATGCCCGACGCCTATGCGGCGGCGGCGCTGGTGCTGTGCCGGGCGGGCTCTTCCACCCTGGCAGAGCTGACCGCGGTGGGCCGGGCCAGCGTGCTGGTGCCCAGCCCCAACGTGACGGACAACCACCAGGAGGGCAACGCCCGGGGCCTGGAAGCCGCGGGGGCCGCCCAGGTCATCGTGGAGCCCGGCATGGACGAGGCTTCGGCGGTGGCCGACATCGTCGCTCTGATGGCCGACCCCGCGCGCCTGGCCCGCATGGGCGAGGCCGCCCGCACCCAGGCCCGACCCGGCACGGCCGAGAAGGTGGCCGACTGCATCGAGGCGGTGGCCCGGGCCCGCAGGGCTTGAGCCCGGGCGCGCCGGCGAATCAGCGCTTGCTGTAGTTGGCCTGGGCGAAGTCCCAGTTCACCAGGCTCCACCAGGCCTTCACATAGGCGGCGCGGTCGTTGCGGTAGTCCACATAGTAGGCGTGCTCCCAGACATCGCAGGTGAGCAGGGGGGTGACGTCGCTGCGGGTGGCCGGCGTGTCGGCGTTGCCGGTGGTGACGATGTCCAGGCTGCCATCGGCCTTGGCCACCAGCCAGGCCCAACCGGACCCGAACTGACCGCCTGCGGCGGTGTTGAACTTGTCCTGGAAGGCGGCGAAGCTGCCAAAGCTGGCGTCGATGGCCTTGGCCAGGTCGCCGGTGGGGGCGCCGCCGCCCTTGGGGCTCATGCTGTCCCAGTAGAAGCTGTGGTTCCAGACCTGGGCGGCGTTGTTGAAGACCCCGCCCTGGGTGGAGGCGACCAGCTCTTCGAGGCTCTTGCCCTGGAGGGCCTTGTCGGCCTCGATCGCGGCGTTGAGCTTGCCGACGTAGCCGGCGTGGTGCTTGCCGTGGTGGAACTGCAGGGTCTCGGCCGAGATGTGGGGCTCGAGGGCGTTGTGGGCATAGGGCAGCGCGGGGACGGCGAAGGCCATGGGGGCTCCTGTCGGGGGTTCTTCGGAAAAAAGGGGGGGCCGAGCGGCCCTCCGCGCGCGGGAGGACCGCGACACGGCCTTCTCTTTACACAACCCCGGGCCCTGTCAACGGGGGGCCGGCGCCCGGCCTGCGCCCCTATCGGCTGATGCTGCGGCTGAAATCAAGGTTGCCGTCCTGGTCGTAGAATTCGCCCAGAAGCTCGTTGTCGCGCAGCTCAATCCAAATGAAGCCAGGCGTCTCTGCATCTTCGAAGAGGGTGGCGGTGCCCCGGCCGGGCAGATCGGTGGTCTTGGCCCCCGCGCCGCTCACGATGAACTCGGTGCCGCAGGTGGGGGAGAGCCACTGGCGGTTGTGGTCGTGGCCCGACAGGTAGAGGTCGACCTGGCCGCAGAGCCGCGCGTCCATGAAGTCCTTGATGGTGGCCCCGTTGGCGATGGGGAGCCAGTCGTAGCCTTCGTATTCGCCGGCGTTGCCGTGCCGGCCATTGCTGATGTAGGGGTGGTGGCCAAAGGCGATGCGCCAGGTGGCGGTGCTGGTGGCGGTGAGATCCCGCATCCAGGGGTCCTGCCCCGAGTCGCCCCACACGCCCTCCAGCATCAAGGCGTTGGTATCGAGGGCGAAGAACTGGGCGTGCTCCTCGACGAATTGGTAGTGGGTGTCGGGCAGCTGCCACTTGTCGGAGTGGTCGCTATAGGCGATCTCGTAGCTGGACTTCCAGAACTCCAGCGAGGTCGAGCCATAGTCGTGGTTGCCCAGGACCACGCGGAAGGGCAGGTCGAGATCGGCATAGGGCAGCTCGAATTTGTCCTGCCACTGCTCGTCGTCTACGCCGTCCACGCCGCTGTCGTAGAAGTTGTCGCCCAGGTAGAGCACGAAGTCGCAGCCGGCATGCTCGCCGTCCACCTCCTCGCTGGTCTTGGCCGCGCAGACCGCCGCGACGGCCTGGGCAACCGCATATTGGGCGCTATTGCCCTCGCCCGCGTCACCCAGGGCCACGAAGCGCACGATCTGCTGGGGCAGGGGCGGGTCTTCGCCGTCGCTGCCGTCCGTGCCGTCGCTGCCGTCCGTGCCATCGCTGCCATCGGCCCCATCCGCGCCGTCATCACCATCGGCCCCGTCGCTGCCCTCAGCCCCATCCGTGCCATCGCTGCCATCGCTGCCATCGGTGGGGGCGGCGGAGTCGGCCTCACCCAGGCCCTCGCCCTTGGGGTCGGTGCCGCAGGCCAGCAGGCTCAGCAACAGGGGCAGGTGTCGCATGGGGGACCTCGGGTCAAGCGCACAAGATAGGGGCATGGGGGCCTGCGGGCAAGGGCGTGCATCGGGGCCGGGGCCGACGTAGGGGGTGCCATGTCGCAAGCCCGGCCGCGCCTGAGCGCCATCGTGCCCACCCTTGACGAGGCCGCGGGCATCGGCGCCCTCGTACAGGCCCTGCTGCAGGGCTGCGACGAGGTGGTGGTGAGCGATGGCGGCAGCGCCGATGGGACCGTCGCGCTGGCGCGGGCCGCCGGGGCGCGGGTGGTCCTGGGTGCAAGAGGGCGGGGCCCCCAGCTGGCCCGCGGGGTCCAGCACAGCGAGGGCGAGCTGCTCTGGCTGGTTCACGCCGACAGCGTCCTGCAGGTCGGCGCGGCCCTGGCCGTGCGCGCCGCCGCCCGCCGGGCGCGCTGGGGCTGCTGCCCGGTGCGCATCGACAGCGCAGATCCCAGGCTGCGGATGACCGCCCGGCTGATGAACCGACGCGCCGCACAGAATGGTGGTTGCACGGGAGATATGGGCATCTGGTTGTGGCGGGACGCCCTTGAGGCCGCAGGCGGCATCCCCACCTTGCCCGCCTTCGAGGATCTCGTCCTGACCGATCGCTTGCGGACCCGGAGCCCCGGCGGCCTGGCCCCTACCTGGATGCAGACCTCGGATCGGCGCTGGACCGCCCAGGGCATCAACCGGCAGATCGTCCGGTTGCTGGCGTTGAGGCTCGCGTATCGGCTGGGCGTGGACCCCGGGCGGCTGGCCCCGGCCCACCCACCGCGGCCCGCCTGAGCGCGCCCTAGGCCCCAAAAAATAAGAGGCTCCTCCCCCGGTTGGGAGAGGAGCCTCGCGGTCCGCCGCGAGGGGCTCAGCCGTGCTGGCTGAGGTAGGCGGCCACGCCGTCGGCGGTGGGGTTCATGGTGTCGGAGCCCTCCTGCCAGTTGGCGGGGCAGACCTCGCCATCGTGGCTGGTGACATACTGGAAGGCCTTGACGGTGCGCAGGACCTCGGCGACATTCCGGCCCACGGGCAGGTTGTTGACGATGGCGGCCTGCACGGTGCCGGCGGGATCCAGGATGAAGGCGCCCCGGTAGGCGACGCCGGCCTCCTCGTCCAGGCAGTCGAAGCCGCGGGCGATGTGCTTGTTCAGGTCCGAGACCAGGGTGATCTGGATGTCCCCCAGGCCGCCGCGGTTGCGGGGGGTGTCGGTCCAGGCGCGGTGGGTGTGCTCGCTATCGACGGACACGCCGATGACCTCGCAGCCGATGGCCCGGAAGTCCGCCGCGGCATCCGAGAAGGCGATGATCTCGGTGGGGCAGACAAAGGTGAAGTCGAGCGGGTAGAAGAAGACGACGGCCCACTTCCCGTTCAGGGAGGCGCTGTCGAAGTCGTGAATGCGGCCGTCGGTGACGGCGGCTGCCTTGAAGCTGGGAGCGGGCTTGGCGATGAGGGTCATGGGCAACTCCAATGGTGCGGGGCAGGCGCGCGCCGGGGCGCGCGAGGAGAGCGGTCTACCCGTGGCTCCGATGCGACGCAAGCAGCGGGCGGCGGTGGTCGGGTCCCTTTTGCTGGGCCTGGGGGTCGCGTCCGGGTCGCAGGCGGCGTGGGCTGCGGACGCCACGGTCGATTCAGCGGCACCAGAGAGCCCCCGGCTCTTCCGCCTGGGCGCTTGGCGCGCCCAGACCGGGGCCCTTGTCGACGGGGGTGGGCGGCCAGCTGTCGGGGCGCGCCTTGCTCCAGCTGGGGCGGATCTCCGGCGATTTCGGCGTCCGCGAGGGCCTCTACACCCAGGACGCCCGATCGGCGGGCACGCTGTTCTCGGGGCGCGCTGGACCCCGGACTCGCCCTATTCGCGTGCCCGCTTCGCCCACCACCACGAGGTGCCCTGGGCCATCCTGCTGGAGCACCCGGTGGGGGCGGCCGCAGGGACCGCACCCGGTATCCGACACCGCTCAGGGGTCGAGCTGGGCGGGGGATGGCGGGCGCCGCTGGACGGCCTCTGGGAGCCGGGCCGCCTGGGCCTGGGGGTCGAGGCCTCGGCGGCCTGGCTGCCCGATAGCGTGGCGGGCCCCAACTCTATGGCTTCTGGATTTGCTGCTCATGGTGGACCTGGGGCGGCGCCTGGCAGAGTGAGCGCATCGCGCCATCGGGGAGACCGGCTGTCGTCGGCCTTCGAGTTCGCGGGGACCTGCAGAAAGGGGGCCTGTGCCTGGCGAGCGTTGGCGACCCGTCTGGGCAACGGCCCCGCCGCACTCGTCGTCGGGCTTTCTCTCCGGTCCGGCCTCACCGGGGCCAGGCTCTCCGGCGTCGCGGCCCTCATCCACGCCCGCACCACCTGCAAGGCGGCGCATGTGGCACCGGAGGCCCTGCCGAGCGGCGCGTCGACCCGCAGCAGGCGCTCGACCGGCCTGCCGCCTTTCGTGTCCCAGGTGTCGATGAAAGGCACGAGCGCAACGGACGGGTCCGCGGACATCCAGTAGGTCCGGTGGCGGATCGTCCCCCTCAAGTCGCCGTAGACGAAATCTGCTTCAAACCGCAGCGGGTGGTCGGTTGCATGCAGGGTCGCTTGGGCGACCACACTACCTGCGTCCTGGTCCATAGCTTCGCGCCCAGTCGTGGCCTCGCTTACACAGAAGCGGCTCACCGTATGACTGCGGTTTGCGTTATAGAGCACCTCAGTTGCGTCATTCTCGTTGCGTATTCTGGAACTGACAAGATACCGAATGTCCGTTAGGTAGTTTGAGGAGAATTCGCCGAAAAAGCGCACGCTCCCGTCGTCTTCTTGCCGGGTCTCCAGCAAGAAGGCCTCCCGCCACTGGTCGGCCCCCAAGTCCCGCGCATCCTCGTGAGAGTAGACGGTCACGTAGATGCCCGCGGTCTGGTGGATGCCCATCGCGCCCCAATAGGGCGACACTTCGTCGTCCTGGCCCGTGCAGGATGCACTCGCCAGCGCCCCAGCCAGCATTAGGCACCATGACGCCCGTTCGGCCCTAAACACAGCCAGCCCCCCTGCCGCGTGCGGCGAATCGGTCGATGCAGTCGGACAAGTTGGCGTCAGGTGAGGCCTGCGAGACAAGGCGGGAAGAGACGGCGTGGGGAAAGAGCAGCGTCTGGCAGCGACAACCGGCGGTCGAACAGAATTGCGTGGCTGGGACGCCAGGGACTCCTTGCCCATCCAGCTGCCAGCGGGTGGCCCCGGTACACCGCACGTTGAAGCCGAAGTCGTGGACGGCCCGGCGGTGCATGGCCGCAGGAAGGCTGCCCTTGATTGCGTTGCTTTGCTTTGCTTTGCAAGCTGGGCCCCTTCAGCTGTGCGCGAGTATTGCGCGAGGATGGGATCGATAGCGTGTGGGATAACCTGTCGTGGGTTGCCGACAGCATGGCGGGTTGACGCTTCGAAGCGGGCGGCTGATCCGTCCTCTTGGCGGCCACCGCCCCAATCAGCGGGCGGGCGCGACGGAGAAGCTGCCCGATGATTGGCCGCTCACCTGGACATCCCCGGTCAAATTCTGCCCGTCGAAATGGCCCACCCAGGCCGTTGGCTTGGGGCCCTCGGTCTCGGCTGTGGGGCTTACGAGGCTACCGGCCGCCGCCATCGTCGCGATAGCGCCCCACCAGGGCCTTCTGGACATAGCGGGGCCCGATCCGCACCTCGGCGGAACCGCGTACCGAACCATCTGCGGAGAAATCCAGGTAGAAGCGAACGGGACGGCCGACAGAGTCCCCCGACCAGGTGCCCGACAGGCGCTGGCTGAGGGGCACGCCGGAAGCGGGGTCGTCCGCGGTAGAGGAGCCCAGTCCCGCCTGGGCTGCGGGTTCGGGCAAGGGCGGGGTTGTGACCGGCCAGGGGCCCGCGCCAGGCTCCAAGCGGCTGCTTGGGCGGGGTGAACTGCTGAGCGCTGGCCGCGACGTCGGCGGGCGGCGTGGGTCCCGGGTCCGGCGTCGCTTGAACCGAGGCATCGGCGGGCGGCGCCGGCGCGGGATTTTCTTCCCGTCGGTGTTGGCCAATCGTCACCACCGCCGGCGCGTCGATGGCATCGGCGGGCTCGGTCGGGGCCGAAGACACGACCCGCTGCGCCCTGGACCTGCCGCTGGGGCAACGCGGTGGCCTGGCGGGCCCGAAGACCCCCGTGAGCAGCCCCACCCAGGCCCAGTCCCAGCAAGAGCTGGCCGCCAGCAGCAGCTCCGGCCTGGGGCGACGCCGGCGGGGCGTGAGCGACCGCTGCCGCGACCACCGGTGGCGTGGGCGGCGCGGGCGACCGGGGCCCGCGCAGGAGCAGGGGCCACGGCGCGGCGCGCGGCGCGACCGGCGGCTCCTCCGGAGAGGGCCTCCAGGGCCTCGTCTTCGGGGCGGGCGCGGGGGCAGCCGTTGCTCGCGCCAGGAGCGGGCGATCACCGCGCGGCGGCCAGGCGCGGGGACTCGGCACCGTCGTCGCGGCGGCTGGGGCGCGAAGGGGCTGCACTCGTCCAGGTCGAAGAGCAGCTCCTCTTCTCGGGCAAGGGCAGGCGGGTGCTGGCCGGCAGCACGCCCACGGCGCGCAGGGCCCGGCCACATGGGTGGCCGAGCGGGGGCGCCGGCTGGGACTGCGGTCCACCAGCTGCAACAGGATGGCCCGCAGCCCATCGGAGTTGCCAGGGCTGTCGGCCGGCACCAGCAGGGCAGGCCCCGGCCGGGCCTCGGCCCAGGAGAGGCCCCCACTGCCCGGCGCGAGGGCCTTGCCGCGGGCCAGGCAGGTCAGGGTCACGCCCAGACCAAAGAGATCGGACCGGGGGTCAGGGCGCTGACCCAGGGCCACCTCGGGCGCCACAAAGGGCAGATAGGGGCCGGCGTCCACCGCGGGGCAATCCACCAGAACGGGGTTGTTGCCGCGATCTCCGTCAGACAGCACCACAGTGTCGGGGCAGATGTGGCCATGCACCACGCCCTGGGCGTGCAGCTCCACCAGGGCGTCGGCCAGGGCCAGGGCGATGCGGCGGAGCTCTTCGGAGGGCCAGCCGCTTTCCTGCGCCAGGATCGCCGCCAGGGGTGGATCGGCGGGGAAGGGGTCGATGCGGTAGGTGCGGCCCCGGTGGCGGCCATGCTCCAGGCAGCCGCGCAGGGACCGATGGCGCACGGTCTCGAGCACCCGGCTGCGGGCCTCCATCACCCCAAAGAGCGCCGGCTCCGAGACCATGTGGGCGATTCCCTGGTGGCCGCGATCCTCGCGATCGCCGTCGCCCAGGTTGGCCCAGGCGCGAAAGCGCAACACGGGGCCCTGGGGATCCAAGGGCGCGCCCAGCACCCAGGCGCTCGCGCCGCCCAGCGGCTCGCCGACCTCGGGGTTGGCCAGCCAGCCCGCGCCGGCCGCGCCGTTCCACAGCGGGACAGCGGCTGTCCGAACTCGGCGCCCGCAATCGCGCCGCAGCCGGTGCAGGTGCCGGGCCTCACGCAGCGGGTGGACCTTGGGGCCAGGGAGGGGGCATGGGGCGGCTTCCGACGAATGCTGGTTGCCTGCATGTTACAGCCTGAGCGAGACGATCGCGGCCGCAGGGCTTCCACGGGCCTTGCCTCCCCTTTGCCGGGCTGCCTTCAGGACCCCGCCGGGTCCGGCCGGCGCCGTCGGCCTGCAAGGGCCGCGACCAGGGCGGAGACCAGGGCCCAGCCCCCGGGCGCCTCTCCCAGGAGCCCGCAGCCGCGCTGCACCGTGGCGGGCGCGCGGCGCACCTCCAGGCTCACCCCCGCGAAGATGCGCGCCCCATCATCCACTTCGACAGCGTGCTCGCCCAGGGGAGCGTCGTCGGCCACCGCGACCTGTAGCAGCAACGCCTGCCCCTCGCGGCGCACGGACTCCACGACGATGCCCCGCCCCAGGTCGACCACCGCGTCTTCCGCGACCATGTCGCCGGTGAAGGACAGGGTGAGCCGGCTGCGGCTGTCGCGGGCCAGGCTTTCGGGGCTGATCTGGCGCAGGCGGGGGCGATCGGCGCCATCGCGCACCGTGAAGGCATCGGGCAGGTGGAGCTGCTCTGCGCCCGTCTGTAACAGCAGGTCCCGGGGCCCGGGGCTGGCACCCGGCAGGATGCGCACCTGCGCCAGCAGCGTGTTGACGTCCCGCACCTCCAGAGACTCCACGGTGAGGCCCTCCCCCAGGTCGAGATCGACCTCGCCTTGGACCAGCAACAGGTTCTCGCCGCTCACCCGCAGGCGCAGCGCGTCCCCGGCCCAGCCCTGGTCGGGCTCCACCGCGTCCAGCACCGGCAAGGCGGCCTGTATCCACAGGGGGGTGCTGGCGTCCCCGCTGCGGGTGCCGATGGGCGTGTCGAATCGGGCGCGCACCGTGTATGCAGCGGGCCCTTCGACCAGCTGCACCCAGGCCGAGCTGTCGGGGCCGCCGCCCACCTGCCGCCCGTCGGCCCACACCGTGTAATCCAGCACCGGGTGCGGGCTGTCGGGGGGAGTCCAGGTCAGCAGGGCCTGCGATGCGGCGACCGGGCGCAGGGGACCCGCCAGCCCGGTGGGGGCGGCCAGGTAGATCCGGAAGCTGGCCGGCGGGGTGGTCGCGGTGTTGAGGCCGTCGCTGCCCTCCACCTGCCACTCCACGGTGGTATCGGGCTCGGCCACCGGCAAGGTGCCCCGCCACAGCTCGCCATCGGCAAGCATGGGTTCAATGCCAACATTTCCTCGATCGTCCTGCCAGGAGATCAGCGCCGAGACGCCGGCCTGGTCGTCTTGCAGGCTGGCCAGGACCGTGTAGCCCCCCGACAGCACCTGGCTGTCTTGGGGCAGCTCGAGCAGGGTGATGCGGGGGGGGACGGGATCGCCGTCGGCCAGCACCCCCTCGCCCAGAAACCACCCCGAATCCACCAGGGCGAGATCCGTGTCCAACACCAGGCGCAGGCGGGCCGGGTCTCCCAGGCCGCCCAGATCGATCCAGCTGGTCACCCAGCCGCCGCTCAGACCCGAAAAGCCGCCTGCGCTGTCATAGCCATAGATGGGCTCGACGATCTGCCAGGCGCTGCCATCCCAGGCCTCGATGCGACCAAAATCGCCGCTGCCTCCGCTGTCGATGGCATACCAGTGGGTGAGGCCCAGCACCGGGCGCAGGGTGCCACTCAGGTCGAGGTCGGGCAGGGTGAGCGTCTCTTCGGCGTCGTTGAGGTAGGGCCCGTCCAGCCGGGTGCCCCAGGCCGATGGGCCCAGAAAGCCGGATTCGGGCCCATTCTGCACCACTCCCCACTCCCAGGTGGCCCCCACGTCGCCGCCGGCGACAAAGCCGCCATCGCTGGCGGACAGGTCCCACCGTTCAAGCTCGACGGGGTTGGCGCTGGCCAGGCCGATGAAGATCAGGCAGCCGGGGCTCATGGTGCGCCCGTGTCTGGCGCCGAGGCCGCCAGCACATAGGACACCCGGATCTCGGCGTCGGGCGGGGGCGGCAGATCGAAGGTCAGGGCCGCGCCAATGATGTCCCAGCCTTCATTCTCGCGCTGATCGTTGACCCAGACCCGGGCGCTGCCGGCCTCGGGCAGGCCCTGAAGGGCGAAGCTGCGGGGCCACTCGGCCGTGGCGGCGCCAATCTCGGTGAGGACGGGCTCCAGGTCGGCGTCGCAGATGCTGGCGGTGGCGCCGCCGGTGGCCGCCGCCACCGCGAGGTAGCGGTCGCCGGGCACCGCCTGCCCGCCCGCGCCCACGCAGCCCGCGCCCGCGTCGCCCACCACGGCGCTCAAGGCGGCGGCGCGGCCGCTCTCGCGCGCCTCTTCGGCCAGCCAGCCCAGGGTGGCCGCGACGGGATCGGCACCCAGCACGCTCTCGCTCTCGTCGTCGCCATCCGAGAAGACGACGATGTGCAAGGCGGCGTCTGGGCGCCGAAAGCCGCGGTTGGGCCCGTCGGCCAGGGGGTCGGAGAGGGCGAGCAGCGCCGCACCCAGGCCCCCGCTGGGCTCGGCCCCATTGGCGCCCACCTGGGCGGCCTGGGCCAGCGCCCCGGCGGGATCGGGCAGGCCCGGCACGATCACCCAGGGGTTGCCGTGCAGGACGCCGGCGTCGTCTTCGCCCAGGGTGCTGCGCACCACGCCCGCCTGCCAGGCCAGCCCGGCGGCGTCCATCGCGTCCACAAAGGCCCGGGCGGCGCCGGCCAGGGCCTGCTGTTCGGCCCGCATGCTGGGGGTGTCATCGACCACCCACAGCACATCCACGCCAGGCAGCGCGGCCTGGGTGAAGCGCTCCTCGACCCGCAGCGGGGCCGGCTCGCTGTCCTCGTCGCCGGTGAGGGAGAACTCGGTGCAGGCGCAGGCCAGCAGCCCAAGGCACAGCAGCCCGCCCGAAGGCAGGGAAGGGGAGGGCCCGATCGACCGGGGGTCGGCCATGGCGAGACTCCTGTCCTCTCCCTCAACCCGCCGCAGCGGCCGAGGGCTCCATCCGTGCCGCTCTAAGTCTGGCAGGCGCGCGGGGCGGGGTCAAAGGGGCGGGCTCAGCGGCGGTTGCCATGCTCGCCCGGGATGAACTTCCAGGCCTCCACCTGCGTGACCAGCTCGGTGTCGGCGTCCATGCGCAGCATGCGGATGCGCCGGTAGCCGCGCTCGTTGTTCAGGCGGTACTCTCGGTGGGTGGTCAGCCACTCGCCGACTGCCGGCGCAAAGCCCAGCATGGACAGCGCCAGATCGCGGCGGGTGGGCTCGGGAAGCGGCACATCTACGCGGTAGATGCGGTCTTCGAGCACCCGCAGGGTGGCCCGCTCGAAGACCAGCTCGTCGCCGCGGCCGTCCGGCAGGGGCTGGCTGCGGATCAAGGCGCCGGCCTGCTGGCTGACCACGCCGCGGGCCTCCTGGTAGCCCCGGCCAGTGATCCAGGCGGCGTCCAGGTAGAGCTCATCGGGCTTGACATAGAGCTTGGGGTTGGCCGAGCGCCGGGCCACCGGGCCTTGATCCTCGGCCACCGCTGCCGCGGGCTCGGTGAGGATGCGGTCGTCGGGCACACCTTGAAGCACCGGCGCGTCTCCGGTGCAGGCGACGAGCAGGACGGTGGCGGCGGTCGGGCGCAATCTGGGCACGGGCCCCCTTTAGCGGACCCCCTGGACATAGCACCCCCCTCCGGCAGCGGGATAGCCCTGCCGCCCGGCCTTGCCGGCAATGGAGGTCGGATGTCCGTGCGGGTGCGCTACTTCGCGGTGCTGCGAGAGCGCCGCGGCCGGGACGATGAGCCCATCGATCTGCTGCCGGGCGAGACGGTGGCGGCGCTCTATGCCCGCCTCTTTCCGGTGGGTCCGGCCGGGCGCCTGCCGGTGCTCTTCGCGGCCAACCACGCCTATGTCAAGGCCGACCACATCCTGGTGGACGGCGACGAGGTGGCCTTCATTCCCCCCTTGGGAGGTGGCTGATGCTCACCCTCACCGACGCCCCCATCGACCCCCGCGCGGTCGAGGCCGCCGTGGCCTGGCCTGGTGCAGGGGCGGTGCTGAGCTTCCTGGGGGTCACCCGCGACAACTTCGAGGGCGAGGCCGTTGTGGGGCTCAGCTACGAGGCCTACCCCGAGCTGTGCCTGCCCGTCATGCAGGCCATCGCCGACGAGGTGGCCGCCCAGTGGCCCGGCGCCCGCCTGGCCATGGTGCACCGCATCGGCAGCCTGGGCATCGGCGAGGCCAGCGTCGTGATCAGCGTGGCCACGCCCCATCGCGGCGACGCCTACGCCGCCAGCCGCTACGCCATCGACGCCTTGAAGGCGCGCCTGCCAGTGTGGAAGAAGGAGCACCGCAAGGATGGCTCCCACTGGAAGGAGAATGCTGAGAGCCCGGTGAGAACCGGCGAGGGAGACTGCCCGTGAGTGGACGTAATTGGCACGCTTTTCGCGATGTCGCACCCGAAGACCTGCCCCGCCCGGATCTCAACCCCTACCTGAAGCTGCACCGGGAATGGGGTCCGCCGGTGCTCACCGCCAGCCAGGCCTTGGACTTCAAGGGTCGCTGGGCTGCGGCATTCGACCGCGACGCCCCCCTGCACGTCGAGATCGGGCCCGGAAACGGCTTTCACCTCGCGGGGATGGCCAAGAAGCACCCCGAATGGAATTGGCTGGGCATCGAGATCCGCTACAAGCGGGTCATCCTGTGCGCCAAGAAGATCGGCGTGGCCGGCGTCGGCGCCCAGGCCCGCATCTGCCGATACGACGCCTGGTGGCTGGACAACCTCTTTGACCGGGGCGAGATCGCGGGGCTCTACATCAACCACCCCGACCCCTGGAAGAAGGACGCCGACGAGAACAAGCGTCTGCTCAGCCCTTTCATCGCGGCATGGGCGGCGCGGGCCCTGCGCCCGGGCGCCCCCTTGCGCATCAAGACCGACCACCGGCCCAATATCGACCGCATGATCGAGAGCATGGCCGGCCTGCCCTTGCGGCTGGTGCGCCGCACCGACGATGTGCGGGCCAACGGCTACCCCTGGCCCACCGAAGACGACGTGGTGACCAACTACGAGAGCAAATTCCACAAGCGCGGCGAGCCCATCTTCGCGATGTTGGCCGAGCGGGTCGAAGGGCCGGCCCCGGACCTGGACAACCAGCACCCCGCCCGGGGCAGCGGCCCCCTGGCCGAGGATGCCCCCGAAGCGCCCGAAGGCGACGACCAGGCTTGACAATTCGCGACAGGGTGGCCCCGCTTCAGGGGGGCGATCCGGTGGCGCGGGGGGCCGCGGACAGCTCTTGACCGAGGGCCCGCAGCAGGCGGGCGAGGTCCACCCGGTCCACCGCCACGAAGAAGAGCCCGGTGCAGGCCTGCACCAGGTTGATCCACCAGTGCATGGTGAGGGCGAAGGCCACCGCCACCGCGTCGGCCGACGGCCCGCCCGGCTGCAGGGGAGAGGCGCCCGCCACCCCAAAGAGGGCCAGCGCCCCCCGCACGAAGGCCTCATAGGTGCCGGCAAAGCCCGGCGCGGCAGGCACCGCCATGCCCAGCATGGTGATGGACAGCACGCCCACCCCTTCGCCAAAGCCGATGAAGGCCCCGATGCCGAAGGCCTGGGCCAGGGCCGGGTACATCAGCCCCGACACCGTCCAGGTGAGCACCGTGATGCCCAGGATGGGCAGCATGCGCCGCGGCGCCCGCACCGCCGCCATGGCCACGACGAAGCTGTGGCCGAAGCGCAACAGGGGCACGGCGATTCGGCGCCCCAGGGGCCCCAGGCCCGGCAGGCGGGCCTCGCCCCGGCGCAGCAGGGGCTCCCCCAGAAAGAGCACGGCCAGCAGCGCCAGCAGCAGCGCCGGACCCGCCGTGCCCGCCGCCACCCGACCCAGCCCCACCCAGTCGATCTGCACCCCCTGCACCGTCAGGATGTGGCTGGGCACCGGCACCAGCCAGGCCACCAGCGCGATCATCACAAACATGCTCGCCAGGTCGAGGATGCGCTCCACCACCACCATGGCGAAGCCGGCCCCCATCGGGATCTCCTCCTTCTCCAGCAGCAGCAGGGGCCGGGTGACCTCGCCCAGGCGCGCCGGCAGCAGGTTGATCAGCATGAAGCTGATGCACAGCACGCTCAGGCTGGTGCGGAAGCGGTGGGCCGGGTGGCTGCCTTGCAGGATGAGGGCCTGGCGCCAGGCGCGAAGGGTCTGCTGCACCAGGAAGAGGGCCGCAGGCACCACCAGCCAGATGAGCTGGGCCTGGGCCATCGCCGCAGCCACCTCGCGCAGGGGCACGCCCCACAGGGCCAGGGCGAGGAAGGCCCCGCCCAGCAGCAGGCCCAGGGTGATCGGCCGCCAGCGCCGCCTTGCCGCTGCAGCCAGGCCTCCCCGAGGGGGCGCGACCCCTTCGCTCACCCCTCCCGCCGTCGCCGCAGGCCGAAGAGGCTCAGCGCCGGCAGGACGAGCAGGGCGGCGCCGCCCCCCCCCGCGCAGCCGCAGGCGCCGTCCAGGGCCTCGGTGGGATCGGTGTCCAGCAGGAACTCCGTCCGGTTGTCATAGCCGTCCTGGTCGGGATCCTCGGCGCCGTCGTCCCGCCAGGGTTCCAGGCCGTTGGCCTGCTCCCAGTCATCGGCCATGCCGTCGTGGTCCAGATCCAGGGCCAGCACCAGGTCCAGGGCGCTCAAGGCTGCGCCCTCGGGCAGCTCCAGATCGGTGGCCCAGTCGGGGTTGACCTGTCCGGGCCACCACTGGCCCACATAGCCGGGGTCGTCGGGGCACCAGGCCTGGAAGCTGGCCTCCAGGCTGTAGTTGCCGGGAGGCAGACCCTCGATGCGGTAGCGGCCGTCCCGCGCAGACACGACCCCCTGGGCGGCGCCTTCGACCCCGGCGGGCACCTGCTGGCGGGCCACGACGGTCGCGCCATAGACCGGCTGCCCCTCGGCGTCCCGAATCACGCCCTCCAGCGAAGCCGAAGGGGCCAGCGTGATGTCCACCACCTCGCCGACCTGGCCGGACTCTACGCTGAAAATGCGGTTCTGGCCTTCATCGTCGAGCACCCAGCCATTGGTGAAGCCAAAGCGCGCCCCCCACACATAGAGCTCGTAGTCGGCCCCGTGCAGGCTATCGATGACCAGCACGCCGTCGTCGTCGGTGAGGTTGCCGCGTCCCACCGTGCGGGTGCTGTTGTAGAGCAGGCCGTTGACCCCCACCAGGGGCTCGCCGGAGCTGGGATCGCGCATGCGGACGCGGATCCGGGCCTCTGCGGGGGGCCGCAGATCGGCCTCCTCCACGATGTCGCCCTCTTCGGGGGCCGACAGGAATTCCGTCGGGCGGTCGGCGTCGGGCCAATAGGTGAGGGCCAGCCCATCGGCGTTGACCCAAGGCAACACATCGCCCGGCGGCAGGCCCACGGCGGTGTAGCGGCCCGACGCGTCGGCCTCCAAGGTGCGCACCTGCCCGCCGGCATAGACGTGCACCTCGGCGAAGGGCACGGGCCCGTCGGGGCCCGTCACGGTTCCGCTCACCAGGATGCCGTCCAGCAGCAGCTTGTCGCCCACCGTGACCAGGGCGCCGGCGGTCGCTGGCACCGCGAAGGCCTCGGCGTCCCGGTCTTCGTAGCCGGGACCCACATATTGGTTGGGGATGTCCTCGGACTGCACAAAGAGCCACCAGTCGCCGTCCGCCGCCGATTCGGGGGCGTCGATGCCGCGAATCACGAAGCTGCCGTCGGCGCCGCTCAGGGCGGGCCGGGCCGCCAGCAGCTGGGTGGTGGCCTCGGCGCCGGTGGCCCAGACCACGGCGTTGGGCACGGGGCTGCCCCCGCCGTCCAGCAGCCGCCCGCTCAGGCTGGCCCCCTGGGGCAGGTCCAGGTCGAACCCTGTCAACTGCTGGTTGACATCTTCGATGAAGAAGGCGTCCCCACCGCAGAAGTCCCGCCCGGCGGGCGCCCAGCGGGTCAGGTGGTCGTCGCGGTAGGAGGGCACCGCCCGCAGGCGCCAGCGGCCGGGCTCCAGGCCCTCCAGGACGAAGTTGCCCTCCGCGTCCGAGAAGCCGTCAATGGCCTTGAGCTGCTGATCGTAGGCCTGGACCGACACGTCCGCCAGCGGGCTGCCGTCCTGGGCCGAACGCAAGGTGCCGCTGAGGGTGGCGGCCATGGCCGAAGCCAGGAACAAGAGCATCATGGGCGCTCCGCTTCCAGCTGGTCGAGGTGGGTGAGCAGCTGGTGCAAGGAGCGCACGATGCTGCCGGGGTCCTCCATCCCGCCCGTCAGGCCCAGGCCCGCCCAGCCCAGGCGACCCGCTCCGGGCCCGCCGCCGTGGCGCCCGGGCCGCTGCCCAGGCCCAAGGCGCTGGCGGCACCCAGCAGCCCGGCGTCGGCGGGGTGGGTGCGCAGGCGACCATCGGCGGGCACCGTGCAGAGGGGCCCCGGCCGGGCTGCCAGACAGGACCCGGGTGGAGGCGGGGGCGAGCCGGTTGATGTGGTTCTTCAGCAGCACCTCCACCCCATCATGGAAGAGGCAGCCGCCACCCACCACCGCGATCACCACATCGGTGTGCTTCAGGGGCTGGTCGGCCAGGGCGTCCAGCAGGCGCCGGGCCAGCCGCCCCCCGCTGGCGGGGTCCACCGCGGGCGGTACGATTCGGTCAAAGAACAGGCCCACGGCGCCCAACAAGGCCAGGATGAGGGACGCGGCCAGCAGCAGGCTGGTGGCAAAGCCGGCGCCAGCAGCTTCTAACAAGGCGCCCACCGCCGCAGCCCCCAGACCCAGGCCCACCGGGATGGCGCTGAGCGGCCGCAGATCGCGAATGCGCAAGGCGTCGGTGGGCAGAATCAGCAGCAGGCGCCGCGGGGGCAGGGGATCGGCGGTCACCCGCGCGGCCGGTCGCCAGGTCAAGACCGTGCGGCCCACCTCGCGGGGCACGAAGCGGCGCAACCAGCTGCGCCCGCCAAAGAGATCCCAGGCGCCGGCGGCAAGCACCGCCATCAGCAGGATCTCGGCCCGCAGGGGGTAGCGCAGGGCCAGCAGCGCAAGCGCCGATCCGGCCAGGGCAAAGCCGGCCATCACCCGCGCCCCCCCTTCATTCACGACGGATCCATGCAGCTCGACATCTTCGGATGCCAGGGCCAGGTCCCGACCCAGCTGCAGCTGGGCGGCGAGCTCTTCGCTCTGCATGGCGCGCCGGTCCGCGGGGCCCGCGAGCCTGGCCGCCGGGCGCGGCTCCGAAGGGGGCTCGGGAGGGTGGGGGGCGTCGGGCAACGGTGCGCCGGGTTCAGGTGGAGACATGCAAGGTAGCGAGTGTCGCGCCAGGGCTCCACTGGCAAGGGGCGCGACCGTCGCAGCCGCGTCCGAGGGCGGGGCCTGGGGCCGGGGCGGTGCTTGCCCTGGACGGGGGCAAGGCATAGGATGGCGCACTCTCGACCAGCGGGCCGCTATGCGCTTTCGTGGACAGGAATACACCGGCAAGGGCGTGACGGTCGCTGTCATCGACAGCGGCGTCAACCCCGACGACCCCCGTCTGAAGGGGGTCAAGGTCGAGGGCTGGAATATCCAGCTCAGCGCCACCGGCCACGCGGGCATCGGCTCGGATTTCCGCGACGAGAATGGGCATGGCACCGATATTGCGGCCGCCATCGCCGCCGTCGCCCCCGATGTACACATCTACGCCGTCAAGATCATGGACGCGCGGCTGCGCACCAGCGCCGACCTGATGGCCGCCGGCATCGAGACCGCCTACCGCAACAAGGCCACCATCGTGAACCTGTCGCTGGGCACGCCCAATATGGGCAAGGCCCTGCTGCTGCGCGATGTCTGCGCCCACGCGGTCGAGGCCGGCACCGTGGTGTTGGCCGCCGCCCACCCCAAGGGCGACCGCGCCTACCCCGCCGACCTCCCCGAGACGGTGGGCGTGGCCACGCACCACGACTGCCCCCTCGAGAAATTCTACTTCTTCAATCCCAAGCGCTTCCGTCGGTCGGAGTGGGGCAACCTCACCGGCAAATTCCTCACCCACGGCTATGAGCTGACCGACGGGGGAAGGGGCGGATTCAAGGGCTCGGGCATTGCGACGGCCTACCTGTCTGGGCGCTTCGCCTGCATCCGCGAGGCCCTGCCCGAAGAATCCGCGCCGGGTGTCATCGAGATCATGCGGCAGCTCGCGCTCACGCCCGTGCCCGAGATTGGCTACGGCTGAGGGTCCTGGGGGTCCGTGCTGCTCTGCCTGCTCGCCTTGACCCTGCTGTCCGGCCGCTCCGCCGAGGCCGGGCCCGTGGATCTGTGGGGCTTCGGCGCCGAACAGCAGGGGCGGGCCGCCGGGGGGGTCGCGCTGGCCGATGATCCGGCGGGCTTATTTCTGAACCCCGCCGGGCTGACGCGCATGGCGCAGCCCGAGATGACGGTGGCCTATGCGCTGCAACGCACGGCGCTGCGGCCGCTTCCAGATGTGCACTGGGACACCAACCGCGACGGTCGCTTGACCGACGACGACACGCCCCTGCACCTCGACCCCGGCAGCCTGCGGGCCGACGCCCTGATGGTGTCCCTGGGGCGGCCGGTGGGCAAGCGCTTCGGGGTGGGGGTGGCCTTCTTGTTGCCGGTGGACCGCCTGCTGCGCATTCACACCTTTGAACCGTCTCTTCCGCACTATCTGCAATATGAGGACGGCCCCCACCGCTACGAGCTGTCGGCGGGCTTTGGCTGGGAGCAGCTGCCGGGGATCAGCGTGGGCGGGGCGGTGCAGATGATCGCCCAGGGCCGCTTTGACGTGGACACCACCCTGACCGCGCCGGTGGGCCTGGCCGATGACGGCGACAGCGGCCTGGGTGACCTGGTGGGCCCCCTCACGCTGGATCTGCACGAGCTGACCCTGGACCTGTCGCCGGCCCTGGTGCCGGTGGCGTCCATCGATTGGGATGTGGGTGCCTTGATCCCCGCCCTGGACGGGCTGCAGGTGGCCGCCACCTACCGCGGCTCATCTGGCCTTCCGGTGGATGTGAATGTAGACCTGCAAGCCAACTTCAACATCGAGGAGGTGGGCAGCATCGGCCCGCTGGTCTTCTCGGCCCTGGCGCCCATCCAGCTCAGCCTCTTCGACCACTATGTGCCCGAGCGCTGGTCTTTCGGCCTGGCCTGGCGGGGGCCGCACCTGCGCCTCTTTGCCGACGCCCACCGGCTGGGCTGGGACCGCATGCGGCTGAATGTGGCGCTGGTCACCGGCGGTGGCGTCTATAGCGAGCTGGTCGCCCTCAACGACCCGGAGTGGTTGGATGGCAACCCCACCGCCTTCCGCTTCAGCGCCACCTGGAACCTGGGCGGCGGCGTGGAATGGACCACCCGCGATCTCCCTGGGGGAGAGGCGGGCTTTCTGCGGCTGACCGGGCGCGCCGGCCTGGCCTATGCCCCCACGCCGCTGGTGTCGCAAGGGCCCGATACGGCCCTGCTGGACAGCGACCGGGTGGCCCTGGGCCTGGGCCTGGGGGTCGAACACGGCGACCCCTTCGATCTGGTGAAAGGGCCGATTCACTGGGATGTCTTTGGACAGGTGCACCGCCTGGCTCAGGGCATCCTGCCGGTGGAGGCGACCGACCCGCCCCGGCCCGGCGCGCCCGTCGATGGTGCGCCCCTGCCCATCGGCGGCACGATCTGGTCCCTGGGCCTGCAGTGGGGTGTCGGCTTCTGAATCGGATTAGGAGCCGGCCTGCTCGCCGGAGCGGCCCTCCCCGGGCCTGCCCCTCGCACCTGCCCCTCGCACCTGCCGCTGGAGCTTGCCCATGTCCTCCTCCTTGTTGCACCTGGCCCGCTGGGCCTGCGACCTGACCTTGGACAGGGTGCCGCCGTCTGTGATCGAGCGGGTGCGCCTGCAGCATGTCGGCGCGGCCGGCATCCTGCGGGGCCTGCAGCAGGCGCCGTGGCTGGCCCCCCTGCAAAAGGTGGCGAATGGGCGCGGGGCCGGCCCGATCATTGGTGGGGGTTAGTCGTCGCGCCGCGACGCCTTGCGCCTGCACCTGGGCCTGGCCGGCGGGATGGGTTGGACCGATTCGCTGCTCTTTGGCCAACCCGCCAGCGCGGGGGCCATGGCCACCTGGGGGAGCGCAAAGGGGCACAGCGTGGGCGATCTGCTGCGGGCGACCGTGGCCGCCAACGAGGTGGGCGGCCGCGTGGGCGCCAGCCTGCTGCTGGGCCCCGGCCTTGGATTGGATGGCGCGCCGGCCGTCGCGGCCTCGGTGGCCACGGCGTTGGGCCTGCTCGAAGGGCTGGACGCCGACACCCTGGCCCACGCCATCGGCCTGGCCCTGTGCGCCAGCACCCCCAGCCCCCGGGGGGTGGTCCTGGGTGGAGCAGGCGGCCGGGCCCTGGCCGCCGCAGCCCCGGGCCTCGCCGCCATGGACGCGGTGGATCTCGCCCGGGCGGGGATGACCGCGCCCCTCAACCTGCTGGACGACCCCACCGGCCCATTGTCGGCCTGGTCCTATCTGCCCCTGCGCCACGCCTTCACCGGTCTGGGCAGCGCCTGGCTCACCGACACCCTGGCCTTTCGGCTGGACCCGCTGCACCCCTACGCCCAGGTGCCCGTCCAGGCCACGATGGAGGTGCTGCGCCGCCATGTGCGGGCGGCGGACAAGCGCCTGCGGGCCGACCAGGTGGATTGCATCGTCGTGACCACCGGCGCGCCGGGTTGGATGCTCGAACAACAGATGGAGGCCCGGCCGGGGCTGGGCACAACCCAAGCCAACAGCTCCATCCGGCGGGCTATCGGCCTGGCCGTGGCCACCCACGATCTGGGCCCCGCCTCCTTCTTCCCGGCCTGCTTGGACGCGGTCTCCGACCGGGTGGCCCATGTGGCGCACCGGGTCGAGGTGCAGCACGACTGGTCGCGCAGCGCGGCCCTGCTGGAGCACGCCGTCGATGTATGGGGTCCCTTGCTCTCGGGGCTCAGCGCCAGCGAGCTGCGCCGGGCGGCCCAGGCCGCCGCCCAGGATCTCGGCCACCGCCTGCCCACCCCCGGCGCGGCTGATCTGGTGGCCCTACTCAAGCTGCGTCCCGCCCACCTGCTGGAGCGCCTGCGCTACGCCCCCCACGATCTGGGGGCCGCCCGCCTCGACCAGTGGCAGGAGCGCTTGGACACCGAGGTGGTGGTGATGACCACCCGCGGCGGCAGCTGGCCCGAACGGCGGGCCTTGCCCGAAGGCAGCCCGGGCTGGCCCTGGGCCGACACCCAGCGGCGGGTATTGGAGCGCTTTGGGGACGGGGCGGAGGCTGTGAAGCAGGCGGCGATTGGCGAAGGGGCCGAGGGCTGGGTCGAGGCGCTGCTGCGCTGAGTGCCTGGCCTTCGCGCGGGCAAGCCAAGCACGATTCACGGCTTGACGGAACAACCTGGCAATGGGTAGGCTGCCCACAGCCGATCCGACCTCCGCAAGGTGTGAACATGGTTGCCCCCCGCAGGCGATTTTCGAGGCCGACAAGGATGCCGCGCGCATGGCGCTGGAGTGGGAGCGGGCCCGGCGGCTGCATGCCGAGATGCGCTGTGCAGCACTCGCGACGGAGGTGGCCAGGCTCCACCAGCTTCGAGCTCAAGAAGCCTTCCAGGCCTCTGTCGCCGTCACGATTCGTGATTTGAACCTGCCGGCCGAGGCCACCCTGGATCTCGATCGGGGCGTGGTATCCGGCCGCAAGCAGCCTGCTCCATTGCAACCTTGACTGTCCGTTGCCCCCGCCGGCAATGGGCTTGCGGGGGCGCATCTGCCACTATCCACCCTCGGGAGATCGAGCGATGTCTGCCACCCCACCGGTAAACGGCAACCCATCCGTTGAGGCTCGCCTCAACACCTCTGGTTCCAACGGGCAATTCAAGGTCACCGACAGCAGTGGCTCCACCGTCTACTTCAGCGTGAAGGACACAGGCGACGCGTGGCTGAGCGGCAGCCTCGCAATCGAGACCATCAAAGCGCCATCTGCGGGGGACTCGGTTCACCTGGAGGGTTCCAGCGGGTTGTCGACGCCGATGGTGATCCTGTCGGATGGCGTCAAGCCCCTCAGCTTCGGCTACGACGCGAACCTGGGCCATTTCATGTCGAGCGGAGAGACCTTCGTCATCAGAAGCAACCTCTTGGACGTGCTATCCGGCAACTCCAGCGAAGACCCCGTCGTCTTGATGCGCCTGCTGCACGATGTGACGGCCAAGACCGAACGCCTGGTCTTCACCTACGACAGTACGAACGGCTCGATGTCGATCGACTCCAACGACGCCCTCGGCCTCAGTTCCGGCTCGGGGAACGACATCTCCCTCAAGAGCGGCGCGGAAGTGAAGATCGACTCGACCAAGCTCCGCATCGACGCGGACGCGCTGATCGAGACGGCCAGCCCGAAGCTCGACCTCAAGGTTGCCGGCGGAGGTGCCACGGTGCTGACCCTCAAGAACTCCGGCAGCCGGGGCCAGATCGAGGCCAGCGCCGGCTTGGACATCGAGTCGAGCACCGACCTGACCCTGACGGCAACCAACGGACACCTCGCCATCGAGGCGACCGGGAGCCTGTACCTCGCCGCCGGTGGATCCCAGATCCGCTTCCGCAAGGGCGCCGCGACCGAGATCCTCAACATCGACCTGACCAGCAAGGAGGCGTCGTTTTATGATGCCTCGAATACCGGCGTCATACGGGTGACGCCGAATGCGACTGCTGGAGCGACGGTGTTCATCGGCGACAACACCCAGGGCCGCGGCAAGATCGAGCTGCAGGGCAAGACGGGCACAGGTGCGCGGGCTGCGGTGGTCGCGCTGGGCGCGGAAGATGGGGCGACGCGCTACCTGTCGCTGTGGTATGAGCCCGGCAACAGCGACTATGCTCTGTGGCTCACCACATCCGAGCCAACCTCGCGACCGACCGGAATTACCGGCTCGGAGTTGAAATTGGGGAGTATCGGGTGAACGGGCCCATCACAGCGCTAGTCGCGGGGCTCGCGATGGCCTGCCGCGGTCCGGTGGGCGCACGCGGGGACCAAGGTGCTCAAGGCCCCGCGGGGCCTGCGGGGGCCGCCGGCCCGCAAGGCGACCACGGCGAACCTGGAGAGAGTGGGGCGAGAGGAGATCCCGGCGAGCGCGGACCCTCGGGCTCCTCGGCCGCTGCGCGGACCATCGTGACCATTGAGAAACAGCTGCCCTTGGTTGGAATGGAGGCGGACTGCACGGTGGAAGTCGAAGGTGGACACGGTCCGGACCCCGAGTGCTGTCCAGCGGGATTTCTTCCTGTTGGGCTCTCTCAACGGAGTGAGGCCATTTGCGTGGAAGACGCGCCTTCGGGCAGAGCCGTAATACGGAACTTCCGAATCCCAGCGGGCTACTGCGGCGACTTGGACGACCCGGCCGACTGTTGTCCCGATGGCTTCGACCCGGTGGGCTGGGACTCGTGGACGCAACTCGTCTGTCTGGAGCGCTGACAGCATGCTGCTGGCCAAGTTGCTGGGATGCGCCCTGATGGTGACCGCCTGCCAGTCTGCCGAACCGCAGGCCGGCCCACGCGGGCGGCCGGGGCTTGATGGGGCCGAAGGCCCACGGGGAGAGCAAGGCCCTACCGGCGAGCCCGGCCCACCGGGAGCCACTGGAGACCGGGGGGAGGCTGGCGAGCGCGGGCCGTCGGGCTCCTCCGCGGCGGCCCGCACGGTGCTCCAGGTATCGCAGCACTTGGAGGACTACGGCACCTCCGAGGGGTGCGTGCACAGCTCCGATGGGGGAGGGGGGTTGGTTGCCGACCCGACTTGCTGTCCGACCGGTTTTGAGTAACCGCTCAGCCTGGCCCCCCCTCCCGGGTCCACATCGCCGTGTGACGGTGTCCCAGGAGGCAAACTTCAATGGGCAAACACACGCCGGTGGTCCAGCAGGGCCGCCTCGTCGCGGAGTGGCGCGGCACTGACAGGACCCCCGGTCACCAGCAGCGGAACCGATCACGCGGAATCGTCAGCGACGGGTCGCTCCACCTCCAGCCGGTCGGCCAGCTCGAATCGTAGCACCCGCTCCCCGCGCCTGAGGCCCTTGGCGTTCAGCCGCTGGCAGGCCAACTCGACGAGGGGCATGACCTTGCGGTCCCGAGGCTGCCGCCAGATGCGGACCGTCTCGGTTGTGGCCGTCCGGACCCGCTCGCCGGGCAGGGTCAGGACGCTGCGGATCAACGTGTCGAGTTGCATCTGGCAGCCAAGGTAGTCGGTCATGAACACGCCGCAGAGGTTCATGAAGGTCAGCTTGAAGGCCGTCATGATCTGGTCCAGCTCGACATCGATCGTGAAGACCTGCCGCTGCTTCTCGAGGCGGAGGCGGTCCTGCTCGTTGGCCTCGCGCCGCCGCGCCTGCTCGCCCGCCCGCTCTGCCTCGGCGAAAGCCGCCTCAGCCGCGGCGCGCTGCGACCAGGCGGGGGCGACCCAGTCTTCGGGGTCCGCACAGTGGCGTACTTCTCCAGGAACGTGTTGGCCTCGCCGCGCTGCACATGCACGTCCAGCTCTCGGCGCAGGACGTCGATTCGACGCACGACGGGGCGCGATGGCGGCCGCAGTCTCGGTGGCCTTCACGCGCGCTGCGGCGGCGACGGTCTGGCCCTTCGCCGATGCGCCTCCATCAGCCGGGCCTGACCTCTCCACTTGTCGAGACGGTCCAGCACCGCCACGTTGTCGACCTTCTGGCGACCGTAGCCGTGGTGGGCGTCGAGGTGCACCCGGCCGTTGCCGTCCCGGAAGACGTGCTCCTGCAGCGGCCACCGTTTGAATACAGGTCAATGATCGCGGTGTCGGAGAAGGCCTCGGCCTCGACGAGAGTGGCGTACCAGCGACCTTGCCGGTGCGATGGCGGCGGCGACCCACCACCGGACCTCCATGGGGTCACTTCGGTCCTTTGAATCGTTGAGCTGCAGGCGCCCGCCGCGGATCTCGTCGCCCCGCTCTCCGTGGGGCGCCCAGTCGGTCAGTTTGGAGAACCGATCCGGGGCGCTCACCACCGACTTCTTCAGGGGCACGATGAAGTCCCACGCCCGGTCGCGGAGCGCCTTGAACAGCCACGCCGCGTGGGCCTCCCGGTCCATCACGATCAGCCGCTGGACGGTGTCGTCGCCGCCCAACGCCTCGTAGCGGTCCAGCAGGTCTTCGACCGCCGCGCCCAGGCTGACCTGCCCGCTCCACGTCTTGTACAACACGGGCGTTCCACAGCCGGCGTGCAGGAACACTGTCGACGTGGCTGGCATGATGCGACCGCCCAGCCGGGCCACCTTGGCGCACCGGCTGAAGTGGTGGGTCCACAGGGGCTGACCGACGTGTCTACGTAAACCACCGCGGCGCCCTGCACCGGCGCCTCCCCTAGCAGGCTCGGCCGCCCCAGCCAGAATGACGCCACCGCGTCTTGGGCCGCCTGGGCCATCCCCGCATATTTCAGTTCGCGGGCAAACTTATCCAGCGTCGCGGCATATATCCCACACCGACCAACGCTTCGAAGGCGCCTCCTGCCAGTGCCCCAGCGCGTCCAGACGGGCGCTGTCGCGGCGCAGGGCAGCATCGTCAGCGCCACGACCTTGCGGCTCAGGCTCGCCTTCGAGCTCTGGGCCGTGCGCATCGCCGGCAGATTCTTGCCCTGTCGTCGCTGCTCCACCGAGTCGAACTTCGCCCAGCTCGGGCACGGTCCGCTTCTTCGCCGCGTTGTAGGCCGGCTTGAACCGACCCCGCCCATCCCGGTTGGTCTGATCGTCCCGCACGGGCTCGCTGGGAGGCGGCAGCGCGGCCAGTCCCGCCTGAAGCTCCGCCGCAAGCGCCGACGTCGCCCCCACCACCTGGTCCAGCCCCAGCAGCAGCTCGGCGCCAGCCAGGTCCAGCGGCTCGACCTGCTGGACCCGGCGATGCCCCGTTCCCTTGGGGCCGCGCTAGCCCCGCTCCTTCGCGGCCCGCTTCACCACGGGTGCCACTCACGTTGATGTCCAGCGCCAGCAGCCGCTCCTGGACCTGGGGCGAGGTCAGCCCGGTCGGCCGGCGAGCAGTCCGCGGACCGTCGCCAGCAGCCCCGGCGTCAGCTTCTTCGGCGGCTTCTTCGGCGCCCGACGGTCCACCAGCCCATCGCGACCGTCGGCACGGTACCGCCGAAGCCGCGCCACCCACGTCGTCTCCGCGTCGTCGGGGGCCTCCGCCCGGATCGCATGCCGCTCCGGCTCGCCTCCCGCGATGCGGGACTCGATCCGATCGGCGACCGCGGCCAGACGGTCTCCACCGCCACCCGCTCCGCCCAGGTCTCCGGCGGTACCAGCCGTCGGACGCGCTCGAGGTCTTCCGTGCGTGACTTCATGGGCGAAGATCACCTGCCGGAGCCACCAGTGCCAGTGGCACGGCGAGATCAGGATGCCGGGACTTTACCCTCTATGCGGCGACTTCGATCTGCTCGGCACGGCTCTCGGCCAGATGGCCGTTGTCGGGGCCGGGGGTCCTGACTGACCAGTCGATGTCGGCCTTCGCCCGACAACACGGCGTGGCCCAGGCGACCTTCGCCGCGGGTTGCGCGGCACCGTCCGGCGCCCCCGGCCGCGACCGAGGGCGCCCCGGTTCGTGCAGGTGGCCGCGCCGCCCGCGCCGGCCACGCCTGCCGTTCTCCGTGCGTTGGCGGGCACGCGCTGCACTTCGACAGCCCGCCGCCCGCCGCCTGGTTCGCGGCGGTGGTCCAGGCGCTCGCGCCATGCTGACACCCAGCCCGACCCAGCAGATCTACCTGGCCACCGGGCCGTCGACATGCGCGGTGGTTTTGACTGCCCTGCTTGCCGGGTGGTCCAGGCCGGACTCGACCTGTACGCCGGCCACCTCTTTGTTTTCCTGTCCCGTCGGCGAACGCATATCAGATTCTGACCCACGACGGCACCGGCCTCGTGGTGCTCTACAAGCGTCTCTCCCGCGGCTGCTTTGCCCTGCCCGCGGTCCTGCCGGGCGCGCGCACCGCGACGCTGGACGCGGCCACGTTGGCCTCGCTACTCGCGGGATTGCAGGTTGCCGGCGTACAACGATCGAAGTCGGGCGGTGGGTGTTCGCCACGGATCGACGCCGTGTCGGCGCCGTGATCCGATGGGCCCCATGACCGACCTCGCCACCCCGCGCTGGCCGACCTGCAGGCCTGGCACAGCCAGCAGAACCCGCTGATCCGGGCGCTGACCGAGCTGCTCGTCGCGCGCGTGGGCGAGACCCCGGTCGCCATGCAGGGCGTGATTGACGCCGGGGCCGCAGAGCGGCAGGCGCTGACGGCCCAGCTCATTGCGGCGCAGGAAGAGATCGACGCCGTGCGTGTCGAGGCCCAGACCCAGGCCGAGCATGGGCTGGCCCTGCAGGTCACGAAGGACCGCATCGACCAGCTTGAGCGGCACGTGTTCGGCAAGCGATCCGAACGGCAGAAGAAGACGCCCGACGCCCGCAAGGAGGCGCGGAAGCGGCGTCGCGGCGAGCTGGCCGAAGAGCAGCGGAAGGCCGAACGTGAAACCGCTGCCCGGGCGCGCCAGGCCAAGCTCGATGCGTTGCGCACCAAGACCGTTGGTTGCCACTGGATCCCAGCTGCCCCGGGTCGCGCGCTGCCTCGAGGGATCGGTGATCTACGAGTGGCGCCGTGGCGAGCTGGTTCGCCTGCTCGTGCAGCGCGAGCAGCGGGTGCTGCCCGACGGCAAGATCGTGACGGCACCACCGCCGCCCCAGGTGATCGAAGGGGCATCTACGGCCCGGCCCTGCACGCCAAGGTAGCGGTCACCAAGTGCCTGGACGGCATGCCCTTGCGGCGGCTGGAACGGGCCTTTTGAACGGTGGGGCGCGCCCTGCCGATCTCGGTCATCTGCACCCTGTTCCACCGCAGCGCGGTGGCGGGTCGTGCCGCTGTACATGGCATTGATGGCCTGGGTGGGCGCCGCATCGCACGTCTCGGCGGACGAGACGCCGCAGCCCGTGCTGGACGAGGACAAGACGCGCAAAGGTTGGATGTGGGCTTCGCCACCGACGAGGTGGTCCTGTACTCTACTCGCCTCGCGCGGCGGCCAGGTCGCCGATAGCGTGTTGGGGCGCTCGAAAGGCACGCTGACCGTCGATGGACACACGGGCTACAACCTCGTCACGCAGGCGGGCCGCCGGCAACGCGGCGGGTGCTGGTCCCATGGCCGTCGGGGGCTCTACGAGGCCTCGCAGCCAACGAGGCGCTGGTGGATGGCTTGCTCGTGTTGATAGGCGAGCTGTTCTATATCGAGCACCTCGCCGTCGAGCAGCGAATCGTCGGCACCGACGCGCACCTCGCCTGAGACAGGAGCGGTCGGCCCCGGTGGTCGCCGCGCTTCGCCACAATCGAACGCGAGGTCGGGCGCTTTGAGCCGCGCACCAGCATCCCAAGGCGATGGGCTACCTGCTCAACCAGAGGGGCCGCTGACGCTGTTTCTGACGGATGCGCGGGTGCCGATCCACAACAACCTGAGCGAACGGGCCCTGCGCACGTGGCCCTGCTGAGGAAGACGGCGCTCTTCGTCGGCAGCGACGAGGGCGGCGAGCACCTCGCGATGCTCTTGTCGATGATGGCGACCTGCCAGCTGCATGGGGTGGACCCGGAGCCGTGGCTGGCAGACGTGCTGATTGCCGTGGGCGAGCCCGGTCTCACCGTTGAAGACCTGCTGCCTTGGAACTGGAGGAAGGGACGGGGGCTCAACGCCCGGCCGATCTACGACACCGCGTAGCGCGGGCGGGACGGAGACACGCGCGGCGGCGCGGGGCAAGAGGGGGCAGGGTGAGCGGTTACGGTTTTGACACCGTTGGAGTTGGTCTAATTGGCGGAACTCACCTGGCGTTGTGTTTGGAGCGGGTGCCCAGCGGCAGGGCCGTGGTAGACGTGCTTGCCGTGGAGGTAGGCAGGTGCGACGAACTGGAAGACCCTGCCTCCTGCTGCCCCGAGGCATTCGATGGCATTGGCTTCGGGGTAAGCGGAACCGTCATCTGCCTCGAGCGTTGACCCCGATGCCTCTCGATTTCCGCTTGCCAGGCGTCGCGTTCCTGCTGGCTGTGGGCTGCAACACCGAGGTGCGAGGGCATCGGGGGGCCCAGGGTCCGGCTGGACCAGAGGGACCGATGGGGCCAGAGGGTCCACAAGGGGACCGTGGTATGCCCGGACAGCGAGGCGATCAAGGGGACCCGGGCGAACGTGGCCCGTCCGGGTCCTCCGCGGCGGCGCGCACGGTCCTGCTGATCGAGTGGCCATTCGAGGCCCTGATTGGCGGCGACGCCGACGACGACGACCGCTGTCTCCTTCCGGCCGGCGACGGAGTGGACGCGGATCCGGCCTGTTGCCCAGAGGGCTTCTCTGCCATCGCGTTGTCCCAGCGTGTCGAAACCATCTGCGTCGAGGACACACCTTCGGGCAGGGCGGTGGTGCTGCCCATGCGGGTCGGCGCCGGCTACTGCTATGAACTGGCGGACCCCGCGTCCTGTTGTCCTGCGGGCTTCGACCCCGCGGGGTGGGATTCCAATGGGCAGCTTGTATGTCTGGAGCGCTGACGACGTCAGAGCCAACCGCACTCCCGACAGCAGGCCTGCTCATCGGGGCCGTTTCTTGATGTGGCGCCTCCTTCCGCTGGTCGTGGTTGCCTGGAGCGTGGGATGCCAGGGCGAGACAGGCCTGCGCGGGGCCCAGGGAGCGCAGGGGCCGGAAGGCTCGCCGGGGCTCGACGGCGAGCGGGGGCCCCAAGGCGCGACGGGGCCTCAAGGACCGGAAGGCGCTGCGGGTGAACGGGGTCCGAGCGGGACAAGCGCGGCAGCGCGCACCTTGCTTGCCATCCGCCAGAAGATCGAGGATGCCGGAACATCCACTGGGTGCGTATTTTCGTCTGGTACCAGCGACGGCGTCTCCCCCGACCCGGACTGCTGTCCGCCCGGCTTTGACGCAATTGGCGTACACAGCAGCGGCGGCCTCGAAGCGGCATGTCTGGAGGCCGAGCCCAGCGGGCGAGGCGTCGCGCGGGTTCACAGCGTCGCCGAAGGGTCATGCACGTCGCTCGCGGATCCATCGGTTTGCTGTCCCGAAGCCTTCGACGCCGTTGGAATGGGGGGGCAAGGCACCATCGTCTGTCTGGAGGGTTGACCGCGCCTCCGCTCGGCCTCCGGGAGCGTTGAGCGGAGGGCCCGGTGCAGCGGCCCGCTCCCTCCCTCGCGGCATCCCCATGGTGTAGGATGCCGCACCCGAACCCTACCCCCACACCGAGGGCACACCCGATGGCGGACGACAACAGCAGGCTTGGCGAGCTGCTCGTCAAAGAGCAGCTGATCACGCCCCTCCAGCTGCGCAAGGCCATGGCCGAGCAGCGCCGCAGCGGCGGGCGCCTGGGCTACTCCATATCGACCGGCGCGATCGTCGTCATCCGAAGCAACGGCGTAGACCTTGCTGCGATTCTACAAAAACGGGGGAGCGACTGCCAAGTCCGATGGCGTACTTCACCATTTCGCGGAAGGTCACTCATCGCTGGCAGCGCATCGCCTGCACCTCATCGCCGCTATTCTTTGCGCTCGAAGCTCGTGCGCGGAACCGGAAATGCCGGTCCGGGCCTGGCGAAGAGATAGCCCTGGAAGAGGTCACAGCCGAGGTCCACCAGGGTATCGCGCTCGTCTATGGTCTCGATGCCCTCCGCCACCACGACGATGCCCGAGCGTCGCGCAATGTCCACCAGCGCCGCCACGATGTCGCGCTTCAGCAGCATTCGGTGGACATCGCGCACCAGCGACATGTCGATCTTGGCGATGTCCGGACGGACGCGGACGAGGCTTGACAGGCTTGCGTAGCCCTCGCTGAGATCATCCACTGCCAGCCGGTAGCCGAGCCCCCGGATGCGGGCCAGCTCGGCGTCGAGCTTGCTGCCCCCTTCCAGGGACGCGTGCTCGGTGATCTCCAGGATCACCCGGTCCGCCACGGCCCACAGGGGATCTGTCTCGTCGGAGAGGAGGTCGGCGCGCACCTCCGCGGGGTGAACATTGAGGAAGATGGCCTCCAGCCGCGTGGGATCTGCCAGCATCGTGGCCGCCACCCGGGCGCGCACGACGCGCCCCACGTCCGTCACCCGGCCGAGCACCTCGGCGGCCGCGAATAACCGCTGGGGCGTGGCCAGGGACGGCTCGTCGCAGCGCAGCAACGCCTCGTACCCGAATACCGAGCTGTCGGCGGCGCGGACGATGGGCTGGAAGGCCATTCGGATCTTCGGCAGGGCCAGGGCGAAGCGCTTCTGGGTTCCCGGAAGGTCGTTCACGAACTCATCCCCGCCGAAGCGGGCGGCGAGGAGCTTCGTGCGCACACGGGATATCCGACCGGCATCGACCGCCGTGCGCACGGATTGAAGCAGCTCCTCGGGGGCAAAGGGCTTGGGCAGGTACTCGCTGACCCGACTTCGCAGCGCCTGTGCGGCGGCCTCGGTCGATAGCGCGCCGGTCATCAATACGACGGGAAGCTCGGAGTTCTTGCCACGAAGCTCTCGCAACAGCTCGAGGCCACTGCCATCGGGGAGCCCGAGATCCAGGACCAGGGCGTCGAGATCAACGTCGCCCAACGCGGCTCGGGCGGCGCCCAGAGTGCTGACCACCACAACCTCGAAGGGTGTAACTCTGACACTGACGCCTGGCCATCGCGAGGACCTCCCTGTAAACGACGGGCCTCGGGCTGGCGGTACCAGGGGCGCAGGGCATCTCGACGCGGCCGACCTGTCTCGGTGGAGCCGGTCCCAGGTGATGGAGAAGACTCGCCCGACTGCTGCCGGCTGCGCAGGGTGAGGTGGCTCGACGGCCCGTGGCCCCAACGCATCCTGCGCTTCATGGGGGTCGCGCGAACGACGCGAGGGTTGCTTGCAGGCGGCCTGACGACCCTGACCCGGATGGGGAGCCACTCGAGCAGCGTAGGCCTGCAGGCGTACCGCATCCGGGCTCATGGTGGCGTCTTGCTGGAGAAGTAGACTCGACAGGCGTTTCGCCCTCGTCACGCGGAGGGCAATGACCACTCCGGAGGGTGCTTGCGGGCGAGGTGGCGGAGGGACGCGGATGACCATTGCTCGACGACCGTCGTCGTTGTCCCTAAGCTTCGACGCACCGCTTGTGGATGCGGTGGAACTCACGCGAAGACTCGCCGGCGCGGACCGTCGCGAGAGGTGCTCCCACGGCGTGGATGCCCTCGTCCTGAGGACCTCCACTCTTCGGGGAGGGCTTGCGACAGGAAGGTCCAGTTGTCGAGGGCGACCGTCGGCCACGTCTCACCAGGCGCAGGATCGGGCAGCTTCTCAGGATGGCGTTCAGCCGCCATTCTCAGCGATTGCTTCAGGCTCGCATTCCCGCGCCTTCGGGCATCCGGGCGAACCGGCGGGTGGCGAGACGCTCGCCCCCGCGTCATAGGCAGCGTCAGGGTCCCGCAGCCGACCTCGAAAGCTGGACCAACTCTGGGCGGACGCCAGTTCGGTCTTCTTGACGGGTCGCCGCCCGCTTGGCGGTTCGGCCACCGTCCTTCATCCGGAAGAGCACCGAGTGACCCCATCGAGGACGATGGCCGACCGAAGGCTGCACGACCACGTCACGGGAGCCCACCCAGAGCGGCCGAAGTCCAGAACACCTTGGTGCTCGTGGGACGAACGCACCGCGTCGATGTGGTGCCGATGCTCCCACTCCCCGCGGCACCACCTTGGGCAGGCGGTCCAGGGTGCTGCGGGACGGGTCATCCGTCGACCCGGACGAGCATCTCTCCGCCATGCTCCGGCGTCGTCTCGCCCACGAGGAAGTGCGCCAGGCCATCATGCTGCACGCGGCGTCACCCAGCCATCGACGATGCCCCCGAGCACGTCCACCGTCGTCACTGCCCGGCCCTCGCCCGACCGGTACAGGCTCCGCTCCACCCGACCTCGCCGCCCCGTCAGGTAGGTGGCCCCGTGGCGACCGACACGGCGGTGCCGAACGCCGTCGATCGCAAGACCTGCGGCGCGAAACGACGTCGAGGTGCGATCAAGCACCATCTGGACAGGCGCTCCACGGGCGCCACCAGCTCCCGGACCTGACCCTCGACGTTGAGCAGGTCGACCTCATCACGGATCCGCTGTCGCTGTCTACCGTTTCCACTCGGCTTGGGGCGCTACCTCTTCGGCCGACCGCAACGCTCATCCCAAGGCTTGGCGAGTGGAGCGGGCAAGTTCGAGTGGGCGGAGTAGTCTGATGCCACGAAGGCCTCTCCCCTGGTGGCGGTGGTGAGGCCACTGCCATCCGCTACCCAGGAGGGGACTCCCGCTTCTCCACCCCGGCTCAGCTGTCATGCAGCGACGGAAGTGACCGCTCGCGCCCTGTCTGCGCGTTGAGAACGCCCGCGCCATCGGTCAGAGTCAGATCTACACCCAACCTCGAAGTCATCGGTGTAGGACTCTGACACTGCACGCTCCGCCATCGACTCATCGTCGTCGACGATGAGCACGCGCTCCATCCGCACAGGACGGGTGATTGGCTTGGACGCGGATGGCCGGGAGGGCATCGCCGGTGCGCGCTCCGCGGCAGCTGTTGCAGGCACGGATGGCGCCCGCTCCCGGCACCCGCGAGGACCTCTGAGGAGTTGCTGGCTTGACCGCCCTCGTGGCAGCACCCGGAAGCGGCCGCTCAAGGTGACTCTCCTGGCCGCCTCCCATCGGTGATGTGCCACGGTCAGGATGAACCCCGTGGGCAGAGCGCTGGGCGTGTCTCCGCCAGCCACCCAGCAGCTCGGCGCCCGAGCCATCGGGGAGGGGCAGGTCGAACAGCACCAGCCTCGGCTCCGGTCCGGTCCTCCAGGGCCCGCCGCGCGTCGGCGACCGTGGCCGTAACTGTGGACGCATAGCCCGCCCCCGCGAGCACCCGGTGTACCAGCCCCCAGCTGGAACTTCGACTTGCCGTAGGCCGCGGACAGAGCGGCACCAGAGAGCCCAGGCCCCGGGAAGTCGAGACCTCCCCGCACTTCGGAGGGCCACCGACCAGGAAGGTCAGTTGTCGAGGGCTCCGCCAGCATACTTCACTGGACAAGGTAGGGCCGATTTCAGGATGTTGCGTTCGAGCCCATTACCTTCAACCCAGCGATTTGCTACTCAGGCTCGCCTCTCGAACCGCGCTCGGCGCATTCCAGCCGGCGCACCACCAGCTGCGGGTGAGGGACCTGGCCCAGCGTCGAGTGACAGCGCTCAGGGCGACTCCCGCAGCCGACCTCGGTGTATCGCCTCCTCAGCGAGGTCAGTCCGCTAACGCTTGGGAGCCCTTCGTGCGGGTCGCCGCCCGCACGCGGTCGGCTCCACGTCGACTTCATCGCGAACCATGACCCCATCGAGGAGATGGCCACCGACATCCCGGCCGCCCGCTTCATCACCTGATCGGCGTCCAGCGCCTTCGCTACGTGGCGAAGCGCTACGGCAGGCCAACGGCACAACGGCGGTCCCCCGGGACCACTGGCCGAGCCGTGGGAGCGCGAGGCGTCCTCGCCTCCAAGCCAAGCATCCACTGGAGGCTACCGCCGGCTCACCTCAGATGATCGACTCGGTATCGTCGCCGCGTCGCCCACCACGGTCTGGAGGGTCCTGAGCCAGGCCGGCGTCATCGACCGGTGGAACAAGCGGCCTTCGAAGAAGGGCACCTGGCTCGTCAGCCCCTGGCCCATGACACTGGCACACGACACTCCCTCCACTCCGGTACCTTCTTCGCTCACTGACCTCGACGGCTGCAGCCGGGCGGCATCCACTGACATTCGCGAGTCCATGACCGGAGAAGGAGGTCCGCGGTCATCCCGCAGCAGGCCCGTGGCCCACCCGAGGCCTCCCCAGCATCATCAGCGACCTGGCCGCAGTTCACGCCCGCGTTTCAAGGACCATCAAGCTCACGGCTGACCCACGTGAGGACCTCGGCCTACTACCCGCAGTAACGCTGGCAGTCGAGCGCAAGGTCATCAGGGCGACGGATGGTTCGCCGCCCTCCACCCTGACGAGGCCCGACGCTGTCACCAATTCGTCGAGCACTACAACACCAGCCGTCACAGTGCCTCGGCTGGCATCACCCCCCTACGACTTCCCTCCCAGGCCAGAAGTCAGGCCACAACGCGACGGAAGTGGCCGACGGCGCCCGTCTGCGCAGCTGAGACGCTTCCTGCGCAAGCCCTCCGGTCAGGTCAGATCTACACCCAACCTCGAAGTCATCGGAGAGGACGCGCCTGCACGCCTCCGCCAGCGACTCATCGTCGTCGACGATGAGCACGCGCTCCATCCGCACAGGACGGGTGATTGGCTTGGACGCGGATGGCCGGGAGGGCATCGCCGGTGCGCGCTCCGCGGCAGCTGTTGCAGGCACGGATGGCGCCCGCTCCCCGGCACCCGCGAGGACCTCGAGGAGTTGCTTGGCTTGGACCGGCTTGGGCAGCACCCGGAAGCGGCCGCTCAAGGTGACTCTCCTGGCCGCCTCATCGGTGATGCCGCCGGTCAGGATGAACACCCGTGGGCAGAGCGCTGGGCGTGTCTCCGCCAGCCACTCCAGCAGCTCGGCGCCCGAGCCATCGGGGAGGGGCAGGTCGAACAGCACCAGCCTCGGCTCCGGTCCGGTCTCCAGGGCCCGCCGCGCGTCGGCGACCGTGGCCGCAACCGTGGACGCATAGCCCGCCCCCGCGAGCACCCGGACCATGGCCCTGCGCGCGGCCTCATCGTCTTCGACCACGAGCACCAGGCCGCCGGCTGCCCCTTCGGGGGTTGCCGGGATGCCGCTCGTCGGACGCGCCCTCAGCGCCTCCGCCACTGTCCGCACCAGCTCCCGCGGTGCGACGGGCTTCCACAGGATGGGCAGGTCCTTCCGATGGTTTCGTCCGGCAGCCTTGTCGACGAATCCTGAGGTCAGGAGGACTGCTGCCTGCGGCGCGACGTGGCTGGCGTGCTCGATCAGGTCGTAGCCGCTGCAGCCCGGCATCACCACGTCGCTGAGCAAGAGGTCCAGTCGTGGCCCCAGCTCGTCGAGCTTCGCGATGGCCTCCTTGCCGTCCGCCACGGCATGGACGGTGTAGCCCGCGCTCTCAAGCACCCGCGCCGCCACCCTTCGCAGAGTTGCGTCGTCTTCGGCGACGAGCACGATCTCACCCTGGCCTGTGCGTGCGAGCCGAGTCGACTCTCGAAGGACCGAGTCGGCCTCGGGGGCGCAGAGCGGGAGCGCGACGGTGAAGGTCGTGCCCTGGCCCGGGGCGCTCTTGACGCGAATCTGTCCGCCCGTGTCGGCGACGATGCCGAAGCAGGTCGCAAGCCCGAGGCCGGTGCCCTTGCCCTTCTCCTTGGTGGTGAAAAAGGGCTCGAAGATGCGCTGCCGAGTTCGTTCATCCATCCCCGTGCCGGTGTCGGTCACCTTGAGGTGAACCCAGCCAGGCTCGCCGGGCTCCGTGCTCGACTGGGGAGGGTGCTCGAGAGCGATGCGCAGCTGCCCACCGTCGGGCATCGCATCGCGGGCGTTCACCGCCAGGTTCAGCACGATCTGGTCGAACTGCACCGGGTCGATGCGGACCACGGCGGGCCGCGCCGAGGGGGTGACGGTGAGCGCGACGTGCTCGCCAAGCGTCCTGACGAGCAGCTTGTGCACCTGCGCCAGGCTCTGGTTGAGGTCGACCGGCCTCTTCTGAGTCGGCTGTTGTCGCGAGAAGGCCAGGAGCTGCCGCGTGAGCCCCACTGCCCGGTCGCCGGCATTCAACACCTCGATGATGTCGTCCAGTCGCTGGTCGCCCTCGGGGAGCGCCTCCCGGATGAAGGTCGCGTAGGTCAGGATGACCGCGAGGATGTTGTTGAAGTCGTGGGCGATTCCGCCCGCGAGCTGGCCCAGAGCGTCCATCTTCTGGGACTGGGCGAGGGCGGTCTGCAGTCGGGTGCGCTCGGTGGCGTCGAGAACCTCAGAGGACACGCCGAGGATGGTTCCGTCCGCCGAGGTGAGCGGCGCGTTGTGCCATTCGCAGGTGAGGGAGCGCCCGTCCTTGGTGAGGTTCTCGTTGGTCGACTCCATCGGCTGACCGGCAAGGAGCGCGCGCCCCACCGTGTCGAAGTGGGCCCGGACGGCCTCGGGCACGATGAAGGCCGCGTGTTGCCCGAGCGCTTCGGCCCGCCCGTACCCGAAGAGCTTCTCAGCCGCGGGGTTCCAGGCGACCACGCGGAAGCTCCTGTCCCAGATGATCTTCGCCACCGGCGACTGCTCAAAGCGCATCTTGAGGATGTGCTCCGACTCCATCAGCTTGGTTTCCACGGTCGCCACGGCGCGCTCCCGCAGCCGCTTGAGCTCGACCAACGTTCGTATCTTGCAGACAACCTCGACCCGGTCGATGGGCTTGGTGAGGAAGTCGACGGCGCCGGCCGTCAGCGCGTCGTTCCGAACCCTGCGATCTTCATGGGCCGTCACGACCACGACGGGCAGTGCCGGGAGCCGCTGCTGCTTCTGCAACTCGGCGAGTACCGCGATGCCGTCGACTCCAGGCATCATGACGTCGAGGAGCACGAGGTCGACCGGCTCGCGGGCCAGCATCGCGAGGGCCTCGGCACCCCCAGTCGCCGTCAGCGCCTCGTAGCCTTCTCGGGTCACCAGGTCGGTGAGCAATCGGCGGTTGGCCGGCTCGTCGTCCACCACGAGCACCCGCGGTTTCAAGGAGTCCTGGGTCTCGTTCATGATCCCTCTGCGGGCTCCGCACCTGGGGCAGCCAGTGGCAGGAGCATACTGAAGGTCGACCCGGTCGGTCCAGTATCGACGGAGACCCCACCGTCCAAGGACCTGACGGTAGACAGCAGCAGCGCGAGCCCGAGACCACGCCCGAAGAACTTGGTGGAGAAGAAGGGGTCGAAGATGCGGTTGACGTCAGTCTCCGCGATGCCGCTGCCGGCGTCGCGCACCGCGACGTACGCCCAGGTTCGGTCGCCGGCAGTCCACTCGGCGGGCCACGTGCGGCCGCCGGGAACCCCGTTGCTCGAGACCACGCCGACCTGAACAGCCACCTCGCCCTGCCGGCCGGCCATCGCTTCGCCAGCGTTGGTGACGAGCTGCGCCAGCGCCTCCCGCACGAGGAGCGCGTCGGCATGCACGAAGGTGGGCTCGGGGGCCACGCTCATCGCCAGGCGCACGCCCTCCGGCAGGAGCGTCTCGAAAATCGCGGTCGCCTCCCGACAGAGCTTGCCGAGCTCGAGGCAGCGAGTCTGAACGACCTCACCACCCGCGTAGCGTCGGAGCGCCCGGCCGATCTCGGCGGAGCGCCCGATCTCGGCAACCGCATCGTCGAGGTCAGCGGCGCATTGCGCCGGCTGCCCCACGCTGTTGCGGGCCAACTCCACGAGCCCCAGGATCACAGAAAACGCGTTGTTGAACGTGTGCGCCAGCGCGCCCGCCATCCGGCCGAGGCTCTCGTCCCTCTGTGCGCGCCCGAGGCGCGCCTCCAGCGCATGGCGCTCCTCGAGCCGTTGCTGGCGCTCGCGGTCGGCCGCCCGCTTGAAGTGCGCCACCTGCAGCGTGGCGTGAAGCTCGCGTTCGTCGAACGGCTTGACGAGGTAGCCAGCCGCCTCCAAGCCGGTGGCTTCTCGCACCTTCTCGTCTCCCGAGAAGGCGGTGAGAAAGACGATCGCCGCGTCGAGCTGGCGCTCACGCAGACCCCGGGCCACGTCGAGGCCGCTCAGCGGACCGGTGAGGTTGATGTCCATTAGGACCAGGTCGGGCGTGTGCTCCGCGATCTCGCGCAGGGCCCGGTCGCCGCTGGCGGCGTGGCCGAGCACGTCGTAGCCGAGGGCCCGGAGCCTGTCGCACAGCTCCATCGCGATCATCGCCTCATCCTCGACGACGAAGACGCGCGCGGCGGTCATGACAGCTCCTTCGGCGCGGGCGACCCGCTCGCTAGGTGGGCGGAGATCGGGACGCGGACGGTGAGCTTGGTGCCCGGACCGGGGCCCAGCTCGATCGTCGCGGCGAGCTGCCGGACCAGGTTCTGCACCAGCTGCAGCCCGAAGGTCGGGGGCTCGGGGGAGAGCGCAGACAGCCCGACGCCATCGTCCTCCACGGAGAGGACGAGCGTGTCGTGGTCGGTGCCGATCGCGACCCGCACCGCGCCGCCATCCTTGCCCTCGAAGGCGTGCTTGAGCGAGTTGGTGACGAGTTCGTTCAGGAGCATCCCCGCAGGGAGCACCACCTCCACGGGGAGCTTCGGTGACGGCCCCTCGACGTGGGCGCTCACCCGGGCGCCGGCCGCTGGGTAGGAGCTGGCGAGGTCCTCGGTCAGCGCCTGGAGGTAGTCGCCGAAGTCGATGTGGGCGAGGTCGCCGGTGCGGTAGAGGCGCTCGTGGACGAGCATCATCGAGCGCAGGCGGTTGCGCGCCTCGCCGAACACCACGATCGCGGCGGGGTCCGTCACCTTCTTCGACTGGAAGTGCAGCAGGCTCGAGACGATCTGCAGGTTGTTCTTCACGCGATGGTGGATCTCGCGCAGGAGCGTTTCCTTTTCCTCCAGTGCCGCCTCGACTCGCAGCTCCGCATCCCGCCGCTCCGTGATGTCGAGCACTGTACCCGTGGTCCGCAGGGGTCGGCCGGCGGCGTCGTAGGTGGTCTCGCCGCGCTCGTGCACGTGCTTGATCCGCCCGTCAGCCATCAAGAGCCGATGGCGCAGGTCGTAAGGTCGGCGCTCCGAGACTGCGGACGTGAAGCCTTCGTGCACCATCCCCCGGTCGTCGGGGTGAGCGGCGTCGAGGAAGGCCTCGTAGGTGGCACCGAAGCGGGCCTCGTCGATCTCGAAGATCTCGAAAACCTGTGGAGACCAGTGGAGCTCGTTGGTGTTCAAGTCGAGATCCCAGCTGCCGAGCTTGGCGATGCGCTGGGCCTCGATGAGCTGCGCCTCCGCGCGTCGCTGGGCGGTGACGTCCACGGCCGAGCCGACCACACCTTCGATGTGACCGCTCGGGTCGCGGAGCGGGGCGAAGGTGGCATCGATCGTATTGAACACCTCCTTGCCCATCCGCACGAGGTAGTCGGCGCGCACGGTCTCACCGCTCGCAGCGCGAGCGAGGACCGCGCGGATTGTCTGTCGCAGCTCGGCGGAGTACGACCACCCGTAGGTCTCCCAGAAGGGCCTGCCGACGAAGTCTTCGCGCTTGGCGCCCGTGGCGTTGAGCTGCGCGCGGTTGACATCGACGGCGTTGCCTTCGCGATCGCAGACGGCCACGAAAGCGAACATGCTGTTGAGGATGTCTCGCAACCGCGCCTGCGCCTTCTGCAGATCGCTGATGTCCTGGATTGTTCCCTCCGAGCGGAGCGGCAGGCCGTCCGGGTCGAAGGTGTGCCGGACCTGTACCCTGACCTGCTTGACGCGCCCGTCGGGGCACAGCAGCCGGTGCGCAAGGTCGTAGCCTGCTCGCTGCTCCAACGATTCCCGGAAGCGCGCGCCGGCAATTTCGCGATCGTCGACGTGCACGGCGCTGCTGCAGGTCTCGAAGGACAACGGGCCCGCCCCAGGAGCAAGGCCGAAGATGCGATAGGTTTCGTCCGACCACCAGACCCGGTTCGTCCGATGATCGAGCTCCCAGCTGCCGATGTGCGCCAAGGCTTGGGACTGCTGCAGGCGGAACTCGAGGACCTTCTGCTGGGTGATTTCGACGTGCTGCACGAGCGCGGAGGCTGCCTCGCCACCCTCCAGGCGACTGACCTTGGCGAGGAACCAGTGCTGCGCGTCGGGAGAGTGGCAGGGATACTCGTACTCGCAGGCAGTGCGCTCCCCGCCCAGGACGGCTCGGATTCCCGCAGCGGCCACTCGCGCGTACGATGCGTCGGCACCGGTCGCTCCTTCACAGGCCGCGAGGTAGCTCCCGTCAGAGGTGCGGACGGGGTCGCCCCCGTTTTCCTGGGCGAAGGTCCGCCAGGCGGCGTTGACGGCCACGATCGTGCCGTCGTGGTCGAGGACGCAGGCCGAGTAGGTCAGGGCGTCGAGCAAAGCCTGGTGCGGCAGCGCCTGGGCGCGTGGGTCGCTCATCGCGAGACATCCGCGCCGGGCGCGCTGACTTCCACCCGGTTGCGCCCGGCGCGTTTCGCTGCGTAGAGCGCGCCATCCGCGCGCCGCAGCACGTCGCCCGGCGTCTCCCCCGGAGCCCACTCGGCGACGCCCGCGCTGACGGTGATGGCGCCCGTGGCGAGCGGCGGGCACGCGAGGCGCTCGACGTCCGCACGCAAGCGCTCGAGGCACAGCACCGCGTCGTCGAGCCGCGTCGCCGGCAGCACCAGGCAGAGCTCTTCGCCGCCGTAGCGGCAGACGAGATTGCTCTCGCGCATCGCGGCTCCGACGCATGCCGCGAGGGCCCGGAGCACGGCGTCGCCGACGCCGTGGCCGTGGGTGTCGTTGATGCGCTTGAAGTGGTCCACGTCGAGCATTGCGAGGGAGAAGCTGTGCTGACCGGCGGCGGCCCGCTCGATGCGACGCGCCAGATCCTCGTCGAGGAAGCGCCGGTTGAAGAGGCCCGTGAGCGCGTCCTTGGAGGCCGCGAGCCTGGCCTGATAGACCTGATCGCGCAGGGCGCGGCTCGTCCGCGAGCGGTGCAGCTGAGCCTGGATGCGCGCCTCGAGCTCCTCCGGAGCGACGGGCTTGACGAGGTAGTCGTCGGCACCCGACCGGAGGGCGTCGAGCTTGTCCTTCGCATCCTCGATGGCGCTGACGACCAGGATCGTCGGCACATGATTCCCACTTCGGCTCTCCCGGAACTGCCGGATGAAGTCCACGCCCGATCCGTCCGGCAGACAAAGGTCGACGATGACGACGTCCGGGTCGGCGCCGTCCACGGACGCGAGGCCCGTGCGGAGATCCTCGGCGCTCGTGACGGCGTGACCTTGGGCGACGAGGCGGCGGCAGAGGGCGTTCCGCCACTGGGCGTCGTCCTCGACCACGAAGACCTTGCCGCCGGTCACGCGGCCCGCCGTCGCTGCCTGCCCGCCCAGCACCTCGATGCGGCCTCGCAGCTCTTGCTGGAGCTGGCGCAGCCGCACCTGGCCGCGCACGCGCAGCTCAAGCTCCGCGGGGTTTACGGGCTTGCCGAGAAAGTCGTCGGCGCCGGCCTCGAGACCGCGCGTCCGTTGCTTGACGTCGTCGAGGGCGGTGATGAGCACCACCGGCACCTCCGCCTGGGCTGGGTCGGCCTTCAGGCGACGGGTCAGCTCCAGGCCGTCGATGCCCGGCATCATCACGTCGGTGAGGACGACGTCGACGTAGTGGTCGCGTGCGAGCGCGAGCGCCTGCTCGCCGCTCTCGGCCTCCAGCACCTCGTAGCCGAGGGCGCGCAGGCGGATCGAGAGCAGCATGACGTTGCGCCGCTCGTCGTCGACGACGAGGATTCTCCCCTTGGACGCCACGTTACTTCTCCGCCTGACCGGGCTCGCCCGCGGCCAGCAGGCGGCTGACCTCGGCAAGAAACTCCTTGTAGGCAATCGGCTTGGCCACATAGCCATCGCAGCCGGCCTCGAGGATGCGTTTCCCGTCGCCACGCATGGCGTGGGCGGTCACCGCCAGGACAGGCAGGCCTCGGGTCTTGTCGTTGGCCCGGAGCAGCCGGGTCGCGGTCAGCCCATCCGTGCCGGGGAGCTGGATGTCCATCACCACCAGGTCGAAGGTCTCGGCGAGCGCGAGCGCGATGCCCTCGTCCGCGGTCGAGGCCTCGCGCAGCTCGTGGCCGGCGCGCCGAAGGCAGTCGCCGAGCAGCTTGCGGTTGGCCGCGTTGTCCTCGACCAGCAGGATCTTCTTCATCGGCCGACTCCCTTTGCGCTCGAAGCGTGCGCATCGCCGAGCAGGCGCTGCACTTGCTCGAGCAGGTCGCCGCGGCTGGTGCTCGCCTTGGCGAGCGTCGCCTGGACGTTCTTGGCCAGCGCCTGCCGGTCCGAGGCGGTGAGCTCCTGGGCGCTCAGGATGACCACCGGCAGATGGGCGGTCTCTGGCCTGGCTCTCAGCTCGGCCAGGACGTCGAAGCCGCTCATGTCGGGCATCATCAGATCGAGGACCAGGAGGTCGGGACGCCGCACCCGGATAGAGGCGAGCGCCTCCTGGCCGCCATAGGCGCAGCCGACATCGACGGCCTCGTCGGAGAGGTAGGAGCTGACGATCTTGACGGCCTTGGGGTCGTCGTCGACCACCATCACGTAGGGGCGGCGCCCGTCGGTGTCGCCGAGCAGGCGACCGACCACCTTCAGGAGCTCGTGCCGGCGGATGGGCTTGGCAAGCACGGCCTGGGCACCCACGCCGAGCGCCTTCTCGGGGTTCTCGGTGCCGGAGACCACGAGCACCGGCACGCCGCGCAGGCGCTCGTCCCCCGCGAGGGCCGTGAGCAACGACAGGCCATCTGTGATGGGCATGGTCAGGTCGAGGGTGATGAGGTCGGGCCGAAGGCCATCGAGCCTGGTCAGCGCCTCGTCGGCGCTCGCGGCGAGCGTCACCGCGAAGCCCGCGTCCTCAAGGTAGAGCCGGAGCAGGTCGCGGGCAGTGCTCTCGTCGTCGATGACCAGGACTCGCAGCTGCCCTCCGGGAGGCGAGGATGGCGTTTGCGGTGCCCCATGCGCCAGCGACGCAGTCTGTGCGGGCCCTGCCTTCCGACGCTTTCGGGCCTGGATGGCCCCGCGCACGAACTGCAAGAACGTCCGCTCATCCCAGCTGCTCTTGGATAGGACCGTTGACACCGACTTCTCGATGGCCGCCCGCTCGGCCGGCTCGAGCACCTTCGCGGTGAGGATGATGACGGGCAGATCGCGCGTGGCTGGGTTCGCCCGCAGCTCCCGCAGCACGTCGAAGCCAGAGACCTCCGGCATCATGAGGTCGAGCACCACCGCCGCAAAGCCGCCATCGGCCACCGCCGCAAGTGCGTCCGCTCCACCATAGGTGCGCGTGACCGCCATGCTCGCCTGTTCGAGGCGCTTGGAGATGTGCTCGACGGCACGTGGGTCGTCGTCCACGACCAGGACCCGGATGGCCTCTCCGCGCTTGTCGGGCAGAAGCCCGAGGCCATCGACCGCGCGAATCAGCTCGGTCCCGGCGACGGGTTTTTGCAGCACCTCAACGGCTCCGAGCGCCAGGCCGCGTTCGAGCTCGGCGACGATGGAGACGATCACGACCGGGATGGTCGACAGCTCGTCTGACTCCTTGAGGCTGACCAGGCACTCCCAACCTCCGGGCCCATGCGCAAACAGGATGTCGAGCAGGATGGCGTCGTAGGCCTCGCGCTCGAGCATGGCCCAGCCCAGGTCGCAGTCCGTCGCCGTGTCGACGATATAGCCCTCCTTCGAGAGCCACTGCCGAGCCAGGCTGAGCGCAGCAGGGTCGTCGTCCACGACCAGCACGCGCGGAGCCGCCGCGCCCGAGGTCGCGGCAACCTGCGCGAGTCCCGACGGCGCCTCGACGGGCGCCACCGCGCCTTCGCGCAAGCGCGGCAGCCGCACCCAGAAGCGGCTGCCCTTGCCGACCTCGCTCGTGACGCCCAGCGTGCCGCCGTGCAGCTCGACCAGGCTCTTGACCATGGCGAGCCCGAGGCCCGTGCCCTCGAACTTCCGGTCGATGCCGCCGTCGAGCTGCTCGAAGGCGCGAAACAGCCGCTGCTGGTCCGCCGGCGAGATGCCGATCCCCGAGTCCACCACCGCGAACTCGACGTCGGCCCCCTGCGCCGTCACCTCGACCTTCACCGTTCCGCCTTGCGGGGTGAACTTCACCGCGTTTGAGAGGAGGTTGTAGACAATCTGCCGGAGCTTCCGGCCGTCCGCCTCGATGCTCACGACCTCGGGAGCGATGGACTGGGTCACAGTGACACCGCCCTTGGCGGCGGACTCCTTCAGGATCATGAGCGCGTTGCCCACCAGCGACGGGATGTTCACCGCCTCCACATAGAGCTCCATCTTGCCGGCCTCGATCTTGGACAGATCGAGGATGTCGTTGATGAGCGACAACAGATGCCGCCCGCTCTGGAAGATCTCGGCGACGTAGTCGAGCTGTTCCGGCGGCAGGTCGCCAAGCACGCCATCCTTGAGCACCTCGGAGAAGCCGATGATGGCGTTGAGCGGGGTGCGCAGCTCGTGGGACATGCTCGCCAGGAACTCCGACTTGAGGCGGCTCGCCCGGGCCAGTTCTACGTTCCGCGCCTCGATCTCGCGTGAGCGTTCGTTGAGCTGCGACGACAGCTCCTTGAGCTCCTGGTACTGGTTGAGGGCGTGCAGGCCCACGGCGACCTGCGCGGCGACCTGCGTCAGCCACGAGCGCTCCCGGTCGAAGAGCCGGGCGTGCGAGGCACCAGCGATGACGCCGAGGAGCTTCTCACGGTGCAACAGCGGCAGCGCGAATAGCGTCGCGGCCCCGACCATGCCGACGCCGGTGTCGAGGGCGAAGGGGGCATTCGCCGCGCCATCGATGAATATCGGCTTTCGCAGCGCCGCCGCTTCACCCACCAGGCCCTCGCCAATCTTGAACCGCTTCTGCTCGCTACCCGGCGCCAGGCTCAGGCCTGCGGAGAGAATGAGCCCGCCCTGCCATTCGTCGTAGGCGTAGAGGGCGAGCGGCCGGTAGCCGGCCTCGTCGGCGAGCACGCGCAGCACCTCGGCGCCCGGCGTGGTCGCGTCGTCCTGTCGGTTGAGCGCCACCATGACGCGCGCGCCGATTCGGTCGATGCGGGCCGCGGCCTCGAGCTCCTGGTGCTTCTGCGCGAGGGCCTCCTCTGCGACCTTGCGCTTGGTGATGTCGCGGACGATGCCGGTGAACATGCGCTCGCCGTCGACGTGCATCTCGCTCACCGACAGCTCGAGCGGAAAACGCGAGCCGTCCTTGCGCACGCCCTCGACCTCGCGGCCGATGCCGATGACCTTCCGTTCGCCCGTGGTGAGGTAGCGCGAGAGGTACCCGTCGTGGTGCGAACGGTGCGGCTCGGGCGTGAGCGTGCTGATGTTCGTGCCGATGACCTCGGCCGGGGCGTAGCCGAAGATGCGCTCGGCGGCCGGGTTGAAGGTGCGAATCACGCCCCTGGCGTCGATGGTGATGATGCCGTCGACCACCGTGTCGATGACCGCCTTGAGCTGGTTGCCGAGGTTGGCCTCGTCGGTGGTGTCTCGCGCGATCGCATACAGCAGGCCGGTCTCGGGATCCGGCGCTGTATTCCAGCGCAGCGACCGATAGTTGCCGTTCGCGGCCCGGTACCGGTTGGTGAACCGGATGGTCTTTACGCCAGCGGCGAGCTTCTCGACCTCGGCCAAGGTCCCGGGCAGGTCGTCGGGGTGGACGAAGTCGGTGAAGGGTCTGCCGAGCAGCTCCGCCTCCGAGTACCCGAGAACACGCGTGAAGGACGGGCTGACCCTCTTGAAGAAGCCATCTGTGCCGGCGACGCAGATCAGGTCCTCCGACAGCTCGAAGAAACGGTCGCTGTCGGTCTCTGGGGTGTTCAGGTCAGCCATGGGTCTCTTCGTACCGTCGCTTGGGCATTGAACGCGTCGTGGATGTCGTGGATGTCGTGGATGTCGTGGATGTCCCGGCTGGGTCAGCGAATGCTGCCACCAGGACGACCCGGCTCTGCTCAGGGTCGATGGGCGTTGACAGGATGTGCCGGACGGCGGGCGCCTTCAGCTCCGCGATCCGCGGTGGCGAAAGGTGCCCGCTCATCACCACCCACACGACCTGTTGCGGCGCAGGCTGATCGAGGGTCGGGCTGGAGCAGGCGCAGCATGCGGGAGAGCGCGGCGGCCCGATGAACGTCGTCTTCTACGACAGCGATGCTGCGGCCGCTGGGCCGAACGAGCGTCGGTCCACCCTGTTGGGCAGCGATGAGGGCTTCGAGACCGGCGGGATTCGACGCGCCAGTGGCCACCCGGGGTCCGAACGCCCGGCAGCTTCCCGGAATCGAGCCACCGCAGCAAGGTCTGGGGAGTGACCTTCAGGTGGCGCGCCGCCTGCGTCGTGGTCACAAGCTGGCCATCTGTCATCGACATATCGGACCCCGCTATATGTCGAAGCAGACAAACGCGTCAATGGCCAGGAGTGGCCCGGGTGTTTTCGCATCCTGCGGGTAACCTCGCCGACAGCGATCGGATTGCCGGTTCAAGTCCTGGGGCGCGGGGCACGAGCAGCCCCCGCAAGCTGGGGGTGAAGGAGTCATCGGGACCCGCAGGCTTCCTGGCCGTCGCCTGGCCCCAGGCGGCTGTGGCCGGCCTCCGGGAGCGTTGAGCGGAGGGCCCGGTGCAGCGGCCCGCTCCCTCCCTCGCGGCATCCCCATGGTGTAGGATGCCGCACCCGAACCCTACCCCCACACCGAGGGCACACCCGATGGCGGACGACAACAGCAGGCTTGGCGAGCTGCTCGTCAAAGAGCAGCTGATCACGCCCCTCCAGCTGCGCAAGGCCATGGCCGAGCAGCGCCGCAGCGGCGGGCGCCTGGGCCATGAGCTCACGCGCCTGGGCTATGTGGACGAGAACGAGCTGACGGGCTTCCTGTCCAGCCAATATGGCGTGCCCAGCATCAACCTCTCCGAGATCGAGCTGGACCCCGAGGTCCTCAAGCTCATCCCCAAGGAGGTCGTGACCCGGCACCAGGTGATCCCGGTCAACCGCTCGGGCAACACGCTCATCGTGGCCATGGCGGACCCCTCGAATATCTTCGCCGTGGACGACATCAAGTTCATCACGAAGTTCAACATCGAGGTCGTGGTGGCCGCCGAACAGGCCATCGCCGACGCCATCGAAAAATACTTCACGTCCAACATCAGCTTCGACGAAGTGATGATGGACTTCGACGCCGAAGACGAAGAATTCGAGTTCGCCGATGGCGACGACGAGGACATCAACGTCCTCGACCTCGAAAAGAGTGCCGGCGACGCCCCGGTCGTCAAGCTGGTGAACCTCATCCTGCTGGATGCCATCCGCAAGAACGCCAGCGACATCCACGTCGAGCCCTACGAAAAGTCGATGCGCATCCGCTACCGCATCGACGGCGTGCTCTACGAGGTCATGAAGCCGCCGATCAAGCTGAAGAACGCGATCATCTCGCGCTTCAAGATCATGAGCAACCTCGACATCGCCGAGCGCCGCCTGCCACAGGACGGCCGCATCAAGATGAAGCTCGGGCGCGGCAAGGAGATGGACTTCCGCGTCAGCGTGCTGCCGGTGCTCTGGGGTGAGAAGGTCGTTCTGCGACTGCTGGACAAGTCCAACCTGCAGCTGGACATGACCAAGCTGGGCTTCGAAGAAGGCGTCCTGGCCGAATTCAAAGAGAATATCGCCAAGCCCTTCGGCATGATCCTGGTGACCGGCCCCACCGGGTCGGGCAAGACCACCACGCTCTACTCGACCCTGTCGGAGCTCAACAAGTCCACCACCAATATCTGCACCGCCGAAGATCCCGTCGAGTTCAACCTCTACGGCATCAACCAGGTGCAGATGCACGAGGACATCGGGCTCAACTTCGCCTCCGCCCTGCGCTCCTTCTTGCGCCAGGACCCCGACATCATCATGGTGGGTGAGATCCGGGACTTCGAGACCGCCGAGATCGCGGTGAAGGCGGCGCTCACGGGCCACCTCGTGTTGTCCACCCTGCACACCAACGACGCGCCGTCTTCGGTCAGCCGCCTGCTGAATATGGGCGTGGAGCCCTTCCTGGTGGCCTCCTCGGTGAACCTGATCGCGGCCCAGCGCCTGGTGCGCAAGCTGTGCAAGGACTGCCGCGAGCCCATCGAGGTGCCCGAGCAGGTGCTCATCGACCTGGGCGTGCCCCCCCAGGACGTGCCCAACTACCAGCTGATGCGGGGCAAGGGCTGCGGAACCTGCAACAACACAGGGTACAAGGGCCGAATCGCCGTCTACGAGATCATGTTCCTCAACGACGAGCTGGCCGAGTTCATCCTGAATGGCGCCTCGACCCTGGAGCTGAAGCGCGAGGCCATCCGCCAGGGCCTGCGCACCTTGCGCATGAGCGCGCTCAAGAAGCTGGGCGAGGGCCAGACCTCCATTGAAGAGGTGGTTCGCGCCACCGCATCGGACTGATTCACGCCTGTCTTGCCCAGCGGCCCCCGCGGCGGGTACGATGGTGATTGTCCGAGTCCCCCCCGCCACGGCTGCGGAGAGAGTCCATGCCCGTCTTCGCCTATGAAGGCAGAACCGCCGGCGGCGACACCCGAAAGGGGCAGCTGGAGGCGTCCGACGCCGAGGCTGCACGCAGCCGCCTGCGCCAGATGTCGATTCAGCCCACCTCGGTCAAGAAGGCCGGGGGCGGCAGCATCGACCTCAAGTTCCCGATGCCGGACTTCCTCAAGCCCAAGGTCACCAAGAAAGACCTCGTGGTCTTTGTGCGCCAGTTCGCGACCATGATCGACTCCGGGCTGCCGCTGGTGCAGTGCCTGGACATCCAGGCCAAGCAGGCGCCCAACCCCACCTTCCGCACGCAGCTCACCGTCATCAAAGAGCAGGTCGAGTCCGGCTCCACCTTCGCCGACGCCCTCAAGAAGTATCCCGACACCTTCGACGACCTCTTCCGCAACATGATCGCGGCCGGCGAGGTGGGCGGTATCCTCGACACCATCCTGAACCGCCTCGCGCAGTTCATGGAGAAGGCCGAGAAGCTCAAGCGCCAGATCAAGGGCGCCATGATGTACCCCAGCATCGTGATGCTCGCGGCGGGTGCGGTGGTGACGCTGCTGCTGCTCTTCGTGGTGCCCACCTTCGAAGAGATGTTCGCCGAGATGGGGCAGGCCCTGCCCATGCCCACCCAGGTCGTCATCGCGATGTCGAAGTGGCTGCAGGCCAACTTCATCTTCCTGGCCATCGGCATCACCGCTTTCGCCTTCGGCATGCGCACCTTCTACAAGACGGCCCGCGGCGAGGAGGTGGTGGACGGCACCATGCTCAAGCTGCCCGTCTTCGGTGACCTGCTCAAGAAGGTGGCCGTGGCGCGCTTCTGCCGCACCCTGGGCACCATGATCTCCTCGGGCGTGCCCATTTTGGAGGCCCTGGACATCTGCTCGCGCACCGCGGGCAACAAGGTCATCGAAAAGGCCGTGGTGCGGGTGCGCGACGCCATCTCCGAAGGCCGCACCATCTCCGAGCCCCTGTCGGAGACCAAGCTCTTCCCCGAGATGGTCTGCCAGATGATCAGCGTCGGCGAGGCCACCGGCGCCCTCGACGTCATGCTTAACAAGGTGGCCGACTTCTACGAGGATGAGGTCGACCAGGCGGTCGACAACATGACCAGCATGATGGAGCCGCTGATCATCATCTTCCTCGGCATCATCATCGGCGGCCTGGTCATCGCCATGTATATGCCCATCTTCTCGATGTCTTCGGGCATCGGCGGGTGAGAGCGGGCGACGGCGCCTTGGGGCGAGAGCCCCTGCGGCCAGACGCCCCGCGGTCCGAGCCCCTGCGCAACAACCGGGTCGCCGTCTACATCCTGGTGAGGTTGCTGCTGGGCCTCGCCCTGCTGCTGGTGGCCTCGCTGACCATCCGGGATCGCCCCGAGGCCATGTCCGAGCTGGGGGGGCAATTCCGGCTGGCGGCGGTGCTCTTTCTGGTGATGGGCGTGTCCGCCGCCCTGCTGCCGCGTTTTGGCGACCGGCCGGCCTTTCCCTGGTCGCAGCTGCTGCTGGACACCATCTTTGCGACGGCCCTGGTGAGCTTCACCGGCGGGCCCATCAGCCCCTTCTTTCCGCTCTATTTCCTCAACATCGTGGCAGCGGCCTGGCTGCTGGACCGGCGCGGGCCCCTGGTGGTGGCCGGCGCGGACGCGGCGATGTTCCTGGGCATGGTGGCGGTCAAGGGCCTGCCCTGGCTGCGGGATCTCTTCAACGAGAACACGCTGCTGCTCTATAGCCAGCTCACCCTGCAGATCTTTGCCTTCGTGCTGGTGGGCCTGCTCAGCAGCATCCTGTCGGGCAATGTGCGCAAGGCCCGGGCGGCGCTGGCGGTGCAGGTGCGCCAGACCCGCGAGCTGCAGGCCCGCCACGACCTGGTGCTGGATGGCATCGAGACGGGGGTGCTGCTGGTGGGCCGGGACGGGCAGGTGGTGAATGCCAACGCCAGCGCCTCGCGCCTGCTGGGGCCCACCGAGGGGCGGCCGGTGGCCGAGCTGCTCAACGGCGCCGAACGGTCCTGGGAGCAGCACTTCAACCGGGGCGACCAGCTCCTGCACCTGCAGTGCACCCGCATGCCCATGGCCGAGGGGGGAGAGCTGGTGATGCTGGAGGACATCACCCGCCTGCGCCAGATGGAGGCCGCCATCGCCCGGGAGGAGCGGCTGGGGGCGGTGGGGCGACTGGCGGCCAGCCTGGCCCACGAGATCCGCAACCCCCTGGCCAGCCTGTCGGGCTCGGTGCAGCTGATGAAGGAGTCCGAGGCCAGCCCGCTGCACGACATCGTCCTGCGAGAGGTGCGCCGGCTCAACGAGCTGGTGGAGGAATTCCTCGACACGTCGCGCCCGGTGCGCCTGGACCCCCAGCAGCACGATGTGGGCGGCATCATCGGCGATGTGGTGGCCAGCTTCCGCAACGACGCCCGCTACCGGGGGCGCCGCGTGCTGCGCACCCACGCCGAGGCCGGCCTGCCCCGGGTGCGCATGGACGGCGGGCGCTTTCGGCAGGTGCTCTGGAACCTGCTGTTGAATGCCGCCGAGGCCACCCCGGACTTCGGCACCATCGAGGTGCAGGCCGAACTCGTCGAAGATGAGCTTGTGGTGCGTGTTCGCGACGATGGCGTGGGCATGCCGGAAGACACGCTTCGCAAGATCTTCGACCCCTTCTACACCACGCGCTCGGGGGGCACGGGGCTGGGCCTGGCCAATGTGGAGCGGGTGGTGCGGGCCCACGACGGGCGGGTGGACGTGCAGAGCGTGCCGGGGGAGGGGAGCACCTTCACCCTCATCTTCCCGGTGGCCGGCCCCCGCCCGTCCACCGACAGCAGCGCGGAGCCGACCCTTGCCCGGTGAACAGATCCTCGTCGTCGATGACGACCTCAGCCTGCGGGAATTCCTCGAGATCCTGCTGGTGCGCGACGGCTATGTCGTGCGCACCGCCCACTCGGCCGAACGCGCCCTGGTCCTGGCCGAGGAGCAGTGGCCCGACCTGGTGCTCACCGATCTCAACATGCCCGGCCTGTCCGGCCTGGACCTGCTGCGCGAGCTCAAGACCCGCAGCGCCGGGGATGCGCCCGGGCGGCCCGATGTCGAGGTGGTGATGGTGACCGCCTATGGCACCACCGAGAGCGCCGTGGAGGCGATGAAGCACGGCGCCGCCGACTATGTGCTCAAGCCCTTCAACAACGACGAGCTGCGCCTGGTGGTGCGGCGGGCCCTGGGCCGGCGGGACCTCGAAGCCGAGAACCTGCGGCTGAAGGCCGAGCTGCACGACCGCTTCAGCTTCGGCAACCTGGTGGGCTCCTCCCGGGTGATGGGCGCGGTCTACGACATGATCCGCCGGGTCAAGGACAACCGCATCTCCTGCTTGATTGTGGGCGAGAGCGGCACCGGCAAGGAGATGGTGGCCCGGGCGATTCATTACTCGGGCAATCGGTCCAGCCAGCCCTTCATCGCCATCAACTGCGGGGCCATCCCCGAGAACCTGGTGGAGAGCGAACTCTTCGGCCATAAGCGCGGCTCCTTCACCGGCGCGGTCAAGGACAAGACCGGCCTGATGCAGGAGGCCCATGGGGGCACCCTCTTCCTGGACGAGGTCAACGCCCTGCCCCTGACCACCCAGGTCAAGCTGCTGCGGGCCCTGCAAGAGCGGCGCTTCACCCCGGTGGGCGGCACCCGCGAGGTGGAGGTGGACCTGCGGGTGCTGGCCGCCACCAACGCCGACCTCGAAGACTGCGTCCGCACCGGCGAGTTCCGCGAGGATCTCTACTACCGGCTCAACGTGGTGCAGGTGGCCCTGCCGCCGCTGCGGGACCGCCCCGAGGATATCCCTGACCTGGTCCGCCACTTCATCGCCCACTTCGGCACCGAGTATGGCAAGACCGTCTCGGGGGTCACCCCGGATGCCATGGACGCCCTGCGCCTGTGGCACTACCCCGGCAATGTCCGCGAGCTGCGCAATACCATCGAACGCGCCGTGGCCCTGTGCGCGGGCAGCCTGGTGGGGCGCATGGACCTGCCCGACCGCATGCGGGAGGCCAGCCTGCCGCCGACCCCCTCCCAGGAGGCGCCGAGCTTCCCCGACGAGGGGGTAAACCTGGACGCCTTGCTGGCCTCGCTGGAGAAGCGCTGGCTGGTGGCGGCCCTGGACGCGGTGGAGGGCAACAAGACCGCCGCCGCCCGCCTGCTGCAGATGAGCTTCCGCAGCTTTCGTTACCGGCTGGCCAAGTATGACCTGGACACCTGATGGGGCGTGCGCAGCTTCGTCTGGCTGGGGGCGTGGTCGGGTGCGCCTTCTTGCCGCCCAGGGTCAGGTGACAATTTTCGGCAGGGCCAGACTGACGCAGATTGTCAGATCCGAGCCCCCAGCGGCCCTCAGCGCGCCCGAAACCCCCCTTCGGTACCCTGGCACGCTTCTTGAAAGGCTATCTGGCGACGGTGAAGCAGCGTGCTCCATCGGACACCTGCCGACGCTCTCCGCCGTCGGCCCACCCAACTCGGAGGCATTCGCCATGTTCAGCAAGAAGGGCTTCACTCTGGTCGAGCTCATGATCGTCGTCGCCATCATCGGCATCCTCGCCGCGATCGCGATTCCGAACTTCGTGGCCATGCAGTACCGCGCCAAGCGGGCTGAGGTCCCCAGCAACGTGGACGGCATCAAGACCGCCCAGCTGGCCTACGACGCCGCCTTCGACCAGTTCATCCAGCAGACCGCCTTCTGGCCGAGCTCCTCGGTTGGCAAGGCCCAGGTCGTGTGGACCGTCGGCTCCGCCTTCGACACCCTGGGCTGGGCTCCGGACGGCAGCGTCCGCGGCGCCTACAAGGTCGTCAGCACCTCCACCACCGACTTCCGCGTCTCGGGCAAGTCCGACGTGGACGGCGACGCCGTCGAGACCCTCTTCACCTCGACCAAGTCCATCAACGCCGTCATGGTGACCCTGAACGACACCTACTGAAGCCCGGCTTTGGTGGATGGGACAGGCGGCCTTCGGGCCGCCTGTCTTCGTTTTGGGAGGAGAGAGTTGCCCGGCGCGCCCGCGAGGCCGGTTAGCGTGGCCAGGACATGAACCCGCCCGGCCCCCGCCTCGCGCTGCCCCTGCTGCTGCTCGCGGTGGCCCTGGCCTATTGGGGCATCTGGACGGCGGGATTTGTCTGGGACGACGCCGGGCTGGTGCTGCAGAACCGGCTCACGGGCGACCTCTCCAACCTGCCGCGCTTCTTTGCCATGGACCTGTGGGATGGCTCGCCGGTCGACCAGGGGGTGAGCGGCTACTACCGCCCGCTGATGCTGGTGAGCCTGGCGCTGGACCGGGCCCTGGTCGGCTTTGAACCCGGCTTCTACCACCTGCACAGCCTGGCCTGGCACCTGTTGGCGGTGGCCGGCGCCTACGCCCTCACGCGGCCGGCGCTGGGCTGGCGCGGCGCCCTGGTGGTGGCGGGCCTCTTTGGCCTGCACCCGGTGCAGAGCGAGGCGGTGATCTGGGTGGCCGGCCGCAACGACCCGATGGCGGCGGCCCTGGGCCTGTGGGCCCTGCACGCGGTCGCCTGGGTGCCCCCGGGCCGCCGGCAGCAGGCGACGGCCCTGGTGCTGACGGCCCTGGCGGGCTTCGCCAAGGAGTCGGTGGTGCTGCTGCCCGCCATGCTGTTGGCGGTGGACGCGGTCGCGGCGCGGCGGCCCGACTGGCGGCGCCACCTGCCCGTGCTGGCGGGCATCGGGCTGGTGATCGGCGCGCGGGCGCTGGCGGGGGTGGGCGGAGCGACCTGGCCGCCCGACATCGGCTGGCGGCTGCTCCTCGCCCGCACACCCGAGCTGCTGGCCCTGGTGGGGCGCCTGCTGGTGCTGCCCACCGGGCTCACCGCGGGCCACGCCTTGGAGTGGTTGGACCGCATGCCTCCCGGACAGCGCCTGCTGGGCCTCGGGGGCCTGGTGTTGTGGGGTCTGGCTGTCTGGGTGGGCTGGCGCCGCAGCGGTCGCGTCGCGCTGCTGGGGCCCGCCTGGACCCTGCTCAGCCTCGCGCCCCTGGTGCTGCCCCTGGCGGACAAGGGCCTCTTTGGCGAGCGTTACCTCTACCTCAGCCTGCTGGGGGTGGGCTTCACCCTGGCCACGGCCCTGCGGGGCAAAGAGCTGGTCCTGCTGCTGCTGGCCCCCCTCGCAGTGGCCGGGGTGCAGCGCCGCCTTCCGGACTGGCAGGACGAGGCGCGCCTGTGGGAGCAGGCGGTGGCGGCCACCCCGACCCCCTACACCTGGTCGGGCCTGGGCCATATCCGGCGCAGCCGGGGCCAGGACGCCGAGGCCCTCTCGCTCTTTGTGGCGGCCCTGGACGACCGGCTGCCCGATCGCACCGTCTGCCCGCAGGTGGTGGGCACGGCCCTGGCGATGGGGCGGCCGGCCCTGGCGGCGCAGCTGGGCGCCTGGGCGGCCCAGAAGGGCTGCGACAGCGGCGCCTTTCAAGGGCAATACGCGGTGGCCCTGGGCTTTGTGGGCGAGTGGGAGATCCTGGCCGACCGCCTGTCCACAACTGTTGAGGATCCGCATGGCAGGCTTGATGTCGCACGAGGAGCCCTGCGCCTGCACCAGGGGCTGGACGTGGGTTTGGACGAGCAGAGCCAGAATGGAGGCAGCGGGCCCTCCCTGGCCGAGCAGGCCCGGCGCATCGTCGCCGCGGCCCCCCGTTGATGGCGCCCGCAGGCCGGGCTAGCCGCAGCAGGGGAGGGGAATGCGCGCAACTCACCTGCTGCTGATCGCCATCGGCCTGTTGTCGGCGGGGGCCACCCACCTCGCCCAGCGGGCGGTGGACCGCGCCCGCTTCGACCGCCGTCTGGAGGCCCAGACCCTCTACCAGCCCAACGGGGCCGCCATCCGGGTGGCCAGCCTGGGCTACCACGGGCAGGTGGCGGACTTGATGTGGGTGCGGGCGGTGCTGCAATTCGCCGACGCCTATGAGCAGCCGCGCCCCGAAGACGTGGCCTGGTTGCGGGCCACCCTGGACGCCCTCGCCGTGCTCGATCCCACCTGGCGCACCCTCTACTTCTATGGGGGCGGCTTTCTGCGGGTGATGGGCGATATCGACGGCAGCGACCGCGTCTATGCGGCGGGCAGCCGGGCCTTGCCGGCCGACCCCTTCTTCCCCTTCTCCCTGGGCATGAACGCCTACCTCTACCGGTCGGACAAGGCCGGCGCGGTGCGCTGGCTCAAGGTGGCGGCAGAGAAGCCCGGGGCGCCGGGCTGGTATGGGGCGGCGGCGGCGGCCTTCATGGAGGGCCAGGGCGAGCGCCAGGCGGCCCTGCACTACCTGCAAGACCAGATCAGCAAAGAGACCCGGCCTGAGCTGATCAAGCCCTTGCGGCGCAAATACGACGCCTTGCTGCACGACGCCCTGGCCGACCAGCTCGAAGCCCTGCGCCAGCGCTTCGAGGCCGAGAGGGGCCGCCCCCTCGCGCGGCCCGAAGAGCTGGGCGCCCTGCCGCCCGACCCCCTGGGCGGCCAGTGGATTGTGGCGGCAGATGGCCAGATCCGCAGCGCCGTGCGGGACGCGGAGCTGCAGCGCGCGGCCGCCATGAAGGAGCGCGGGCTCATCCTGCTTCCCCTGGACCAGCGCAGCTTTCCGGTGAGCAGCGGCCTCTGATCAGGCCGCTTCGATGCGTTGCACCTGAAGAATCGGCCCCACCATGGCAAAGCCCATGGCGTCCATGGCTTCGGCCTCCACCCGCACCGCGCGGTCCTTCAAGGCGCCGGGCACCTCGCCCACCAGCTGGTAGCGCTGGCCATCGGGGGCCTCCAGGACCCAGGCCCCGGTGCCCAGGTCCACACGCTTGAGGATCCCTTGCAGTCGCATCTCAGACCTCGTGCTTGTCGCGAAGACGGGTGACGCCGATGGCGGCGACGGCACCCAAGGCGCACAGGGCGCCGTTGATGCCCAACCAGCCGCGGCCCAGGGCGCCAGGAAGCAGCCAGACGTCGATGCCACCCAATGCCGCGGCGTGAATGAAGTGGGCAGCCAGGCCGGCACAGGCCCCCGCCACCACCGGGCCCAGGGTGCGGGTGGGGCCCAGGACGAAGGTGGCCAGCAGCGGCAGCAAGGCCGACATCAGCAAGGGGTTGCGCCAGTAGGGGTCGCCGATCACCGCCCCCGGCCACAGCAGCAAGGGGCGCGACAGCAGCGTGCTGAGGCCCATCGGCGGCAAGGGCAGAAGGGGCAGGAAGAAGAGCCCGCCGGCGGCCAGGGCCCCCGCGACGGTCATCACGATGCCGCGCCGCTGCCGACCCGGGCCGGTGCCGCCCAGGCTGGCCAGCAGCAGGGCCGCCGCCCCGCCCAGCAGGGCCAGCATCGCCTGCTGCCGCAGCAGCAAGGCCGACAGGGACGCCTTGAGATCGAGCCTGCCGTGCCCATACTTGGGATCCGGGCCGGGCTCGCCCAGGTCGAGGGCGGTGTCCAGCAGCAGCCGGCGCGCGCCCGCGACATCGCCCCCGTTGGCGGAGAGCAGCACCGCCGCCGCGCCGGCCACATGGGGGGTGGCCATGCTGGTGCCCTGGAACTCCTTGAAGGCGTGGCCGTCGCCGTCGACGGTGTCCTGCAGGATGCCGCCATCGGTCTGGCGCTTGTCGCCGCCCGGGGCCGAGAGGGCCACGCCGGCCCCAAAGGAGGAGTAGGGGGCCAGCAGATCGTCGGGACCCACCGCGGTGACGGCGATCACGCCGGGCAGGGCGGCCGGATGGCCCAGGCCCTCTCGCCCGCTGTTGCCGGCCGCCGCGACCACCAGGACGCCAGCGTCCAGGGCCTTCTGCACGGCGACGGCGATGACCTCGCTGTGGCCGCCCCCCAGGGAGAGGTTGATGACCTGCGCCCCCTGGTCCACCGCCTCGTCGATGGCGGAGGCGATCCAGGGGCTCATGCCCGAACCCGCCGCCGACAGCGCCTTGATGGGCAGGATGCGGGCGCGCGGGGCGATGCCGGCCACCCCCAGGCCGTTGTCGGTGCTCTGGGCGATGGTGCCGGCTACATGGGTGCCATGGCCATTGCCATCCGCCGACCCGGGCTCGCCGCTGACAAAGGAGTAGCCGGCCATGATCTCGGTGTCGGCGAGGTCGGCCACCCGGGTCACGCCCGTGTCGATGACCGCGACGGTGATCCCCGCACCGGCGCCTGCGCGCCAGCCGGTGGGGGCGCCGATGGCCCGCAGATTCCACTGCTTGTCGTAGAGGGGGTCATCGGGAAAGCCCAGGGCCACCATCTCGAAGACGGGCTCTGCGGCTTCGATCCCAGGCAGCGCCGAGACGCGGCGGTCCTCGGCGGACACATCGGCGACCACCGCCCAGGCCAGGGCCTCGTCTGCGCTCCGGGGGTCCACCCACTGCAGGTCGGGCAGGCCGGTCAAGGCGCGGGCCTCGTCCAAGGAGGTGCCGTCGCGCAGATCCACCACCAGGCGGGAGGGGGCCGCAGGCAGGTCCATGGCGCCCACAGTGGGGCCCAGGGCGAGCAGGCTGAGGAGGCAAAGCATCGGCGCTCCGATGGCGAGAGGTGCACCCCGGCAACGCCACGGCCGGTCCAGAGCTTACAGGACACCGGAGCCGCCGGCTCGGTTCCCCCCGCCGGCACCGACGCTTCGGTGCTGCCGGATGGGCCGGGTGGGGATACGGGACCGGGAATGGACGGGAGGACTCTGCCGCGGTGTCTCAGCTTCATCCGATCATCGAGGTCGAGCTACCGTCGGGGGACACCCTCGAGGTCTTCCGGCGCCGCTTCCAGGGCGACCGGCCCGGCCCCCGCGTGGCCATCGTGGCCGGCATCCGTGGGGACGCCCCCGAAGGCATCCGGGTGGCCCACACCCTGGCCGAACACTTGGAAGGACGCGGGTCTTCGTTGTCGGGCACGGTGGATATCTACCCCTGCGCCAACCCCCTGGCCGCCCACCGGGGCGCGCGGCTGTGGCCCTTCTTCGATGTGGACCTCAACCGACTCTTTCCTGGCAAGGACGACGGCCACCCCCCCGACCGCGTGGCCCACGCCCTCACCCAGGACATCCAGGGGGCCGATCACGTCATTGAATTGCGCGGGGCCCGGGCGGAGTTCTCCGAGGCGCCCCAGGCCCATGTCCGCTTGCGGGACGCGGCCGCCGCGACCCTCGCCATGGCCAGCAATGTGGCCGTGGTCTGGTGCCGCAAGGCCGGGCCCGCCGCAGCGGGCACCTTCGCCCACCAATTCCCCAATACGGTGGTGCTCGAAGGCGGCACGGGCAACCGGCTCACCCCGGGCGTGGGCCGGGACCTCGCCCATGGGGTGCTCAACCTGCTGGCCACCCTCAACGTGCTCGACGACGGCGACCTGCCCTTCCATTGGGCTGCGATGCAACGCCCCGTCCGGGTCACCGACGACCAGGTCATTCGGGTGCGCTCGAACCGCGGCGGCCTCTTCCTGCCCACGGGCACCGTCTGGGCCGAGGTGGCCGCCGGCGACCTGCTGGGCACCGTCATTGATCCGGTCACCGGGGCCATCCGCGAACAGATCCTCGCGCCTGCGGCGGGCCGCCTGCTGGCCATTCGCGAGCTCCCCGTGGTCTTTCCCGGCAGCATGGTGGCGCGGGTGGTCTGCGTATCGGAAGGGTCCTCGAAATGACCGTCGTCTTCAGCATGGAGGCCCCCTATCGGGGCCGCTATGAGCTTCACCGGCTGACCTTTGGCTCGGGCTCGCCTTCGGTGGCCATCGTGGCTGGCTTGCACGGCAACGAACTCAACGGCATGCACGCGGTCAACCTGCTGGCCTCGTCCCTGCGCTTTCAGCGGCCCCGCGGCACGGTCCACCTCTTCCCGCTGGTCAACACCTTTGGCGCCGACGAGGCCCGCAAGCGCTGGCCTTTCGACGACCGCGACATCAACAGCGCATTCCCCGGCGACCCCGAAGGCACCTCGGTGCAGCGCATCGCCCACGCCTTGCTCGATGCCACCGACGCCCAGGTCTGCGTGGATGTGCACTCCGGCGCCCCCCATGTCCGGGAGCTGCCCCAGGTGCGCGTGCCCCTCTCCGGCGAAGAGCTGGAGCTGGGGAGGGCCACGGGCCTGCCGGTGGTCTGGCGGCGTTCGGGAGACACCCTGGCGGGCACCGGCATGTTGGGCGCCTGGCGGGCGGCGGGTCGCAAGGCCCTGCATGTGGTGGTCGGGCGTGGCATCACCCTGGACAGCTCCTTGGCCCGAGAGACGGCCCAGGGCTTCAGCCGGCTGCTCGCCCACCTCGAGATCGTGCACACCGCGCCTGAAGGCACCACGGTGGCCGATGTCACCCGCGCCGACATCGAGAGCCACCGCGCGCCTTGTGGCGGCTTCTTCGTGCCCGAGGTGCGGGTGGGCCACCCGGTCAAGCCGGGCCACCTGCTGGGCTATCTGCAGGCCCCCATCGGCGGGGATCGCCTGGGCGAGCTGCGAGCCCAGCGCGCAGGCGTCGTGATGACCGTCCGGGCCTGGCCCATGGTGCACGCCCAGGAGCTGCTGGTCCGGGTGGCGCACACTCGGGAGGACGGATGACCGACGGCCCCGTGGTCGCGGTCCTCGGCTTCGGCCCCTTCCTCGATGTCCACGACAACCCTGCCCAGCGGCTGGCCCTGGCGGTCGATGGCCGTCAGGCCGGACCGCTGCGCATTCAGGGGGAGGCCATGCCGGTCAGCTACCAGCGCTCGGTGGACCAGGCCCTCCGCCTGTTGCTTCAGCCGGGTCTGGTGGGGCTGTTGGGGGTGGGCGTGGCCCGCGGGCGTTGCCAGGCCCAGGTCGAGCGGGTGGCCAGCAACCGGGTCCTGGGCGACGATGTGGACGGGGCGTGCCCCCACCAGATCGCGGCCTATGGGCCCGAACAGCTGGTCAGCGGCGACGCGCCCGCCCTGGCAGATGCCCTTGCGGTGCCCTTGAGCGACGACGCGGGGCGTTATGTTTGCAATGGCTGGCTTTATGGGCTGCTCTGGCGCATTCAGCAGCGATCGGGCCCGGCGCCGCGCCTGGCCTTTCTGCACATTCCCGCCGAGGGCTTTCCGCCCGACCGCCTGGTGGCGGGTCTGGCGCGGGCCTGGGCGCCTGAAGTGGGGATGGCATGAGCGGCAAAGACGGCGCGATCAGCTTTGATGACCTGATGGGTCAGCTGGGGGTGCGCCCCATCGACGACCGCGGGCGCAAGGCGCCTCGGGGCAAGGGCGGAAAAGGCGCTGCCAAGGGCGCTGCCAAGAGCGCCGCCAAGGCGCCGGCACCGGCGCCGGTCGCCGCCCCCGCCCCGGCCCCCGCGCCGGCTCCGCGCCGGCCCCCGCGCCGGCTCCCTGCGCCCCGCCACCCCCCGATCCGACGCCTGCGGGCCCCTCCGTGGCCGAACTCAGCGCCGAGCTTCGGCAGCTGCGCGAGGCGGGGGTCAAAGACCGGGACGCCCTCGCGGCCACCCGCGAAGAGCTGGAGCGCCTGGTCGCCCAGAACGCCGAGATGGACGCCCAGCGGCGGGGCTTGCAACGCAAGCTGGCCCGCTTCGAGGGCGAGCCGGTGGAGCCCACGCCCCCCCTTCAGGCCCTGCTGCAGTCCCGGGGACTGATGGGCCAGGACGAATTCCGCGCCCTCTTCCTGGCCCTGGCCGAGGCCCGGCAGCTGGGGGGGCTCCTGCCGCAACTGCTCGTTGAAGATGAAGACCGCGCGCGGATCTTCCTCGACGACAAGGTGGTGTTGCTGGGCGACTGCGGGGCCTGCCCCAGCGCGCCGGGGCGCGCGGTGCTGCGGGTGCCCACCCCCCGCTGCGAGGTCTGTGGCGGCTCGGATATCCGCCGCCTGGTGCGGCAATTCGTGGACGCCTGCCTGCTGTCGGGCCTGCTCAAGATCACGGTGGTGGGGGGCTCTCCCAAGTACCACCGCCAGCTCCGCGACCTGGTGGACCACCACCGCCTGGACCTGGAGCTGGTCAACGGCACGGTGCGCCGCAACGCCCGCCAGGCCCGGGCCGACATGGACAACCGGGACGTCATCGTGTTGTGGGGCGGCACCTTGCTGGACCACAGCATCAGCGATCTCTACGACAATAGCGGCCGGGCGCGGCTGGTGCGCATCCCCCACCGCGGCATCGGCGGCATGTTGGCCCAGGCCGCCCGTTGGCTCAACGCCGACGACCCGACCTGAGCGTGTCCCCACAGAGCCCCTGGCTGGTCGCGCCCCTCGTGCTGGTGGGGCTGCTGGTCACGGCCTTCCTGGTCACGCTCAGCCACCGGCGCCTGGCCCTGCCGGCCGGTCGGCCAAAGGGCATCGACGCGGCCCTGGGTTTTGCGATCCTGCTGTGGGTGTCGGGGATTGCGTCCATGGGCCTGCTGCTGTGGAGCGCGGGCAGCCTGGACGCAGAGCCCTCGCTGATGGTGGCCATCGCCGGCACGGCCGCGGGCGGGCTGGCGGCGGCGGCCTTTTCGGCGGTACGCCTGGGGCCAGAGAGCCGGGGGCTGTCCCAGTGGGGCGGCCGCAGCTTCGCCGTCGCGCTGCTGCTGGTGCCCGCCTTTCTGGGCCTGTCGGCGGGCTGGGTGAGCCTGCTCGATGCGCTCGGGCTGCCGATGCAGCCGCAGCAGCTGCTGTCCATGGTGGAGGCCGAGGGCCGCACCCCGGCCCTCTTCGCCGCCTTGGCTTATGGGGCCGTGGGGGCGCCCTTCACCGAGGAGCTGCTCTTTCGGGGCCTCTTGCTGCGCGCCTTGCGGGGCAGGCTGTCGGTGGCGGCGGCGGTGGGGGCACAAGGGCTGCTCTTTGGCCTGGTGCATGGGGCGGATCCGGCGGCGGTGCCGCCGCTGGTCGTGCTGGGCCTGCTCTTGGGCTGGCTGCGGGAGCGCAGCGGCAGCTTGTGGCCCTGCATCGCCCTTCATGCCGGAAACAACGTGGTGGCGCTGTCTCTCGCGGTTTTCGGTCTGGATCTCTAAAGGCCAGGGTGGAATTCTGCTGGCAATCTTCGACCCATGCGCCCAAGCAGCTTGACGCGACCGGATGGGCCGCATATATGAGCGGCGTCCCCGGGAGAGCCGCTTCAGCGCTGCCCCTCCCGCGGACCTGTCGCGTGTCTTCGGGCACAAGACCCTGTGCGGGATGGAGCAGTCCGGTAGCTCGTCGGGCTCATAACCCGAAGGTCGTAGGTTCAAATCCTGCTCCCGCATCCATCTTGAAGCCCGTCCATGGTTCGCCATGGACGGGCTTTTCTCTTGGGGTCCCAGCCGTTAGGCAGCCTCCGCAAAGGAGCCCGCATGCGCCCGACCCGCCGAAACTTCCTGGCTATGGGCGGCGCCGCCGCAGCGGTGGCGACGGGGCTGGGCGCCTGTGGCAAGGGTGGAGACAGCGGGGGGCCCGGGGAGGGCGACAGCGGCGACCCCGGCGTGGGGCCTGCGCCCCTTCGCCCCCCCGAGCCTCCGCCCTGGACGCCCGAGGGTGACCTGGACCTGGAGGCCTTCCCCTTCGGCCTGCAGTCGGGCGACGCCTCAGACCGCAGCATCTGGCTGAGCGTGCGCGCCATCGGCCTCGCCAGCCTGGACCTGGTGCTGCTGCGCGCCGTCGGGGAGCGCTGGGAGACCCTGGGCACCTTGGAGGGCCTCGTCCCCGGAGACGAAGGCGTGGTGCAGATCCAGGTGGAGGACTTGGAGGCCGACACCGCCTATGCCTGGGCCGCCCGCAGCCCGGAGGGGCGCTTCAGTCGGCCCGGCCGCTTTCGCACCGCCTTGGGCCCCGAGGGCTGGCGCCAGGTGGTGCTGGGGGCCACCAGCTGCCTGGGGGGAAATGACCCCTGGCCCAACCTCCGCGTGGCGGCCCAAGAGGGCCTGGACCTCTTCGCCCTGCTCGGCGACACCGTCTATTGCGATGGAGCGGTCTCCATCGAGGACTTCCGGGTCTTCTGGCGCGAGGCCCTGGCCACGGCCGGCCTCAACGAGCTGAGCGCGAGCACCAGCCTGGTCGCGACCTGGGACGACCACGAGTTGACCAACAATGACGGCTGGGCCGATGCCCCCCCCGAACAGCGCGCCGCCGCCCTGCAGGCCTTCCGCGAAGCCATCCCCATGGGGCGGGGCCCGGGGGGCGACGGCATCTGGCGCAAGCTGTCCTGGGGGGCCGTGCTCGACGTCTTCGTGCTGGATTGCCGGGGCGAGAGGACCGACGACCGCTACATCTCCGCCGAGCAGATGGACTGGCTCAAGGCCGAGCTCGCCGACAGCGGCGCCCGCTTCAAGATCATCCTCAACAGCGTGCCCATCACCGACGAGACCGCCTTCTTTGGCGAGGCCGGCGCCCAGGATCGCTGGCAGGGCTTTCCCGACCAGCGAAATGAGCTGCTGGGCTTCATTCTCGACGAGGGCATCCCCGGCATCCTGTGGCTGTCGGGCGACCACCACTTCGCCATGATCGCCCATGTGGACCCCGAAGGGGGGCCGGCCTGGGACCAGTGGGAGGTGCTGGTGGGGCCCTCGGGCAGCTTCCTGAATGTCGCCGCCACGCTCTTTGTGGGCGATCCGCAGTACCCGGTGCTCTTTGCGGCCTGGAATTATTGCCGGCTGACCTGCGACCCGGGCACCGGCCAGGTCGAGGTGGCCTTTGTGGGGGACGACGGGCAGGTGATTGAGGCCCGCACCCTTCAGATATGAGGCCCGGGGCGACCGATCCCCCGCGGACCGCAGCCCCAATGCGAGGCTAAGCTACCCAGGAGCCTCGCTCCCAGGGACACCGATGGCCCCCTCGCTCCCCCGCTGGCCCATGCGGCCCGCCCTGCTGCTGCTGGCCGCCGGCATCTGCGCCGGCCTGGCCGCGGGCTGCTCCTATATCAGCGGCAGCGAGCTCTCCACCCGCCTGGATCCGGACGGAGACGGCGTTCCTGCCACCGAGGACTGCGACGAGGGCGATCCTTCCATCGGGCGCATCACCCGCTTCCGGGACGGTGACCTGGACGGCCATGGCGCCGGGCCCCCGCTGGCCTCTTGCGAGCTGCTGCCGGGCCTCGCGGACTCCGACGACGACTGCGACGACCTGTCGGCCAGCGTCTTCCCCGGTGCCGACGAGCGGTGCAACAACGTCGATGACGACTGCGACGGATTTATCGACGAGGAGGCCGTGGACCAGCGCGAGTGGTTCCCCGACCGTGATGGCGATGGCTACGGCACCGCCTTGGGGGGCCTGGAGGGCGTGCCCTCCTGCAGCCAGCCCAGTGCCGGCTATGTCGACAACCGCCTGGACTGCGATGACAACGACGCCCTGGTCGGGCCCGAGCGCACCTTCTACGACGACAGCGACGGCGATGGCTTCGGCGACCCCGCATCCGCCAGCCAGGGCTGCATCGCCCTGGGCCGCGTCGCCAACGGGCTGGACTGCGACGACACCAACGCCGATGTGCATCCCGGCGCCCAAGAGGTCTGCGACGGCGACGGGGCGGACGAGGACTGCGACGGGCTGGTGGACGATGAAGACGAGGACGCCGTCGGTGCCGGGCTGTGGTTTGGCGACCGGGACGAAGACGGCTGGGGCAGCATCGACATCGTCGCGTCGAGCTGCCATTCGCCGCTGCCCAATAGCAGCGTGCCGGCCTGGGTGAGTAATGAGCTGGACTGCGATGATTCAACGCCCAATATCGACGAGCCCACGGACTGCCCCTACCTGGATGTTGCGGTGGGGGTCAACACCGGATGCGCCCGCCAGAGCAATGGAAGATTGCGCTGCGACGGGGCCGCCAATGGCGTGGTCAACAGCATTCCCGACCTGGCCTTCCTGCAGGTCTCCGTCGGCCTGCAGCATGCCTGCGGCGTCACGGTGTCGGGCGAGCTGCGCTGCTGGGGGGATGGGCCCGCCATGGCCGAGCTGGTGGATGTGGACGGCCGCTTCACCGAGGTCAGCGTCGAACTCAACCACACCTGCGCCTTGGACGTCACCGGCGAGGCCCGCTGCTGGGGTGAGGGCATCCGCTATGGCTTCGCGCCCACCGAGGGCGACCGCTTCATCGACCTCGACAGCGGCCCCGCCCACGCCTGCGTGATTCGGGCATCAGACCTTGCGATGCTCTGCTTCGGCAATTGCAGCGAGGCCGGCGAATGTACCGCCCCCAGCGGAGACTTCCAGGCCGTCGCCGTGGGCCGGGACTACTCCTGTGGCCTGAGCGCCGGCGGCTCCGGCAGCCTGGGACAGGGCCTGTGTTGGGGGGATGTGCCCTTGGGTGCGCTGCTGCTGGCCGACCGCGAGCACCTGCAGATCAGCGGCAGCGGGCGCAACCTCTGCGCCTTGGACACCACGGGCACCGCGCGCTGCTTCAGCGACTCGGCCGGCATCGACCTGACGCCGCCCTCGGGCCTGCAATTCGACCAGATCGACGTGGGCAACCGCTTTGCCTGCGGCATCACCACCGACCAGGAGCTGCGCTGCTGGCCGGAATGAGGGGGCTCACCAGGTGAGCACGGTCACCGTCCCAAAGGCAAGTGCCGCTGCCCCGGTGCCCACGCCCGCCCAGTACAGGCTGTTGGTGCGCGTTCTCAGCAAGGGCAGCTGGGTGGTGTCCGTCTCGGCGTCAAAGCGCGCCGCCGTGGCCAGCGACACGCTGTAGGTGGTGACCGCGGTCGCGGCAAAGGCGATGGCGGTGCCCCCAAAGAGCCGGTGGCGGCGGCGCGCGCTGGCCAGCTCTTCGGGCAGGGGGCCCCAGGCCGGCGTCTCTTCGCCTGGCGCGAGGTAGCGGGTCTCGACCAGGCGCTCGCCGGCATCGTAGACCTGCACGATATTGGAGATGCCCCGCGGACGCGCCGCCCCCCGCACACCATCCACCACCACATGGCCGCCGGGCGGGCCGATGGTGGGGTCCTGGCGCCCCTCGTCGGCGTCATCGGACCAATCGTAGAGCTGCAGCAGCGGGTGGCCGGGCGGGGCAACCGACTCGGGCACCTGGTAGCCGGGCACCAGCCGTCGGGCGGCGTGAAATTCGGCGAGCACCAGCTGCTCGTCTCCCGAGGTGAAGGCGGCCAGCGCCATCAGGCGGTGAAAGTCCGCCGCCACCGCCAGGGGCAGGCGCTCGCCCAGGCAAGGAATGACCGCCAGGGCAGCGTCACGGGCCTGGGTGAGGCCTTGCAGATCCATCGCGGCGAAGGCCGCCTCTCCCGTGCGGGCAGCGGCTTGGAATTCGGCCACGGTGGTGCCGCCATCCGGACAGAGCCCCGGGGGGGCTGCCCAGGCAGCGCTCGTGGTCAACCAGAACAAGGGGAGGAACATTCAGGGCCGCTCGATGCACTTCCGGAAGTTTGCGTCGCAACGCAGGGGCAGGGTCTGCCCGGCGCTGAGCTGCACGCGGCCGGCAACGGTGTAGCTCGCTTGCCCGGCGAAACGTGCCAGCACCTCGTAGCTGCCTGGGGGGAGGGGGCCAGTGATCGCGCGCCGCTCGCCGGTGGCCAGGTCCTTGAGTTGCAGCGCTTCGGCATCACCTTCGACGGAGATGCGCGCGGGTTCGGAGGGGCTGTCGGGGGCGCGCACCACCGTTGGCACGGGGGCCGGACGGGGCTCCTGTTGCGGCGGCGCGGCTTCGGGGTGCGGCTTGGCGGGGGCGTCTGGGGGCCCGCGGCTCCTGAGGACCCGGAAGGAGGGCGCTGGCCACCGCCACCTCGTCCGGTTCGGGCCCCTCCTCGACCCCAGGGGCGGCGCGACCGGGGCGACCGGGGCGATCTCGGCGATCTCGGCGGCTTTGGGGGCCGGCGCGGGCGGCGCGGGCCGGGCCTCGGGCAGGCCTGCGACGGGCACCGACACCTCGCTCGGCCCCCATTGCCACAGCCCAACGGCCAGGACCGCGCCCACCAGCAGCAGCCCGCTGACAAAGGGGGCGAGGCGGCGTCGGATGGGTGGGGGCAGCGCGTGCGCTGCGTCCGGGTCGAGGCCCAGCGAGGCCTTGGGCTGGACCACGGTGGGGGCGGCCCGCGCGGCATCCAGGGCAGCGCGGGGGACCGGATCGGCCTCTTCGGTCTCTGGCTCCCCCTTCCCGTCGATCCAGCCGGCCAAGGTGCCCAATGGGGCCTCTCCGGCCAGGGTGCGCACCGGCGTGCTCGCGGGCTGGAGGCGCCCCAGCACCCCGCCTTCGGAGCGAGCGGGCAGCTGGTCGGCGGTCAGCCGGGGGCCCGTCTGCCCCAGACCCCCCAGGGTCAGGCGGCGGTCGGTGCTGCTGACCTCGGGCAAGGCCTCCAAGGCCCGCTGCATGGCCTCCGCCATCGCCGCCGCGGTGGGGTAGCGCTCTTCGGGGCGGTAGCCCGTCGCCCGGCGCACCACCTCGGCCACCTCGGGAACAAGCTCTGCCAGGATGCTCTCGTCCATGGCTGCCGCAAAGAGATCCGGCGGAATCTGCCCCCGCACCACCGTGTAGAGGGTGGCCCCCAGCGCGTAGATGTCGCTGCGGTTGTCTACCTGCCGGGCGCTGCTGCGCTGCTCGGGGGACATATAGGCCCAGGTGCCCATCACCGTGCCGGTACGGGTCAGGTTCTGCTGCATCATCGGGTCGGTGACCTGCGCGATGCCAAAATCCGTGAGCAGGGGCTTGCCGGTCTCGGTGAGCAGGATGTTCTGGGGCTTGATGTCGCGGTGCACGACGCCTTCGGCGTGGGCCGCCCCCACCGCGGCCACCACCGGCTTGAGCAGCTCCAGGGCCAGGCGCGGCGAGACGGGGCCCCGGTGCTCCAGCAGGTCGGCCAGGCTGCCGCCGCGGGCCAGCTCCATCACCAGGAAGACGTGCTCGCCGTCCTCGGCCACGTCCACCACCTTGAGCACATTGGGGTGGTCCAGGCGGGCCATGGTGCGCGCTTCGTTTTCGAAGCGGGTGCGGATGCGCGGCGATCGGGTGAGGGCCGGGGCCAGCACCTTGATGGCGCGTTCAACCCCCAGGCGGTGATCCCAGGCGCGGTAGACCGTCGCCATGCCGCCCTGGCCAAGGACCGCGACAAGCTGGTAGCGGCCCTCGGAGAGGGGTGGGGCGATGGCTTCCATGCGCGGGTTCACCGTAGCCGCCTGCAGGCATCGACGCCTGCCCGCGGGAACCCTCCGGGGCGGCGGGGGGTCGTTAGAACCCTCAGCATAGCCGCGCCATCCCCGGACCTGACATGAATGCCACCTTGCTTCGATTCCAGCTCTTCGGGCTGCCGATCCAGGTGACCTGGACCGCCCTGATCCTGCTCTTCATCTTGGGCGCCCAGGCGGCCGGTGGGGGCGCGGATGGCCAGAGCCTGCTCCGGGCGCTGATCTTTGGCATTCTGGTCTTTGCTTCCATCCTCGTCCACGAGCTGGGCCACGCCCTGGTGGGGCGGCGCCTGGGCTTGCGACCCCAAGAGATCGTCGTTCACGGATTCGGGGGCCTCTGCCGATATGGCCGCGCCCCCACGCCCAAAGAGGGCGTCTTCTCGTCCCTGGCGGGCCCCTTTGCCGGCCTCGCCCTGGGCGGGCTGGCCCTGGGGCTCTCGCTGGTCGTGCCCGATTCGGCGCCCCCCGGCGTGCACTTCGCATTGGACAACCTCATCTGGATCAACATCTTCTGGAGCCTCTTCAACCTGCTGCCCATCTTTCCCATGGATGGGGGCCATGTGCTGGTGAGCAGCCTGCAGCTGGCCATGAAGCCCCTGCTGGCCTGGAAGATCACCCGGGTGGTGAGCGTGGGGCTGGCCATCCTGGTGGGCATCGTCGGCTTTCAGATGGGCATGCGCTTCGTACCGGTGATCATGGTCTTCATCCTGCTGCAGAATGTGCGCTTTTGAGGCCCATCATGGCGGCGTGAGCACCCAGGCCGAGCCGGGCTGACCCGCCGCCCCCGGGGCGCCCAGCACCACCCGGCCGGTGGAGGCCGCCACCGCGAAACCAAGCTGCTCGCCCTCCTCTTCGCCCTCCCAGCTGTCGGTCGCGTCAGCCAGGTGGCCGTTGCGGAAGAGCTCGACCCGGCCCCGCCGCTGGTTGGCCATGGGGGCGCCCACCAGCAGATCGTCGGTGCCATCGCCGTCCACGTCGGCCACCGCGAGGGCGGCGCCAAAGCGTCCGGCATCGCCGTGCAGGCTGGCCGCCCCGTGCTCTTCGTGCTCGAAAACATCGACGCGCCCGGCGCCCGGCGCACCCACCAGCCACTCGATGTCGCCGTCGCCGTCCACATCTCCGCAGCCAGCGCGAAGCCGGCCTCGTCCCCGGGCGCCCCGCGGGGGACCGCAGCCCGTCGATCCTGCAAGGCGTCGGGCCCCAGGGGCATGCCCGCGGCCAGCCGGTCCGCCGCAAAGGCCAGGCTGCTGGCGCGGGCGGGCAGGGCTGGCCCGGGTGCACCGTCCAGCCACAGGCCATCGGCGTCCGCGGCTGCCCACCGCCCGTCCGCAGCCCCCACCAGGGCGATGCCCGCCGAAGGCGAAGACAGCCGGGTGCCGCCGCGCCCGTCCACCACGAGGTGGTCCAGGGGGGCGCCGACCAGCAGCAGCCCGTCGGCGACGGCCAGGGTGGCCCCCAGGCGTCCTGGCCCCGAGAGGGCAGGGGACAGGCCCCCGGCCGAGAGCGCGTAGACCTGTCCCTGCCCGCCATGGGGGGCGCCCACAAAGACCCGGTCCCCTGCGATGGCCAGCGCGGACCCGAAGCCGGCGTCGGCCTCGACGCCTTGCCAGCGCCCGGTGCCAGGGGGGCCACCCACCGAGGGCCAGTGCACCGATGACGGGGGCGGCCCGCTGGGGTCGCCCCGGCAGGCCAGGGCAAAGACCCACAGCGAGGCCAGACTCCAGGGCGTCCTGCATGGGTGGATTGGCTTCAGGAGCCCTCCTTCGTTGGTCAGAATAAACCGGGCCGGCTACGAGGCGCCCGCAATCTTCTGTCCTCCCGCCTTCCCCGAGGCTGCCTTGTCGTCCATCCGCCACCAGGTGCTCATCGCTGCTCCCCCCCGTCAGATCTGGGCGGCGCTCACGACGGCGGAGGGGCTGCAAAGCTGGTGGGTGGACGAGGCGCGGGTGGACGGGCGAAAGGGCGGCCGGGTGGTCGTCACCTCTGAAGACGATGACGGCAATCCCGTCGAGGCCCGCGGGCTGATTCACCTGTGGCGGCCCACCTCCCACCTCGAATTCGCCTTCGACACCATCGGCGAATTCCCCCTCAAGGGTGCGCGCCTGAGCTTCCAGATCGCCCGAGACGGCGAAGAGACCCGCCTGGCCCTGGTGCACAGCGGCGGCGCCGCCCTCGAAGACGAGGCCCAGCGCGAGGCCCTGGACAAGCAGTGGAAGCGGGATCTCCGCGCCCTGCAAGGCATGCTCGACGCGGCCGAGTAGCGGGCTTCGCGCGACCTGGCCGCGCTCAGTCCCCCACGCCGCGGCCCGACAGGGCGCCGCTGAGGCCCCGAAGCGCGCGCCACAGGCCCATGCGCGCCTCGCGCTTCAGCACCAGGACCAGCACCGCGGCGGCGATATAGGCGCTGGCGAAGACGAAGCGCCCCTGGGTGCTGGGAACAAAGAGCTGGCCGACAAAGAGCAGGGCCAGGGTCACCGCCTGCAGGCGGCTGAGGGAGAGGTTGGCGAGGACCGCCACGCCAAAGAGGCTCTGGGCGGCGGTGAGCAGCACCTCCTCCTGTTGGCGCAGGTCCAGGTGCAGGCTGCGGGGCTCCCCCGCGGACAAGGACGTGACCACCGGCAAGGTGCCCACCAGCAGGGTCCACTGGTTGACCTTGGAGGACACCAGGGTGAGCATGCCCTTGGAGAGCTGGCCGCGCAGGACCAGCAGGCAGGCCACCGCGAATTCCGGCGCCTCGCTGGCCAGGGGGGCCACCCACTGCACCAGGAGGAATTCGTCGATGCCCAGGGACTTCCCGCTGTGCACCAGGGCCTCGGCGAAGGGCTCGGCCGCCAGGAAGATCACGCCCGCAGACCACAACAGCAGCAGGACCAGGATGCCCCGACGCGGCCAGTCCGGAAGCAGGGCCATCAGCGCCGCCGGCCCCGGCAGGTCCTCATCGTGGTCCTCGCCCTCGTCGTCGGGGGCGGCCCGGGTCGCGGCCACCACGTAGACGCCGTAGAGCACCAAGAAGACGCCGGTGTCCACCAGGGTCAGCTGCCCTCGGGCCACCGGCACCAGGGCATAGAGGCTGGCCAGCAGCAGCACCGCCACGTCCACACGGGTCTGGCTGCGGAGCTGAATGCCCGGCTTGCCAAAGCGCGCCCAGGCGATGAAGACCAGGGTGGACCAGCCAAGCCCAAGCAAAAGCCGGTTTCCGCCTGTCATATTTGCGATGGCGTAGCCGGCCTGGGCCGGGTCGTGGGCGGCCTTCCAGGCGAAGGTGGCGTCCACCGCATATTCGGGCAGCACGGCCACCAGGGCCAGCACCGACACCGCCAGGGCCTGGGGCAGGTCCATCTCGGCGGTCTCGACCCCCCAGGACAAGAGGAAGGCCGCGCCCAGAATGCTGAGGCCTCCCAGCACCGCCGTGAGCAGGTCCGGGGTCTGCCAGCCCAGCAAGGCGCAGAGGGTCCAGGGCAGGCTCATCGAGAGGGCCAGCCCCAGCTGCAACCAGTTCGAGGCGACGCTGGATGCGGGGACCTGCCGAGCGGTGGACATGACGGCTTGCTAACCTTGGGGCAGGCTATGGGTGTGGTGGTCGCGCCCGCCGCCACTTGGGGATGCGCTGCCCCCCTACCGCCTCCCCCCCTCCCAGGAGATCGCCATGAGCCTGCCCCTCGACCCCAACGCCCTCGGCGGCTTGATGTCCGGTTTTCAGCGCCAGATGGATGAGATGAAGGCCCAGGCCGCCACCCAGGAGGTGGTCGGACAGGCTGGAAATGGCATGGTGCAGGTCACCGCCAACGGCAGCCTGGACATCGTCGCCGTGCAGATCGCCGAGGCCGCCATGGACGACCGCGAGATGCTCGAAGATCTGCTCACCGCGGCCACCAACGACGCGCTGCGCAAGGCCCGGGGGGTGCTGGAGCAGGGCATGCAGCAGCTCATGGGCGGGCTGCCCCTTCCGCCGGGAATGCTCGGCCTGTGAGGGCGCAGGGGCCGGGTCGCCGTTGCCTGGGCCTGCTCGGCCTCGCCGCTGCCTGTGGTGACAAGGCCGGCCCGGCCACCCAAGACACGGGGCCACCCCCGGACACGGCGGTGGTCTGTGTAGAGGAGGACCCCTGCCTGTGTGAGCCGCCCGCCTTGCAGGTGGGCACCGGCGACGACACTTTTTCGCCCCTGTCCGATGGCGATCCCGTGATGATGGTGCACGGCCCCCAAGGGGGCTGGCACATGCTCGGCAGCGTGCGGGTGCACCACACCACCGACATCGTGCGCATCCACTTCGTCATCGCCACCGAGGCGGGCGTGGTGGTCGCCGACAACCAGCTCAATGTGCTGCTGGTTGCCGAGCCGGATTGCGCCGGCAGCTACCCGGGCATGTATGCCTATATCGACGTGAGCGAGCTGGTGGACGGCGATCTCGACACGCCGCCCGAGCTGCTGGCCTATGCCTCCCTGGACATGACCGCGACGGTGGTGGACCAGGACGGCCGCGAGGTGACCGAGACGGTGCGCATCGTCGCCACCCCCGACCCCAGCGATGTCGAGCCCGGCGACGGGGGCTGAGGCTCAGCCCGGAATAGGCAGGTCCAGGGCCTCCATCACCGCCCGCAGCAGCACTTCGGCCGCGGCGGGCTTGGGCACCCGCGCGGTCACCCGGTCGCCCAGCACCTCGATCAGCTCGAAGTCGGTGCAGGCGGTGTGGGCGAGGATCTTGGGCGCGGGGTCCACCCGGTCCAGCTCATCGAGCAGCACCAAGCCGCCGAGGTGGGGCAGCCCGTCGTTGACATAGCGCCGCGACCGCGGGCCCAGCACCGCGCGCGGCTGGGGACCCAAGGGGATGAAGATGTCGGTGATGACCACATCGTAGCGGTGCTCATGCAGTTTCGAGACGGCGCTTTCGACGCTGCTGACCAGGTCGACCTCGGCGTCGAGCACGGCCACGAGCAGGCTGCGCAGCGTGCCCACATGCTGGGGATCGTCATCGACGAGCAGGATGCGCATGGCTCCCTCCGGTGCCCCGCGTGTAGCCCGCTTTGGGCCCGGGGGCGCTGCGATGGGGGCCGCATCGGCCGCTGCGGCGGACCGCAGGCGACCGCAGAGATAGGGGGCCGCGATGCGTGCTCCCTCCACCCCGCCGCAGCTGCTGCTGCTGGCCCTGCTGCCCGCCCTGCTGTACTCCGGCTGCGCCGAGCCCTTCGCGGTCAACCGCCACGACCTGGGGCCCTTCCGCATCGCCGCTGTGGGGGTGGTGGACGGGCAAGCCAGCGCGGCCATCTGGTCGGGCCAGCCCTTTCACGCCGAGCGGCCCACCCTGGCCTGGACCCTGGATGGCGCGCCGCTGGGGGAGGGCTTTGGGGTGGAGGTGCCGGGCCCCGGACGCCTGGGCCTGCGGGTCACCGCGCCCGATGGCACCGAGCGCGCGGCCGAGGTGACGGTGGGCGAGGCCCCAGCACCCTTTCAGGTGGATGTGCAGGCGGTCGATCTCGGCCAGGCCTGGGAGCTGGATGCCCGCGCCGCCCGCGCCGCCACCGACCTGGACGGCGCGGTGGTGCCCGCCGGATGGAGCGCGCGCCTGAGCGCTGCGGTCGAGTCGGCGCTGACCCTGCGTTGGCGGGTGGCCCTGGGCGGGGGCACCCTGCTGGAGTTGGACGCCCAACGCGCCGATCTGCTGCCCGAGGCGCTGGAATTCGACGACGGCGAGCTGGTGGACCGCCGCCCGCTGGACCCCCACCTGGCCACGCTGCTGGTGCTGGCCCTGGATGGCAGCGGCGGCAACCGCTGGCAGTGGCTGACCCAGCCCATGGGCCTGGATGGCGACTGGGTGCGCCATGACCAGCAGTGGCTGGACCTGCCCGGCGCCCCCATCTCCACGGGGCTGCTGGCCCTGACCCTGGCCGATATTGACGCAGAGACGGGCAGTCTCGTCATCGAAGATGCGGTTGAGGTCTCCGATCTCACCGAGCAGCCTGCCTTGGATTGCGCGCCGGCCGGCCAGCCCTTCCGCCTGGCCTGGCTGCGCGAGGGGCGCTGCGCGGTGTCCGACCTGATCGGTCAACGCGTCGTGCTGGAGCTGCGATGATCCTGCTCCTGATGGGCGCGGCCTGGGCTGCAACGGTCAGCGGCACGGTGCGCGAGCGCGGCACGGGCGACCCGGTGGTGGGGGCCACGCTGGTGGACGCCGCCGGCCAGACCGTCGGCAGCTCCGGGCCCCGGGGCGAGTTCAAGATCACGCTGCCCGAGGGTGAGGTCAGCCTGCAGGTCTTGGGCCTGAACCACCTGCCCGCGACCCTTCAGCTGGAGCTGCCCACCGATGGGCCGCTGCGGGTCTACCTGGAGCGGGCGCCCGGCGACCCCGAGGTGGTGGTGGAGAGCCGCCGCAAGTCACCCCACCTCACCCAGCGGGTGCTGGACCGTGAGGGCGTCGAGAAGACGCCCGGCGCCCACGACGACCCCATCCGGCTCATCCAGTCCATGCCCGGCGTGGCGATGACCCCGGAGTATGGTCCCAGCGCGGGGGCCATCGCCATCCGCGGCGCAGCCCCCAGCGAGAGCAAGGTGCTGCTCGATGGCATCGAGCTGCCCTACCTCTACCACTTCCAGCAATACGCCAGCATCCTGCACACGCGGCTGCTGGACGAGCTTGCGGTCTATCCCTCCACCTTTGGGCCCTCCTATGGCGACGCTGTGGGTGGCGTCGCGGCGGTGAGCACCCGGCGGCCCGATCCCAGCCGTCTGCACGCGGGCTTTGATATCAACGCGATCATGGGCGGGGCCTTCATTCAGGCGCCGGTGGCTGAGGGCTGGGCCCTCAGCGCGTCGGCCCGCCGCAGCTATGCCGACCTCTATGAGAGCGGCAACGACCAGTACACCTCCTGGCCGGCCTTCTGGGACTACCTGGCCCGGGTGGACCGCCGCAGCAGCAGCGACGACCAGCTCTCGCTGACCGCGGTGGGCGCAGGCGACGCCTATGGGCGCTACGCCGGCGACGCCGCCGCGCTGGACCCGGTGCAACAGGCCGAAAACCCCGCCTTCTCGAACCAGCGCGCCTTTCACTCGGGCATTCTGGATTGGGCCCACGATGGCAGCGACGCCACCCTGCGCAGCGCCTTGGGTGTGGTCTGGGATCAGCGCAGCGGCGACCTTCCGGGCGCCGGGGAGGCCCGCGAGGAGCTGTCGGTGGAAGGCCGCCAGAGCAGCGCCCTGCTGCTGAGCGATCGCTTCACCCTGGCCTTGGGGGGCGACCTGCGGGCCTCGCGCCTGGAGCGCCGCGCGGTCACCGATCGCAGCTGGCCCGAACTCCAGTCCGAGGCGCCGATGCTGGCCCGCGGCCTGCCCGTGAATGAAGTGCTGCAGCGAATTCGCGGCGGTGTCTTCGTCGAGCCGCGCTTCACCCTGGGGCGCCTGGACCTGCGCACCGGCCTGCGGGGCCAGGCCGACAGCGCCACCCGCAGCCTGCTGCCCGAACCCCGGGTGGCCCTGCGCTATGCCTTGACCGACGCCCTGGGCCTGCGGGCCGGGGGCGGCCGCTACAGCCAGGTCCCCACCCTGGATGACCTCTCCCCCGTCACCGGGGATGCCAGCCTGGGCCCCATCGACTCCTGGCAGGCGGCCGGCGGGGTGGACCTGCTCGTGAGTGGGCGCTGGGAGCTGTCTCTGGACGGCTGGGCCCGCAGCTTGCAGGGCGCTGTGCTGTCCACGCCGGGCGAGGCCCCCCTCGCCCAGGACGGGCGGGCCTGGGGCACCGAGCTGGTCAGCCGCTACCGCGTGCGGGACCGCTTCTTCTCGTGGGTGGGCCTGACCCTGGGGCGCAGCCTGCGGGATGGCGAGCCCTTCGCCTATGACCAGCCCTGGGCCCTGACCGTGGTGGCCAGCTGGGACTTCCGACCCCACTGGAACCTGGGCCTGCGCTACCGGGCGGCAGCGGGCCTGCCCTATACGCCGGTCGAAGGTGGGCTATATGACGGCGACAACGACGTCTACACGCCCATTCTGGGCGATCCCTTCTCTGCGCGCCTGCCCACCTACCAGAAGGTGGATGTGCACCTCGCGCGGGCCTTCGAGTTCCGACGGTGGACCCTGGACGCCTACCTGGAGACCTGGTGGGTGCCCAAGGCCGCCAACAACCTCTACCCGGTCTACAGCTACGACTTCACCGAGCAGGCCCTGGTTTCGGGGCCAGGCTTCGTGCCCCTGATCGGGCTGCGGGCCGTGCTCTGACCGCTGTCGCATGCGGCCCGAGGGGACTCAGTCCAGGCCGAATTCGTCGGCGGCGCTTCGCAGACGCAGGTCGGGCTGGTCGGACTTCAACATCAAGAAGGGGCCGGCCACCAGCGCGTCCATCTCGGTGCGCATGAAGCAGCGGTAGGCGTCTTCGGCGCTGTTGACCATGGGCTCGCCGCGCACATTCATGCTGGTATTGATCAGCACCGAGCAGCCGGTCTTGCGCTTGAAGCTGTTGATCAGATCGTAGTAGAGATCGTCCTGGTCCCGCCGGATGGTCTGCACCCGGGCCGATCCGTCCACATGGGTGATGGCCGGCAGGGGCACGGGGCCCTCGGTGATGTCCACCCGGACGGGCGCCACCAGCAGCATATAGGGGCTGGGGCGGTCCAATTCGAAGTAGTCGCCCACATCCTCTTCGAGGCAGGTGGGGGCGAAGGGCCGGAAGCCTTCCCGCATCTTGATCTTGGCGTTGATGATCTCGCGCATCTCGGGGTGGCGGGCGTCCCCGAGGATGCTGCGGTGCCCCAGGGCCCGCGGACCCCACTCCCGGCGGCCCTGAAACCAGCCCACCACCATGGACTGGTCGATGAGGTCGGCGGTCTCGTCCAGCAGGGGCTGGCGGTCCAGGCGCCGGTAGACCGCGCCATAGCCGTCCAGATCCGCCTTGATCTGCTCCTCGGTGAAGCCGGGCCCCAGGTAGGCGTGCTCCATCTTCCACTTGCGCGGCTTGTCGAGGATGTCGTGCCAGGCCCACAAGGCAGCGCCCATCGCGCCGCCGGCATCGCCCGCGGCGGGCTGCACGAAGATGTCCTGAACCGGGGCGTTGCGCAGGATGTGGCCGTTGGCCACGCAGTTGAGGGCCACACCGCCAGCCAGGCAGAGGCGCGGGCAGCCCGTCTGCTCGATGACCCGCGTCGCCAGCTTGACCATGACCTCGTTGACCACCTCTTGCAGCGACCGGGCGACATCCTTGTAGAACTGGTCCAGGGGCCCGTCGTCGAGGGGGCGGGCGGGCTGGCCCATCACCTCCTCGAAGCGGCGGTTGAACATCCTCATGCCGTGATCGAAGGTGAAGTGGCGCATGTCCAGACGGAAGCTGCCATCCTCCTTGATCGCGATGAGCTGCTTGATGCGGTCGACGTAGAGGGGCTCGCCATAGGGCGCGAGACCCATCACCTTGTATTCACCAGAGTTGACTTTGAAGCCGAGATAATAGGTGAAGGCCGAGTAGAGCAGCCCCAAGCTGTGGGGAAAGCGGATCTCGCCTTGCAGCTCGACCTTGGTGCCTCGGCCCACGCCCCAGGAGGTGCTGGCCCACTCGCCCACGCCGTCCACGGTCAGCAGGGCGGCCTCTTCCCAGCCCGAGGCGTAGAAGGCGCTCGCGGCGTGGCTGAGGTGGTGCTGTCCGTAAAAGACCGGGCCCAGGTAGTTCAGCTCGCGCGTGAGCAGCTTGTTCAGCCGCAGCTTGCTCGCGAACCAGCTGGGCATGCCCTTGACGAACTGCGGAAAGCTGAGGGGGAAGGTGGCGATATGGCTGAGCAGCAGTCGCTCGAACTTCCAGATGGGCTTGTCATAGAAGGCGACGGCCGACACCTGGTCCATGCCGATGCCAGCCTGTTCCAGGCACCAGCGGATGGCATTGACCGGGAAGTCGGGGTCGTGCTTCTTGCGGGTGAAGGCCTGCTCGTCCACCGCCGCAACGGGCACACCATCCCGCAGCAGGCAGGCGGCGGCGTCGTGGTAGAAGCAGCTCAACCCGAGGATATACATCGACCGCGCTCCCAGGCCGGGCTGGGCCGGCGAAGTCGGACGCTATCACGGTGGGGCGACGGCGCGATGGGGGGCGCCCACCCTCAGCCTTCGCGTCCCGGGGGCCTTGGCGGCGGCGGCGGCGCCCCCGCGCGAGGGCGGCCGTGCAGTCAGATCAGGGGCGGGCGTGCGGGCCGAGCGGCGTCGCGGATGGCGGCGGCGGCGCCATCCAGCAGGTCAAGGTCTGCGCGTGCTGCCGGAGCGCCCTGCAGCCCCTCCAGCTCCGCCTCCAACTCGTCGAGGCTGGCCAGCAGGTCCTGGCGCACAGCCACGGGCAGATCGCGCTCCAGCACGGCCTTGCGGGCCTGACGCAGACCGAGGGCGCTCGCCGCGATCGGGTCGGTGGCCTGGGGAGCCGGCGCGTTGAGCGCGGCCCAGGCCCGGCACGCGGGCGGGCGGGATCCCGACGGCGCTGCCGGCTGGTTAACAGTCCGGCGCCCGCGATCGCCAGGACCAGCGCCAGCCCAAGGCCCAACAGGGACAGGGGAGGGGGCAGGATCAGGGAGAACAGGCCCAGCAGCAGGCCCGCACCCAGGGCAGCCCCGCGGGTGGGCGGCGCCGCAGGCGCGGCCCACCCGTCGCAGGGGGCATGGGCGGCCTCCAGGCGGGACAGGGCGGCCTGGGCCTCTTCCGCGTTCCGACCGACGGCGACCACCTGGGCGCCCTCGCCCATCAGGCGCGCTGTGGGCACATCGAGGAGCGCGGCGGGGGCGGCGCCCGGGGCGCAGGCTGGCGTCGGCGTCCGAGCAGCACCAGCCAGTCGCCCAGGGCAGATCCGGGCGGGCGAGGGTTGGGGGCGCCGGGCCGCGGGGAGGGCGGGACGGAGGCGACGGGGCTGGGTGCGGGGAGGGGGAGAGCGCAGGCGCAGGCGCCCGTGGCGGCGGCGAAGGCCGTCGAGCCGCCCGTCGCCGATGGGGATCGGCGGAGACAGATCGTCGAGGCGGCGGGCGTCTGGGGAGCAGTTGGGGCGCCAGGGCGGCGGCCGACAGGGGCGGCGCTGCGGGTGGCGAGGTCCCCCCCAGCGCCCGACCGACACCGACGTTCTGCCCGTCGCCGCCGCGAAAAGCAGCACACCCAGCCCATAGAGGGCCGATGCTTCGGGGCTGGAACCCCCGGGGCCTTCCGGGGGCAGGTGCAAGGGCAAGCGCGCCAAGGAGCGCTCGCGCACCAGGCCCGAGGGGCTGAGCCGCAGCGCGCCGTCGGGCAGGATCACGAGATCCTGGGCGTCCAGCTCTCCGCTGAGGGCGGCGGCGCTCTGGGCGAGGGCGGGCGCCAGGCTGCTCAGCGCCTGCTGAAGCTGCGCGGCATCCAGGCGCTGGTCTGGCGGCCAGCCCCCGGCCGTCAGGGGCCGGATGCGCACCGGGCTGCCATCGTGATCGCCCTGGTCGAGGACGGGCAGCAGGCTGGGATGGGGCGGGGCCTGGCCGGCCCGGCGGGCCTGAGCGCCGTCGCTGTCGCGGGATGCGCGCCCGGCGGCTGGCCACCACCACCTCGGCCGGTGCGCCCTCCCGGGGCCGTCAGTGACCCGCCAGCGGGACAGCTCGCAGGGCGGCAGGGCGGCGCCAACCACCCAGCGCCCCAACAGCAGATCGCCTTCCCGCAGCTCGACGGCCTCCAGTGCGGCCCCGCCTAACCCGCCGCTCCGGCCGTTAGAGCGCTGCGTGTCCCGACCTCGCCCACCCCTGCTCACCGCGGCCCTGGCCGCCGCGCTGGCGCGCCTCGCCCGGCTGCTGGCCTGGACCTGGCGCTGGTCCCTTCACGGCAAGGAGCCTGTAGACGCCGCCCTGGCCGAGGGTCCGCTGGTCTATGCCTTCTGGCATGGCGCGCAGCTGCCCCTGGCCCTGGCCCACGCCGACCAGGGCGTGGTGGGCCTGGCCAGCCGCAGCGAGGACGGGGCGCTGCTGGCCGCGGTCATCGGCCGCCTGGGCTATGGCGTGGCCCGCGGCAGCAGCAGCCGGAGTGGGGTGACCGCCTTGCGCGTCTGCCAGCGCATCCTGACCGAGGACCGGCGCTCCGGTGGCCCTGGCCGTGGACGGCCCCGGGGACCGCGGCACCGGGCGGCGGCGGGGGCGGCGGCCCTGGCCCGGCAGACCCGCGCGCCCATCGCCTGTGTGGGCGTGCGCTGCCCTGGGGCCCTGCACCTGGGCAGCTGGGACCGGTTCTGTCTTCCTCTGCCATTTACAAGGATTGAGCTTCACTATTCCCTGATTTCCGTGCCCCCGGAAGCGGTGCCCTCGGTGGAGACCCTGCGGGTGGCCGTTCAGGACCGCCTGCTGGCGCTGACGGGACCGGAGATCAGGGCTGCCAGGTCACCTTGACGCGGAACTGGCCCTCATCGGGGGTGCGGGCGATGGCCACGGTGGCGTTGGAGTCCACCCGTACACCAAAGGCGATCTCCACCTGGCGTGGCGGGGGCATGGCGGAGGCGCTGTCCTCTGCGGCGGTGGCCAGCCGGCTGGCAACCCCGGCACCCAGGCGCACGACATGATCGAGGATGTCGTCGGGGTGGAACTCGGTGGACATCTCCTCTTTGTTGACGCCGCCCACGGCCTCACAGTCGACATATACGACGGTCTTGGGACCCAGGCGGCTCTCGACCAGCATCTCAGGCTCCGTCGTCGGGGTTGTCGGCCTTGGGGCCCCCCGCAGGGCGGTTGAGCCGGGCCATCACGACCTCGGCCTCGTCGTTGGGGCGGCCGGGGCGCCGATAGGTCTGGACCTGTTCCGGCTCGGGCGCCACGGCGGAGTGTTCGCCCGACAGCCGGTTGACCAGGCCCTGGATCCGGCTCTTCACCTTGTTGCGCAGGCTCATGGCGGCTTCCTCTCGGGTCCAGAGACCCGACTTCGCCCTTAGCCCGGGCCCGTCGGGGGCGCCCGGCCGGCGGCATGTGCTAATCATTGACCTGCAGCCGCCTCGTTCCAGCGGCAGGAGAAGCGATCCGATGTCCGGTGAACCCGACGACAACCGCAGCCCCGGCGGCGCCCCTTCTCTCGAGCAGATCATCACCTTTCTGCTGGAGACGCCCCTCTTCGAGGAGCTGGACCCCACTGAGCTGGCCGAGGTGGTCGGCATCATGCAGCTTCAGCGGCTGCGCGAGGGCCAGGTGCTCTTCCGCGAAGGGGACGATGGGGACGCCTGGTATGTGATCTACCAGGGCGCCTGTCAGGTCACCAAGGACGCGCCCTTCGGGCCCAACCGCAAGATCGCCACCCTGGGGCCGCGCGCCTGTCTTGGCGAGATGGCGGTGCTCGACGGATCGGCCCGCAGCGCGGCGGTGGCCGCCAGCGAGGCCAGCACCCTGCTGCGCTTCCGCCGCAACCACTTCGCCAGCCTGCTCGCGAGCGGCAGCCTCGCCGCCTACAAGCTGGTGCATGCGATGGCCCGCCTGCTCAGCCAGCGCCAGCGGGCCCTCACCCTGCAGCTCACCGAGCTCATCGCCGAGGAGCCCACCGACCGTCGGGCGGCCCTGCGGGCCCAGATCGGCGGGCTGCTCGACAGCTCCACCGTCAGCGAGTAGCGCCTGGCCCCCGGACTGCTGGCCGGCCTGCTGCTGGGCGCTGCCATCGCGGCGCCGCCGCCGGTGTCGTGGGAGGTCTGGCCTACGGACTTTCTGGAGGTCTACCCCGCACACCAGGCCGCCAAGGGCGCGACCGGCGCGGCCCTGCAGCCCCTCTGCAAAGAGGTGGTGGCCACGCTTCAGCTCTGCCTGGTGGTGACCGAGGGCGGCACGCGGCGCCCGGTCAACGGGGCCGATCTCGACGCCTGGCAGGAGCCCCGCGCTGCGGCCGAGGCCCGCGCCCGAGCCGCAGCAGAGGCCGGCTTTGACGCGGCGGTGCAGCTGCTTCCGGTGGAGGACACCGACCTGCGTTATGGGCTGCGCGCCGCCGGAGACGGGCTGGACGCGGGCGCCTTGCTGCTGCCCGAGCGCCTGGCGGCGCGGGTGGGCGGCCCGGTGCTGCTGGCCCTTCCCACCCAGGGCACCGTCCTATTCTGGAAGCAGGGGAATGAAGAGCTGGACCGCATTCTGGCCGTGGGCGCCCGCAGGGCCTGGGAGGCCAGCGAGCGCCCCGTGACCGACGCGATCCTGCGCCACGACGGCAACCGGTGGGTCGAGTGGGGACGGGCGACCCCCAGCCCTGCGCCGCCGGCCCCATGAGGGTAGACTGGCGCCCCCAGCCGAGAAGGGAGAAGCGGTGAGCATCGCCAGCGGAATCGCCAAGCGCGCCCTGCGGGGTCTGGCCGAGGTCGTGGCCCAGGGCGCCGCCCGTGACGGCCTCTTCGAGCAGCCCGGCGAACGCCCGCGCCAGCCGGCCCTCTTTGGTGGGGCGCCGCCCGCCGCCGCCCGGCCGGGCCCCGATGCCGTCGCCGCGCCGGCGGCCAGCCCGAGGCCCCCAGCCCCAAGGGCGCCGCTCCTGCGCGGCTCACCGATGTCGCGGGCTTCCAGGCCTCGCTGCGCGCCGGACGGGTGCAGGTGGTCAACCACTGGGCCACCTGGTGCATCCCCTGCGTCGAGGAATTCCCCCACCTCAAGGCCCTGGCGGCCCTGCTGCCGGCTGGTGTGCCCCTGGTGGGGCTGTCCTGGGACCTCTTCGATCCCCGGGGCGACGAGGACGACATCCGCGAGCATGTCGAGAACTTCGGCAATGGACACCACCTGACCTGGCCCAGCCAGGTCTTGGGTGCGGCGGTGCAGCCCGAAGCCTTCTTCGAGGCTTTGTCCCTGGACTTCCACCAGATCCCCCAGACCTGGGTGGTGGATGGGGCGGGGCGGGTGGTGCACCGGGTGGATGGCGTTCTGCGCGAATCCGACATCCCGGCCGTGCTGGCTGCGGTCTCGGCGGCCGGGGGCACCCCATGAGGACGCAGCTGTCCCGGCTGGCCCTGGTGGTCCTGCTGGCTGCATGCCGGCCCCCAGCGGCCTCCCCCACGGCGCCGCTGGGCCCCACCGAGATCGTGATCGCCCACACCAACGACCTTCACGCCCATTTTCGGCCCAGTGCTGCCCCCTGGCTGCCCGGCAGCCCCGAAATCGGCGGCTTCCGGGCCATCGACGCCTGGATCGACGCCTTGGAGCGGGTGCACGGCAAGGATCGGGTGCTCTATTTCGACGCCGGCGACCTGCTGACGGGCACCCCGCTCATGGAGTACCGGGTGCGTGGCAGCGACGGTGGCGCCATGCTCGACTTCTTGGAGGCCACGGGCTGCGACGCCTGGGCGCTGGGCAACCACGAGCTGGATCGCGGCTGGGAGAACACGGCAGCCCTGGTCTCGTCCAGCCGCGTGCCCGTGCTGTCGGCCAATGTCCGGGCGGCGGGGGATCCCGGCGCGCCGGGCTTCCCCGGCCTGCGCCCCTCGATCATTCTGCAGGTCGAGGACCTGCGCATCGGTGTATTCGGGCTCACCACCGAGAAGCTGGAGGGCCTGGCCAGCCCCGAGACCATGGCCCGCCTGGATCTGCGCAGCGCCATCGAGAGCGCCCGGGAGCAGGTGGAGATCCTGGAGCCCGATGTGGACCTGGTGGTGGCCCTGACCCACAACGGCGTCGAAGAGGATCGCCGCCTGGCGGCCGCGGTGGAGGGCATCGACCTCATCGTGGGCGGCCACAGCCACAGCTCCCTCACCGAACCCGAAGAGGTCGCCGGCACGTTGATCGTGCAGGCCGGAAGCCATGCCCGGCAGCTGGGCCTGCTGCGCGGGCGCTTGGATGACGGCAGGATCAAGGACGTCAGCTATACGCTGGTGGACCTTGATCCCATCGCGCTGCCCGGGCCTGCCAGCCCCGATGTGATCGCCCTGGTGGACCAGTGGAGCGCCCGCATCGACGACAAGTACCGCAGCCCCATCGGCGAGGCGCCCGTGGCCCTCAGCCGGCGCGACCAGAACGGCGAGACCGAGCTTGGGCGCTGGGCTTCCGACGTGGTGCGCATCGCGGCCAAGGCCGATGTGGGCATCTACAATGGGGGCGGCATCCGCGCCGATCTGCCGGCAGGCGTGCTCAACCTCAACCACCTCTACGAGGTCTTCCCCTTCGACAACGAGGTGGTGGTCTTCGAGGCCCGCGGCGACGAGATCGTCGGCCTGCTCATCGAGAATGTGATGCAGCGAAACAAGGGCTGGGGCGGAATTCTGGTCTATTCCGGCCTGCAGTGGGGCTGGACCCGGCGCATGGATGTGCCCGAGCTGGTGGATGTGCGGGTGGGCGGTGAGCCCTTGGACCCCAGCCGCACCTACACCGTCGCCACCAATTCCTATGTGGCCGAACAATGGGCAAAGTTCCTGAACTTTGAGCCGCGCAACCTCAAGGGCGTAGGCACCACCGTGCGCATGGCCGCCGAAGAGCTGGTGCGGACCGGCCCGGTGCTCACCCCCACCCAGGCTCGCGGCAGCCGCATCCCCTGAGCCTGCCCGTCGCGACTGTCGATGTGCCCCTGTCCTCTCTCTCGCCCCGCGACGCGGGGAGCCCGGAGCGCCCCATGGCCGATTCCAAGCCCTTGCCCGCCGACGACGCGCGCCCAGGCGCCGCTTCAGAGCCCGGCGCGGCCACGCCGCCCATCACCGATGCCTTTTCGGGCTTGCTGCGCAGCGTGATGACCCGCAGCCGCACAGAGGTCGAGCGCTTTGCCGCCGACAGCCGCGTGCGCCTGGAGCTGCGGCAGCTGCGCAAGGACCGGGCCGCCATGTATGCCAAGCTGGGCAAGGAGGTCCGGGCCCTGCTGGAGGCCGGCGAGCTGGAGCACCCCGGGCTGCGGCGCGGCGTCGAGCGAATCGCAGAGTTGGACGCCCGCATTGAACGCACCGCCGCCCAGGTGGGCCCCGAGGCCCTGGCCTCGGCCGCGGCCGACGGCGCCGTGGACAGCAAGGACATCGACTGAAAGAGCTTGCCAGCTTTGGCGGCACCCGATAAACGCTGTGCGTTCGCCGGGTGGAGCTTCCCTCGGCGGGCCCTTTGACATCGCCTTCGCGACCGACATACCGACGATTTGGGGCTGTAGCTCAGTTGGGAGAGCACTAGACTGGCAGTCTGGGGGTCAGGGGTTCGAGTCCCCTCAGCTCCACCACTCTTCATCGGTCGGTCAGCGCGACAGCGATGCCTGCAAATAGCGGCCCCCGTCTTTGGACGGGGGCCGTCTTGCGTTTTGGGGCCCTGTTGGTCTGCGGGTCTTCGGGCGCGGCGGCCCGCGACCCGCCTCCGCTCAGGCCCGGTTGCCCGCCTGCACCTTGTCGGACAGGTGGCCGTGGAAGCGGCTGAGGTAGGCCGACAGCTCTTTGAGGTTGGCCCGGTCGCTGGACTTCAGCAGGGCCATGCGGCCGCGCTTGAGCGCCTGCTCCAGGCCCCCGATGTCGGCCTTGTGCAGCAGCCCCCGCTGGTCCCGCAGAAAGGCCTCCAAGGTCACCAGCTTCTGCTCGATCTCCTGGCGCAGCGCCTTGACCTTGCGGGCCTCGTCGCTCTCCTGGCGACCGTTTTCGGCCTCGGCCTTCATGCGGTCCAGCTCTTGCTTGGACAGGCCCATGGGGGAGTCGATGGTGATCTCCTCCTGGATGCCGGTGCGCATGTCCTGGGCGCCCACGCTCACGATCCCGTTGGCGTCGATGGCGAATTTCACCCGGATGCGGGGCACGCCCTTGGCCGCAGGCTGGATGTTGCGCAGCTCGAAGTCGCCCAGGCTGACGTTGTCCCGGGCGCGGGTCTGTTCGCCTTGCAGCACGTGGATCTTCACGGTGCGCTGATCGTCGACCACCGTGGACACCAGCTGGGTCTTGTGGGCGGGGATGGTCGTGTTCTTGGGGATCAAGGTGGCGAATCGGCCGCCAGCGACCTCGATGCCCAGGCTGAAGTTGGTGACGTCGAGCAGGGTGACGCTCTTGATGTCGCCTTCGAGGATGCCGCCCTGGATGGCCGCGCCGACCGCCACCACCTCGTCGGGGTTGAAGCTCTTGTTGAGGGGCCGATCAAAGAGCTTCTGCACCTCTTGTTGCACCAGGGGGATGCGGCTGGATCCCCCAACCAGGATGACCTCGTCCACCTCGGCCACGGTCAGGCGGGCGTCGGCCAGCGCTTTGCGGCACTCCTCGACCGTGCGTTGCACCAGCGGGCCGATCAGGCCCTCAAAGGTGCTGCGGGTGAGGGTGGCCTGCAGGTGCTTGGGCCCTGAGGCGTCCGCCACCAGGAAGGGCAGGTGGATCTCGGTGGAGGTGGCGGTGGACAGCTCGAGCTTGGCGCGCTCTGCGGCGTCGCGCAGGCGCTGCAGCACGATGCGGTCTGCGCTCGCGTCAATGGCGTGCTGCCGGTAGAACTCGTCGAGCAGCCAGGTCACGACCACCTTGTCGATGTCGGCCCCGCCCAGCGCGTTGTTGCCGCGGGTGGCGCGGACCTCGGCCACGTCGCGGTCGACCTCCAGCAAGGAGATGTCGAAGGTGCCGCCGCCAAAGTCGTAGACCGCGAGGGTGGAGGCCTGCTTGCGGTCGTGCACATAGGCCAGGGCGGCTGCGGTGGGCTCGTTGATGATGCGCAGGACGTCGAGCCCGGCGATGGTGCCCGCATCCCGGGTGGCCTGGCGCTGGCTGTCGGTGAAATAGGCCGGCACCGTGATCACCGCCTCGGTGACGGTCTCGCCCAGGAAGTCCTCTGCCCCTTTGCGGAGCTTCTGCAGGACCATCGCCGAGACCTCTTGCGGCGAGTAGACCCGGTCGCCGACCCGCACAGCGCAGTCGCCGTTGCTGGCCTCTTCGATCACATAGGAGACCAGGTGCTGGTCTTCTTTGCAGTCCTTGAAGCGGCGGCCCATGAAGCGCTTGATGCCATGGATGGTGGCGTCGGGGTTGATCAGCATCTGCCGTTTGGCGATGTCGCCGACAAAGCGCTCGCCGTCTTTGCTGAAGCCGACCACCGAAGGGGTCACACGGCCGCCCTCTTCGTTGATGATGACCCGGGGTTCACCCCGATCCATGAAAGCGCACACCGAGTTCGTCGTGCCGAGGTCGATGCCGATGATCGTTCCCATTTCGTCCCCGGGCCGCCTGGGCTCCGACCCGCCGAAGTCGCCGCCGGCGGTGTTCTCATTGTCTGCTGCCGCAGTGCGAGGGTAGGAGCCCGCCCCTGACTTGTCAACGCTGCCAGGCCCCCATTGACGCCTTGGGACGTGCGGGGTGCCCGGGGCCGGATTCGAACCGGCACTCCCTTGACGGAAAGGGGCTTTTAAGGCCTCTGTGTCTACCGTTCCACCACCCGGGCAGAGACCGCGCGCGCCATGCTCCCCCGTGGGGGCGGCGGCGTCAAGACCCGGGAGGCCGGGATAGGGCGGCGCCATGTGCCCACACCGCCGCCTCCTGCCCTTCTTGGGCCTGGTGATCCTCCTCTCCTGCAGCCAGCGGCGGGGCAGGGGCGCTGCCGGCGCCATCGCCCAGGAGCTGGCCACCGCGGACGCCCTCTTCGCCCAGCGGGCCGATCCAGCGGCCTTGGAGGCGGCGATTCGCGCCTACCTCGACCTGCACCGGCGACTGCCGGGGGACAGCCGGGTGCTCTGGCGGCTCTCGCGGGCCTACACCTTGCGGGGCTATGCCGCCGATGGGCCCGATCGGGTCAACGACATGCTCACCGGGCGCGAATACGGCCTGCGCTGCCTGTTGCAGCGGCCCGAGTTCGCCGCTTCGGTGCAAGGGGCCAGCGGCGTCGTCACCGCAGACGCCCTGGTGGATCTCACCGAGGATGACCTGCCCTGCCTGGCCTGGTCCACCCTGAGCTGGGCCCGGTGGCTGCATGCCCGGGGGCCCGCGGGGGCCGCCATCGACCTCGACGTGGTGGAGGCCATGGGCCGCAAGGTGGCCGAGCTGGGCGGCGAGAGCTTCGGTGGCGGGCGGGCCCTGGCCGCCGAGGGCCTGGCGCTGTCCTTGCGTCCGCTGATGCTGGGAGGCACCCTCGAAGAGGCCCGCCAGTCCTTGGAGCAGGCCGCCGCCGCCGCCCCGGACAGGCTCACACCCAAGGCCGATCTCGCGCTGCTGGTGCTGATCCCCCAAGGCAAGACCGCGGCGGCGGACGCGGTGCTCCGGGAGATCCTCGACCACCCGGTGCGCGAGTCGGATCCCGACCACCCCGAGAATCTTCGGGCCCAACAGCGCGCCCGACAGGCGCTGGGCCTGGAGCCGCCCCCCGAGGCCACTGCCCTGGACTGAAGGGGTACCCGCAAACCCACAAAGGCGACCCCGGATGGGGTCGCCTGAGAGGGGCGGTAGGGCGCGGCAAGAGCGCCGCCCCAGGTGCTGTCCCTAGTTCGGGACGGCCTTCTTGATGGCGCGACGCATGGCCTTTCTGCGGCGCTTCTCGGCGAGGCGCTGCTTGAGACGGCGCTTTTCGCCGGGCTTGAGGTAGAAGCTGTTCTTCTTGATGTCCTTGCGGATGCCCTCGCGCTCGACCTTGCGGCGGAAGCGGCGCAGGGCCTTCTCGAAGGGCTCGTTCTCGCGGACGGTGACGAGGATCAAGTGGACTCCACGGAGCGTTGTTCGTCTGGAAAGATGTTCGGAGTGGCCGGCGCGGGGCGCCTGACCGGGAACGGTACTGAAGAGCACGGCTGTGTAGCCGGTTGTCGGGCTCCTGCCAAGCCAACCTGCCGCGCCCGCGCGGACCGGGGCTGCAAAGCGAGGGCGCGGGCAGGGGCCTAGAAGACGCCGCCGACGGCCGTGCCCATATAGAACAGGTCGTGCAGGCCGAAGTCGAAGCGCACATTGGCGTGATCGGCGAAGTTCACGCGGAAGCTGCCGCTGAGGTCCAGGACGGGCAGCAGCCCGGGGATCCGCTTGGTGCCGTCGCTGGGGCAGGTGTCCTTGCGCTCATAGGCGGGGCTCTGGCGCAGGCACTGGTTCTTGATGCCCTCGTTGCCTCCGGGGTGCCACTGCATCAGCTCCCCCTGCACGATGCCCACGCCCAGTCCGGCGCCAAAGAGCATGCTCAGCCACACGTCGCGGTCTGAGGGGGTGACGTCGATCTCGTGGGCATAGTTGGCGCCCACCACATGCACGCCCAGCCGTTCGGGGTTGACCCAGTCGCCGTCGTCGTGCTCGGGGGGCTCTTCGACGTCGTCCCAGTAGCCCTCCTCCATCAAGCTCCCCATGAACTCGTAGTAGAAGATCCAGTTGCTGGGGCGCGGCTTGAGCACGTATTCGACGCCGACCGCATACATGCGGACCTTGGGGCGCTTGAAGTCGTTGGCACCCTCGTCGTCGGAGTCAAAGAACCAGATGTCCATGATGCCGTTGGGGACCGACAGGTACCGGAAGCGCAGGTTGGCCTCCATCAGCGCGGTGCGCGGGCGCTCCGCCGGGGCGGCGGAGCCGGCCGTGACGGTGGGCTGGGGCGCCTCTTGCAGGTCCACCCGGCCAGAGGGCGCCGGGTCAAGGCCCAGCGATAGCGGCGAGGCGCCTGCCGTACAAAGGGCGAACAAGGCAAGGCTGAGCATGGAGGAGTCCTCGAAACGGGCCCGATGGGAGGGGGGGGCCAACGCGTCGCCCCCCCACCGGATGCGGCATGGATGCCGGCGTCCGGTTGGAGATGACGCATGATGGCGAGGCGCTCGGCGCCTGTCAACCGGGCCCGCATCAGGCTTTGCGCGGTGCTGACCCTCGCCTCTTGCCACCTCGGGCGGCCGCCGCCCGCGACCGGCGGATTCTCGCCGGGGGCCGTATCGATGCAGGCCGACGAGCCGTCCCTGCCCGAGGCCCTGCGGGCGGGCCTGGGGCGCGCGCTGGCCGCCCGCGGGGCCCTGGGCGGGGCCGCGCCCATCGACATCGAGGTGCTGGACGCGTCGGTGGCACCCGTGGCCGCCAACCCGGGCGGGCAGCAGATCTACATGGCCCGCTTGCAGGTCGCCTTCCAGGTCACCGGCCCCCGCCCGCGGCGGCTGGTGCTGGAGGGGGAGCGTGGCTATGTCCTGCTGGCCTCCGACTCCCTGGGCTCTGCCGCCGCCCGGGCCGGCGCCTTTTCGGCCCTGGCCCGCCAGCTTGGCGCCGACGCCGCGGAGTGGGCGGCGGCTGCACCCCCTGCTGCATCCCCTGCCGCGGAGCCCCGATGAGCCAGCCCCCTCCCGACGCGCCCATCGTGCTGATCCTTGGCGAGGAGTCCCTGCTGGTCCGGGAGGCCGAACAGAAGGCCGTGGACCTGGCCCTGGGCGGCGGATCCGCCGGCTTCAACCTGGGCACCTATGGTGCTGAGGACGGCGCCTCCGGGGCGATCTCCTTGGCCCTGACCCTGCCCATGATGGCCCGGCGTCGGGTGGTGCTCATCCGCCACATGGACAAGGCCGGCGTGGCCCTCCTCGACGATTTGCTCGCCTACGCCGACAACCCCAACCCCTCCACCACCCTGGTGCTCAGCGGCGCAAAGCTGCCGGGGGCCACCGGCGGCATGGACCGGGGCAAGCGCCTGGAGAACCGCATCAAGAAGGTCGGCCTCGTCCAGCGTTTTCAGGCCCAGGCGGTGAATCCTGCCGACTTTGCCCGCAAGCAGGCCGAGGCTCGGGGCTTCACGCTGGACCCGCGGGCCACCCGCATGCTGATTGAGCTGGTGGGCAACGACCTCAGCCAGCTCAACCTCGAGCTGGACAAGGCCATCAACTTCATGGGCGAGGGGGGGACCATCAGCGCCGAGGTGGTGGAGGCCGTCTGCAGCGTGGTGTCGGAGGCGGTGGTTTGGGACCTCACCGACGCCATCATCGCCCGGGATCCCGACAAGGGACTCGCCGCGGCACACCGCATGCTGGAGGACGCAGGCTCGGGCGGCGCCCACCGGCTGCTCAGCACCATCACCTGGCAGGTAAGGCAGCTGCTCGAGCTGCAAGACAGCTTGCGCCGGGGAGAGCCAGAGCCGGGCGCCTGGCGTCGCATGCCCCGCCGCAAGCTGGACGACGCCCGCAGCGCCTTGCAGCGGCGGCCCCTGGACCCCGCGCGGGTCATGGACGCCCTGACCGATGCCAACCGCGCCTTCAACCGCGCGAAGGTGGGCGAGCGCCGCATCTTCGAGGGCCTGGTCTTGGGTTTGACCACCACGGGGCTGTAGCCACCGGCGCCGTCGGCATCCCAACGCAGATCAGCCGCCCGGAATCAACCGGGCGGCCGCTGTCGTTGCCAGCAGGGGAGGGGAGCCAAGGCGCCCGACCCCCGAGGGTCGATCAGGCCTTGGCGGCTGCCAGGGCGACGATCTTCTGGGTCAGGCGGCTGACGCGGCGGCTGGCCTGGCGGCTGTGAATCACGCCCTTGCCAGAGACCCGCTGGATGACGCTGACGGCCTTGGGCAGGCTGGCCTGGGCGGCTTCCAGATCGCCGGATTCGATGGCCTGGTTCAGCTTCTTGATCTGGCTGCGCATCATGGTCCGGAAGTGCCGGTTCCGCATGCGGCGCTTCACATTCTGCTTGTTCCGCTTGATCGCGCTCTGATGGTTGGCCACTGTGGCTCCGAGGATCTGAGAGGTTCTGAGATGGGGCAGGGAGAGACCGGAGGGTGGGCGGGACGCTGGGTCCCAGCGCTCTCTCGGGGTCATCAAGGGAGGACACCGGCGGCTATCCGGTCCGAAGCGGGCCTGTCAACCAGGGCCCCGTCCGTCAGACCGCTGCAGGGGGCCGGGGTTTGACGCTCCGGGAGGCTGCCGATAGCGGGTCCGGTTGGCCGTGGCCAGCGGTGGATGGCAGATCCACGGCCCGAACCGGGAGAGAAGGCATGGAACTCTGCGTCATCGGCACCGGCTATGTGGGCCTGGTCGTGGGCACCTGCATGGCCGACCTCGGCTTCTCGGTGCGGTGCACCGACCGGGACCAGGCCAAGATCGACGCCCTCCGTGCCGGCGAGGTGCCCATCTACGAGCCGGGTCTGGAGTCCATCCTCCGGCGAAACCAGCGCGAAGGACGCCTGGTCTTCGACACCGATACGGCGGCGGGAGTGCGGGGGGCCGACGTCATCTACATCGCGGTGGGCACGCCCGGTCTGCCCGATGGGTCCGCCGATCTGTCCGGCGTGCTGTCCGTCGCCCGCATCATCGGCGAAAACCTGCGTCAGCCTTCAGTCATCATCATCAAGAGCACCGTGCCCGTGGGCACGGCGGACCGGGTCCGCGCGGTGGTGGCGCAGAGCGCCCGCTTCGAATTCGACGTGGTCTCGAACCCCGAGTTCTTGAAAGAGGGCGCAGCGATCGATGACTTTACCCACCCAGACCGCATTGTGGTGGGCTGCGAGACTGAGCGGGCCCGGAGCGTGATGTCGCATCTCTACGGGGGCCTGGTGCGCTCGGGCAAGCCCATCCTCTTCATGGACAACCGCTCGGCCGAGCTGACGAAATACGCCTCCAACGCCCTGCTTGCGACGAAGATCTCCTTCATGAACGAGCTGGCGCGCCTCTGCGAGCAGGTGGGGGCCGACATCGAAGCCGTGCGCCGCGGGGCCGGCAGCGACAGCCGCATCGGCCCGCGCTTCCTCTTTGCCGGTGCGGGCTATGGCGGCTCCTGCTTTCCCAAGGATGTGCGGGCCCTGGTGGACACGGCCCGGCAGCACGGCGTGGACCTGCAGATCGCAGCCGCCGTCGAATCGGTCAACCGCGGCCAGAAGCTGGTGCTGGCCCAGCGCCTGAAGCTGCTCTTGGGCGAGGATCTGAGCGGCCGCCGTGTGGCCGTGTGGGGCCTCGCCTTCAAGCCCCAGACCGACGATGTGCGCGAGGCGCCCGCCCTCACCCTGTGCGAGGAGCTGCTGGCGGCGGGTGCGTCGGTCCTGGCCTACGACCCCGAGGCCATGGGCACCACCCGGGAGCTGCTCGGCGATCGCATCGGCTATGCCGACAGCGCGCTGGACGCGACGGAGGACGCCGACGCCCTGGTGCTGGTTACGGAATGGAATGAGTTCCGGAACCCCGACTTCGCCGCCTTGCGGGACCGCATGCGCCGCCCGCTGATTCTCGACGGGCGGAACATCTACGATCCGGTCGAGCTTCGCCGCGAAGGCTTCGAGTATTACGGCATCGGGCGACGCTGACGCCGCGGTCTCCGCTCCAGTCGCCCCAAATCCCCCCCCTCGTGGACGCCTGCGCCGCGCCGCGCCCATCGGAGATCCCGTGGCCACCCAGAAGCCCCCGCCCGACCAGGCGCACACGCGAAACTTCGCGATCATCGCCCACATCGACCATGGCAAGAGCACCCTGGCGGACCGCCTGATGGACGTCACCGGCCTGATCGCCGAGCGCGACCGCAAAGAGCAGTACCTGGACCGCATGGACCTCGAACGCGAGCGTGGCATCACCATCAAGGCGCAGGCCGTCGAGCTGACCTACACCGACCCCGACGGCGAGGTCTGGAAGCTCAACCTCATCGATACGCCCGGACATGTGGACTTCACCTACGAGGTCAGCCGCAGCCTGGCCGCCTGCGAGGGCGTGCTGCTGGTGGTGGACGCCGCCCAGGGAGTCGAGGCCCAGACCCTCTCCAATGTCTACCTGGCCCTGGACCAGAACCTCGAGATCCTGCCGGTGCTCAACAAGGTCGATCTGCCCAGCGCCGACCCCGACGGCGTGTTGGAGCAGATTGAAGACGGCATCGGCCTGGACACCCGCCACGCGGTCATGGTGTCGGCCAAGTCCGGCCTGGGCGTGCCCGAGCTGCTGCAGGCCATCGTCGCCCAGATCCCCGCCCCCGAAGGCGACGCCACCAAGCCCCTGCGGGCCTTGATCTTCGACTCCTGGTTCGACACCTATGTGGGGGTCATCGTCCTGGTGCGGGTGATGGAGGGCCAGCTGCGCAAGGGCGACCGCATCAAGCTGATGAGCACCGCCGCCAGCTATGACGTGGACAAGATCGGCGTCTTTGCGCCGGTCCCGGTGGAACGCCCCGTGCTGTCGGCGGGCGATGTGGGCTTCATCATCTGCGGCATCAAGAGCCTGACCGACGCCCGGGTGGGGGACACCGTCACCCTGCTGGGCAACCAGGCCGCCAGCCCGCTGCCGGGCTTCAAGGAGGTCAAGCCCATGGTCTTCTCCGGGATCTTCCCGGTAGACAGCGCGGACTATGAAGACCTGCGGGCCGCCCTCGAAAAGCTGCGCCTGAACGACTCGGCCATCAACTACGAGCCCGAGACCTCCGACGCCTTGGGCTTCGGCTTTCGCTGCGGCTTCCTCGGCCTGCTGCACATGGAGATCGTGCAGGAGCGGCTGGAGCGCGAATACGACCTCGACCTCATCACCACCGCCCCCAGCGTGATGTACCTGGTCAAGACCAAGACCGGCCAGACCCTGGAGATCCACTCCCCCAGCCGACTGCCCCCGCTGCAGGACATCGATCACATCGCAGAACCCATCGCCAAGGTGACCCTGCACCTGCCCGAGGCCTATGTGGGGCCGGTGCTCAAGCTCTGCGAAGATCGGCGGGGAAACCAGCAGAACTTCGAATACACCAGCGCGGGCCGAGTGGTGTTGACCTATGAGATCCCCTATGCCGAGATCGCCTACGACTTCTTTGACAAGCTCAAGAGCTGCTCGAAGGGCTACGCGTCCATGGACTACGAGGTGGTGCGCTGGGAGCCCGAAGACCTCGTCCGGCTGGACATCATGGTCAATGGCGAACGGGTGGACGCCCTCTCGGCCATCGTGCACCGCAGCCGCTCCTTCAAGGCCGGCCAGGGGCTGACCAGCAAGCTCAAGGAATTCATCCCCCGCCAGATGTGGGATGTCGCCATCCAGGCCGCCATCGGCACCAAGATCCTGGCCCGCACCACGGTCAAGGCGCTGCGCAAGGACGTGACCGCCAAGTGCTATGGCGGCGACATCTCCCGCAAGCGCAAGCTGCTGGACCGCCAGAAAGAGGGCAAGAAGCGGATGAAGTCCGTGGGCAATGTGGAGATCCCGCAGGAGGCCTTCCTGGCCGTGCTGCGCGCCGGGGATGCCTGAGCCGCGTCCCCGGCGCCTGCTGGCGGTCGCTGCGGGCCTGATCCTGCTGGCGGTGCTGGGCCGCGGCCTGCTGGGGCGGCCGGTGCGGGTGGCGAGTGGGGCCATGGCGCCGGCCCTGCTGCCCGGCGATCTGCTCTGGGTGGACCGCAGCACCGACGCGAATCCAGGTGAGATCGTGGCCTGGCAGCGCCAGCCCGGCGAGCTTGCCCTGGGGCGGGTGGTGGCGGGGCCCGGCCAGGTGGTGGAGGTGGCCGACCGGTCGCTTTGGGTCGATGGGCAGCGCGTTGTCACCGATCCGGGCCTCAGTCGTGCAAGCCCCCCCGCCCGCCTTCAAAGCGGAGAATTCTTCCTATTGGGCGACGCCCCGGCAGCGGCGAGCGACAGCCGGCAGTGGGGGCCCGTCCGGCAAGCAGATCTCCGTGGCCGCGCGCGTTGCATACTGTGGCCGTCCGGACCCAGGGGGCCGGGCCGATGGCAGCGCTTGCTGCAGGGTGCGCGTTAGTGGGCCTGCCGCGGTGGGCGGGCGGATCACAGGAGGCCGGGCCGATGGCAAGACGACAGGGTCGCGCGAATATTCTGACCATCCTGCTGGTGGCGGTCGTGGCCGTGCTCGGCGTGGGGGCCTACACCTTCGTGCCCTACTACATCGACTACCTCAACATGAAGGAGATCGCGTCGTCGTCGGGGCTGGCCTGGTACGCCTCCACCCTTGAAAAGAGCGGGCCGGAGCGCCTGGTGCAAGGGCTGAAGATGAAGGAGATCGACTACATCGATCCCAGCGCCTGCGAGTTCAGGAAGGAGCAGGACGACATCGTCGTGTACTGCTACTGGGAGGCCTACGCCTACTACCCGATGACCGACTACTACAAGATCCTCACCTTCGAGGTGACCACCTATGTCGATAGCCGGGGCACGGTGGAGCAGTACTGATCTGGCCGGGTCCCTTCGCGCGCCCCGGCCCATGACCTGAGGGCAGCGATGCAGGAACAGTGGGTGATGACCGGGCGCGAGCTGGAGCGCTGCATCGCGCGGCTCGCCCACGAGATCGTCGAGCAGCTGGGCGAGCCCTCTGGCTATGCGCTGGTGGGCATCGTGACGGGGGGGCGGCTGGTGGCCGACCGCCTGGCCGATGCCATCGGTCGCATCGAAGGCGAGCGCCCCAAGGTGGGTAGCGTGGACATCACGCTCTACCGAGACGACCTCTACACCGGGCTCGAAAAGCCCATTCTGGGCGAGACCCGGCTGCCCTTCGACCCTTCGGGTCTGGGCGTGGTGCTGGTGGATGATGTGCTCTTCACCGGGCGCACGGTGCGGGCGGCCTTGGACGAGATCATGGACTATGGCCGCCCCAGCTTCATCAAGCTGGCGGTGGTGATTGACCGCGGCCACCGCGAGCTGCCCATCGCGCCGGACTTCGCCGGGCGGGTGGTGGCCACCCAGAAGGGCGACAAGGTGGAGGTGCGCCTGCGGCTGGGCCCCGACGACCTCCGCACCGAAGGCGTCGAGGTGATTGCGGCGGGGAAGGGCCGTCCATGAGGCGCAAGGATCTGCTCGGCCTGCAGGATCTCAGCAAAGAGGAGATCAACCGCATCCTGGATGTGGCGGCGCGCTTCCGGTCGGTGAGCGAGCGCCGCATCAAGAAGGTGCCGCCCCTGCGCGGGCGCACCGTGGTGACGGCCTTCTTCGAAGATAGCACCCGCACGCGGCTGAGCTTCGAGCTGGCCGCCAAGCGCCTGAGCGCCGACACGCTGAACTTCAGCGCCAAGGGCAGCTCGACGGCCAAGGGCGAGACCCTGATGGACACGGCGCGCAACATCGACGCCATGCGCCCCGACGCGATCATCATCCGGCATGCCGCAGCGGGCGCCCCCCATATGCTGGCGCGGGCCTTCCCCTGCGCCGTGATCAACGCCGGTGACGGCATCAACGAGCACCCCACCCAGGGCCTGCTCGATCTGCTCACGATGCGGGACCATCTGGGCGATCTGCAGGGTCGCACCGTCGCGATTGTCGGCGATGTCTACCACTCCCGGGTGGCACGTTCGAACCTCTTTGGCCTGCGGGCCCTGGGGGCGAGGGTGCGGGTGGCCGGCCCGGGCACCATGTGTCCACCCGGCCTGTCCGAGCTGGGCGCCGAGGTCTGCCACGGCATCGACGAGGTGGTGGAGGAGGCCGATGTCATCATGATGCTGCGCATCCAGCGCGAGCGCATGGGCCCCGCGATGATGAGCTCCAGCCGCGAATACTCGCGCTTCTATGGGCTCGACCTGGAGCGCCTGAAGCGCGCCCGGCCCGAGGTCCTGGTCATGCACCCGGGCCCCATCAACCGGGGCGTCGAGATGAGCCCGGATGTCGCGGACTCCACCCGCTCCGTCATCTTGGAGCAGGTCACCAACGGGCTGGCCGTTCGAATGGCCCTGCTCTACCTGCTCCTGGGCGGCGAGGAGGCCCCTGATGCTGCTTCTTGAAGGCGCCCGGCTCTGCTGCCCCCTCGGGGGCCTGGACGGGCCCGGCGACCTGCTCGTGGACACCGACAGCGGGTGCATTGTCGCGGTTGGTGTGGGCCTTGGGGCCGACCTCCGGGTGAGCCGGCGTGTGGATTGCGGCGGGGCGGTGCTGGGCCCCGGCCTGGTGGACCTCTGGGCCGAACTCTGTGATCCCGGCATCACCTGGCGGGAGGACCTCTCCAGCGGCAGCGAGGCTGCGGCCGCGGGGGGCTTCACTACGGTGATCGCCAGCCCGGCGACGGACCCGATCGTCGATGACGCTGCCGTGATGCGCGATGTGCAGGTGCGCATGGCCTCGGTGACCGGCGCGCGGCTGCTGCAGGCCGGCGCCTTGACCCGCGGGCTGGCCGGCAAGGAGCTGGCCGAGGTCGGCTTGTTGATTGAGGCCGGCGCGGCGGTGCTGTCGGATGGCGGGCGGCCCATGGCCGATGCTGGCGTGCTGCGTCGGGCCCTCGAATATGCCCGCCCCTTTGGCAAGCCGGTGCTGCTGCGGCCCATCGACCCCGCCCTGGCGGCGGGCGGCTTGATGCACGAGGGGCCCGCCTCGATGCGCGCGGGCCTGCAGGGCCAGCCAGCCGCCGCCGAAGAGATCGCGGTCTACCGGATCCTCGCCCTGGCCCGGCTCACCGGCGCCCGGGTACACCTCAGCCATATCACCTCGGCGGGCGCGGTGGCCCTGCTGCGCCAGGCCCGCGCCGAGGGCCTGGACGTCACGGGCACCGCGCCCGCGCGAAATCTTGTGCTCACCGATCACGACGTTGAAAGCAGCATCTACGACACTCGCTTTCGTCTGGAGGCCCCACCCCGCGGAGAGGCCGACCGCGCGGCCCTGCTGGCCGGGCTGCAGGATGGGACCTTGCTGGGCGTGCATTCCGACCACCAGCCGCGCAGCCGCGTGGACAAGGAGGTCGAGTTCTCGGCCTGCCAGCCGGGCGCCACCGGGCTGGAGAGCGCGCTCCCGGCGGTGCTCAGCGCCTTCGCCGGCCAGCCGGTGGCGGCCTTGCAGGCCCTCTGCACCGGCCCCGCCGCCTTGCTGGGACGCCAGCCCCGGCTGGCGGTCGGGGAGCCCGCAGACCTCGTGCTCTTTGACCCCTCGCACGCCGGGCCCCTGGGTCCCACCCGGCGCAGCAAGGGCGTCAACGAGCCCCTGCAGGGCCGCAGGCTGCAGGGAAGGGTGCTTGCCACGGTGGTTGGTGGCCACATCGTCTACGGCCCGATACCGTCGAGAGGTTAGATCCCCTGGCCGGGACCTCAACCCGCGGCGTGCCCAGTGATTCGGCGCACCCGCTACCGGGCCGGCCCCGATTTTGGAAAGGACGACCCCGATGCAACGCGTTCCCATGACCCCGGCGGGCCACCAGCAGCTCCAGGCCGAGCTCAAGTACCTCAAGGAGACCAAGCGCCACGAGATCGTGCGCGACATCGAAGAGGCCATCGCCCACGGCGACCTCTCCGAAAACTCCGAATATGACGATGCCAAGGAGCGGCAGAGCCTGTGCGAGGGTCGGATCATGGACCTCGAAGGCAAGCTCGCCGCCTGTGAGATCATCGATGTCACCAGCCTCGCAAAGGACCAGCGCGTGGTCTTTGGTGTGACCGTGGTCCTTCAAGAGGACGAAGCCGACGAGCCCGTGGTCTACCGCATCGTCGGCGAGGACGAGGCCAGCCCCCGCGAGGGCTCCGTCTCCGTGACCTCTCCCATCGCCCGGGCCTTGATTGGCAAGGAGGTGGACGACGAGGTGGAAGTGCGCGCCCCTGGTGGCACGAAGCGCTACGTCATCACCGAAGTGCTCTACCGCTAGGAGCCCCGTGGCCGCGACCTCGACCCTCCTCATCACGCCGATGCAGGCCACCCTGGCGTCGGTGCGGCGCACCCTGGCCTGGGCCGACACCGATCCGCAGCGCCTGGCCTCCTCGCGCTGGCTGGGTGCCGTCTGCGCGCGGCTCATTGCGCCGCTGGTGGCCGAAGGGGGGGCCGACGTCGCCGAACAGCCCGCCTTGCAGGCCCTGCTCGACCAGCTCCTGGCCCTCGACGCCCTCGAAGGCGCCGCCCGGCAGGCCGCGGTCAAGGCGGCGCTGGACGCCGTTGGCGCCTGGGTTCCGCCCGAGCTGGCGCCGGTCATCGTGCCCACGGCTGCCCGGGCGGGCAGCTTCGTGGACCCCGTCGCCGGCGCCAACGCGACCGCGGTCAGGGGCGCTCGGGCAGCCAGGGCGGCGGCGACGGGCGGGGGCGACGCGGCCGAGGGCGATGAGCCCGAGACCGACGAGACCAGCGCCACGGGCCGGACCCTGCGCCCCGCCCGAATGCGGGCGGACGATGCCAACCGTGGACCGGCGCTCGACACCGCTGCCGAAGACGCCGACAGCCGCGACGACAGCGACACGGGGGACGGTGGCGCTCCGGCCGACGGCGCTCCGCCCCGGTCCTCGGGCAAAGACCGCTCCGAACGCCGGCGCAGCCGCGATCGGCGCCGAGGCCGGGACCGGCGGGACCGCAGCGCTGAGGTCAGCACCGTCGAGGCCGCCGCCGCTGCGCCTGCGTCCCCCGCCCGAGCCTGCGCCCCCCGCGGCGCCTGCTGGGGGATTCGGCCACCCCGAAGGCACCGGGCGTCGCCTCGCCGACCTGCCCGGTATCGACCCCGCCCTGGTGGAAGGCCTGGCCAACCAGGACATCGACACCATCGCCGACCTGCTCCTGACCGCGCCCAGCGCCCTGGAGCGCCCCCCGCGGGTCTCCCTGTCCCCCCCCTCTGAGGGTGCCGTCCTGGTGCGCGGCGCCCTGGGCTGGCGCCGCATCCTGCTCAGCCCCGGCCACCGGCGCGTCGAGCTGCTGCTCAGCCTCAAGGACGGCCAGACCCTGCGCTGCCGCTGGCTGGGGGACGAGCCCCGCGGCTGGTCCGACTGGACCGCCGGCACGGTCCTGGCCCTGGTGGGCGAGCTGGGCGAGGACGATGACGGGCCTGTGCTCTACAACGCCGAGCCCGTGGGCATCGATGGGCGCGGCAGCGGCCTGCTGGCCAGCTATGGCTTGGAGGGCGTGGACGACCGGGCGCTTCGGTCCTTGATCGCCCGCTGCTTGTCCGAAGAGCTGGGACACCTCGAAGACTGGCTGCCTGCGGGCATCCTGGAAGAGCAGCGCCTGCTGCCCCTCGACGAGGCCCTGCGCGACGCCCACTTCCCGGCCAATGGCGATGGCCGGGGCCGGGTGCGCCTCGCTTATGAAGAGCTGCTCACCATTCAGCTGGGCATCGCCTGGCGGGCTGGCCGGGGCACGGGCGAGCGGGGCTTCGCCCACAAGATCCTGCACCGGGGCGTGGGCCAGCTGGACTCCCAGCACTCCATCACCCTCAACGACGGGCAGGAGCAAGCCTTCAACGAGATCCGCCGCGACCTGCTGCGCCCCCGCCCCATGGCGCGGCTGCTGCAGGGCGATGTGGGCGCCGGCAAGGGCCTGGTGGCCTTGATGTCGGCGGTCATGGTGGCCGAGGCCGGCGGGCAGGTGGTCATCGTGGCCCCCGACGCCCTCGCGGCCGAGCGCCGCTTCTTGCACGCCGAGGCCCTGCTGCGCTCCTTGGGCGTGGTGCCCCTGCTGGTGGCCGGGGCCCCCGACCACGCCGCAGCGGACGCCCTTCGGCGCGGCGAGGCCCATGTGGTCTTTGGCACCGGCGCCCTCCTCGACCCCCGCATCGAGTGGAAGCGCCTGGGCCTGGTCATCGCCGAGGAGCGAGGCCCCTATGGCACGGTGCAGCGGGCCACCTTGGAGGGCCGCAGCCCGCGCCCCGACCTGCTGGTGGTCACCCGCTCCCCCATCCCCACCAGCCTGGTCTTCACCGTCTTTGGCGACTTCGACGTGTCGGTGGTGCTGGCCGAGGGGCGGCTGCGCACCCTCTGTGCCGTGCACCCGGCCACCGAACGCTCGGCGGCCTACGCCCACGCCCGAAACGCCGTCAAGGCCGGTCGGCAGGCCTTTGTGGTCTTCCCCGTCCGCGACGGACGGGATCTGCTGGGCCGCGAGGACGCCTTGCGCATGGCCAAGGCCCTGCAGGCGGACGTGCTGCAAGGCGCGCGAGTGGGCGTCTACTCCAGCGAGATGCCCCGCGAAGAGCGCACCCGGGCCTTTGACGACTTTCACCACCGGCGCATCGACGTCCTGGTCTGCACCACCTTCATCGAAGATGCGCCCGCAGTCGCCAATGCCAGCGTGATGGTGGTCGAATACGCCGACCTGCACAACCTCGTCCGCCTGCACCGCCTGCGTGGCCATGTGGACGCCGGGAACCTGCCCGGACACTGCGACTTCGTCTTGAGCGACGACCCCTCGGCCGAGGGCCTGCGGGTGGTCGAGCAGGTGGTTTCAGAGCGGGACGGCTTCCGCCTGGCCGAGGTCGACCTCGAGATCCGCGGCAATGTCGCCCTCCTGGGCGATCGCGCGGACGAGGTGCCGGATCTGCACTGGGCCGAGCCCGCCCGGGACCGCCAGCTGCTGCTGCGCGCCCGCGCCGAGGCCTTCCGCCTGCTGGGCGAAGACCCTGGGCTGCGCCGGTCCAAGACCCTGCAGCGCGCCGTGTTGCAGCGCTGGGGCGACTGGTTGGACCGCCACATCGCCCCGGATGAGTCTCGACGGGCGACCCCCGCGGACGGCCGCAAGGCCGACCCCACCGCTGTCGCCGCCGCCGACAGCGCGGGCCGCCGTCGTCGCCGTCGTCGCCGCCGCTGATCTCCCGGAGCGCCCATGCCTGCCATTGAATCCAGCGTGCTCGTCGATGCGCCGCCCGATGTGCTGATGGGGCTGATCTGCGACTTTGGCAGCTACCCGGACTTCTTGCCCGAGACGGTGATGGCCCGCCCGCTGAAGCAAGAGGGGAGCACCTGGGAGGTGCGCTTCGGCATCCAGGTGATTCGCCGTCTGGAATACACCCTGCGCCTGACCCGGTCCGACGACCTGCACCTGAGCTGGACGCTGGTGGATGGCCCCTTCCGCACCAACGAGGGCAGCTGGACCCTCGAGCCGGTGGACGGCGGGCGGCGCACCCGGGCCCTCTACCGGATCGACCTGCAGGTGGGCATGTTCGTCCCCGGCAACATCGTTCGCTCCTTGACCGAACGCACGCTGCCCGACACCTTGGCCCGCTTCAAGGCCGAGGCCGAGCGGCGCCACCAGGGCTGAGCCCGTGACAGAGCTCAGCGCCCGGGTCGCAGCCTGGATGGCGGCCGAAGAGGCGGTGCACCTGCCGCCCCTGGATCGCACCGACCTGCGCAAGGGCATCCAGGGCCTGTCGGGGCTCTACGTCCACCAGCGGGCCGACCAGGACCTCGCCGCGCGGGCCGGAGCGGGCCCGGCGCGCCGGGCGGCCTTCGCCTGCTACTTTGCGCCCTTGCACTTGCTGACGGCCGTGGCGGCCTTGGAGCGGCATGGGGCCGCCTTGGGCACCGCCGGGCGGCCGGTCTGGGATCTGGGCTGCGGCAGCGGCGCCGCCGGGGCCGCGGTCTCCTGGTGTACCGGCCAGGGGCCCATCCTGGGGGTGGACCGCGAGCGGGGCTGGCTGGACGCCGCGGGCCGCACCTGGCGGGCCCTGGGCTTGCGGGGCCGCGCCCGAAAGGGCACGCTGCCCGAGGGGATGAGCTGGCCAAAAAAGGGAGAGATCCTCTGTTTCGGCTGGTCCATCAACGAGCTGGACGACGAGGCCCGGGCCGAGGTGCTCAAGCGGGTGCAGGCCAGCCTGCGCGTCGGGGGCAGCCTCGTGCTCCTGGAGCCCTTGTCTCGCCGAATCAGCCCCTGGTGGGGGTCCTGGCTGCGGGCCCTCTCGCCCCTGGGCGTGGTGGACCACGACGTCAAGGCGCGGGTGGCCCTGCCCCAGCAGCTGCGCGACCTGGACCGCGCCGCGGGCCTCGACCACCAGGAGCTGGGCGCCCGGCTGATGATCAGCGCGGGGGGCTGATCGGGGGCGCGGGGCGGCTGGCCCAGTCCGCCAGGCGCTCGGCAAAGAAGCGGTCCAGGCGGTGGTTGATGGTCTCGGGCTGCTCGATCAGGGCGCCGTGGCTGCCCTCGGCCAGCACCAGGAGCTGGGCCCCCGGGCAGCGCTCGACCATCTGCGCCGAGCACCACAGCGGCGTGAAGCGGTCGCGTTCGGCGGCCACCACCAGCAGCGGACGGTCCAGCACCGGCAGCAGGTCCCAGGCGTCGTGGGCCTCGATGGCCAGGACCGCCCGCAAGAACAGGCGCTGGTCCATGGTGGCGAGGTGCTGCATATAGGGCTCGAGGTCCTCGCGGCGGGTGTAGTAGGGGTCCACCAGCTGCAGGCGGTAGGCGACTTGCCAGGCCGCCGGGGAGCGCAGCAGCAGGCTGGTGAGCTGGTTGGCGCTGCTGCCCGTGCGCCGCACGATGCGGTGCAGCAGGCGAATGGCCGACGGCGACCGCGGGTTGTCAAAGAAGGTCCGCAGCGCGTGGCCTGCGGTGCCCAGCATGGTCACCAGGCCGGCCACCCGGGCGGGGTGGCGGCGCCGGAATTCCAGCACCACCTGGCAGCCCATCGAGTGGCCGATCGGCACCACAGGCTCATTCACGCCGAGGTGGTCCAGGACTGCGGCCAGGTCATCGGCATGGCGCTCGATGCGAAGATCCGCCGTCTCGGGATCCAGCCGGCGGCTGCTGCGGCCATGCCCTCGGTAGTCCCAGAGCAGCACCGAGAAGCGCCCGCGCAGGTGGGCGGCGATGTACTTCCAGAAGAAGGTGCCGACGCCCACCCCATTGCAGAAGGCGATGACCGGCCCCGAACCACTGATCTGCCAGAACAGCTCGACCCCGTCGTCGGCGACGGCAAAGCCGCTCTTCACCGAAGGCGCCACCGGAAGCTGGATCGAAGGGGGCCGGCTCACGGGGGGGACTAACCGAAACGGGGGCCCCTTCCGATACTCCACATGAAGCCCCCCGCCAAGGAGAGTGCCCATGGACAAGTGGATTCCGCCGACTGAAGCCGAAATGGCCGAGATGCGAAGCGCCGATGCCTTCATCGCCGCTGCACGCGAGCGCATGGAAGCGGAGGTGCGGGAGGCCCCGCGCCTCGGCCTGCATGCCAACGTCACCAGCGACTCTGAGACCAACTTCTTCACCGGGTTCACCGAGAACCTGTCGGAAGGGGGCGTGTTCATCGCCACCTTCAGCCCGCCTCCGATGGGCGAGATCGTCGCCCTCCGCCTGACGGTGCGCGGCGAGAGCGAGATCGTCCTGCAAGGAGAGGTGCGCTGGATTCGCACCGACGCCGATGGCACCCCCATGGGCTGCGGTGTGCGCTTCTGCGCCATGGACGAGCGCACCCGGCTGGCGCTCACGATGATGCTTCAGGCCGCCGAGCGGGAGCCCCTGCTCTTCGAGTCCTGATTCGTCGGGGGCGCTGGCGCGGGGTCGCGGAGAGTGCGACGCTGACCCCGTGTCCGCCCCTGCCCCCGCGTCCGCGCCGCCGCCCCACTGGCTGTCCCGCCGCTGGCCGGTGCCCGCCTTCGTCCTGCTGGGCGGTCTCTACCGCCTCTTCCTGGGCAGCCGCTATGCGGGCTGGGAGGAGAGCGACTACGGCAACCTGGCCATGATCGAGGGGGTGCTGCAAGGGCGCTTCCTCCACTACGACATGAACCACATGCCCGGCTACTACGGGCTTGGGGCCCTCGTTCACGCGGTGGTTGGCGACGCGGTCGTCGCCGGCCGCGCCGTCAGCTTGCTGGGTGGGCTGGTGGCCTTGGGCTTTGCCGTCTCGTTGACCGACCGCCTGGCCGGTCGGCGGGCAGCGGTGCTCGCGGGGCTGCTGCTCTGCTTCCAGCCTGAATTCGCCCTCTATGCGTCCAGCTCCTTGCGGGAGCCGGTCTATGCTGCCTTTGTCCTGGCCTGCCTGTCGGCACTCAGCCGGGAGCGGCTGCTGTGGGCGGGCCTGGCCGCCGCGGGCGCCTTCTTGGTGCGTTGGGACGCCGCCCTGGTGCTGGGCGCCACGATGGGCCTCGCCGCGTTGGGACGCAGCCCGCGGCCCCGGCGCCTGGGGCTGGCCCTGGGCCCGCTGCTGCTGGCCTTTGTCGCCTGGTCCACCTATACGCGCATCGACCACGGCACCTTCGCCTTCTGGTCCCATGCCATCGCCGTCAACCTGGAGACGGGCTTGGGCGCCGAGGCCACCCAGCCCCATGAGTGGCTGGCCCACGGGCTGACCGTGGTGCTGGGCCTGCTGGGGCGGCTGTTGCCCTGGCGCATCGGCTGGGGCTTCTGGCTGGGCCTGTGGGGCGCCCTGCTGCTGGGGCCCTGGGGCCGCCACGGGCCGCGCCGCACCGCGCTGGCCTTGGCCCTGGGCCTGCTGGGCTTCTGGGCGGCGGTGGGATTCACCGGCCAACACGATCCGGTGCACAACCTCTACTGGAAGTGGATGATGCCCCTGGTGCCGGTGCTGCTGCCCATTGGGGCGGCATCGGTGGTGGCCGCGGGCGAGGCGCTGCACCGGCGGCTGGGCCCCGTCGCAGGGCTGGCCCTGGTGCTCGTGCTGACCGGTCAGGCCCTGGGCAGCTACGCTCGAGAGACCCGCCGGCAGGTGGCCCTATCCGAGACGCTCTATCGGCCGCAGCTGCAGCTGGGTCGGTGGATCGAGGCGTCGGTCCCAGACGACTTGCCGCTGCTGGTGGACAATATCCCGGCTTGCTGGCTGAACCGGCGCCCCCACGAGCGCAGCCTCACCAGCTGGTTCGACGTGCCTTCGGCTGCGGGGGACCCCGCGGCCTTTGGCGCCTGGCTGCGGCAGAGCGGCGTGGGCTGGGTGCTCTGGTTTCGCGAGGACTGGACCCAGGCGCCGGTCGTGGCGCCCTTCCTGGCCGGCGGCGGCTCGTGGACCGATGGCCAGACCGCCCTCACCGAGGTCGCCCGAGAGGACGCTTATGGCTGGATCCTCTTCCGGGTGGAGGGCAGGGGAGAAGGGGCCCCCCCGCGGCCCTTGAGCCCTTGACCCCCACCGGCCGACACAGTAGAGGGCCAACGCGATGGGGGAGTAGCTCAGTTGGGAGAGCGCTGGAATCGCACTCCAGAGGTCGAGGGTTCGAATCCCTTCTTCTCCACCACTTGACGCCCCGGTCCACCCGACCGGGGCGTCCTTCGTTTGGGGCGCGGCGGGTCACTCCAGCCCGCGGTCCTCGAGGTCCTCCTCGGACAGGCCCAGGAAGTGCCCGATCTCGTGGAAGAGGGTGATGCGGAGCTGATGGATCAGCTCGTCCCGGTTGATGGCCTGCCGCTCCAGGTTGCGGCGGTAGATCACGATGGTGGGGGGCAGCATGCTCCACGGGTTGTCGGTGGAGCGCTCCATCAAGGAGTGGCCGCTGAAGCTGCCGAGCAGGTCCAGGGGCGAGGCCGGCGGATCGTAGTTGGCCAAGGAGTCGGGCCGAGGCATCTCCTCGAGGAGAATTGCGACGTTGGCCATATAGTCGCGGATCGCCGGGTGCAGCTCGGACAGGGCCTCAGACACGATCTCCTCGACCTCGTCGTCGCTGAGCTCGGGGGGCAGGGGGTAGCCCAGGGGGTCCAGCCACCGGGCGTGGGCCAGGGCGCGCCGGGCGCCGGGCTGGTCGCCATCCCACTCCAGCAGCAGGGCCCGCACCCACCAGCCCTCGGGGTTGCGGGGGTCCTCGCGAATGGCCCGGGAGCAGGCGCGCCGGGCCTCCTTGATGTCGAGCATCTCGAAGCTGGCCAGCCCATAGGAGGCCCAGCTGGAGGCGTGATCGGGCCGGGCGAGGGCGGCGGTCCGAAAGGCGTCGGCGGCCTCGGCCAGGGCACCTAGGGCGCGCAAGGCGTCGCCGCGCACGAACCAGGCGCCCGGGTGGTTGGCGTCGATCTTGAGCACCTGGTCGCAGAGACGCACGGCGTCGCTGGGATTTCCGGCGTCCAAGGCCTCTTCGGCGGCGTCCAGGATGGACTCCACCGCTGGGTCGTCGTCGATCATCGGCCTCCGGACCCGTCGTCGCCCCGTCCGGCGTCCCGCATGTAGCGGATCTGGTCCTTGAAGACCGCATAGTCGGCCCCGCCAAAGCTGGGCAGGTCCAAGGAGCGGAGCTGGCGGCGCAAGCAGTGGGTGAGGCCCTTGGACAGGTCCAGGCCCTGGCCTTGGAAGCTGAGGCCCACAATCTCGCCCCGGTTGGACACATAGGCCCGCAGGTCCACCGCGCCGGTCGCGCCCGCGTCGAGTTGCCCGTGATCGTGAATGCAGCCGTTGAGTTGGCTGCGCCGGCCATTGACCGCCCGGGCCGCGGCGCCGGCGGGGAGCTGCCCCTCGATGTCGCCCACGGAGGGCTCCCATTCGACCCGATCGGTCAGCTCCATCACCGGGCGCAGGGTCAGGGTCTCGCCGGCCGCAGGCAGGGCGACCTCCTCGGTCCAGGGCTTGAAACCGTTGAGTTCAACCCGCACCAGGGTGCTCTCGCCCGCCGTCAGGTCGGAGCTGACCAGGGCGTTGCCATTGCTGTTGACCAGGCGCGAGCCCACAAAGACCCGCCCCGCCGGCGGATCGACCATGACCAGCAGGATGGGGCTCACCGGGGCGGGGGGACCGAGATCGTCGGGGGGCTGCTGAAGCCAGAAGATCAGGCCGGCGGCCCCAGCCAGGAGGGCCGCCGCCGACGCCACCCAGGGCAGCGGATCGCTGCGCTGGGCCTGCAGGGTGACCGAGCGGCGCTGGCCATCGTCGCTGAGCACCGTCACCAGGGCCACGGCCTTGCGGCGGGGCATCTCCTGGGGGAGGACCTCGATCTGGACCACCTGGGACTCGGCCTCTGGATCCAGGCGGCTGGGGCTCACCCGCACCCACTCCCGGTCCACGAAGACCCGCCCCGGCAAGGGGCCCGATCCAGCCTTTCGCACGATCAAGGAGTGGATTCGCGCTTTGCGGCCCACCCGCAGCAGGAGGTCTTCGGGGCCGTCGAGCTCCAGCCGCGCCGAGCGCCGGGGCATGGCCGCGCGGTTGCCCGAGTCCACGCCCAGGGTCTGGCCGGCGAGGCCTTCGGGCGGGGCTGGGAAGGCGCCTTGCTGGCCGGTTTCTGACTCAGCTGCGATGGGCTCTGGCGCCTCGCCCTCTGCGAAGCCGATGCGGCGCACCGCCGCGACCTCCAGCTCGCGCTCGGGTTCGCCGCCATGGGTGCCCAGGGTGGGGCCGGTGGGGGTCGCGGGGGCCGGAGCCAGCTTGCGCCGCTGCTCGTCGTAGCGGGCGCGGGAGGCCGGGTCCTTCAACACGGCCCAGGCCTCGTCCAGCCGGGCATAGATCAGGTCGGCCCGCCGGGCGTCGTTGAGCTGCCGGGCCCACCGGTAGCGCTGGCGGTAGGCGCCCTCGAGGCTGTTGTGGTCGGCGTCGGGATGGGCCTCCAGCACCGCATAGTGGTCCACCAGGGCGGGCTCTCCCGAGGCCGAAGGGAGCTGTGCTGCGGCCGCGGCGTCTTCGGCCACCACCGTCGCGACGGTCGCGTCGATGGCCTGCGGGCTGAGGCCCAGGCGCGCCCCCAGCTCTTGGAAGGCTGCGGCCTGCTCGCTGTTCAGCGGGCCGCCTGCAAGGGCCACCCGCACGGCCAGGCGCAAGGCGTCGGCCCGCTGGTCCTCCACCCGCTCAATCGACGCCCGGTAGGCCTCCGCGTCTTCGAGCAGGGCCCGTCGGCAGCGCGCCACATTCTTGATCAGCCAGATCGCCTCTTCGCGGTACTTGGGGTTGGCTTGCTGGCCCTGGGCCCAGGTCCGACGCTTCTGGATGGCCTCGGCCACGTCAGCCGCCGCGGCCTCTGGCGAGACCGTGAAGTACTCGTAGAGGCTCGCCTTGCCGACCAACCCGAGAAAGCGGGCGATATCGTCGAGGTCCCGCTGTTCCATGCCCTGTCCGGACGGGTGCCCCTTCTCTTAGTCCCTGCCTTGGGCGAGGTCAACGAGCCGGGTCAGTGCACCCGGAAGGCGGCGAGGTTGGCCTTGGCCTTGTCGAGGGCGGCGCTGTCCAGCTCTCCCTTGAGGTCCATCCGGGCCCGGCGCACCCGCTTGGTCTCGACATCGACGATGTCGATCTCGAGGATCTGGTTGAGTCCGTAGCGGTAGATCACGTCGATGGGCGTGCCCTTGGGGCGCGGGGGCAGATCGTCGAGGATGACCTCGCCGATGACCTTCACCTCGTCGCGGCTGCTGCCGGCGCCCTCGGTGACCTCGACCCGCACCGCGGTCATGTTGTCATAGGCATAGGCGAAGCGGCCGCGCTTCTCGCAGGGCACCGCCGTGGCCTTGGGGATGAGGGTCACCACGCGCTCTTTGTGGGCCCGGTCCAGCACCACGATGCCCAGGGGGTGGCTGGTGGCGTCCACCACCTGAACCGGAGGAAGGCCGATATAGCCCATATGAACCGGATCTTCGGCGGCAGCGGGCGAGGGCGCCGCGAGGGGGGCGGGCTTGTGCGCGGCGTGGGCGCCGGGCTGCGAGATCACGCCCGCGCCGGGCAAGGAAGGGGCGGTGGGGTCGGCGCCGGGCGCCTCGGTGGAGGCCCGGCCCTCGGTGGTGTCCTTGGCCCGACGGGCGAGGGCCTGCCGGTGGGGCACCAGGGCGGGGTGATCGGGCCGGTGCCGAAGCACGCCGGCCAGGGCCGCCCCCAGGGCCACGCACTCCTCGGGGTTCACGCCGCTGGCCTCCACCCGACCGGCCATGCGGCGCAGGCGGTCGCGGATCATGGGCATGCGGGTGGATCCGCCCACCAGCAACACCTCGTCCAGGTCCGCCCAGGTCATGCCGGCATCCCGCAGCACGATGTGGGTGGTCTCGGCGCACTGCTCCACCAGGTCGGCGGTCATCGCGTCGAATTCTTCGCGGGTGACCGTCACCACCATGCGCTGGCCCTGGAAGTTGACGGGCACCACGGCCTTGGGCTTGGTGCTCAGCGCGATCTTGGCCGAGAGGCAGCGCTCGTAGAGCTCCTGGTAGGGCTGGGTCTCGTCGCGGGGGTCCAGCCCGAAGCGCTCGACGAAGCGCTCGGCCACATGGTTGACCAGGCGGTCGTCCCAGTCCTTGCCGCCCAGCTCGGCGTTGCCATCGCTGGACAAGGTTCGGAAGGAGATGCCCTTGATCTCCATCACCGTGACATCGAAGGTGCCGCCGCCCAGGTCAAAGACCAGGATGCGCCTGTGACCGCCCAGCCGCTCGATGCCATAGGAGATGGCTGCGGCGGTGGGCTCGTTGATGATCGAGAGCACGTTGAGGCCCGCGATGGTGCCGGCTTCGCGGGTGGCCTCGCGCTGGGGGCTCTGAAAGTAGGCCGGCACGGTGATGACCGCGTCGCGGATCTCGATGCCCAGGGCCTCTTCTGCGTCTTCCTTCAGCTTCTTGAGGATGATCGCCGACAATTCCTGGGGGCTGTAGCTGCGCCCAAAGAACTCCAAGGCGAAGTCGGGCTCGCCCATTGAGCGCTTGATGAAGCGCACCACGTTGGCGGGGTCCAGCACCACCATCTTGACGGCCTCGTCGCCCACCACGCAGGCGTCGTGGTCGTAGAAGTGCACCACCGATGGCGTGATGGGCCGACCCTCGGAATTGGTGACCACCAGGGGCTTGCCAAAGCGGTCCACCACCGCCATGGCCGAGAAGGTGGTGCCCAGGTCGATGCCCAGGACGACGTCGTCACTCATCGGTCCGCCCCGTCGTCATCGACGCGGTGGCGCAGCACCACCACCTCTTCGGGGCGGAGCACCTTGTTGCCGCGGGTGAAGCCGCGCTTGACGACCCGGGCCACCCGCCAGTCGGCGGCCGCGTCGTCGGTGTGCTCGACCTTGATGGCCTTCTGGTTCTCGCGGTTGAACCGATCATCGCCCTCCAGCGGCAGCACGTCGCGCCGGTAGAGCAGCTCGATGAACTCGTCGAGCAGGTATTGGAAGGAGTCCGACACCACGTCGGCGCTCATCTCCTGGCTGACCAGGCTCTCCTGGAACCAGGTGAGGCTGTCATAGAAGAGCAGCAGGTCCAGCAGCAGGGGCTTTTCGGCCTGAAAGACGAAGTCGTCCTTGTATTGGCGCAGCTCGGCATAGAGCTGGTCAAAGGCCCGCTGCTGGGTCTCGTCCCGGCGGCCCTGCTGCTGGACGAATTCCTTGAGGGTCTCGACATCCTCGGCCAGGCCGCTCATCACGAGCTCTTCCTGGATGTCCTTTCGGTCGGACATGGGGGCTCCTAGGGCCGGCCGCTACCCAGCTGGGTGGCAAGATTGATGAAGGTGCCTTCGAGTTCAACGCTCTCGTCGCAGTGGTGGTAGTCCGACGCGTTGGAGCAGAGGGCGGTCAGGAAGTCACGGCGGACCTTGCGGCCCACACCGATGGCGATGATGCGGCCGCCGGTGCGTTTGATGCGGTGGGCCTCGGCGGCGGTGGCGTCCGGATCGTCGGGGTGACCATCGGTCAGAACCACGAAGATGCGCTGTACGCCGGCCTTTCCGCGGAGCGTATCCCGCGCCTGCACCAGGCCCTGGTGCATGGGCGTGGACCCGATGGGGGTGAGGCTGTCCAAGGCCGCCAGGATGCGGTCGGCCTGGTCGGTGGGCCGGGTCTTGATGCCGCCGGGGAAGGCCACCACCGCGATCTCGCGGCCGCCTTCGAGGGTGCGGTCCACAAAGGCCGACGCCGCCTTGCGGGCCTCGACCATATTGGTGCCATACATCGACCCCGAGCAGTCCATGATCAGCGCGATCTGCATGGGGACGCGGTTGCGGGCGATGTCGTCCAGGGTGACCTGGCCGGCTGCCAACCGGTGGGCGAGGGTCTGACCCGAGGTCAGATCCATGGCCTCGACCTCGACGATGCCGTTGGCGTTGTAGCGGTAGGTCACCGCCAGCCGCGATTCGGATGAGGGCCGCGGCGGGATGCCGTAGAACTCGAAGTGCCCCAGCACATTGCACTTGAGCGGGTCGGTCTCTTCGCCTTGCACCAGCCACAGGTCCATGGTGGTCTGGCCGTCGTGGGTGTTGACGTAGTCGTCGCGGGTGCGCTCGCAGGGGATGCGGCTGTTGCGGCCGATGATCGCGCTATTGTGCAGCTTGCCGTCGTTGTAGACCACCATGCCCAGGCTGTGGCTGGTCACGTCGTGGGTGCGGATGTCCACCGGGGGTTTTTCGCCGGCCCGGTGCGCCGACTCCAAGGCCGCCGTGAGCGCTGCACCCAGGGCCACACACTCGTCGGGGTTGATGTCGGTGGCGGCGTCCTTGCCAAACATGTCGCGGATGAGGTTCCGCACCATGGGCATGCGCGTGGATCCGCCTGCAAGAAGCACCGTGTCGATGTCCTGGGGTCCGATCTTGGCGGCTTCCAGCACCTCGCGCGTGAGGTTCTCGCAGCGCGCCAGCAGGCCCTGGGACAGGTCCTCGAAGCGCTCGCGGGTGATCTCCAGGCGCAGGATCTTGGCGTCGTAGTCGTAGAAGAGGTTGATCTTGGGCCGACGCGACAGGCTGAGCTTGGCGCTCACGCACTTCTGGCGCAGGTCGTGGGTGGCCACGAGGTCCACCAGGGGGTCCACGCCATGCCGGTCCTTGAAGGCCGCCGCCGCATAGCGGACCAGCATGTCGTCAAAGTCCTTGCCTCCCAGCATGGGGTCGCCATTGGTGGCGATGGCGTTGATCTCGTTGCCGCCAATCTCGACCACGGTGACGTCGAAGGTGCCGCCGCCCAGGTCGAAGACCAGGCAGCGCATCTGCTTGCCGGCGTTGGCCAGGCCATAGGCGAAGGCGGCCGCCGTGGGCTCGTTGATGAGCTTCAGCACCTCGAGGCCGGCGAGGCGCCCGGCCTCTACCGTCGCCCGGCGCTGCTGGTCCCGGAAGTAGGCGGGGACGGTGATCACCGCCTGTTCGACCTTGTGGCCCAGGCGCAGCTCGGCGTCGTGCTTCAGCTTGCCGATGATGTAGCTGGAGATCTCCTGGGCCGTGTACTTGCGGCCGTTGTGCTCGTAGTGGAAGTCCGGGTCGCCCATGTGGCGCTTGACGAATTCCACGACCTGGTGCGGAAAGGCGACCGCCGCTTGCTTGGCGTAGTTGCCGACGATGATCTCGTCGTTGTCAAAGAGCACCACCGACGGGGTGATGCGGTCGCCTTCGGCGTTGTGGAGGATCTCGGGGACGCCGTGCCGGTTGACGTGGGCGATTGCCGAGAAGGTCGTACCGAGATCGATGCCGACCGCGCGGGATGTCATCAGGCTTCCACGGTGAAGGGCGGAGACGGCGCGGGCCCCTGCGGGCGTCGCGCTGGAGGCAGGGTCGGGGGCCGACCCCCAGATGCCGGGCGCTGGCGCGGCCTCCTTGGCCCAAGAGACCCCGCTCCGTTACCGCCGGACCGTAGCAAAGGGCGGCCGCCGCCGCCAGCACCGGAGCCCCGCATGGCGCCTCGCCCCCTGATCCTCGCGTCGTCGAGCCGCTGGCGCCGGGACCTCCTTGCCGCCGCAGGCCTGCCTTGTGAGGCCGAGGATCCGGGCGTGGACGAAGCCGCCATCCAGGCCGACGATCCCGATGCGCTCGCCCTGGCCCGCGCCCGGGCCAAGGCCCTCGCGGTGGCGCGGCGGCGTCCGGGCGCCCTGGTGATTGGCGCAGACCAGGTCGCGCACCTCGACGGCGAGTGCTTCGGCAAGCCCACCGGGCCCGAAGACTGGCTGGCCCGCCTGAAGCAGCTGCGGGGCCGCACCCACCTCCTCAGCACCGGGGTGGTGCTGGCCCAAGATGAAGAGCTGGAGGCCTTTGTCGTGCGTTCGGCCGTGCGCTTCAGGGCGGATCTCGAAGACGCGGAGCTGCGGGCCTATGTGGCCCTGGGCGAGGCCGCGGGCTGCGCCGGCGGCTACATGGTGGAAGGACAAGGGGCCTGGCTGGTGGACGCGGTGGACGGCGACTGGAGCAATGTGGTGGGCCTGCCCATCTTCGCCCTCATCGGCCGGCTTCGGGCCCGGGGTGCCCGCCTGCGCGGGCCTTTGGAGCGCGCATGACCGGCCTCGCAGACGACTCCACAGGGGGGCTGGACGGCCCGACCGAGCTGGCGGAGCTGATCGCCGATGTGGCGGCTTGGGTGGAGTGGGAGCGCCACACCGGCGCTTTGGTCCTGCCCGCCGAGACCCTGCGCCCGGCCGCTCCCCAGCCCCGCTCGGCCCCGCGCCGCGGGGCGAACGCGAGGCCGCCCTGCCGCGTTTCCAGCCGCCCCCGCCCGCAGCCGCCCCCGCCCGTCCGCCGGCCCCCGCGCCGGCCCCGACGCCGGCTCGCAGCATCGCCCCCCGGCGCCGACCTCCGCCCAGACCCCTCCCAACCTGGGGAAGTGGGCCAGCTTCTCGGCCAAGGCGCGGTCCGGCCCCGCCGAGGTCACACCCGGGCTGGCCGCTGCCACCGACCTGCCGGCCATCCGGGCCGAGCTGGGCGACTGTCGGCGCTGTGGCCTCTGCGAGGCCCGCAATCAGCTGGTCTTTGGCAGCGGGGCGGCCCGCGCCCGCCTCCTGATCATCGGCGAGGCCCCCGGCGCAGAAGAAGACCGCCTGGGCGAGCCCTTTGTGGGCGCCGCCGGCGCCATGCTGGACGGCATGCTCGAGAAGGTGCTGGGGCTGCGCCGGGATGAGGTCTACATCTGCAATGTCGTGAAGTGCCGCCCGCCGGGCAACCGCAACCCCCAGGTTGACGAGATTGCAGCCTGCAAGCCCTTTCTCGACGCGCAGATTCGGGCCGTCGCCCCAGACCGCATCCTCATCCTGGGCAGCGTGGCCTGCCGGGCCCTGCTGGACCCGGGGCGTGGCATCAAGGCCATGCGCGGCCAGTGGCAGGAGCTGTCGGTGCCGGGGGGCAGCATCCGGGTGATGCCCACCTTCCACCCCGCCTACCTGCTGCGCCAGCCCGCCGACAAGCGGCTGACCTTTCAGGACCTGCTGGCGCTGAAGGCCGATCTCGACGCCTTGCCGCCCCGGGACTGAATCCGGGGGCGGCAGGCCCGGGGCACAGGCTCAGCGCTTGAGCTTCAGGCCGCCAAAGAGATCGCCCAGGGTGCCCAGCTTCTGTTCAGAGGCGGGGGGCCGCGGGACCGCGGGGCCGCGCTCGCTGGGCTCGTCGGTGCCGGCCTGCTTGAGGCTGAGCTGGAGGCGGCGGCGGCCGGCGTCAATCTCGAGAATGCGCACCTGAACCGTGTCTCCGGGCTTGGCCACGTCCTCTGCGCTGCGCACGCGGTCCTTGCTCAGCTCGGAGATGTGGGCGAGCCCTTCGAGGCCGGGGGCGAGGCTGATGAAGAGGCCGAAGTCCGCCGCGCGGGTCACCTTGCCCGAGTAGTCCTCGCCCTCGACGAAGTCGATTCCCACACGGCTCCAGGGCCCCCCGTCGGAGCCCTTGAGGCTGAGGGTGAGGCGCTGGTTCTCGCGGTCCACGCCGATGACCCGGACCCGCACGGTGCTGCCCGCGGCGGGCGCGACCACATCGTGGCCCCAGCCGAGCTCGCGGGTGGGCACCAGGCCCCGAACGCCGTTGACGTCTACAAAGGCGCCGAAGTCCTTGACCCCGGTGACCACGCCCTCCAGATCGTCGCCCTCCGACACCTCGGCCCAGAAGCCGGCGGAGGCGTCCTGTGCGGTCTGGTCGGCGATGACCCGGTGGGAGACCACCACGTCGCGGTCGCGGATGTCGATGACCACAAAAGGCAGCGTGCGGCCCACATAGGCGTCGAGGTCGGGCCCGGGGTGCCGGTCGATGTGGGAGACCGGGCAGAAGGCGTTGACGCTGCCGATGCGGACCGAGAAGCCGCCCGGGTTGCGGGAGCTCACCTTGCCATCCACCGGGGCGCCTGACTCGCGGGCGGCCTCGAGGGCATCCCAGGCGCCGTCGCCGGACAGGCGGCGGCTGAGCAGCACGCCCCGCCCGTCGCTGTGCACGACGAAGGCGCTGACCTTGTCGCCCATCTGGGGCAGGGGCTCGCGCTCCCACTCCGTCGCGTCGATGGTGGCCTCGGCCTTGCCGCCAATGTCGATGAACAGTGCGTCTTGGGAGACCCGCACCACCTTGCCGACCACCCGCTCACCGGCGCTGTGGCGGGCAGGGGTGCCCTGGCGCATCAACGCGGCGAAGCTGGCGTCCGTCAGCTCACCCAGCTCGGCCATCAGCGCGTCGCCGTCCAGCTTCTGTCGCGGTGCTTCGGGAGCGGGCTTCGCCGGCTGCGCGGCTGCGGCCGCCCGCGCCGGGGCTTGCTGCGCAGCAGCGGCGGTGGCAGCGGTGGCGGCGGGGCCACCGGGCGTCGGGATCCGGCGCATCGACGCCACCCCGACGACGGATGACGCGACCACGAGAGGGCAGGGTGGGGACATCGGGACTCCACGCAAAGACGGGCGGCCGGATAACCCCGGACCGCCCCACAAGCGACGCAGCCCCTGCGCCGGCGGCTCCATGTCTTCAGCCAGCAGCCCGCCGGACCCCCGGCTCGCCCTTCGACTACACGCTGCCCGACAGCCTGGTGGCCCGCTACCCGCCACCGGACCGGGACGGCGCTCGGCTCTTGCACCTGGGCGAGCGGGTCACCCACCACCCGCTGCGGGCGCTGCCCGATCTGCTGCTGCCGGGCGATCTGCTCGTGGTCAACGACACCCGGGTGATGCCCGCCCGCATTCGCGCCCGCCGGCGCAGCGGGGCCAGCGTGGAGCTGCTGCTGCTGGGCCCCGGACCCGGCGAGGTGGCGGCCCTGGCGCGGCCCGCGCGTCGACTGAAGATCGGAGAGATCCTCGATATTCTGGATCCGAGCGGCGAGACGGTGCTGCCGGGCCTGAGCGTGCGGCTGGGGGAGCGCCTGCCCGACGGGGCCGTGCTGCTGCAGGCGACGCCGTCGGTGGCGGCGTTGATGGCCCAGGCCGGGGCAATGCCCATCCCGCCTTATTTGAACCGCCCCGCCGAGCCGCTGGATGCGCTTCGCTACCAGACCGTCTACGCCAACCAGCCCGGATCGGTGGCGGCTCCGACCGCGGGCCTGCACCTCACCGAAACGCTGCTGAGGCAGCTTGTGGCCAAGGGGGTCGAGATCGCGCAGGTCACCCTGCATGTGGGCGCGGGCACCTTTCGCAACCTGCGGCCCGAAGACCTGGACGCCGGGCGTCTGCATGTCGAGCACTACGCGGTGACCGACGCCGCCGCAGCACAGGTGGCGGCCTGCAGGGCCCGCGGCGGTCGGGTGATCGCGGTGGGCACGACCAGCGCGCGCACCCTGGAGTCCGCGGCGCTCGGCGCTGGGCAGGTGGCGGCTGGCACCGGCCGCACATCGCTCTTTGTGCGGCCCGGCTACCGCTTCCAGGTGGTGGATCTGCTGCTGACCAACCTCCACCTGCCCCGCAGCTCGCTGCTGATGCTGGTCTGCGCGCTGGGCGGGCGGGACCGGGTGATGGCGGCCTACGAGGAGGCCGTGCGCCAGGGCTACCGCTTCTTCAGCTATGGCGACGCCATGCTGGTCGAGGCGCCCGCGCCCGGGACGGATTAGCCCGGCGCCCGATGAACGGTCCCATCCAGCTCCACGTCCACGCCCAGGCGGGTGTTGCCCGCACCGGGCGCCTCTGCACCCTTCGGGGCGAGGTGCGCACGCCCGCTTTTGCGCCGGTGGGCACCTACGGATCGGTCAAGGGCATGACCCCAGAGGATGTCTCGGCCTTGGGCGCCGATATGATCCTGTGCAATGCCATGCACCTGCAGGTGCGCCCCGGGGCCGATCAGGTCGAGGAGATGGGCGGGCTGCACACCTTCATCGGCTGGAAGGGCCCGATCCTCACCGATTCGGGCGGCTACCAGGTCTTCTCCTTGAAGGACTTCGTCAAGGTCAGCGAAGAAGGCGCCCGCTACCGGGCCCCCCTCGATGGCAATTGGCGGCTGCTCACCCCGGAATCCAGCACCCGCGCCCAGGAGCAGCTGGGCGTGGATTTTGCGATGGCCTTGGACGAGTGCATCGAGTGGCCGGCGGACCGGGACCGGGTGGCGCGCAGCACCGCGCGCACCACCCGCTGGCTCAAGCGCTGCCAGGCCGCCCGCCAGCAGCCCGAGCGCACGGCCCTGCTGGGCATCGTGCAAGGGGGCTTCTACGACGATTTGCGGGTGGCCCACGCCCAGGAGATCGCGGGCCTCGACCTGGACGGCTATGCCATCGGCGGGCTCAGCGTGGGGGAGCCCCTCGAAGACATGCTCCACACCCTCGATGTCGCCGTGCCGCACCTGCCGCCGGGCAAGCTGCGCTACCTGATGGGCGTGGGGCTGCCCATTGACATCGTGGAGGCGGTGATCAGGGGTATCGATCTCTTCGATTGTGTGCTGCCCACCCGCACCGCACGCTTCGGACAGCTCTTCACCTCAAAGGGCCGCCTCACCATCAAGAACGCCCGTTACGCCCGGGACCGCGGCCCACTTGATCCCGACTGCCCGTGTTACACGTGCCAGTCTTTCAGCCGGGGCTACCTCCGGCACCTCTTCCTCTCCAACGAGATCCTCGCTCCCCGGCTCCTCACCCTTCACAACCTGACCTTCTACCAGCGCCTGATGGCGCGCCTCCGTGGGGCCATCGCCTTGGGAGGGACAGAGGGTGAGACCGCCCTGGCCGCGCTGCGGACCAAGGCCAGATTGTGGATGGAGCCCGTCCCGGGCTGATTCCCGGGGAGCGCCGAGCGGAACTGAATCATGGACAGCATCGTGCACGACACCATGCCCGCCTTGGGCGGGGCCGACCTCATCGCCTGGCAAGAAGCACCCGGCGGCGGGGCCTTCACCAGCCAGATCCTGATGATGGCGGCCATCTTCGCCATCTTCTACTTCTTGCTGATTCGCCCCCAGCAGAAGGAGGCCAAGCTGCAGACCGAGCTGCTGGGCAGCCTGCAAAAGGGCGACATGGTGGTCACGGCCAGCGGCCTGCACGGCACCGTCTTCGAGGTCCGCGACGCCGAGGTCATCCTCGAGATCGCCGACCGGGTGCGCATCACCGTGGACAAACCCGCCATCAAGCGCAAGGTCGGGCCCGAGCCCGTCGTCGCCAAGGGGTCCTGAACCATGTCCGCAACCTGGTGGACCCGCTTCCTGATCATCGTCGCGTCGGTGCTGGCGGGCGTCTACTTCGTGCTGCCCAGCATCCTGGTGGACGACCAGGCGGCCCTGGCCGCCAAGGCCGCGTCGGCCAATAGCAGCAGCGCCATCGCAGAAGACGACGCGGTGGACGACCGCCCCTGGTATCTGCGGGCCCTGCCCGATGTGGTGATCCAGAAGGGCATCGACATCCAAGGCGGCATCGATCTGACCTTGCAGGTCGAGGTGGACGAGGCCGTGTTGTCGTCGGTGCAGCGCGAGATCAAGCCCATCCGGGACTCCTCGCAGCGCGAAGGCATCCAGCTTGAAGAGGTCCGCCGCGCCCGCGGAGAAGCCACCCTGCTGATCCGCGGGGGCGCCGGTGTCGGCTTCGACGACATCCTCGGCTTCATGACCGACAAATACGAGAATATCTACGCCTACGAGGGCACCCGGGTCGTAGACGAGCGCGAATTCCACGCCTTCGCCATCACCGACGAACGGGCCGACCAGATCCGCGAACAGGCCGTCGAACAGGCCCTGGAGACCCTCCGCAACCGGATCGACGAGACCGGTGTGAAGGAGCCCTCCATCGTCCGCAAGGGCGAGAACCAGATCAACGTGCAGCTGCCCGGCGCCGTGGACGAGAAGCAAGCAGTCAAGGCCATCGGCACCACCGCGGTGCTCGAGTTCATGATGGTGGACGAAGACGCGATGGACCAGCAGGGTACCATCAGCAAGGCCATCTTCAGCGCCGAAACCGAGCTTGGACCCACCGACTTCCTCGACGACCAGGTGCTCGACACCTGGCTGCGCAGCCAGAACATCCTCGCCCCCGGCAGCCGCCTCTTCTGGGAATACGAAGAGACCGTCGATGGCCGCATGCGGGCCAAGCCCACCCAGGGCAGCCCGGGTTGGGTGGTGGTCAAGGACGACATCATCCTCACCGGTGACGACGTCAACGACGCCAATGTGGCCTTTGACTCCCAGACCGGCCAGCCCCAGGTCTCCCTCTCCTTCAAGCCCCGTGGCGCGCGCATCTTCGACGAGGTGACCGCCGAGAACGTCGGCCGTCGTTTCGCCATCGTCCTGGACCGGCAGGTGCGCTCTGCGCCGGTCATCCGCGAGCGCATCAGCGGCGGCACCGCCAGCATCTCCATGGGCACCCAGGACATGCTGACCGCCCGCAACGAGGCCGCCGTGCTCTCCCTGGTATTGCGCACCGGGTCGCTGCCCGCCCCGGTGACCGTGGGCAATATCAAGGTGGTGGGGCCCACCCTGGGCGCAGACGCCATCCTCGCCGGCACCCAGGCCACCCTCATCGGCTTCGGCTTCGTGCTGATCTTCATGGTCGTGTACTACAAGAAGTCCGGCGTCATCAGCGTGATCGGGCTGCTCTGCAATGTGCTCTTCGTGATGGCCCTGCTCGCCATCGCCGGCGCCACCCTCACGCTGCCCGGCATCGCCGGGATCGCGCTGACCGTGGGCATGGCGGTGGACTGCAACATCATCATCTTCGAGCGCATCCGCGAAGAGCGGCGCCTGGGCAAGAACGCCCGATCCGCCTCCGAGGCTGGCTTCAGCAAGGCGCTGTGGGCCGTGCTCGACGCCAACATCACGACCTTCATCGCCGGAGTGGTGCTCTACACCTACGGAACGGGCCCCATCAAGGGCTTCGCCGTGACGCTGATGATCGGCATCATCACGACGCTCTACACCGGCATCTTCGTCTCTCGCACGCTCATGGACTTCCTCACCCGGAAGGCCTCGGCGCGGCTGAGCATCTAGTCCGTTCCGGCAGAGGACCGCATGAATCTGATCAAGCCTGGGACGAACATCGATTTCGTCGGGAAGCGCAAGATCGCGGGCATCGTGTCCTTCACGATGGTCGTGGCGAGCTTGCTGCTCTTTTTCATCAAGGGACCGAACTGGGGCATCGACTTCACGGGCGGCACCGAGATCACCATCGACTTCGCCGATGGTCACCCCGTCGAGATCGCCGGCGTGCGCAAGGTGCTTGAGGGCCTGGGTGTCAGCGGCGACGCCGTCCAGGGGATCGGCGACCCCGAAGAGCAGATGTTCGTCATCCGCATCCAGGACCCGACCTTTGGCACCGAGGGCCTCAAAGACGGCATCGAGCAGGCCCTGGTCGCCCGTTTTGGCCCCGATTGGATCCAGGAGAGCTTCTTTGACGTTCAGGTCGGCGCCCGGCTGAGCCTCCGCTACGGCGGCGACCCGGTGCCCCTGACCACCATTCAGCAGGCGGTGGCGGGTATCGACGGCGCCAGCGTGGTGGAAAGCCCCGACGACAACACCGTCTATATCCGTGTTCCCGGCATCGGGCAGTCCGTGGGTGAGACCGTCTTGAAGGCCTTTGCCGCCGACGGCGAGACGGTCGAGCAGGTGGGCCAGGTGGTATCGGCCGAGACCATCGGCCCTCGGGTGGGCGGAGACCTCCGTCGCCAGGGCTTCATCGCCGTGATGGCCACCCTGGGCCTGGTGCTGCTCTATGTGGCCTTCCGCTTCGAGATCGCCTTCGCCCCGGGCGCCGTGCTGGCCCTCTTCCACGACGTGGTCATCGTCATCGGCATCTTCACCCTTACCCGGCAGGAATTCAACCTGTCGATGATTGGCGCCTTGCTGACCATCATCGGGTACTCGTTGAACGACACCATCGTCATCTACGACCGCATCCGGGAGAATATGTCCCGCTACCGGCGCCGCGACACGACGCAGCTCATCAACACCTCGATCAACGAGACCCTCAACCGCACGGTGGCGACCTCGCTCACCACGGGCGTGGCGATGGTGGCCTTCCTCTTCCTCGGCGGGCCCGTGATCGAGACCTTCGCCATGGCCATCTTGCTGGGCGTCTTCTTCGGGACCTATTCGACGGTCTATGTGGCCAGCCCGATGATCGTGCTGACCGAGGATCTCAAGCCCTACCTCGCCCGCGTCTTCGCGCCGCTGGCCTCGGGCGGAGAGCCCGCCAAGGTCGAAGGCGACACCGCCGGCACGTCAGAGGACGGCGCCCTGAGCGCCTCCCAGCGGCGGCGCCTGGAACGCAAGGAGCGCCGCGTCTCGCCCTCCGAGCCCACCACCTGAAGGGCAGGCCCGCACCCAAGGATCAGCTGTGACCCGCATCGAGCTCATCGACGCCCTGGCCCTGCGCCGGAACCTGCCGCGCAGCACCGCCGAGGAGGTCGTCGGGGTCTTCTTTGACGCCTTGTCCGACACCCTGGCACGGGGCACCCGGGTCGAGCTTCGGGGCTTCGGCAGCTTCCAGGTCCGGCGCTACGGCGGCTATACCGGGCGCAATCCCCGCACCGGCCAGGTCATCGCCGTGGGCGAGAAGTGGCTGCCCCACTTCCGTCCTGGCAAGCAGCTGCGCGCCCGGGTGGACGGCGAGGGCGCAGAGTGACCGGCGCGTTGCTGGGCCTGGTGGGGGGGCTGGCGCTCGCCGCCCCAGCCGACAAGGGCCGCGAGATCTACATCAACGGCGTGCGGGCAGACCGGGTTGTCGGTGTCGAGATGCAGGGGGTCAACCTGCGCTTTGACGAGAAGGGAAACCTGTGGATCGACGCGCCGAACCACCGGGTCGAGGTCGAAGATGCCGGCCCCTCCCAGCCGGCCGCCGCGGTGCCCGCCGCCCGCTATTGGCTGGTCACCGATGACCAGGACTCCTCGGGCCACACCATCGATGTGGTCGTCAATGGCGTGCTGGTGCGAAAGATCCGCTCGGGCGAGCCCCAGCTGATCCTCGACCTCGCGCCCTTCTTGCGATCCGGTCCCAACACCGTGATCTGCAATGCCATCCCCGGTCGCGGAGGCGCGGGGGGGCCGCTGCGACTCTTTGTCGGCACGGGTCGGAATGAAGCCGGCACCGTGGTGCTGGACGATCCGACGATCAGCTTGATGCGCCGCGCGGATGACGCCACCCGCTCCTTCAGCCGCACCTGGACCCTGGACGTGCGCTGACCCGCACTGGAGACCCCCCCCACGATGCCGACCCTACCGCCGTCCGAGCGCACGACCTTCATCCTCGACACCAACGTCCTGCTCTACGATCCGAACGCCCTGCACGTCTTCGGTGGCCACGACGTGGTCATCCCGATCACCGTGATCGAGGAGATCGACCGCTTCAAGAAGGATCTCAACGAGACGGGCCGCAACGCGCGAATGGTGTCCCGCCAGATCGACAAGCTGCGGGACAATGGCAGCCTGGCCAAGGGCGTCGAGCTGCCCACCGGCGGGACCTTGCGCGTCATGCTGCAAGACGCCACCCGCGAGCTGCCCGCCAGCTTCGGGCCGCGCAGCAACGACAACCTCATCCTCGAGACCGTGCTGTGGGCCGCCGAGCGCACCGGGCGCAACAGGGTGCGCTTTGTCACCCGCGACACCAATATGCGGATCAAGGCCGACGCCCTGGGCATTCAGGCCGAGGACTACGAGCACGCCCACATCCAGATGGACGAGAGCTATGTCGGCAGCTCCGATGTGGTGGTGCCCGCCCTTCGCATCCGCGAGGTCTACGAGAGCGGCTTCACGGCGATGGACGAGGCAGAGGCCCGCAAGATGGGCATCTATCCTCATCAATTCCTGGTGCTGCACGCCGACGACAACCCCAGCCAGACCGCGCTGACCCGCTACGACGCCAAGAAGGGCCGCCTGAACCGGGTGGGCCGCTACAAAGAGGGCGTGTGGGGCATCTTCGCCCGCAACAAGGAGCAGCTCTTCGCCTTGGACCTGCTGCTCGACGACAGCATCTCGCTGGTCACCCTCGATGGCATGGCCGGCACCGGAAAGACCCTGCTGGCCATCGCCTGCGGTCTGAAGCTGGTGGCCGACGAGAGCCGCTACCGGCGCCTGGTCGTCAGCCGCCCCATCTTCCCCTTGGGCCGCGACCTGGGCTTTCTGCCCGGTGACATCTCCGAGAAGCTCAACCCCTGGATGAAGCCGATCTTCGACAACCTCGAGTTGCTGGTGGGCAGCCAGATCGACGACGGCCGAGGCAACCGCCGTGGCGACGCCCAGACCCCCAGCTTTCAGCCGCTGTTGGACCAGGGAGTCATCGAGATCGAGCCCCTGACCTATATTCGCGGGCGGTCCTTGCCCCGGCAGTACCTCATCGTGGACGAGGCCCAGAACCTCACCCCCCACGAGGTCAAGACCGTGATCACCCGGGCGGGTGAGGGGACCAAGATCGTGTTGACCGGTGACCCCAACCAGATCGACAACCCCTATGTGGACGCGACCTCCAACGGGTTGACCTATGTGGTGGAGCGCTTCAAGGAGAGCGCAGCCGCCGGCCACATCACCCTGCGCAAGGGCGAACGCAGCGAGCTGGCCGAGCTCGCGGCCCGGCTGCTCTGAGCCCATGTCTCGCAACCGCCCCCGACGACCGCGGCCCCAGGGCCCCCGCCCCCCGCGACGAGGGCCGTGAACCGCGGTCCCCGCCCCCCGCGACGAGGGCCGTGACCGCGGTCCCCGGTCAGCTCCGGCGCGCGGCCGTTTTCGCGATGGACCCCCGGGCGCAGAGGTCGCGCCGGGCCCCCGCCGGCACCGCCTCGCGGCCAACCGCGACCAGCTCGAAGGCCGCAACGTGGTCTTCGAGGCCCTGCGCCGGTGGACCCGCCGGGTGACGATCATCCGGGTGGACGAGCGCAGCAAAGCCAACGAGAAGATGGACGCCATCTTCGATCTCGCCAAGCAACGCGGGGTGCCCGTCTCTGCGGTCGGCCGCGAAGAGCTGGATGACCGCAGCCTCACGGGCGTGCACAACGGCATCATCGCCGAAGCCGAAGAGCTGCCCGCCTACACCGTCGCCGGGCTCATCTCCGAGCTCTACCGCAAGGACCAGCTGCCCTTCTTCGTGCTGGTGGACGAGGTCCAATACGAGCACAACCTGGGCGCCATCCTGCGCAGCGCGCTGGGCGCCGGTGTGAATGGGCTCATCGTGCCCGTTCGCCGCGGCAAGGGCCTGACGCCGGTGGTGCAGCGGGTGGCGATGGGGGCGGCCGAGTCGGTGCCTGTGATTCGCGAGGGCCTCAGCAGCGCCTTGGCCACCCTGCGCCGCGAAGGCGTGCGGGTGGTGGGGGCCGACATGGATGGCGCCCCCTGCTGGCAGGTGCCCATGACCGGCTCCTTGGCCCTGGTCTTGGGGGGGGAGGACAAGGGCCTCTCGCCCACCTTGCGCGACCGCTGCGATGCCATCGTGTCCGTGCCCCTGGCCGGTGATCTCGAGAGCCTCAACGTCAGCGTCACCGCTGGCATCCTGCTCTTCGAGAAGGTCCGGCAGGACCGAGGGATGGGTCGGGGCGGTCAGGGGGGTTAGGGGCGGTGGCTCACGCGGCGGGCCCCTCCACCCACCGCATCCAGGAGGGCGTGTGACCCTGCTCCCGGTGCTCGCCACCTCGGCCTTCGGCCTGTTGCCCATCGGCACCGTGTTGTCGGGTCCCCTCGCGGCCGTGCTCGCCATCGCCAGCCTGGTCTTCATCCACGAATTCGGGCACTTCATCGTCGCCAAGATGTGTGGCGTCGGCGTCACCATCTTCTCGTTGGGCTTTGGCCGGCGCATTGTCGGCTTCGAATACAAGGGCACCGACTACCGGATCTCCTTGATCCCCTTTGGTGGCTATGTCCGGCTGGCTGGGGCCGACCCCTTCTCCTATGACGAGGACCCCGAAGAGCGGCTGCTCGACCCCGCCCAGGCCTTTCACCGGCGGCCGGTGTGGCAGCGCATCGCCGTGATCGCGGCGGGGCCCGCCATGAACCTGGTGTTGCCGGTCTTCGTCTTCACCGCCTTGCTGATGGCCGGTGAGCCCCGGCCCTCCACCGAGGTCGGCAGCGTGGCCCCCGAAGGCATCGCAGCCGAGGTCGGAATCCGCCCGGGCGACCGCATCCTGCACATCGACGACAGCCCCGAGCTGCGCAGCTTCTCAGAGGTCTGGGAGGCCCTCATCCCGCTGACCGAGGGGCCGCACCGCATCGCGGTCGCCCGCGGCGACCAGCAGCTGGACCTGCGCTTCACCCTGCCCGAGGGGGGCGTTCGGGCGGTGGGCTTTGGCGCCGACAGCCAGCGCCTCTCCACCCAGATCGGCGTCGATGACCCGGCCTCGCCAGCGGGTCGCGCCGGCCTCCGCAACGGCGACAGCCTGTTGGCCGTCAATGGCGTCGAGGTCCGCGATTGGCTGGCCCTCGAAGCGGTCCTGGCCACTGCGGGGGATGGCCTGCAGGTCCAGGTTGCCGATTCCGACGGGAAGAAGCGCGATCTGCGCATCCAGGCCGACCCCGCCTGGACCAGCGCGGCGCCCTTCCCCGACTACCGGGCGTCGCAGCGCTTCGGCATGTTGCCCTCCAGCCTCTTCGTGAGCGCGGTGGCCGCATCGGTGGGTGAGCCGCAGACCGGCGGCTTCTTGTCGGGTTGCGGGCCCCAACCGGCCGTGCAGACCCCAGCCTCGCCGGCCGAACGCGCCGGGGTCCTGGCGGGGGACCGCTTCTTGCGCATCGACGGCGAGGCGGTGCTGAGCTGGTCGGATGTGCTGCGCCTGGTGCGCCGCACCATGGAGGGCGAAGGCGACCGCGCCACGGCCCGACCCATCGACATCGAGATGGTGCGCGCCGGGCAGGTGGTGTCCTTGACCATGACCCCCGAGGTCATTGAAGACACCGACCAGCTGGCCCGCTACTACTTCCGTCCGGTGATCGGTGTCGTGTCCATGGGCGGCTATGTCGAGGGCCCGATGGTGCGCATTCGCTACGCCATGGGCCCGGCTCTCGCGCGGGGCAGCGAAGAGACGCTGCGCAGCGCCCGCTTCATCCTCGACATGTTCGGCAGCATGGCCACCCGCGAGGTCGCGGTCAAAGACAGCGTCGGTGGGCCGGTGGAGATCTTCCGCCAGGCCAAGGCCGCCGCCGAGATGGGCGCCTTCCAATATGCCCGGCTGCTGGCGGGGCTCAGCATCTCGCTCGGCATCGTCAACCTGCTGCCCGTGCCCGTCCTCGACGGGGGACAGCTCTTCTTCTTCATCTTGGAGGCCCTGCGCGGCCGCCCCGTCTCGGTGGCCTTGCGGGAGCGTGCCCAGCAGGTCGGCGTGCTCATGATGGTCCTGCTCATGCTCACGGTGCTGGTCTGGGACATCCAGCGCGCCTTGGGGAGCTGACCATGCAGGCGGTCACGCTGGGCATCGACACCGCCGGGCCGGTCATCGGTGCGGCCTTGTGGTCTGCGGAAGGCCCCGGCCGGGCCTGGTCCGCGGCGGTGGTGCGCGGTGCCGACGGGCTGCTGCTGCCCGCCATCGTCGATTTGCTGGCCAGCATCGACGCGGATCCCGACCAGCAGCTGGTCTGCATCGCGGTGGCCCATGGGCCCGGGGCCTTTACCGGCCTGCGGGTTGGGGTGGCGACGGCCTTGGGCTTGGCCATGGCCCGCGGGCTGCCGGTGGCCGCGGTCTCCAGCCTCGCGGCGCGGGCGGCGCTTTGCGGCGCGCCCCGGTGCCTGTCCTTGCTGGATGCCCGAAAGGGCAAGTTATACGCCGGCTTATACGATGCCTCCCAGGTCGTACCAGCGCCCCTCGGTCCCGAGGTGGACGCGCCCCTCGACGCCCTGTTGCCTGCGCCGCCCTTTGTCGCCATTGGGGAGGGCGCCCCCCTGCACGCCGCGGCCATCACCGCCGCCGGGGGGCAGGTCGCCGCTGATCCAAAGCGTTGCGCCGCCTCGGAGGTGGCCCGCCTGGGCGCCCTCGCCGAGTGGATGGACCCCGCCGCCTTCGAATTGCACTACATCCGTGACGCCGACGCGAAGCTGCCCGCACCGGGGGCCGGCCGCATCGGCGCCTGAGCCCGGGCACTGCCCCGGGCCCTCCCACAGGAGCTGTCTTGTCTGATGATCTCAAGGAAGGGTCCGCCCACCGCGGACTCACCGTCGCTGTCGTCGGCGCCACCGGTGCGGTGGGCCAGGACCTGCTGAGCGCGCTCAGCCAGTCGCCGCTGCCCATCACCGCCTGGCGGCTCTTCGCCAGCCGGGCCATGCGCTCGGGCACCACCGAGGTCGATGGCGCCCAACTCAAGGTGCATGTGCTGCCCGATGATCCCGCCGAGAGCCCCCTCTTCGACGATGTGGACCTGGTCTTGCTCGCCGCTCCCGCCGAGGTCAACGCGCGCATCGGACCGGCCCTGGCCGAGGCCGGCATGGCGGTCATCGACGTCGGCGGGGCGCTCGCGGCCCAGGCCCCCATCGTGGTGGCGGCGGTCGATCCCAGCCCCTTGGCCCGCTTCGCCGAGGTCCGCATCGTCAGCTCCCCCAGTCCGGCAGCGGTGCTGGTGGCGACCGTGCTCGCCCCGCTGCTGCCCTTGGGCTGCGAGCGCGCCCGCGGCACCATCTTGTTGTCGGCCGGTGTGGCCGGCCGAGACGGCGTGGAGGAGCTGTCGGGGCAGGTGGTCGCCCTCTTCAACCAGGGCGAGCCCCCCCGCAAGGTCTTTCCCAGCGGCCTCGCCTTCGACCTGCTGGCCCAGGTGGGTGAGGCGGCCAGCGCCGACGACGGCTGGAGCGCGGCAGAGCGGCGCCTGTCGGCCGAGGTCGCCGCCGTGCTGGGCCTTCAGCCCCAGGCGCTGGCCCTCAGCCTCTGCGCGGTGCCCCTGTTCACCGGCCTGGCCGCGAGCCTGAACCTGGACTTCCCCGGGGGGGTGGACCTGCCCGATGTGCGGGCCACCCTGGGCGAGGTCGGCAACATCCGGCTGGGAGACCCCGTGCCCGGGCCCCGCCGACTGGCCGGCAAGGCGGCGGTCTATGTGGGCCGGCTGCGCGCCGACCCCATGGGGGATGGCTTGCACCTCTGGGCAGCGGCGGACAACCTCCGCTTTGGGGCCAGCGCCAACGCGGTCGCCCTCGCCCTCGCCTTGCACCGCACGGGCATGCTCTGAACTGACCAATCGTCAGCCAGCGGGCCGCACATTGACAGCTTGTCAGCCCAGCTGCCCCGAGTCGGGCGCTGGGCCGCCTCTCGGCAGCGGCATGGAACTTGCATAGGTAGACCCCGATGTTGATCCTCGCCCTCTCTGCTGGCCTCGCCCAGGCCGCCGACGCCCGCTTCCCCCTCGTTCTGGACGAGGGCACCGCCATCACCGACCTCAGCACGACGGGCGAGCGCGCCCGCTGGGTGGGGGCCATCGAGAGCGGATCGGGCCAGCTTCGGGTGCTCGACACCGCCACCTGGTCCGTGACGGCCCTGGCGCCCTGCTCCGGCTCCAAGGACACCGCCGTGGCCGGCGGCGACACGGTGCCCGACCGGCTCTTCGTGGGCTGCGCCGACGGCAGCCTGACCTTTGTCGATCTCTCGGACCAGACCCCGGGTCTGACCGGTGTGGGCCTCACCGGCTCTGGCCAGCAGGTGCTGGGCCTCGTGCTGGTTGAAGGCGTGCTGGTGGCTGTTGCGGGCGATCCCGATGGCGGCTTCTTCGACATCCTCACCGCGGGCCAGCCGGGCAGCCTGGCCGATGGTGACAGCCTCACCGCGGGGTCCAGCTTCAGCGCGCCCGGCTTCCAGGACCTCGACCGGTCCGGCGCCTGGGCGGTGGCGAGTCTGGACCAGAGCTTTGTCGGACGCATCGCGCCGGTGACGGGCGCCTATGTGCCCAATGACAGCGCCGTGGGCGTGGTCTCGGTGGCCGATGTGCTGGAAAACGACAACATCATCGCCGATACCACCGCCCTCATCGCCGACAGCGACGGCGGGGTGGTCAGCTTCAACCTCGCCTTGCAAGACGCCGCGCGGGTGCTGGGCAGCAGCAGCGGACTGCAGCGCCCCACCGCCCTGGCCTTGCTGAGCGACGAGCTGGCCGTGGCGGATGGGGATCGCGACGAGCTGGTCTTCTTCACCTACAACACGACCACAGGGGTGCCTGGCGGCACCGAGCTGGGGGCCGTGGCCTTCCCCACAGACGCAGCTTCGGGCAGCACCGTGCGCGAGATCCGGGCCATCACCGATGGCTATGGCGTCTTCGGCACCGACGAGGGGCAGCTCTGGGTCTACAGCACCCGGCCTTGGGTCGCGGCCGCCGATCCGGCCAGCGACACCGTGTCCTTGGGGCAGGAGGTCGAGATCGCCTTCAGCGCCGATGTGGCCGGCAGCTGGCAGATCAGCTTGAACCCCACGGACTTCGACGCCGGGGGCGGCACCCTGGCCTCGGGCACCCTGACCGCAGGCCAGGCGGTCAGCGCGATGGTGACCGTCAGCGACGCCTGGGTCGAAGGCGTGAACCAGCTGCGGATCCTCGTCACCGATGACGATGGCCTGCCCGGCCATGACGCCGTGCTGCTCAGCTTGGACAGCCCGCCTGCCGGGGTGACGCTGCGAAGCTCCCAGGTGGACTTCGGCGATGGCAAGCTGGTCTTGTCCTTCAACGGCATCAACGCCGAAGATCTCGACTATTACGAGATCTACGTGACCACGACCCCCTTTGAATCCGCCGATTGGGAGGGCTGTGAGACCAGCCCCTGCGGCGGGCCCGCCTATGATGGCAGCGCGGCCTTCTCGGGCCCCGTGAAGGTCTCCGCCGAATCCGGTGAGGACATCAGCGTTACCTTGTCGCCCCTCAGCAACGATCAGATCCATTACCTTGCGGTTCGCGCCTATGACACGGGCGGCCAGGAGAGCAGCATGAGCAACGTCGTCACCGGCACCCCCAAGGAGACCTTCACGGCCGCCGCCCTCGCGGGCGAAGCCGGGGGCTTCTGCGCGCTCCCCATGACCGGATCCCGGGGGGCCGCGGGCCTGGGCTTGTTGGCGGCCTTGTCGGGGCTGCTGGCCTTCGGCCGCCGCCGGGTGGCCGCGCTGGCCCTGGTGGGCCTGCCCCTGGCGGCCCTGTCCACCGACGCCCGCGCCGACGACAGCGCAGACGTCCAGATCTTCAGCGACGAAGTGGACGATTACACCAACATCTTTCAGCGGCCCCGCAGCAACGGGGTCGTCGGCCTGCGGGTGGGCCCCTTCACCCCGGACGACAAGAACCTGAAGACGGTCTTTGGCGACCGCGGCTTTGGCCTGATCTGGATCGAGGGGGGGCCGCGCCTCACCCGCTTCTTCGAGATCAAGGGCGGCATCGGCTTCTTGCAGAAGAAGGGCTACCTGGTCTCTGCCAGCGGCGCCGCCTCGGCCGACGAAGACACCCTGCAGGCCATCCCCCTGTCCGCCGGGGCCACCGCGCGCCTCGACATCGTCCGCAACCAGCTGCTGGTGCCCTATTTTGGCGTCGGAGGCGACTACTGGCTGTGGCGGGAGCGCTGGGATGTGGACCGGGCGGCCGGGACCACCGACAGCCTGGGCGGCGCCAAGGCGGGCTGGCACTGGAGCGCGGGCGGCGAGATCCTGCTGGACTTCTTCGACCGGCCGGGCGCCAGCCGCCTGGAGGCCCGCAAGGGCATCGAAGACTCCTACCTGGTGGTGGAGTACCGGCAGCAGACCATCGGAGAAGGCGACAGCGGCCTGGTCTTCAGCGGCTCGACGGTTGGAATCGGCCTCCACCTCGCCTATTGACCCCATGACCGACCCGGCCGGGGATCTGCAAGGCTGGCGCATCGACCTGGCATGGCGGGGCGAGGGCTATGTCGGCTGGCAGCGGCAGCCCAATGGCCCCAGCATCCAGGGCGCGGTGGAGGATGCCCTGCGACAGGCCCTGGGTGGCGAGGTGGTCGCGGTATCGAGCACCGGGCGCACCGATGCCGGGGTGCACGCCATGCACCAGGTCGCGGGCTTCTCGGCCCGCAGCCCCCGACGCCCCGACCGGTTGCGGGACGCGCTGAACGCGCTGCTGCCCGATGATATCGCTTGCCTGGACGCGCGCCTGGCGCCTCTGGACTTCGACCCCCGGCGCTGGACCCTTCAAAAGACCTACCGCTACCGCATCCTCGCCCGCACCCCGCGCTGCCCCTTTCGGGCCGGCCAGACCTGGCATCACCGGCGCCCCCTCGACGTCCCGGCCATGGCGGCGGCCGCCCCCGCGCTGGTGGGCACCCATGACTTCAGCAGCTTCCGGGCGGCGGGCTGCGGTGCACGAAGCCCGGTGAGAAGGGTGCTGGGAGTTGATGTTCGTCTCTGCGAAGACGAAGTCTTGATCGATGTTTCCGGCCATGGATTCCTGCGCCACCAGGTGCGGATCTTTGCCGGCACCCTGGTGGAGATCGGGGCCGGTCGCCTCTCCGCCGACGCCCTTCCCGCGGTGCTCGCGGCCCGCGACCGCAGCCAGGCAGGGCCCACCGCGCCGGCCCAGGGCCTGTGGCTGATGCGCGTCGTGATGGGCGACGGGCCGCGGGAGGGGAGCCTGATTTGAGCGGCGATCCCACCGACGCAGACGCCCACGCCTTGGAGCGGCGCCTTCAGCGAGAGAGGCGGGAGCGCATGCGGCCGGGGACCCCGCGCAGCGGCTGGGCCATCATCGTGCTGGCTGTGGTCCTGATCATCTTCTTTGGGCTGGCCGCCTGGGTCTCGTTGCCCCGCAACCCCGCCCAGGGGCAGCGGCCCATGGACCACGAGGCGGTCTTTGCCGTGGTCACGGGCTTTCAAGAGCGATGGCCCTCGTTGCCGGGGCCGCCGGAGCGCCACCGCCAGGCGGCAGCCGACGCCGGGCCAGGCCGACCTGCCGCTGCGGCCGAGGAGCTGGCCAAGGCCGCCTCCTTGGATGGCAACGACGCCGACACCCTGCTGCAGCTTGTCATCCTGGCCGCACGAGAGCCCTCGGTGACCCTGCTCGGGCCGGTGCAGGCGCAGGAGATGGTGGCGGCGCTCGCCGAGACCGCGCCCTCCGACCTCCTGCCGGCGGCCCGCGCCTGGCAGGCCCTGCAGCGGGGCGAGCCCGAAGCCGCGCTGGCGGCCTTGGGCCCCGAAGATGCCAGCGCCCGGCCGCCTCGGCGCGGCTGAGGCCATGCTGCGCTTGGGCGCCGATCCAGCTCCGCCGCCGCGGCGGTGCTGGCGCGGGACCCCGCCGACCCCGAGGCCTGCGTGATCCTCGCCGGCTGCGCCTGGGGCGCGCCGAGCTGGCCGCGGCCGAGGCCCTGGCCACCGCTTGCCTGGGGGCCGGGGTCACGCGCCCCGAGCTGCACCGGGTGCTGGCGGAGATCGCTTGGCTGGTCGGGGATCCCGCCAAAGCGGCCGCATCCTGGCGGGCTCGCTGGCGCGACCCTTCACGCCGCCGCCGCCGAGGCCGCCGTCGATGCGCCCGGCTGGCAGGATGCCGCCCAGGCCGCCTTGGGCTCCCTCGAGCGCAGCGACCTGCCGCCTCCCGTGGCCGCCCAGGCCATCTACCTGGGGCTTGCCGCGCCCGACGGCGCCTGGGTGAGGGCAGGGGTGCGCGCCCTCTCGGCCCTGTCTGCCCCCGATCCCCACGCCCGCATCGCGCTGGCCACCGGCCAGCTCTCCCAGGGCGCCCCGGACGCCGCCCTGGCCACGCTGGCCGATCTGGACGGCACCGACGCCGCCCTGCTGACGGGTCGGGCGCTGTGGGCCCTGGGCCGCCGGGACGAGGCCCGAAGCCAGCTGCAGACGGCGCTTGAATCTGACATCTGGAATCCGCACCTGTGGCGTGTTCTGGCCGCTTGGGACGCGCAGGAGGATGCCCGGCGGGGCCAGGCGCGGGTCATGGCCTTTCTGGCGCGCCCGCCCGTCGAGGCCCTGCTGCGGCTGCCACCCGAACCGGTGGATCGGCCTGGGGCCTGGCTCGCGCCGGAGCCCTGGCCCATCGGGGATCTGAGCCCCGAGGCGAGCGCCGCCCTCGCCGTGGCGACCGCGCCTCCCGGCTCGCCGACAGACCTGGACGCCCTCAGCGCGGGTGGGGCAGGGGATAGCGTGCTGGCGGGCTGGTTGGCCGCCCGGCGAGGGGAGCCCGGCCCCTGGGTTGAGCCGCTCCGGGGCGCAGGGCCGGTTGCCCGACTCAGCGCAGCCTGGGCCTTGCGTCACCACGATCCCGCCGCCGCCCGGGCCCTTCTGGATCCAGCCGCGACCGACCTCGCCAGCGTGGTGATTCGCGCCGAAACGGCCCTCGCGGGCGATTCTGCGGCGGCGGCGCCCGGGGATGGCGGCGACGAAGAGATCGCGCGCCTGCTCAGCGACTCGCCGGGGTTGGCCGGCCTGCTGCGGGAGCGTTACCTCGTCGGGGTCCAGCGAAGAGCCCCTGTCGGGGTGAAACGCTGAGCACCGGCCGCAGGGCGGAATCTCCCCCCGTGACCGGCGCAATCTTGACACCGACCCCAGCGCGGACTATCCCGGCCGGGTTCGTTCCAGGCTGACCCCCTCGGTCGCGACCTTCACCGGCGCACCCCGGACGGCCAACCGGCGGCAGGCAGACGGCCCGTCCGCCCCGCTCCTGAATCTCCTTCTCTCTCTGGTGCCCCATGACCACGACCCTGCAAAGCGTGGCCGACATCGAGCGCAACTGGTACGTCGTCGATGCCGACGGTCAGACCCTCGGTCGGCTTGCCACCCGCATCGCCACGGTGCTCCGTGGCAAGCACAAGCCCACCTTCGCGCCCCATATGGACGTCGGCGATTTCGTCGTGGTCGTCAACGCGGAAAAGGTCGTCCTGACCGGCCGCAAGTTGGACCAGAAGAACTACTACCACTACACCGGCTACTCGGGTGGTCTGCGGTCCCGCACCGCGCGCCAGGTCCTCACCGGCCCGCACCCCGAACGCGCCCTGCAGGCTGCGGTCAAGGGCATGCTGCCCAAGAACCGCCTGGCCCGCCAGGTCATCACCAAGCTCAAGATCTACGCTGGCAACGAGCACCCGCACGTCGCCCAGCAGCCCCAGCCCTTCCCTGCGCACGTCTGAAGCGAGAGCACCGTCCATGAACCAGCACTACGGTACCGGCCGCCGCAAGACCTCGGTCGCGCGCGTCTACCTGCGCCCCGGCAATGGCAACATCGTCGTCAACAAGCGCACCCTGGACGAGTACTTCGTCCGCGAGAGCGTCAAGCTGATCCTCCGCCAGCCCCTCGAGCTGACCGAGACGGCCAACAGCTACGATATCCACGTGGTGGTCGATGGCGGTGGCAAGGCCAGCCAGGCCGGCGCCATCCGTCTGGGCATCAGCCGCGCGCTCACCGACGCCAACCCGGCTCACCGGGCGCTGCTCAAGAGCTACGGTCTGCTCACCCGCGACGCCCGCGAGGTCGAGCGCAAGAAGTACGGCCAGCCCGGCGCCCGCAAGAAGTTCCAGTTCAGCAAGCGCTGATCCGCTCTCGCAGCGGCATCGCCCCAGAAGCACCGGTCGGCTACATGCCGCCGGTGCTTTCTTGTGTCGCCGTCATTCCCGCGCGGTGGGCCTCCAGCCGCCTGCCGGGCAAGCCCCTGGCCGATCTTGCCGGGGTGCCCATGGTGCTCCGGGTGCTCGCCCAGGCAGAGGCGGCCCACCGCATCCAGCGCGCCTTGGTGGCCACCGACGACCCGCGCATCGCCGCCGTCGTCGCGGCGGCCGGCGGCGAGGTGGTGATGACCGATCCGACGCTGGCCTCGGGCAGCGATCGGGTGGCCGCCGCCTGGACCGGTTGGGCCTGCATCCCGACGTGGTGCTCAATCTTCAGGGCGACGTGCCGCTGGTGTCGCCCCGCGATCTCGACGCCTTGATCGCCGCCTTTGACGCGCCCCAGGTGCAGGTGGCCACCGGCTGCCGCCCCTGTCGGACGCCGTGGCTGCCGCCAGCCCGGATCGGGTCAAGGTCGTGCTCGACGCGGCGGGCCGTGCGCTCTACTTCTCGCGCGCCCCCATCCCCCGCGCTGGCCCCTGGCTGCAGCATGTGGGCCTCTATGCCTTTCGTCCCCCGGCCCTGCGACGCTTCCGATCCCTGCCCCGGGGACGCCTGGAGCAACAAGAGGATCTCGAGCAGCTCCGGCTCCTCGAACAGGGCATGCCCATTCAGGTGATCCACCTCAGCGAGGACTGCCCCTCGGTGGATACGTCGGCAGACCTGGAGCGCCTGCAGGCCCTCCTCACCGCTGGGGCCTGAGCCCCGCGCCCCCCCCCTGGGAGTCTCGATGCACAAGAAGTTCCTCTTCGTCACCGGCGGCGTGCTGTCCTCCTTGGGCAAGGGCCTGTCGGCCGCCGCCATCGGCGCCTTGCTCGAGGCCCGCGGCCTGCGGGTCACCAACGTCAAGATGGACCCCTACATCAACGTCGACCCCGGCACGATGAGCCCCTACCAGCACGGCGAGGTCTTCGTCACGGACGACGGCGCAGAGACGGATCTGGACCTGGGCCACTACGAGCGCTTTGTCAGCACCAAGGTGGCCCAGAGCAACAACTTCACCACCGGGCGCATCTACAGCAATGTCATCGACCGCGAGCGGCGGGGCGAGTACCTCGGCCGCACGGTGCAGGTCATCCCGCACATCACCGACGAGATCAAGCGGCTGATCTGGGCGGCGGTCAAAGACGCCGACATCGGCATCATCGAGGTGGGCGGCACCGTGGGCGACATCGAGGGCCTGCCCTTCCTCGAAGCCATCCGACAGTTCCGCGTGGATGTCGGCCCCGCCGATGTGCTCTACATTCACCTCACCCTGGTGCCCTTCATCGCCACCTCGGGTGAGCTCAAGACCAAGCCCACCCAGCACTCGGTGAAGGACCTGCGGGAGATCGGCATTCAACCAGACATCCTGCTCTGCCGTTCGGATCGCGAGCTGCCCAAGGCCATCCGCGAAAAGATCGCCCTGTTCTGCAATGTGGGGGTGGACAGCGTGATCGGCGCCCCCGATGTGGACAATATCTACCGGCTGCCCCTGGTCTTCCAGGCGCAGGATCTGGACGACCGCATCCTTGAGAAGCTGGGCATCTGGGCCGCCCAGGCCCGCATGGAGAAGTGGGAGTCCTTGATCGAGCGCTGGCAGAACGCGCGCCGCACCGTGCGCGTGGGCGTGGTGGGCAAATATGTCGCCCTGGCGGACACCTACAAGAGCCTCAACGAGGCCCTCTTTCATGGGGCCGTGGCCAATGGCGCGCGCCTGGACATCGTCTACCTCGACAGCGAGGAGATCGACCCCGATGACCCGGGCGCCTTGCTGGGATCGGTGGACGCCGTGCTGGTGCCCGGTGGCTTCGGCGAGCGCGGCACCGAAGGCAAGATCTCGGCCATCGGCTGGGCCCGGCAGCAGGGCGTGCCCTTCTTTGGCATCTGCCTGGGCATGCAGCTTGCTGTGGTCGAGTTCTGCCGCAGCGTCTTGGGTCTGACCGACGCCCACAGCCGCGAGTTCTCGCCCCACGCCCAGAACCACGTCGTGGACCTCATGAACGACCAGCGAGAGCTGACCGACAAGGGCGGCACCATGCGCCTGGGGGCCTGGCCCTGCGCGCTGCGCCCCGGCTCGCTCGCCGCCCGCATCTACGACGCCGAGACCATCAGCGAGCGCCACCGCCACCGCTACGAGGTCAACCCGTCCTATTTCGAGCGGCTGGAGGCTGCCGGCCTGAAGGTGAGCGGCCGCAGCCCCGACGGCAAGCTGGCCGAGATGGTCGAGCTGCAGGACCACCCCTACTTCGTGGCCTGCCAGTTCCACCCGGAGTTCAAGAGCCGCCCCTGGACCCGCACCCCCTCTTCTCCACCTTCTTGCGGGCCGGCTTGGAGCACCACGCCCGGCGCAGCCAGGCGCCGACGACAAGCCGACCCGGACCCGGCCGAGATCTCGGCGTGAGGCCCCGCGCGGCCGCGCTGCTGCTGGGAGCTTGGAGCGGGGGTGCCTGCGCCGCGTCGCCCGCTCCAGCCGCTATGCCGGCTGCTGCGGCCCCAGCAGAGGCCCCAGCGGAGGCCCCATCGCCGCCGGCCATGCAGCTGGAGGGCGTGCGCCTGGCCGCGCCGCCGGGCGCCGACCCGGCCGATGGGGCACCCTCCGTGACGGTGCAAGCCCAGCGCGCCCGCTGGGATCTCAAGGCGGGCGAGGGACACTTCGAGGGCGAGGTGCGGGTGCAACGGGGCCCGCTCGCGCTGCGCTGCGATCGGCTCAGCCTGCAGGTGGATGCCGCCGGCGTCATCACCGCGGTGCAGGGGGAGGGACAGGTGCGCCTGCAACGCGGAGAAGCCAGCGCCCAGGCTGATCGCGTGCTGCTGGACCCGGCCGCGGGGCTGCTCACCCTCACCGGCCAGCCGGTGCTCACCGAGGGGGCCCACCGCCTGTCGGGACGGTCCATCCGCTTCTGGGTGGATGCCGACCGGATCGAATGCGAGGACTGTCGCGTGGTGGTGGATGGCGGCTGGGGCGAGGCCCGTGCCCCCCAACCCTGAGCCGCCCGCCTTGCTGGTCGCCCGGGGCCTCCTCAAGCGCCGGGGCGGTCGGTCGGTTGTCCAGGATGTCGATATCGACGTCTTTCCGGGCGAGGTGGTGGGCTTGTTGGGCCCCAATGGCGCAGGCAAGAGCAGCACCTTCCACCTGCTCACGGGGCGGCTTCGGGCCGACGGCGGCACCGTGGTGCTGGCCGGCCAGGCGCTCACGGGGCTGCCCCTGTGGCAGCGGGCCCGCCGGGGCCTGGGCTACCTGCCCCAAGAGCCCTCCCTGCTCCTCGACCTCACCGCGGTGGACAACCTCTGCCTGGCCTTGGAGGCGCGGGGCGTGCGCCCAATGGAGGCCCGACGGGAGGCCCGCGCCCGCCTGGCCCGGGTGGGTCTGGCCGAGCTGGGGGACCGCCCCGCACGCAGCCTCTCTGGCGGCGAGGCCCGTCGGGTCGAGATCGCCCGCTGCCTGGCGGGCGCCCCATTGGTCCTGCTGCTGGACGAGCCCTTCTCGGGGGTGGATCCGGTCGCTGTGAGCGCGCTGCAGGCCCTGATTCGCGACCTGGCGGCCAGCGGCATGGCCGTGCTGCTCACCGACCACGCGGTCCACGCCACGCTGCCCATCTGCGACCGGGCCATCGTGCTGGTGGAAGGCCGCACCCTCGCCCAGGGCCCCCCCGCGGTGCTCGCGGCCGACCCCCATGTGCGGGCCCGCTTCCTCGGGCCGGACTTCCGGCTGCCCACCTGAGCGCAGCCGCCGCGCCGCTCCATGTCATGGGAGGTCCTTTTTTGCAAGGGCTGTGCCAGGAGCCGTCGATGTGCCTATCATTGGGGAGGGTCGCCACAGGACCCCCACCGCACAGGAACACGACGAATGGGAATGCAGCTCAGCCAGCAGCTCAAGCAGACCATGCAGCTCCGCATGACGGTGCAGCTGCAGCAGGCCATCAAGCTGCTCCAGCTCAACCACATGGAGCTGGTGGCCGCGGTCAACCAGGAGCTGATCGAGAACCCCACCCTCGAAGCGGTGCCCGGCACCGAATCCCCCGAGCTCAGCGATGCCGAACACAGGCTGCAGGACGGTATCGCGGCACAGCAACAGGATGTGGTGGACCAGAACAACGGCGCCGAGACCGTCAACGAGAGCTCGGTGGACTGGGAGAAGTTCCTCAAGGACTACGACAGCTCCAGCGGTGACTTCCGCGGGTCGTCGGGCGGGTCCAGCCTGGAAGACCTGCCCCCCATCGAACAAAACCTCAGCGCATCCGAGACCCTCACCGCCCACCTGCTGACGCAGCTCAACACGGCGATGTGCACCGAGGCCGAACACAACGCCGCCGCGGTCATCGTGCTCAACCTCGACCACCGGGGCTACCTCGAGCTCACCCTCGACGAGGTCGCCGAGATGGCCGAGGTCGAGATGGACGACGCCGAGGGCGCGCTGGAGATCGTGCAGGCCTTCGACCCCGCCGGCTGCGGCTCCCGGGACCTCGCCGAATGCCTCGCGGTGCAAGCCCGCCTGCGCTGGCCCGAAGACCCCTTCATCGACGAGATCCTGCGCCACCACCTCTCGGACCTCGAGACGCGGAACTATGCCGGCCTGGCGCGGGCCATCGACATGGATGTCGAAGACGTGGTCGAGTACCACAAGATGATCCAGACGCTGGAGCCCTGGCCCGGCCGCCCCTACGCCGACACCCCCAACTCCTACATCACCCCCGACATCCAGATCGTGAAGATGGGCGGCGAGTGGGCCATCGTCCAGAATGAGGACGGGCTGCCGCGTCTGCGCATCAGCCGCTACTACCGTGACATCTTGGAAGGGAAGGGGAGCAAGGAGGACAAGAATTACATCAAGGAGCGCCTGGACTCGGCCGACTTCTTGATTCGCAGCATCTACAAGCGGCAGAAGACCATCCACAAGGTCATGGAGTGCATCCTGAAGCGCCAGCGCCGCTTCTTTGACGAGGGTCCCGAGCACCTCGCGCCCATGGTGCTGCGCGATGTGGCGGAGGACGAGAGCGTCAATGTGCACGAGAGCACCGTCAGCCGGGTCACCACCAACAAATATGTGCAGTGCCCGCACGGCATCTTCGAGCTGAAGTACTTCTTCAACGCCGGCATCCAGCGCAGCACAGGCGGCGACCTCGCCGGCGAGGCGGTCAAGGAGAAGCTGCGCAAGCTCGTGTCCGAAGAAGATCCCAAGCATCCGCTTTCGGATAGTGAGATCATGAAGCTGCTCGCCAAGCAGGACATCACCATCGCAAGGCGCACCGTCGCCAAGTATCGGGAGGCCCTCGGAATCTTGCCTTCGAATCAGCGAAAGATACTCTTCTAACGCAACAGTTGCGTAGAGCCGAGGCCGATGGTCCGGTCGGCTTCGGTGGGGCACAGGCCCCCAGTCCCACGGGCACAGGAGTCAGAATGAGGCTCGACATCACGTGGCGGAATATCGAAGCATCTGAGTTCATCACCGAGCGGGCCGATCGCAAGATCGCCAAGGTGGCGACCCACCTTCGAGAGCCCATGGAGGCTCACCTGGTGCTCCGCCAGGAGAAGCATCGCTTCGACGTCGAGCTGACCCTCAACGCCCCCGGCTTCCACAATGTGGTCGCCCGCGACACCTCCGACGACATCGTGGTCTCCCTCGACGCGGTCATGGCCAAGCTCGAGCGGACGGCCCGTCGCCACCGGGAGCGGCTGCTGGACAGTGAGCGTCAGCCCACCGAAGAGGTCCCGATCCCGGCCCGCTAGCGCCGGCCGATCGCTTCAGCGGGCGGGGGGGCTTCGGCCTCTCCGCCCGCGCTGCGTAGATGACCCGCGCTGCGTAGATGACCCGCGCTGCGTAGAGGAAAGGGCGCTCAACGGCGGCGGCGCACACCGCCCATCAAGCCGATGAAGGAGCCCAGCAGCAGGGTGCCCAGGGGCCCGGGCGCAGACTGGCAGCGGCTGCCCCCGCCGCGCACCTTGGTATTGGGGTCGCAGACATCGCCGATGCGGTCGCCATCGGAGTCCAGCTGGTCGGGATTGGCGTCCAGCGGGCAATTGTCGCAGATGTCGCCAAAGCCGTCGCCGTCGCTGTCCAAGCGATCGTAGTCGGTCACGCCGGGGCAGAGATCGCACTCGTCGCCCGTGCCGTCCAGGTCGGCGTCCACCTGGGACTCGTTGGCCTTCTCGATGCAGTTGTCACAGGCATCGCCGACGGTGTCGGAGTCCTGGTCCTCTTGCAACGGATCGCTGATCTCGGGGCAGACATCGCAGACATCGCCCACGCCGTCTCCATCGCCATCGGCCTGGTCCTGGTTGAACTCAGTGCCGCAATTGTCGCAGGCATCTCCCCAGGCGTCGCCATCCAGGTCAGCCTGGTCGGGGTTGACGGCCTGCACGCAGTTGTCGCAGACATCGCCCACCGTGTCGGCGTCGCGGTCGTCTTGGGTCGGGTTGTAGCTGACCGGGCAGTTGTCGCACTGGTCGCCCACCCGGTCCACGTCTGCGTCGGCCTGGGAGGGATTGTAGTCGTCGGGGCAGTTGTCGCAGGCGTCGCCAATGCCGTCGTTGTCGGTGTCGCGCTGGTCGGGATTGGGCACCAGCGGGCAATTGTCGCAGGCGCTGCCAAAGCCGTCGAAGTCGGGGTCGGCCTGATCGTTGTTGGGCACATCAATGCAGTTGTCGCAGACGTCGCCCACATTGTCGCAGTCCAGGTCGGCCTGGTCGTTGTTGGGGATCTCCGCGCAATTGTCGCAGGCCAGCACCGCCGTGAGGTCCGGGTAGGTCGCGTCTTCGGGGTAGACCACCGCCCCCGCACCCAGCCCGTCGCCGTCGGCGTCGAAGTCGGCCACCACGAAGCGACAGCCATAGGACCAGTAGTCGTAGTAATAGTCGGCGTTGGGCCAGGGATCTCCGTTGGCATCGGTCTGCGACAGGCAGGTGGGATCCGTCAGGTCCACGGCGCGCTCGTCGGTGACGTCAATGCCGTTGCAATTGAGGTCCTGGCGCAGATCGTTAAAGCAGGCGTCTTGAGCTGCCGCGGGGCGGGACAGGCCGAGCCCGGCCAGCAGCGCCAGCAGCGGGACAGCGGCGCGGCGGCGGGGGCGATCGGTCCATAGCGGGCTCTCCCAGGGCGCAGCCATGCAGGCGGCGCCCGACTGGAATAGCCTGTGTGCTGCACTCGGTCTGGAGATCGCGATGGCTCTGCCCCGCACCCCCACCCTCTGGTCCGGCCTGGCTGCGGTGACGCTGCTATCGGCCGGCTGCATCGAACACGGCTTTGTCGAGTTCGAAGGCGACGACATCTTCTACCAGCTCGAAGCCGGAGAGGTCGACGTGCTGCTGGTGGTGGACAACTCCTGTTCGATGGAGCCCTACCAGAACCGTCTCTCCGAAAACTTCGACCAGTTCCTCACCTTCTTCATCGAAGGCGATGTGGACTACCAGATCGGCGTGATCACCACGTCGGTGGCCCCGGCCGAGGCCATCCCCGGCACCGTCTGCGACCAGGCCGCCATCAACCAGATCCCCGAACCCGGCGGCCTGGTGGACGGCGGCTGGATCACCCCCAACACCGAAAACGGAAGCGAGCGCTTCTCGGAGATGGTGAGGGTGGGCATCTGCGGGTCCGGCTACGAAATGGGCCTGGAAAGCGCGTTCCGGGCGATCACCCCCCCGCGATCCGAGACCACCAACCAGGGCTTCATCCGACCCGAAGCCTACCTCAGCATGATCTTCGTGAGCGACGAACAAGACGCCAGCCCGCTGCCGGTCAACGAGTACATCAACGCCTTCCGCAATGTGAAGGGCCAGCGCAACCGCGACATCTTCAATGCCAGCGCCCTGGTGGTCACCGACCCCGACAGCTGCCGCGCCGGGTCCATCAGCCGCGAAGGCACCCGCTACCTGGACATTGCAAACCAAACCAACGGCGTCATCGGCAATATCTGCGCAGACGACTTCGGCGACATCGTCACCGAGCTGTCCCTGGCCTCCTCCCGCCTGCAGGACACCTTCTACCTGTCCGATATCCCCGACGTGGCCACGCTGGTGGTGGGCATCGACGACGAGGAGGTCCCCTGCGACAGCGGGCGCTACCGCTACGAACTCATCGAAGAGCAGGGCCAGGAACCCCAGGCCGTCATCGTCTTTGACCGCGCCCAGATGCCCCCACCCAACAGCCGCGTGACGGCAAAATACGACCTCGGGTCGGGCGACCCCTCCGAATTCTGCACGGGCGGATCCAACTGATGCGCAGCTTCACCGCCGCCTTGCTGGCCCTTCCCCTCAGCCTGCTCATCGCCTGCACCGGCAAAGCCGGGGGCGAGTGCGCCAACAACTCCGACTGCAGCGAGGGCCAGGCCTGCGTGGACGAGGCCTGCGCAGACGTGGACTGCGTGACCTCTGCCGACTGCGACATCCAGCAATACTGCACAGAGGACTACAGCTGCAAGCTGGGCTGCGGCGGCGACGACGACTGCCTGGCGGGCCAGTCCTGCGACATGGGCACGCACCAGTGCGAGGCCTATGGCTGCCGCGACACCCAGCTGGACTGCGACTACGGCGAGAAGTGCGATAGCACCACGGGCCAGTGCTATGTCGACGACGAAGACCTCTGCCAGACCACCTGCGACATCTTCAACCCGCGCTGCAGCGGCGGGGACGCCTGCATCGCCACCGCCTATGTGGGCGAATGCGACGCCGGCCGCGGCGATGTGGGCTGCCCGGCCAACAGCCCCTGCGCCATCGTCGAGGTGGACACCTCCTCCACCTGTGACTTCTTCGGCTTTCCCGACGACAGCGCCTGCCCCAGCGGCTGGTACTGCGACTACCTCGAGGCCTCGACCGGGCGCGTGGACTACTACTGCCACAAGGACTACTGCATCGAGTCCCAGTGCATGCCCACCTGCGACCAGGCCGAAGACTGCCCCCGCGGCTTCGATTGTTCGGACCTGGGGGACGGCACCAACGCCTGCTTCGCCGACTGCGAGTACCTCACCAGCGAAGGCCTGCTCTGAAGCGGGTCTTCAGCCCCCCGCCAGCCGCTCCTGCAGCCGGGTGGCGTCGGTGCTGAAGGTGAAGACGCCGTAGACCTGTGGCCAGTTTTCGGGGTCCACGACCTTGGGGTGCAGCATCAAGGCGGCCTCGACCTGGTCCCGGCCGAAGCTGAAGCAACGCATCAATGCCATCACCTGGGCCACGGTGAAGGCCTGCCCGGCAGAACCCGCCCGCAACAGCTTGAGCTGCTGGGAGGCGAAGCTGTTGCCAGCCACCGAGGCCAGCAGCGCGTCGAAGTCCTCCGGGGCGATTCCCCTGGGATCAGCCTTGGGGCGCGGGGGCAGGCCCGCATCGGGCACCGTGCCGCCGGGCACCACCACCACCCCATCGCGGAAGGGCAGCACCACCGACACCCCAGCCGGCTGGCCCTCGATCTCCAAGAGCAGCGCGCGGCTGCGGGCCAGGCGCTCGGCAATGCGGCCCCGAAGCTCGGCGTCCTGCACCTGGCTGAGCAGGGCCTCGGCGCTGTCCAGCTCGGCCCGGGCCCGCACCGCGAGGTTGACGG